>NZ_APNH01000003.1 GCF_040361275.1 Salinisphaera sp. T31B1 | reverse complement strand
GATCGCCCCTGTCGGGGCGACGCCTCACCTCAAGTGTTATGCCTATTGAATGGCGTTACGTTTTCAAGCTCACGTTTCACGCCGCCTGATTTACGAAATTCGTCCCACTCTCGCCAGTGGCTGGGGCAGTAATGAATTTCGGGCGCCACTTCTTTTGCATGGTGTTCACACAGCGGGCGGTCACACGTCTTTCCGTCGCCGACTGGGTAATCGCACAGGTAATCGCCTACGTCAGAGCACTCGCCGCAGTGCGGCCCCAGATCTCCGCATATGTGCGCGAGTCGACCGTCTTCCAATCTAGTCATGTAGCAAGGCATTCTAGCCTCCGTTCGGCATAACAAATCGCAGCAGGTGATCGCATCTGCGCGTCGACACCTATCCTCAAGTGTCAACCCTCAACCGCCATCTGCTCAGGAATGATCGACCGCCGAACCGGGGCCGCCATCTCGAACATCAGCCGGTATATGTGATCCAGTGCCGCGTTGTGCAGCGTCGCCACAGCGTCTTTCGTACACGTGCCCGCCGGGTAGCCCTGCGTATCCGCCTGGGCCCGCATTTCGGCCGCTATCGTCTTGAACTCCCGCACGCGATCGCGATAGCGCAGCAGGATGACGTCGCGCTGATACGACGGCATCGCGGCGATGATCTGCCCCACCCACTCAACCGGCGGGCCCATCCGATCGGCGTCGATCTCCGGCTGCGTGAACTCTGCGACCCGAGTCGATCGCGTCTCTCGCCCGTAGCACGTGCCGGCCGGCTCGATCTCCAGCCGGCCGCCCATGACCTGATTGTCGTTGTAGCGACGCACACGGCCCCGCCATGGGCTCGTCACGCGCGACCCCGATCGGCCCATGCCCGCCTGCATCATGCGATACGTCGGCGACGTCGACGGATGTCCGGTCACCGCCGGCGCTTGGCCGGCCTGCTCGAAGCAATCCCACAGCAGGGATTCGACTTTGCTGCGCTGGATATCAATCGCGGTTTTCTCTCGCGCCATTACGCCACCTCGGCTGTGATGTAAATGGGGACGGTTATTTCTCGCATGTGCGCTCCTCTCGTGTGCGGCGGTCGGCCTCGATAACGTCCGCGGGCGTCATGAACCTCAGCGTGGAATGCCACTTCTGGTCTCGTGTCCCGACTCGCTCGCAGATCGCCGCGCGAAGGTGCTGGCGAAACATCTTCCAGCGGTAGCGCGACAGTGAGTTGCGCCGCCAAATCTCGAACGCCTCTGTCGAACCAATGGCGTCACGCACCACGAACCGATGCCACGTAAAGACCCAGATGGCGGGCGTTGCGATCGTTCCATGCCTTTGCTGCCCTTTCCTTCAGAACAGGCAATTCAGGGGGCAGCGCGATCGGCTCTTGGAACGCCTCGCCGCGAGCGCCGCATTCATGGCAGAAGACGTGCGCCGATATAAACAGCACGCCGTCCTCGCCCCAGTCCTCGTCCCGCACGGCGCGGCTCGTGGTCTCATTCATTACAACCGCGCAGGGCGGCCCGCCGCAGAACGGGCACGGCAGCATGGTTTCGCATTCGGTTTGATGGCTCACGGCTTGGTTTCCTCCTTAATTCCCAAATATCCGGCGATCTCGTTCCACGCCGCAGACCACCCGCGACATACCGCCGCCCGGTAGCCCTCGCCCTGCAGCCGCTCGATCCAGTCGCGCTGCTCAGGCGAGGTGCGACCCTTCGTTGTCTTCATCTCGACATACAGGCCGTGATACCCCTGCCGGGCGACTGGCAAGCACAGATCCGGTACGCCCTTGCGCACACCCTCGGCTTTCAGCTTCCCAGCCACCGCCGGGTGACGATCCGAGCCGTTCGGCACGGCATAAAGCATCGACAGCTCGGGGTGCTGGCGCGCGTTCCAGTCGACCATGCGGATGAGCGTCGCTTGTTCGGTATGTTCGCTCATAGTCTTACGTACTGAACCAATTTCTTCGCGCGATCGGGATGCCTTAGTAAGCGCAAGCTTTTCTGCTCTATCTGCCTGACTCGTTCAGTAGACAAGCCGAGCATCTCACCTATTTCTCGTAAGCTTTTCTCTTCCCCATCGAACCCGTGGCGATGTTTTAATATGAATATCTCTTTCTCCCCAAGAACTTCTAGAGCCTCATTCACATCTTCGGTTGCTTGAGATGCTTCGATATCTAACAGGGGGTCTCCGCAGCCATTAGCCTCGTGAGAAAGCTGCATCATTTCTTGCCAATCAAACTCAACTTCTCTGGTGTTGTTTTCTATGGGGCTATAGAGGTGTCGTTCGGGGAAAAGGAGTTCCGGGATGACGTTAAGGCAATCAGCCATACGGATTACTGGAAGCGCCCAGTCCCCATCGCTTTTGATAGGCGCTTTTCGCAGGTTCAGATACGCGCTTATAGTGGTTTGGTTTACGCCACATGCCCGCGAAAGCTCTGCTGACGTTGAATAGCCATTCGCGCGCATCATCTTCATCAATGGCGCGTTCCGGACCTTGATTTGCACGTTGTAATCTTTGGGTCTGCTCATGCCACCACCTCCAACGAATCCATCTGATCCCATGCCGCCGCCTGCGCTGGCTTGGGCTGTTCGAACTCACACGCCACGATCTCGCACACCGGGCTCACGCCCTTCCAGTCGCCGCGATACAGCGACGTATCGATGCCGCAGCTCGGCTCCATGACGATGCCGGTCTGTTCGCGAAAACGCGCCGCTTTGTCTGTTTCCTCGTCGCGGAAGCACGGCTGGCCGGAATAGCGGAACGGCGCGGACTGCTGCGGCAGGATGAAGGCGCCAAAGTCGGCGATGCGTGATGCCGTCTCGATGACCTTGTATTCGAACTGCGCGCCCGTGTATTCACCGACGAAACCATCGGCCGGCACGTTGCCGAACGGCGGATTGCTGATCGCCCACCGGAATCGGCCCATATCCGGCAGGTCGAACACACTGCCGACGATCCACTCCGCGTTCGGCACGATCTTGCGGCCGATGCGGGCGTAATCCGGGTTGAGCTCGACACACACCAGATCGGAGACTTTCTCTTCCACCGCAAACGCCAGCGCGCCGATGCCGGCACACAGATCGATGCACCGCTGGTCACTGCCGTATATCTCGCCCACCTCGATCGCGAAATCTCGCGCCAAGCCGCGGGGCGTGAAGAACGCACCGGCCGACGAGTTGATATGCGTGGCGCCTTCATGGAAGTGGTCGAGCACGAACACCTTTTCGTCTTCCGTAAGACGTCGATCTGTCTCGACCATGTCCATGATCTGGGCGTGATCCTTGATCTGGCGCTTGCTCAGCTTCACGCGTGAGCGCCCTTCACTACCGGCCACCACGTCAGCGACTTGCGCTCCTTGATCGAGCACTTACGGGCTTCGCCACGGCGGATGTCTTCGGCAGTTTCAGCCTCTGGCAAACGACGTGCGATCTGCCAGCGGTCGAGTCGCACTGACGCCTCTTCATCGCGATTCGGCCATGTCTTGTCGTAGACAATGCGAGCGACAGTGAGCGATCGCCTTTCACAAACAGCAGACAGCTCGGCGCTGGTGGAGCCAGGCGACAGGCGAACAGCGGCGGTCACGATGTCCTGGTGGTGGCGCCGCCATCCGGACGCCGTCATGGCATCGGCTGCGGCATGCGACGTATGCGGATCACTGGCCCGGGCCGCTGGGGTTTCGATTGTGCGTGTCATAGTTGTTGTCTCCGGTCTCGCAATATCTGTTCTGCTCGTTTAGCGATCTGCTCGGCCACGTGTCGGCCGTGCAGCTTTTCCAGGCGCCGGGCCTGCTCGATGCGATCAAACTTCGTCGGCTGGCCGGCCATGGTCTTGGCGATCGCGCCTATGCGGTCGGGCTCGTCGGTGCCGAAGCCGTGGGCCTTGAGCCAGGGTTCAGCTATGTTGGCCATGAAGGCGCAAATCACAGATGTGAAGTCGCGAAGATTCAACCTCTTCGCCACACTTCTCGCATCGTAGGGGCGGCACTTGCCCAGGCCGCTCAAGAGCCGCGGCCTCGCCCCGCAGTGCGGCATACGCCGCCGCATCCTCGTAGTTGTCGGCCCGGAAATCGCCCGACTGGCTGCGCGTGATTTTGAGCAGCTCCATGAACGCCCAGCCCTGCTCTTCCGTCAGCGCATGCCCGGTGATCGCATTGAACGCCGTCACCGTTGCGGCCATGCTTCTCTCGCCCTCGGGCTTGTCGTACGTCGTCGCTCGGTCGCGCATGTGCTGCCCGGCGGCGTCGAGAATCGAATGTGCAGTCGTGTCGGTCATGCTCGTCGTCCTATCCAGGTGTGTATGCAAAGCCATGCCACGGTCACGTCCCATAGACGGGCCCGGCCCGGCGGCTTGAAATGAGAAAATCCGAGCTGTGGCAGCAGCTGTATGTCGGCGCCGGTGATCTCCAGCCCGATGTGGAGCCGGCCGATTCGCGTGTGCCATGTCATACCGGCGCACCCTCCACCGCCTCGGCGGGCAGCAGGTCGACCAAATCGCGGTCGCGTGCCCATTCATGCAACGCGATCGGCTCGACATGCGACAGGGCCGGCACCTCGAGCGCCGCGCATAGCTGCGCTTCGGCCCAACGCGCCCGGGTCTCGATCAGCCGCTCGTCGAACCACGCATGCGCCGCCGCCCGGCTGGGCTGCACGGTGATGCCCGCCAGCCGCGCCCAACGCAGGTACACGGCCACTTCGCCGCCCTGGTGCTGCCGGCTGTGCTCGTCGTCCGTCATGGGCACCTGGGCATACAAGGGCTTGAATGCTGTCCCTGCCTCGCCCGAGCGGCGCACATGGCACGCAACACACCGGCCGTCGCCGCCGGCGTCGACCTCGCTGAACTCGCCGGATACGATCGACCGCTGGCGTGTGACCCAGGCGTCGTAGTCCGAATCACTGCCCAGAGCGGCCGCGACACGCAGATCGCACAGAAAACCGCTGGCCCGCAGCCGATCCGCGTCGGCGATATACGGGCCCGCAGCGGGCGACGTCTCGCCCGCATCGCTATCCAGCGCTTCGCCATCGTCGATCGCGAGCAACACAAGCCGGTAGTGGTTCGGCCCGCAGCGCTGGTGACGGTGCGCAATCAGATCGCGCAGCTCGTCGTCGTCCGGCAGCGTGAACGTCACCGTCGCATCGCGGCCCACCCGCTTACGGCGCCAGCGCGCGGCCTGCACCTCGGCGTCCATCAGGATCTGATCGGGGGTGATGCTCACGACTCGCCCCGCGGATACTCGCCCCGTAGCGCCGCCCGGAGGCTCGGTGCCCGCTCGCGGTTCTCGGCCGGGGTCAGCGGCTTATGCGGCAGCGCATGGCCCTGAAACTCGACACGCTCGTACGGCTCACGATGCGGCTTGCACAGCGCCCGGAACTCGGCCGCGCCCGGCGGCCAGGCGGCATTCGCGCCCGATCGCTTGAGCATCCGCCGAAAGCCCGACTCCATCTGCGCTTCCGACAATTCGGCGAGCTGATGCCGCCATTCGTGGATCGCCAGCGTCTGAGTCGCGTCGTCGGGCACCAGGCTCAGCCACTTGTGGCCGAATGTGCTTTGCATGCGCAGGAACAGCTGCGCGATGAAAGCCTTCGTTGGCAGGTCATTCGTCGCCTTGCGCGATTGCCAGGAGGCTCGCGGCCCGTTCGCTTGCACGGTTGCCGTGATGTCTTGAATTGCTCGTTCCATGGGTGTCTCGCTGTTTCGGGGTCGTTCTTTCGCTGACGACTTGCTTGACGATCGGGTCCAGATAGCCGGGGCTGATCGGCCCGTCACGTTTGCGCTGGTGTGCTCGGCCGACGGCCACTGCCAGATCGGCACCGGTCACCGCAGCGCGCACCCATCCGTTGATCGCGTCCTGGCCTTTCTGGCTTGTGCACACCTGGAAAGGCGCGCCGTGGGCCATGAGCACATCGCGCACTTCGCCGTGGCTCAAGCCGTCGGGCGAAGCCGCTGGCGGGGGCACATCGGCGTCGCTCTCGCGCGCGTCCGCGTGAGGCTTGCTAGTACTTCTTCTCTTCTCTTCTCTAGGTAACGCGTTAGTAACGCTCGCTGCGTTACCTGTTTCGTTACCCTCGGCGTTACTCTTGCGTTTGTGCTGGGCGACGCGTTTGGCTGTAAGTGCCCGATTCTTGGCGGTTTTGCCGTTGTGTCGGTCGAAGTTGGGCAGCGCGATGTGCTGGCCGTCGTCGTGCATCCAGCCGGCCGCGATCATCGCGTCGCAAAACCCGGTAACGCCGACACGCCGATCGAGCAACGCTCGGGTAACGCTCGGTGCGTTACCGTTTTCGGTCTGGTCATCGAACCACGCCCAAATGCGGATCAGCTTGCCGACCACCGCATCCGGATCGATATCCAGAGACGCGGCGATCTGCCAGGCCTCCGGCTTATCCGAAAGCGATTTCTCGACCTTGATCCAGTCTCCAGCCATGACTACACCGTCGTCGTCAGATTGCGCCGGCGGCGCTCGCGCCCGGCATTCAGCACGCCTTGGCGTATCACGACGTCGTTCAGGTTCAGCAGCTCGCAGTACCAGACGAACACCGGGCTTTGCTGGATCCACACGCGGGCCTGCTCGCGGCGCACGGCCGCAGCTGCGCCCTTTACGTGGTCGCCCGCGTCATGCACCGCCTGGGCGATCACGGCCGCCAGCAAGCGACGCTCGGGGATATGCTCGCACTCGCCCGGGTTCATGCCGACACCGTCTGCCGGCCGGTCGGAATCGCAGCGATCACGGTGGGCGGTGAGGTACGAATGCTTTCCGGCCGCGGGGCCCGGTAGCCGGTCCGATCCTCGATCCGCTTGATCGCCGAGGCGGCATCGGACATCAAGTCATGCAGCTGGCGGATCATCAGCGGCGCCAGCGCGATGTCGTCGGCATCCAGTCGGCCATCGGCCAGCGCCTCGCCCACGCTGCGGATCACGCCGCCCGCGTCAGCACAGATCGAGCTGAGCGCCTCGGCATCGCTTGGGGCCGCCTCGGACTGCGGGCTGACTGCGCCGAGGAATCCATACCGCCGCGCCAGAGCTCGCCGACATTGGAGTCCATACGGCGCCGGCAGCGCGTAAGCGATCGCCTCTTCCAGATCGGACGGGATCAGCATCCCACCGCGGATATAGCGCTTCGTGCGCGTCGATACCGCGCCCAGCTCTTTCGCGAACGTTCGGTAGTCCGATGACGAAGGCGCGGCCAGCTTCACGCTGCGCGCATGAGCCGGCACCCGCCGCTCGTATTCGATTGCGATGGCCTCGGCCAGGGCGTCGAACGTCATCGGGGTCTCTTCAAGCACCCGCTCGGCGTAGAACACGAGCACGGCCGATCGGCTCGGGTGCTCGACGTGTACTGTTTCAGACGTTCCGGTGTCTGTGGGCATCTCGCATACTCCAGTCATTGGTTTTATTGAGAAACGGAATGCGGCTCTTCGGCCACTTCGGCGCAATCACCAAACACATCGGGCCGCAACTCGTAGCGAGTGACCTTCCCGCCGCATGCCCGCTCAATCGCGATGCAGTGCTCTGCAGGCGCTTCGTTGCGCTGGAGCCACAACCAGACGTTCTGTTGTTTCACGTCGCCGCCGATCTTCCGGGCCAGTCCAGACTGCGTGCCGACCAGATCGACTGCTCGCTTTAGCGGTGTGTCTTTCATGCCGCCAATCTACAAACGTATTTGTAGCCCGTCAACAAATAATTTTGTCGAGACAGGAACAGGCTCGTTTGTAACCCTATGCCTTGTGAAACACTTCCATGAACGCCTAAAGCACGCGCTCGATGTGCGCGGCATGAGCCAATCCGAGTTGGCGCGGGCGATCGGCGTGCGTCCCCAGTCGATCCAGTATTTAGCCAAGAAAGGCAAGGCCAGCACCCACGCGGGCGCGATCGCGAGCGCGCTTCGCGTTTCGCCGACATGGCTCACTCATGGCCGCGGGGAAATGGACAAAGCAGCCCGCCAAGTAGCAGAACAGCCGGAGCCGTACGAGTCGCCGCAACGAAACTCCCCACTTGCGGCCCAACGTATAGATGAGGCTATAAGCTCGAATATACGAACAACAGCTCGACCGCCCGGGCGATCCTACCCGATCATCAGTTTCGCGAGCGCCGGGCAATGGGAGGAAGTCATCGACAGTTACGAACCAGGCGATGCAGACGGTTTTTGGCCAGCCCCACCGAACGTCCGCTGTAGCGATAGCTCTTACTGGACGGAAGTCGAAGGCCGCAGCATGGTAAGCCTCACGGGCGGCGCCAGTTATCCGCCCGGCACGCTGATATTCGTCGACCCGGAAGTGCGCGACATGGTGACGGGCGCACTGGTCCTGGCACGGCTAACGGAAACGCACGAGGTCACGTTTAAACGGCTCAATATCGAAGGCGGCGAGGTTTTCCTTGAGCCCATCAACACCCAATATCCGATCATCCGCATTGCGAGCGGCGCACAGATTATCGGGACTGTGAAGGGCGCGATGATTTCAATGTAGCGCCAATCATGGCGCGATCAATGATCGATCCGGCCGCCGCAGGTGCTTGTTAAGCAAGCCCGCGGCATTTTTTTTCGCCCGTCTACAAATAAATTTGTTGACATATCTACAAATACGTTTGTAGATTGCGTCTGTAGCAATACAGACACACTCAGCAAACGGGGCGACACATGGCAGAACGAAAACACCGCTTGCACTCGCTGATGGCCATGGCCGGGCTGCTGGGCTCTGGCTGGCCGGGCACGGCACGATCCGTCACCAGTGGCGGCCACGTCATGCTCGGCAACTGCCACGTGACGAAGGCCAGCCGAAAAGCTGACGCCAAGCGCCGCCATCGGGCCAATGTCCGGCTCAGAAAGGGTCGCGGCGCACCTACCGAACGCGGCGCCACTCGATCGCGCGCCAAACCCGCCGGCGCCAAAGCCGCACGCAAAGCGCGAGCCGGTCAACTCGGGGTGACTCGCCGTGGTTTCTGATCACACCGACGAAGACATGCGCGAGTTCGGCGCGTCGATGGCTGTTGCCCTTCGAAACGTTGAGGCTGGTTGCGGATCTGCAGTTACAGCCCAGCTGATCCGAAAAGAGACGCGGCGCCTAATCGAAGAGGCGAAGAAGACGACGCGGAGCGAGCCATGAAGCGCCCAACCTTCCGCCGCTACGCGATCCTGCTGCCCACCGGCGAGCGGATCACCACCGCCGTCGACCGAGCTGAGGTCCGCCTGCGCTACCCGCACGCCCTCGCCATTCGCGCCACCGGTGAGCGTATCCCGCGGGTGCCGTCATGACCGGCCGTCGCCGCATGGATTGTATTCAGCGCGACCCGCTCTATGCGGTCGTGTGGGTGGGCGTGATGTTCCTATGCATCGCGTTCTGGGGTTTTGCCATGGCCATCGTGCTGTGGCTCATCCGGGCAATGACATGAACGCACAGATCCTGGCCGACACCGTCGAGCAATCCATTCGCGGCACGCGGACCGGCAGCCGCCTGAGCGGCCATCAAGCCCGCAAAGTGCTGGGCGATATCGCCGTCTGCGCCGCGACCTACAGCGACGTGCATATGCAGCGGATCGCGGCTGAGATCGGCAATGCCGTGTTCCGCGCGCCCGCTGTGCCGCCCCAGCCCGCAGTCGAAATGGTCGCCGGCACGCCCGAAGAGCTGGCCGCCTGCCGCCTGCTCATCGCCGCGATGCGCCACGGCACCGCCGACATCACGTTCGACTCGGCCGACCGCTCGCTGCTGCTCACGATGCGAAACCACGCCGGCATGGCCATCGACGAATCGAGCGCTGGCGACTTGCACAACATCAACCGCCTGCGCGCTCAGATCGATCGCCAGATTGCCAACGCCCAGCCGGAGGCGCGCCATGCGTGAGCGTATCGACTATATCCAACGGCCGGCCGATGAAGATATCAGGAGCTCGATCGCCGCAGCGCTCAGCTTCCTGGTGCTGGTCGTGATGATCTGGGCGTGCCTCACGCTCGGCAGCGCCCAGGCCAACAACGCGCCGGCGGACAACACGCTGGCGATGAATAACAACGGCCCCGTCTGCACCGGCAGCTCGGCCACGTTGAAGACCTGCGAGTAACGGAGAACACCATGCGACACACCATCATCACATGCGGCCTGTTGGCCGGCGCGCTGGCCATGCCGGTTTACGCCGCCACCGCCACCGACGGTTGCCGCGCCATGAGCGGCCTAGCCGGCGCCATCATGGAGCAGCGACAGGCCAACGCCGACATGGGTGATCTGGTCGCGCGCGCGCAGACAACGCCGCTGCCAGGCATCACCACGGCGATCATTCGAGACGCATACAGCGAGCCGCTATACAGCAGTCCGGTGTATCAACAGCGCGCCGTGCGCTCGTTCTCGAACGACGTGTACGCCACCTGCCTGGACGCCATTTCCGACTGATTCCTTTGGCGCGTGCCACATCCCATCCACGGTCTTGTTGTCACGTGGCCCGCGCCCTCCTTGCAGCACCGTACCGCCCGGTGTTGCCGCTCGCGTTCTCCCCATTCCCCCGGGGCGCGAGCGGTGAGCGGGGTTGCCCTCCCTCGCCAGGCGGCTGAATTCAACGCTGAGGATCCGATGCCGAAACCGACCCGCTACTGCCGAGGCTGCAAAGAACGCGCGCCGCTGAACGCGTTCCCGCGTGGCTCATCGCTCTGCTACGGCTGCAGCGACGGCCAGAACAAGCGCCAGCGACGCGCCGCGATGCCAACACAGCTCGCCGACCTGGAGCGCCAGCTGGCCGCCCTCAAGCGCGATAGCGAATGGCAACACCAGTTCGTCACCGGGCTCATCAAGCGATTCGAAAACGGCTCAATCCGACGTCTCAGCGATAAGCAGACCGCGAAGCTCCACGAAATACACGGGAAGTACCAGCATGGCGAATGACCTCAACCGCGCCGAGTTCATCGGCAACCTGGGCGATGCGCCCGAGATCCGCTATCTGCCATCCGGCGATCCAGTCGCGAATTTCAGCATCGCCTGCAATCGCCAGTGGAAAGATCGCGACACCGGCCAGAAGAAAGAGCAGGTCGAATGGGTGAACCTCGTGGTGTTTGGCGGACTCGTGAAGGTCTGCGAGGACTACCTCGGCAAAGGCCACCGCGTGTTCGTCGCCGGACGCATGCGTACTCGCAGCTGGGAAAAGGACGGCCACCGTCACTATATGACCGAGATCGTAGTTCGCGAACTGCAGATGTTAGGCAGCCCCAGCACCGGCCGCGCCAACCGCCAGCCCGATCACGCGCCTGACGGTAAGACGCCGCCCACGGCCCCGGGGCTCGATGACGATCTCGATTCAGATATCCCGTTCTGACCATGAGTATCGCGACGAAAAAATGCCGCTATTGCGAGGAGTCGCTCCCCGTAGACGCATTCTACGCAAATCCTGGCACGCACGATGGACTCGACACCAAATGCCGCGAGTGTGCAAAAGCCGCAGCGCGGGCGAACCGTCGAAAGCGTATTGGGTATTACCGCGAGTACGACCGTCAGCGGTATCTGCGTGACGGCTCTCGCGGCGAGGCATCACCAGAGGCGAAACGTTGCGGTGCAGCGGCATGGCGCGCGCGAAATCCGCATAAGCGAAAAGCCCAAATCGCAGTCGGTAACGCGCTGCGCGACGGCCGACTGACACGCGAGCCGTGTTGCGTATGCGGCGAAACCAAGACGCAAGCCCACCACGAGGATTACAGCAAGCCGCTGGCCGTCGTGTGGCTCTGTACTCAACACCACGCGATGCAGCACCGGATCGAAGAGGCCACGGCCAAAGTCTTGGCTGCTGCGGATGATCCACAACAACAACCGACGAGCGAGATATGAGCAACGGAACACTGATTGAGATGGGCGAAATCGTGACTGTCGACCACGACAGCAACGAAAGCCACTACCCGCGAGCGATCCTTATATCGTTCGCGAATAACGACGACTGCCGCCGCGCAGTCATGGCCGGCCACTGCGAATATCCGGGCGCGCCGACAAAGGTTGAGGACTTGGCCGACTGGCCTGACGACGCGATCGAGCTGCTGCGCGAGTGTCACAAGTTGCCGGTTCGCGTCGGATGGTGGAGCGACCTTGAAACGGGCGAGCGCATCACCCGAAACAAAGGCGAGCTTCTCTGCCTAATTCACAGCGAACTTAGCGAAGGGTTCGAAGCCGACATGAGCGGCCAGAACGACGACAAGCTACCGCACCGGAAGGGCGCCGAAGTTGAGCTGGCCGACGCCCTGATTCGCATTGCTGACTACATGGGCGGGTTCGGATACCCGCTATATCGCGACGCAGAGAACGAGATCCGGCCGGCCTGGATGAGTTGGGCTGGCCTGCACTATCTCGTGGACGCGATTATGGAAATGGAGCGCAAACGCGGCAAATCCGAAATTCAGGATGTCGAAGGCATCGGTGCCTGTATGTCGTCCCTGATCTTGGCAATCGTCGCGTACGCCGAGCGCCGTCGCTTCGACATATGGGGCGCCGCCCGCGAGAAGCTGGCCTACAACGCCCAGCGCGCCGACCACAAACCGGAGAACCGGCGTAAGGCCGGCGGGAAGGCGTTCTGATGGGCACCTTCGTCAACAGCATCAAATTCGTCACCGAACAGTGCTGCAACTGCGGCATGCCGTTCGCGATGACCGCCGACTTCAAACGCCGGCGGCTGAGCGATCGCAAAGAATTCTATTGCCCGGCCGGCCATCCACAGCACTACACCGGTAAGAGCGAAGCGCAGAAGCTGCGCGACGAGCTGGAGCATGCACGCCGGTACGCTGCCCGCCAGCTGACCCGCGCCAGCGTGGCCGAGAATCAGCGTGACGAGGCGCGCCGCGCCCATCGGCGCATGCGCAAGCGGATCCAGAACGGCGTCTGCCCCTGCTGTAACCGCACGTTTCAAAACCTCATGCGGCACATGCAGGATCAGCACGGCGGGAACCCGCATGAGCGGCTGCGCGTCGCGCGCCTGCAACTCGGGCTGACACAAGCCCAGCTCGCCGACGAAGCCGCTCAGACAGCACACATATCGGCGCCGGTGGTCAGCAACTACGAACGCGGCAAACCGGTATCGGCCGCTGCGCGCGTTGACATCGAAACTTGGCTGGAGCAGCAAGGATGAGTGGCCGAACTATGACATGGCGCGAAAGATCAGCGCCGATCGTGGCCGACGTCATAGCCAGCACCGGCCGCGACGATCAGAAAGCACTGCGCCGCGCCCTTCGACACGCCTACCCGTTCGCCGAGCGATCCGGATACGCCTACAAAGCATGGCTCACAGAGGTCAAGGCTCAGCTCAGCCACGGCTTGCGTGCCGATCGAACAGCCGAGCACGCCGGCCAGGTCGATGCATTTAAGCAACAGGAGCGTCAGCCATGAGCGATATACCCGATGTGCCAACATCCGCTTGCCGGCAAAAAGAGAGCGATTTTCGGGACCGCGGCATGCGGATCATAGGCGGCGTTTTCATTGTGCCCGACACCGGCCAGCGGGCAACAATTGATTACTGGGGCCGCGTTCAGTGGTGGGACGTAGACGGCGCCGGCCGGATGCATGCCCAGGCCGCACGCATCGCCGAGCTCGAATACGAGAACGAGCAACTGCGGCAAGACGCGCGCCGACTCGACTGGCTCGCCGACCGCGATAACCCGATCGGCAACGTGCAACTGCCCACACAATGCGTCACCGAGAATCTCGGAAGCATGCGAGACGCAATCGACGCGGCCATGGACCTCAGCGACCAGGCGGTATAGCCGTGCAACCCCGCGGCATCCGCATCAGCGAGGCGCACACCTACGTCGGCGTCGGCCGGGCCGTGTTCGACCGCGAATTTCGCCCGCGGCTCACGCTGATCGAGTTCAGCGCGGGCACGAAAGTCGTCGACCGGCTTGAGCTCGACGCGCTATTCGACGAATATCGTCAGCGCAACGGACGCCCGGGCTCATCGGAGGATTTATGCCGAAACGAGCAACAGGGCTCACAAAGCGATGGTCGAGAGATCGCCAGACGTACTGGTGGGAAATCGACAAGAGGGTCGGCGGCGAGCGCCTACGCGTCAGCACGGGCACGAGCGACTACGCAGAAGCGGAGCGCCGGCTAGCATACGAGGTCGAGCAGGCACGGCAGCGGCAGGTCTACGGGGTTTCAGAAGCGCGAACGTTCGCCCAGGCGGCGGCGCGGTATCTGGACGAAAACGGCCACAAACGCCCGCGCACGATCGCCCGCGACATACTGGCGCTGGATTTCTTCATGCCGTACATCGGGCACTTGCCGCTGCATCAAGTACATCAGGGCACGCTACAGCCGGCCATAGCGGCCCGTAGCGCGCGCGTGTGCAACGGCACGGTGAATCGGGACATGGCGGCCGTCAGGCGCCCGCTCACGCTCTCTGCGCGTTTGTGGCGAGACGAGAATGGGCGGCCTTGGCTGAATACCGTCCCGCTGATCCAGAAACTGCCGGAGCACGGCAAGCGGCGGCCATACCCGCTCACATGGGACGAGCAGCGCCTGCTGTTCGATCATCTGCCAAGGGACCTGGAACGCATGGCGTTGTTCGATGTGAACACCGGCATGCGCGATCAGGAAATCTGTCAGATGAAATGGTCGTGGGAGGAACGGATCGATGGCCATTCCGTGTTCGTGATCCCGCCCGAAGTGGCGAAGAACGGCGAAGCCCGGCTGGTCGTGTGCAACCGTGTCGCGCAGAACGTCATCGACGGGCAGCGCGGCGCGCACGGCACGTGGGTCTGGCCATCGTCGCGGCCAAGCCGCGCCGGCTTCATAGGGCCAGTCGGCCGCATGCTCAATAACGGGTGGCGGTCTGCGCGCACGAAAGCGGCAGAGAAATACTCGGAGACGATCGGCGGGCCGTGCCCGCGGGACTACGCGCGCATTCGCGTGCACGACCTGCGCCACACGTTCGGCCGGCGCCTCAGGGCAGCAGATGTATCAAAGGAGGACCGCGCGGATCTGCTGGGGCACCGGTCGGGATCGATCACAACGGACTATTCCGCGGCCGAGATCCACAACCTGATTGCCGCCGCGAACAAGGTTTGCGACGGCAAAAGCCGCCCGCTTTTGCGGGTGGTCGGATGATTGCGGGGGGACGGTAAGTCCCCCACATATCCCCCGCGGGCTGGCGGGGGACAATGGGGAGGGGACCGCAAGCCCCTGTTTTGAAATGGTGGCTATGGGTGGATTTGAACCACCGACTCTCGCATTATGAATGCGATGCTCTAACCCCTGAGCTACATAGCCGGAAAGCGGCGCATTTTCTTCGTCCGGCGGATGGATGTCAAGACGCTGGACGGAATTGACGCGCAGGATTCACACGTTGAACCGGAAGTGCACGACGTCGCCTTCGACCATCCGATATTCCTTGCCCTCCAGCCGATGGCGTCCGGCCTCCTTGGCCCCTTTTTCCCCCTTGAGGCTGACATAGTCGTCGTAGCCGATCACCTCGGCACGAATGAAGCCGCGCTCGAAATCGGTATGAATCACGCCCGCGGCCTGCGGTGCGGTGGCGCCGGTACGCACCGTCCAGGCGCGAACCTCCTTGGGCCCGGCGGTAAAGAACGTCTGCAGCCCGAGCAGTGAATAGGCTGCCCGGATCACGCGGTCGAGCCCGGGCTCGTTCAACCCGAGATCGGCGAGAAACTCGGCCTTGTCGTCACCATCGAGCTGAGCCAGCTCGCCTTCCAGCGCTGCACACACCGGTACGACTAGAGCGTTCTGCGCCTGTGCATGCGCCTGGACCCGGTCAAGCAGCGGATTGTCCTCGAACCCGTTCTCGTCGACGTTGGCGACAAACAAGGCCGGCTTGGCCGTGATCAGATGCAGCTCGCGCAGGGCCAGATGCTCGTCCTCGTCCAGGGTCATCGCACGGACCGGCGCGCCGGTATCCAGATGATCGCGCACGCGCTCGAACAGCGCGGCATTACGCTTGGCGGTCTTGTCGCCGGACTTGGCCGCCTTGGCGGTTCGCTCTGCGGCGCGCGTGACGGTGGTCAGATCCGCCAGCGCCAGCTCGGTATCGATGGTCTCGATATCCGATATGGGATCGACGCGACCGGCGACATGCATGACGTCGTCGTCCTCGAAGCACCGCACGACGTGCAGCACTGCATCGGTCTCACGGATGTTGGCAAGAAACTGGTTGCCGAGCCCCTCGCCGGTCGATGCGCCCGCCACCAGACCGGCGATATCGACGAACTCGATCGTGGTGGGCAGCGTCTTCTCCGGGGCGACGATCCCGGCAAGCGCGGCCAGCCGCGGATCGGGCACCGCCACCACGCCCACGTTCGGATCGATGGTGCAGAACGGATAATTCTCCGCCGGTATCTCGGCGGCGGTGAGCGCGTTGAATAGCGTGGACTTGCCAACGTTCGGCAGTCCGACGATGCCTACCTGAAGTGCCATGGAATCAACCGGGTTGCTTACGGGAGTTGAGCTGCTGGGCGCCGCGGTTCCAGCCACGCTCGCGGATGGTGTCGATAGCCTCCAGCGCCGCGTCGATGGCCGCGTCGATGGCGATCTGATCGTCGGCGGACGGTTTGCCCAGTACGTGTGCCAGCACCCCGGCACTATCGCCGGGATGGCCGACGCCGATACGCAGGCGCTTGTACTGTGAGCCGATCACGCGGTGGATGTCGCGGAGTCCATTGTGGCCGCCGTGCCCACCCGATTCCTTGAGCCGGGCCGTACCGGCGGGCAGGTCGAGCTCGTCGTGGACGACCAGTATCTGCGGCGCAGCGATCTTGTGGAACGCGCACAGCGGCTGTATCGCCTCGCCGCTGACATTCATGAAGGTCATGGGCTTGAGCAGCCACAGCGTTTCCGGGCCAGCCCCAACGCGGGCCAACTCACCCTTGAAACGCTTTTCCGGGGCGAACGAGACGCGCCAGCGGCGCGCGAGCGCGTCGGCCAGCCAGAAACCGGCGTTGTGCCGATCACGTTCATGGTCGGCCCCGGGATTGCCCAGGGCCACGATCGCCCGTATCGCCTCGCTCATGTGCGCTCGCCGCTCGATATAAAGACCTGCGCCGGCGGCCTGATGCCGGACGCGCATGAGCCCGGACGAGGATCGCCCGGGCTCATGGTCTGGGTCGTTCGGGTGGTGTAGAAGCCAGCCGACCCGCGACGGGGCTACTTGTCCTCGTCGCTGTCCTCGCCTTCGGACTCGCCCGAGTCGCCGTCGTCTTCGCCGGCGTCGTCTTCTTCGCCCTCGGCCGCCTCTGCGGCGGCCGCTTCGGCCTCGGCCTCTTCCTCGGCCTCGAGCTCGATGGCTGCACGCGGCACCTGCACCGACACCACGGTGCGGTCGGTCTGCTCGTCCTCGTCGCCCATCAGTTCGACGATCTCGACGCCCTCGGGCAGCACCAGCTCGCTCAGGTGCACCGAGTCGTGCAGATGCAGCTTGGAGCAGTCGACTTCGATGTACTCCGGCAGATTACGCGGCAGACACTCGATCTCGACGTCGTTCATGTTGTGCTGGATGACGCCGTCTTCGTCGGTCACGCCCGGGCACTCGTCTTCGCCGGCGAAGTGCAGCGGAACGCTCATGCGCAGCGTCTCGCCGGCCACGATGCGCAGGAAGTCGGCGTGTTCAATGAACGGCCTTGCCGGATGACGCTGCAGATCGCGCAGAACCGCTTCCTCGGTCGCGCCGCCGTTGATCTTGATCTTGATGATGTGGGAGAAGAACGCCTCGTTGTCCAAATGATGGTTGAGGTCGTTGTGCTCCAGGCTCAGCATGACCGGATCACCATTGCCGCCGTAGATGACGGCCGGCACACGACCGGACTTGCGCAGCCGGCGATTCTCGGCGCGGCCCGTGGCGGTCCGTTTTTCCGCATTCAGCTCAAAGGCATCCATATCGATTCGCTCCAGATATTAAGATGGCCAGTGCGCTCGCACCTGGCCTCCCGATCGTATTCATGCTGGCAGGTCGCGGCCCGCCGGGCCCAAAAGACCGCGTAGTATACGCCGTTGTGCGGCAAATGCACGGCCTGCGGGCGGTCTTTTTAACAACTTGTGCGCTGATCAGTCGACATACAGCGTCGACACCGACTCCTCGTTGCTCACCCGCCGGATGGTCTCGGCCAGCAGCGCGGCAATATGCAGCTGGCGGATCTTGCCGCAGGCGGCGGCATCCGGCGACAACGGAATGGTGTCCGAGACGACCAGTTCGTCGAGCCGCGAATTGCTGATGTTCTCCACGGCCTTACCCGATAGCACGGGATGAGTGACATAGGCCTTGACCTTCACTGCACCCTGGTTCTTCAGCGCGTCGGCAGCCTGGCACAACGTACCGGCGGTATCGACCAGATCATCGACCATGATGCAGGTCTTGCCGCGCACATCGCCGATGATGTTCATCACCTTCGCTTCGTTTGCCTTGGGTCGGCGCTTGTCGATGATGGCCAGATCGGCATCCTCCAGCCGCTTGGCCAAGGCCCGCGCGCGGACCACGCCTCCAACGTCCGGCGACACGACGATGAGATTATCTTCCTTCTGGCGCCATATATCGCCCAGGAGGATTGGCGAGGCATAGACATTGTCGACCGGCATGTCGAAAAAGCCCTGGATCTGATCGGCGTGCAGATCGACCGTCAGCACACGGTCGGTGCCAACCGCTCCGAGCATGCTGGCGACGACCTTGGCCGAGATGGGCACCCGCGCCGATCTGGGGCGGCGATCCTGGCGTGCATAGCCGAAATACGGCACGACCGCCGTGATTCGACCGGCCGATGCCCGGTGGAGCGCATCGATCAGCATCAACAGCTCCATCACATTGTCGTTGGTCGGCCGACAGGTCGACTGCACCACGAACACGTCGCGTCCGCGTACGTTCTCTTCGATCTCGACCGCGATTTCGCCGTCGGAGAACTTGCCCACACTGGCCTTGCCGACCGGCAGCTTGAGATAGCCCGCTACATCCCGCGCCAACGCCGGATTGGCGTTGCCGGTAAACACCATCAACCTGGAATCTGTCATGTGTGCGCTGCCGTGCTATCAATCGAATTCGTTGTCGTGGCAGGAGCCTTGTCGGGCCGATTACCGGCCCTGCAGGAACCGTCCCTGCCTCCCCTGCCCGCGCGTACAGACATATCGCTTACGACCGGGCCGAAGACGGCCTGGGCCGCGGTATCTGGCCAAGCGGGCCGGTCGCGCCCTGGCGCGCTCACAAACCCCGGCAGGATCACCGCTCGCCCTTCGGTCATAACCGCTTGCGCGGGCGTCACTAATATTGGCTGGGGCGGCAGGATTATTCGCCACCTCACGGTGGCTCACCCTACGGGCCCGCGTCGCTTCGCTCCGCGGTTCGATCACACTCATGCGTGATCGTCGAACCTGCAGGATTCTCATCCTGCCGCCTCAGTCGTGCCCGCTTACGCGGGCGTCTCATTGTTGGCTGGGGCGGCAGGATTCGAACCTGCGGTACACGGGATCAAAACCCGATGCCTTACCGCTTGGCTACGCCCCATCAAAACTCGTTGTCTTCGCTCGTTCGAATGCTACTGCTACGCGGCCGCAAACGAACCTGCGGGATCTTCGATACCTGCGGGACACGGGGATCAAAACCCGATGCCTTGCCGCGAGGCCGCGCCCCTTCAAAACTCGCTGTCTTCGTTCGTTCGGATCCTGCCGCTCGGCGATCGGGTCCGAGGGTCGGGTTGTTTCAAGGCGCGGTATTTTCTTGGCTGACCCGCGTGCTGTCAATTCGTCCCGGATGCGTCATCGTTGTCCAGCCAGCGGTCCACGACCAGGCGAATCCGGGTCTCGCCGTTGTCGAGCACGATGCGTCGCGGCAGTGCCGGCGCGCCTTCGGGGCTCGAATAGGCAGGAAACGACAGCCTCCAGCCCTGCTGATCCAGAGCTACGAGATGCCCCTCACCGTCCACGCTGATGCTCTGATATTGCCCGGGCGCAGGCAGACCGCGCGCCCAGTAGCGCAAGGGTTCCAGCGGGAAGGTCCACCCCAAAGTGCGCTCGACGAGCGCATCGGGCTCCGTGGTCACCATACGACGGTCCTTGGTATGGATGATCACACCCTGTTCGAGGCTGCCCTCGGCGCGGAAACCGCCTGCACCCAGTGGACCGGACAAACGCACATCGAAATGCTCCGCGTTCTGACGCCAGCTGAGGTTGCCGGTCCAGCCCAGCAGCTGACCGGTGGCCACGCGTCCCTGAAGCGCCCAGACGTCGAAATCCTCGACGGCGCGCTTGTGATCGAGCCAGGCAACGGCATCGACCACGCCGGGCTCGGCTTCCGGCGGCTTGCGGATGATGGCGCAGCCGGAGATGACGAAGGCGACCAGCGCAAGCGCAGCAAACTGTTTCATGGATCGAGTCGGTTCATGGTGGCACGCAAGATCGGGTGATCCGGATTGTCGGCCAACGCATCCTGCCAGACCCGGCGCGCCGCGTCGCGATCTCCCTGGGCCCAGAGGACTTCGCCCAGGTGTGCGGCGACCTCGCCATCGGGATAGGCACGATAGGCGCGCTCGAGGTAGTGCCGGGCCTGATCTAGATGGCCGAGCCGATACTGTACCCATCCCATGCTGTCGAGAATGGCCGGATTGTCGGGGTCGGCCGCAAGCGCCTTCTGGATATAGTCCAGGGCGCGATCGTAGTCACGCGTATGGTTGGTCAGAAGATAACCGAGGGCGTTGAGTGCGCGCGCATCGTCCGGCTCGTCGTCGAGCACCGCGCGCAGATCCGCCTCGGCGGCATCGACCCGGCCCAGACGCTCATAGGCAATCGAGCGGCCATAGAGCAGTTCTGCATTGCCCGGCACCTCCTCAAGGCCTTGATCGTAGATATCCACCGCCGCGACCGGCTGGTTGGCCTCGTAGAGCATCTGGCCCTCGGCGGCATACAGCTGATTGGCGAGTTCCGGATATGTCGAACGCAATGAAACAAGCCGCGCCCGCGCCCCGGCCAGATCGCCCTGCTTGTAGATCATTCGGGCCGCGCGCACCTGGGATTCGAACGCGTGTGCGCCGTTTTCAACGCGCTGATACCAGCCGGCGGCCTCGGCGTAATCCCGGCGCTGCTCAGCGATCGTGCCCAGGTAGTAAGCCGCGTCGTCGGAGCGATCGCTGGACTCGTACAAGCGCGTGAATGCATCTTCGGCCTGATCGAGATCGCCTTGGCTCAACGAGAGGATGGCCTGGCCATACCGCGCTTCGTTGTTATCGGGCTGCAACGCGATCGCATGCCGGAACTCGTCGAGTGCTGCCTCGTCCTGGTCGGCCTCGATCAACAAACGTGCCAGGGCCATGTGGTACTCCGCACGCGTGGCGGCATTGCCCGGCAAATCGTCGACCAGGGCCTGTGCCTTGCCGGGTTCGTCGTTGCGTATCCACACGCCAGCCTGAAGCAGCACGGCGTCGTTCCATTCCGGCTCAAGTGCCAGCGCGCGTTCGGCCGCACGCTGGGCCACGGCGTTGCGGCCATAGCGCAGCGCCAGCACGCCCAAAGCATATTGTGCGGCTGCACTGCCCCGGTCTTGCTGAGCCATGCCACTGAGTGTTTCCACGGCCAGATCCGCGTGCGGGTCTTCGCCGCTGAGCACGTCGGCCAACAGCGAGTAGCCGATATCGGGCGAGGCGGAGGCGTCGACCAGCGCCGGGGCATGCTCGGCCAGGCCGGCGGCATCGTCGTTGACCAGCGCCAGCCGCGTGGCGATACGCTGGGCGTCCAGAGAATCCGGCTGTGCACGCGCCCACGCGTCGGCGGCACGATAGGCCAACGCCGCATCACCGGCATACAACGCGATCCGGGTGGCGCGTTGAGCCAGTTCGGCATCGTTGGAATAATCCAGAGCGGCCACATATTCAGTGGCCGCGCGTTCCCGATTGCCTCGCTGGATAGCCATCTCGCCGGCCAGCACGTGGTACTCGTAGGCCGCGCGGCGACTCGATGCCGGCGAAGTGACGTCGGTGGCATCGATTCGCAGGTCGTCGGTCCGTTCCGGCAATGTCTGGCTGGCGCAGCCGGCCATGGTCAGGATCATGCCGGTCAGCGCGGCGTAGGCGAACGCGCCGGACCGGCGGCCGGCGGCGCCCGCGCGCATCGGGCCTTTCACGTCGTAGGTTTGCATGGCCGGATGATACCGCGCCGGTCGCGCGGGCTGCCACGCAAACCGGCGCTTTGCTTCACCGAGGCTGTAGAATGACGCCATGACGCTGTTGACCGTGGGCCTGAACCACACCACCGCGCCGCTGTCCGTGCGCGAAACCGCCGCCTTTCCACCCGAGCAGTTCGATTCCGCGCTCGATGACTTTTTGCGCCTGCCCCATGTCGAAGAAGGCGCCATTTTGTCGACCTGCAACCGTACCGAACTGTACGCGGTGACCGATGCACCGGGCGATGCGAATCTGCGCGATTGGCTGTGTCACCAGCGCGGATTGCCCTGTGCCGACATGACACAGCATTTCTATGTCTATCGCGATCGCGATACCGTGCGTCACAGCCTGCGCGTTGCTGCCGGGCTGGATTCGATGATCCTGGGCGAGCCGCAGATTCTCGGCCAGATGAAAAATGCCTACCGGTCGGCCCGTGCGGCCCGCGGCGCCGGCCCGCTGCTGACCCGGCTGTTCGAACACAGCTTCGCGGTGGCCAAGCAAATCCGCAGCCAGACCGATATCGGTGCCAATCCCGTCTCGGTTGCCTATGCCGGCGTGAGCCTGGCCCGGCAGATCTTCGCCGACCTGGGCACCACCTGCGCGATGTTCATCGGCGCCGGCGAGACCATCGATCTGGCCGCGCGCTACCTGGCCGAGACCGGCGTACGCCGCATGGTGTTCGCCAACCGCAGCCTGGACCGGGCCCAGGCACTAGCGACCCGCTACCACGGATATGCGATCGCCCTGTCGGATATCGCCGGCCATCTGGCCGAGGCCGACATGGTCGTGTCCTCGACCGCCGCCCCTGGCTATATGGTGCACTTGTCCCAGCTCAAGGCCGCGGTCAAGCAGCGCCGCCGCAAGCCGATGTTCGTGCTTGATCTGGCCGTGCCCCGCGATATCGATCCGGCGGCCGGCGAACTTGAGGACATCTATCTTTATTCGGTCGACGATCTGCAAAGCGTGATCGACGACAACATGGCCTCTCGTCAACAGGCTGCGCGGCTGGCCAACGGCATGCTCGATGCGCGTATCGAGGAATACATCGACTGGCTGGACTCGCGACAGGCCACCGATACCATCCGCATCATGCGCGAGCGCGCCCACCAGGCGCGCGCGCAGGTGATGGCCCAGGCACGACGACGCATCGCCCGCGGCGATGCCGCGGAAGATGTGCTCGATTTCGTGGGCCACACGCTTACCAACAAGCTCATGCACGCGCCGAGTGCGACCCTGCGCAAAGCCCGTGGCGCCCATCAGCAGGAACTGCTGACCGGTGCCCGCGCGCTGTTCCAGATCGAAGACGCCTTCGATCATTCCATGGAACCGCTGTCGAACTCGGACGCAGACCAAGGCAAGAACGATCAATGAAAGATTCACTGCGCGCCAAGCTCGAGGAACTGGTCGAACGACACGAGGATCTGACCCACTCGCTGTCGGATCCCGAAATCATCAACGACCAGGACAAGTTCCGGCGCATGTCGCAGGAATATGCCCAGCTCGAGGAGCTCTCGGCGGATTATCGCGCCTGGCGAGCGCTGGTCGGCGAGATCGCCGATCTCGAAGAGATGCAGAACGCCGAAGAGCCCGAACTTCGCGAGATGGCGGAATCGGAACTCGATGGCGCTCGCGAACGGCTGGATTCGCTGGAAGCCGCGTTGCGCCGGCATCTGATCCCGCGCGATCCCAACGATGACGCCAATCTTTATCTGGAGATACGCGCCGGCACCGGGGGTGACGAAGCCGCGCTGTTCGCCGGCGACCTGCTGCGCATGTATACGACGTATGCCGAAAAGCACGGCTGGCAGGTCGAGATACTCTCGGAGTCGGCAGGCGAGCACGGTGGCTACAAGGAAGTCATTTCCCGTCTGATCGGCGCCGGCGCATTCTCCCAGCTCAAGTTCGAGTCCGGGGCCCACCGCGTGCAACGAGTGCCGGCCACCGAATCCCAGGGGCGTATCCACACCTCGGCCTGTACGGTCGCTGTGCTGCCGGAGCTCGACGAAGTCGGCGCGATCGATATCAACCCCAACGACCTCCGCGTTGATACGTTCCGCGCGGCCGGTGCCGGCGGCCAGCATGTCAACAAGACCGATTCGGCGATCCGGATCACCCACATACCCACGGGCGTCGTGGTCGAATGTCAGCAGGAGCGCTCGCAGCACAAGAACCGCGCCAAGGCAATGGCGCTGCTGCAGACCAAGCTGCTGACCGCCGAGCAGGACAAGCAGACCAGCGAGCAGGCGGCCACCCGCAAGAAACTGGTGGGCAGCGGCGATCGATCGGAGCGCATCCGCACCTACAATTTCCCGCAGGGGCGAGTCACCGACCACCGCATCAATCTGACCCTGTACAAGCTCGACGACGTAATGGCCGGCAATCTCGAGGAAATCGTCGATGCGCTGACCAGCGAATATCAGGCCGACCAGCTCGCCGAACTCGGCGCGGCCTGATGAACCGAGCCGGGCCGGACGAACCGGTCACGCGGGCACAGGCACGCCTGGCGCTGGCCCACCGGCTGGCTGCGGTCAGCGACACCCCCGACCTGGAGGCGCGCTGGCTGTTGCAGCACGTCCTGGGTCTCAGCGACGCCCAGCTGATAATCGCCGGCGATCGCCCGCTCGCCCAGGCCGAACAGGTGCATCTGGCCGAGTGCGCGGCTCGGCGGCTGGCCGGCGAACCGCTGGCTTATGTGCTGGGCCGGGTCGGATTCTGGTCCCTGGATCTGGCGGTCACCCCCGATGTACTGATTCCGCGCCCGGATACGGAAACCCTGGTGGAGACAGTGCTGGCTCGCCTGCCCGCCGATCGGCCGCTACAAATCGTGGACCTGGGCACGGGCTCGGGGGCCGTTGCCCTGGCCCTGGCCCGGGAACGCCCGCACTGGCGTCTGACGGCCACCGATCGCAGCGACAGCGCACTCTCCGTTGCACGAGGCAACGCCGCGCGCCTGGGGCTCGGTCATGTGACATTTGCCGCCGGCGACTGGTTCGGTGCCATCGAAGGGCGCCGTTTTCAGGCCATCGTGTCCAACCCACCGTACATAGCCGAGGGTGATGCGCACCTGCCCGCCCTGGCCCACGAACCGCTGACCGCCCTGGTAGCCAAAGACAACGGGATGGCGGATCTGGCCACCCTCGCCGCCGGCGCTGCGGCCCATCTCGAGCCGGGCGGGTGGCTGCTGGTCGAACACGGCCTCGATCAGGGTCATGCGGCTCGCCAGCTGTTCCGCAATGGCCAGCTGTCTGAAGTCGCAACCGTGGACGATCTGGCGGGGCGACCGCGCGTGACCGTGGGCCGTCGCGTCGGAAGCGATGACACCTCGCACGTCTGAATTCGGCCGAGCCGGACGCGCAAGCGACACTTCAAACGCCTGTATGCAAAATAAAAACGATGTCATTCAGCGCGTGCCGATGTCTTGCCGCCGCAGGGTCCCCTGTCGTGAAACTTTGCAGTGGCTTCGCGACTAATTGCACACGACAAACCTAACCAGTTGAAAAATTGACAAATCGGCAGCCTGGCACGCTTCTGGCTTTATCGGTCGTGCTCCTAACAACAACAACCAGGCACGAGGAAGCGACCTAACATGAAAATCATTCGACAGACCGCCGTAGCCGGCACCCTGCTGGCAATCGCCGGCGCCGCCAGCGCAGCCACCATCACCTACGACGCCACCCCCGACGCCAACGGCGTGCCGATGTCCAGCGTCGCCGGTGCCACCACCGTGGACTTCAATAGCGGCTGCGGATATGCCAGCTGCTCCGGCAACTACGCGATCGTCAGCGGCAGCGCCTCTGGCCTGTATGCCGCGCCGTTCGTTCCCGCCAGCGGTAGCGCCGACTCGACGCCCTACCTGACGGTGCCGCAGAACCTGAGCCAGTCGCCGGTCTCTGCGACCTTCTCGCTGGGCACGACCGCGGATTACTTCGGCTTGTACTGGGGTTCGATCGACGACTACAACTCGATCGCGTTCCTGCTCAACGGTACGGAAGTCGCATCGTTCCTGGGCACCGACATCATGCCCCCGGCCGACGGCAACCAGACCGCTGCAAACACCAACATGTATGTCAACTTCTTCTCGCTGCCCACCTTCGACAGCATCACGCTGACGAGCACGCAGTATGCGTTCGAAAGCGACAACCATGCGTTCGCTCTGCTGGGCGGCAGCCAGGACGTACCCGAGCCGGGCAGCCTGGCGCTGTTCGGTATCGGCGCTGCCGGCCTGCTCTGGGGCCTGCGCAAGCGTCGCGTGAACGGCGGCACGCCCCTGATGGGCTAAGCCGACCTGAGTTCGCGCTCCCGGGGCGCGATACAGGGCCCCTCGCCGCCGCCGGCAGCGAGGGGCTTTTTATTGCGCGCAGCGCGCGCAATCAGAGACGCTCGATGATGGCGTCAGTGAAACCATCGGTGGTGCCGTCGCCCCCCAGATCCGGTGTGGTTCGGTCGTGATCGGCAACGGCGGCACGAACCGCGGTACGAATCCGGTTGGCGTTGTCCGGCTGTCCGATGTGTTCGAGCAACAGTGCCGCGGCCAGCACCACCGAAATGGGGTTGGCGATGTTCTTGCCGGCGATATCCGGCGCGCTGCCGTGCACGGCTTCGAACATCGCACAGTTTTCGCCGATATTCGCCCCGGGCGCCAGCCCCAGGCCCCCGATCAGGCCGGCACACAGGTCCGAGATGATGTCGCCGAACAGATTGGTGGTGACGATGACGTCGAACGTCTCCGGATACATCACCAGCTTCATCGCACAGGCGTCGACAATGACTTCGTCATGCTCGATATCGTCGTACTGCGCCGAGATTTCGCGGCCGACCTCGAGGAACAGCCCGGAGGTCGACTTCATGATATTGGCCTTGTGCGCGAGCGTGACCTTCTTGCGCCCGCGCGAACGCGCGAGTTCGAATGCGAACCGGATGATGCGCTCGGACTGCTCGCGCGTGATCACCGACAAGGCCTCGGCCCGGGTACCGTCCTCGGAGACGGTCTGGCCCTCGCCGGAATACATCCCGCCCTTGTTTTCGCGCACCGTGATGATATCCAGGTCGTGATAGCGCGACTTGGTGCCCGGCATGGACAGCGTCGGCCGGACGTTCGCATACAGATCGAACTGCTTGCGCATCGCCACGTTGACCGAACGGTACCCCTTGCCCGAGGGCGTGGTGACCGGGCCCTTGAGGACCAGTCCGGTACGCTCGATGGACGCCATGGCCGAGTCGGGCATCACATCCGACTCGCCGGCATCCAGTGCCGCCTGGCCGACGAGGACCTCTTCGTATTCCAGCCCCGGATCGAGTTCGTCGAGTATCCGCAAGGCGGCGTTGACGATGTCGGGTCCGATTCCGTCGCCCTTGATGATGGTGACCGGCGTTTTGCTCATGACGCGTCCTGTTGCAAGATGAAATCGTGCAGGCGCGGCATGCACCGTCGGGCGCATGCCGTATCGCCCTGATGTCCTGCATCCTAGCACCCACCGCACCGTCGCCGGGTTCGGTCAGCGACACCGGCTGCGCTATGATCCGCCCACGCCGCGCCACTACTACGCATCATGCCGACTGCGACGAAGAGTCCGTTCAAGCGACGTTTCACGACCCAGCGCCCCGCGCTGCAATGGCTGCTGGGCGCCATGCTCGGCCTGTGGGTTGCCGGCGCGGCGCTGGCGGATGTCGGCCCAGGGGCCGGTCGGGCCGGCACGGTGGATCTGGTCGTGGTGCTCAAGTCCGAACGGGTGATCTATCTATATGACGACGGACTGATCGTTGGCCAGTATCCGATCGCGCTCGGCAAGAATCCGCTCGGCACCAAACAGCATCGCGGCGACAACCGGACGCCCGAGGGCGCCTACACGCTGGATTGGCGCAACCCCGACAGCATCTTCCACCGCTCGATTCATATCTCGTATCCGGATGCGCAGGACCGCGAGTCTGCCTGGGCCGACGGCCAGGACCCCGGCGATCTGATCATGATTCACGGCCAGCCCGGCTATGACGATCGACCGCGCACCGGCGACTGGACCAACGGCTGTATTGCGGTGTCCAACGCGGCGATCGACGATATCTGGGCACGAGTGGCCGACGGTACGCCGATCCATATCTATCCTTGAGTGCGCCATGGTCGTCGATTGCGCCGTATCCGCCCTTCCTATGCTACCGAGCCCATGACCCGGCGCCCTGAACCGCGCCGGCCCGGCCGTCTGCCACCGCAAAAGCGCCGCGTGCTGACGCAGGCCCGGCGCCAGGAGTGGCTGGTGCTCGGCCTGCGAATCAGCGTGGTGATTGCACTCTATGCAGCGCTGGGCAGCACCCAGTCGCTGACCGCGATCTGGCTCAAGAGCCTGTGGGCACTGCTGCCGCCGATCGCTTTCCTGACGGCCTGCCGAGTCGAGCGGCGCGAACCGACGCCGCGTTTCCCCTACGGTTTCTATCGCGCCGGCAGTATCGCCTTTCTCACCTCTGCCCTGGCACTCAGCTGCATGGGGCTGTATCTGCTGTACTCGGCCCTCCACGGCTGGCTCGCCGGACGCCACCCGTCTCTGACGACGATCGCCGCTGACAACGTCTGGCACTGGCCAGGCTGGCCGATTCTGGCGGCTATCGCCTACAGCGCTGCGGTGCCCTGGTTCGCCGGCCGTGCCCGCCAACGCCGGGCTATCGCGCTGCACGACAAGGGTCTGTTCGCCGATGCCACCATGGGCCGGGTCAGCTGGCGAGCCGCTGCCGCAGCGGGACTGGGCGTGATCGGCATCGGGCTGGGCGTCTGGTGGGCGGATATCGCGGCGACCGTAGTCATCTCGATCGACGTGCTCTGGCACGGGCTGCGCCATCTGCGCACCGCGACCTGCGATCTGATCGACGAAGTACCGCGGCGTATCGGCAGCAACGCGCTCGACCCGGCCGGGCGCCGGATCCACGACTATCTGGACAGCCTGGACTGGGTCGCCGATGCGCGAATCCGCCTGCGCGAGGAAGGTCGTCTGCTGACCGGCGTGGCGCTGATCTGTCCGCACGACACGATCTGCGACGAGCCCGGCCTGATCGAACGTATCGACGCGGCGCGCGCCGAGATCGAAGCCGGCGACTGGCGGCTGCTGGATTTCGAGCTGGTGCCGGTCGGCCGGCGCCGGTGGGAGGCCGAACTGCGTGACCGATGAACACCTCAGCGGGTACGGCGCGCTTGGTCGCGCTATCATGTCCGGCCGTTTCGCTGACTATTCGAGCCCGTGAAAGCCATCAAGATGAGCCGGGGCCTGGCAACCCGGCTGCTGTTCGAAGCCCAGAAGCAGCCGGAGACCGAGGTCTGCGGCTTTGTCGGTACCCGCGATGGCGAGCCCGTCGAGCTGTACCCGGTGGCCAACGTTGCCGCCGATCCCGCCCGCGAATTCGATATGGACCCAGCCCAACAGATCGATGCGCTGCGGCGCATGCGCGAAGCCGGTCAGACGATGGGGGCGATCTATCATTCACACCCGAGCGCGCCCCCGGAACCGTCGGTCGCCGATCTCGACGGCCTGGGCTATCCGGATGCGCTGTATCTGATCATCTCGCTGAACATCAAAGGCGTGCTGGAGATGCGCGCGTGGCAGCGTCAAGACCGATCCATGATCGAGCGACAACTCAAGATCATGGACTGACCTGGGTGCCGTCCCGACCCGGCCGGCAAACACCGGCGGGCCACTGTTCGCGCTTTTTTGTAGAATCGCGCCCATATTCGTCTTCATTTTCCGATTCGGCGGCCCAAGCCCATGCGTCTATCTGCCTTCGCGCTGTCCACCACGAAAGAGACTCCGGCCGACGCCGAGATCGTGTCTCATCAGCTGATGCTCCGCGCGGGCATGATCCGCAAGCTCGGCGCTGGGCTGTATACCTGGAGCCCGCTGGGCATGCGGGTACTCAAACGCGTCGAGGCGATCGTACGCCAGGAGATGGATGCCGCCGGCGCCCTGGAAGTGCTGATGCCGGCGGTACAGCCGGCCGAACTCTGGCGCGAGTCCGGCCGCTGGGATCAGATGGGCGATCTCATGCTCCGCATGACCGATCGCGCCGACCGCGAATACTGTTTTGGCCCCACCCATGAAGAGGTCATTACCGATTTCGTCAAGCGCGATGTCAGCAGCTACAAGCAGTTGCCACTGAACTTCTATCAGATCCAGACCAAGTTCCGCGACGAGATCCGCCCCCGCTTCGGGCTGATGCGGGCACGCGAGTTCATCATGAAAGATGCGTACTCGTTCCATATGGACGCCGCTGATCTGGATCGCGAGTATCACGTCATGCGCGCGGCCTACGCGCGCATACTCGACCGTATCGGGCTGGATTACCGGATCGTCGCAGCCGACTCCGGTGCCATCGGTGGTGCCAAGTCCGAAGAGTTTCACGTACTGGCCGGCTCCGGCGAAGACGAGCTGGCCGTGTCCGAGGATGGCCGCTACGCCGCCAACACCGAGGCTGCGATCACCCAGCGTCCGGCCGGCGATCGGGCGGCACCGGCCGGCGAGCTGCGCAAGGTGGATACGCCCGGCGTAGCCACCATCGCACAGCTATGCGCTGCACTCGACCTACCGCCAGAACAGACTGCCAAGGCGATCGTCGTGATGGGCGATGCGGGCGATCCGGTGCTACTGGTGCTGCGCGGCGATCACAGCCTCAACGAGATCAAGGCCGAGAATCTCGAGGGCGTGGCCAAGCCATTGACCTTCGCCGACGAAGCGACCATTCGGACCCACTTCGGCGCCGGCCCGGGTTCGCTGGGACCCGTTAATCTCAACCTCGAGGTGATCGCGGATCATGCGTTGGCCAACGCCACTGACATGGCGGTGGGCGCGAACTATGACGGCGCACATTTTCTCAACTTCAACTGGGGTCGGGACAGCGTCGAACCGCGGTTCGCCGATCTGCGCAACGTGGTCGCCGGCGATCCCAGCCCGGACGGCTCGCCGCTGGCTCTGCTGCGCGGCATCGAGGTCGGCCACGTATTCCAGCTCGGCGACAAGTACAGCACCGCGCTCGACCTGACCGTGCTCGACGAGAACGGCAGGGCCGTTGTGCCACAGATGGGCTGCTACGGCTTCGGCGTATCGCGCATCGTCGCCGCGGCCATCGAGCAGTGTTTCGACGATTCCGGCATCTGCTGGCCGGCCGCGATCGCACCCTTCGATCTGATGATCATACCGATCAAGGCCGACAAGTCCGCGGCTGTGCGCGAGGCCTGCGAAACCCTGTATGCGCAGTGCCGCGCGGCCGGTATCGATGCCGCCTATGACGATCGCGGCCTGCGGCCGGGCCCGATGTTCGCCGATGCCGAACTCATCGGCGTGCCGCACCGTATCGTGGTCTCCGATCGCGGACTGGAGGCGGGCATGCTCGAGTACAAGGGCCGCCGCGACGCGGAATCCAAACAGATCGAGCATAGTCTGGAGGCGATCCGCCAGGCGCTGGGCCTGCCCGCCACGCCGTGAAGACCACCGCGGTGGTCGCGCTCGCCCTGGCGCTGAGCGTGCCTCGCGTGTTTGCGGCCGCCGCGGTGCCGGCGTCGGTCGATCCGGCGCTGCGCCGAGCGCTGACGGATGCCGTCAAGACATCGGCGAGTTTTTCCAACCGCTTCGAGGCCGAAGTCTGGCTGCTCGACATGTCGACGCGGTTGAGCACGCTCGTGCCCGATGTCGGCCGCCGCATGGCGTTGCTCAAGACGGTGCACGCCGAAGCCGCGCGGGCCGGGCTCGACCCGCAGGTCGTGCTCGCGCTGATTCAGGTCGAATCGCGTTTTCAACGCTTTGCGGTATCTTCGGCCGGCGCGCTGGGGCTGATGCAGGTCATGCCGTTCTGGATCGACGAAATCGGCCGTCCGGACGACAATCTGTTCGATATGCATACCAACCTGCGCTACGGCTGCACGATTCTGGCCTACTACCTGGATATCGAGCACGGCAATCTCACCCGGGCACTGGCTCGCTACAACGGCAGTCTGGGCCAGTACTGGTACCCGGCCCGTGTCGAGACCGCGCTACGCACGCGCTGGTATGCCCGTTGACCCGCACGCCGCGCGTGGCCGGCACGGGAGTTAGACGACGGCGCCGGTTGCGCCGTGCCATCGGCACGGTCAGGATGACGCGCTTGCCAGACCATCGAGGCCCGCATGCGGCTCTATCACAACGAACAATGCTCGAAATCGCGCGCGGCCCTGGCGCTGCTGCGCCAAGCCGGATACGAACCGACCGTCATCGACTATATCGACCAGCCACCGGACACGGCGACGCTGGACCGGCTGCTCAACCTGCTCGACGGCGAACCCGACACGCTGGTGCGCCGCAACGATCCCGGCTTTACCGACTGGGCCGATATCGATGAGCCGCCGCTGGAGCGCAACCGCGTGATCGAGATTCTCACCGTCGAGCCGGCGCTCATGCAGCGGCCCATCCTGGAAACCGACGAGGGCGCGATCATCGCCCGGCCGCCCGAGCGCGTATTCGAACTGGTCGCGGAACAGAGCGACGATGCCTGACGGTTTCCATAAGGTTAGCCAACCGAGTCCGAGCCGATGAACGACGAAATACTGGTGCTTTACTACAGCCGCAACGGCGCGACCGCGAGCCTCGCCAACGAGGTGGCGCGCGGCGTTGCCCGTGCCGCGCCGATGAAGGCGCGCGTGCGCACCGTGCCGTCAGTCTCGGCGACCACCGAGGCCGGCGAACCCGATATCCCCGACACGGGCGCACCCTACGTACAAGCCGACGATCTGGAAGAATGTGCCGGGCTGATCATCGGCTCGCCCACCCGATTCGGCAACATGGCGGCGCCGTTAAAACACTTCATCGACAGCCTGTCCGGCCAGTGGCTGTCCGGCACGCTGGCCGGCAAGCCCGGCGCGGTGTTCACCTCCACGGGCAGCCTTCACGGCGGCCAGGAAACCACCCTCATGAGCATGATGCTGCCCTTGCTCCATCACGGCATGCTGATCGTGGGCCTGACCTATACCGCGGACGACCTGCTGGCCGAGACCACCTCGGGCGGCACGCCCTACGGTGCCAGCCATGTATCCGGCTCGCTCGGAGACAATCCGCTGACCGACATCGAGAAGAAGCTCGCGCGCACCCTGGGCGAACGCGTCGCCCGTACGGCCGCCAAGCTGGGCAGGCCCGAATGAAACGCTCCCGCTATGCCCTGACACTGGCGCTGATCGGCAACCTCGGTCTGATCGCGGCGATCTGTGTGATTTCGGGCCGCGAGTTCGGCCAGCTCGTCCTGGCTGCGCTGTTCTGCCTGCCGCTGCTGGTCTCGCTCAACGGCCTGGTCCGGGCACGGGTCTATACCGCGGCCTGGGCTTCGATGATGGCGCTGTTCTACATGGCCTATGCCATGGTCGAGTACATCGCCGGCAATCGGAGTCTGGGCGTGGATTTGTGCCTGGCGGCCAGTATCGCCCTGTTCGTGGGAACCGTCGTATTCGCCAAATGGGATGCCCGCGAACGACCGGATCCAACCGCCTAGCCGTCAGCGCGGCCCGGCCAGGGTCTGTTTTACAAAAGGTACGGTCAGGCGCCGATGCGCCGATAGCGAGGCATGATCGAGCGTGTCCAGGATCGTCATCAGTGCCGGCACATCGTGCTCGCCGTGGTGGCGCAGCAGCCAGCGCGCCGTGGCATCGGGCAGCTCCATGCCCCGCTGGGCCGCGCGGCGGGTAAGCAGCTCCTGCCGGTCGGGCTCGTCCAGTTCGATAGTCGCGATCGCCCCACCCCAGGCCAGACGACTGACCAGATCCGGCAGCGCCAGCCCGATTTCGCGTGGCGGCTCGGCGTCGGCGGCCAGCAGACGCGCGCCGCGGGCGCGCAGCCCGTCGGTCAGCGACAGCAGTGCGATCTCGGCTTCGCGGTCGCCAGCGATGGCAGCGACGTCATCGACACAGACACAGTCCATGTCCTGAAGACCCGTGAGAAGCGCTGTCGCCTGCCGTCCCACCTGGGCCAAGGGCAGATACACGCTGCGCTGGCCTGAATCGCCGATCGCACGGCAGGCGGCCTGCAGCAGATGCGTCTTGCCGGTGGCTGTCGGCCCGTGCACGAACAGCCGCTCGGTACGCCCGGCCACCAGCTCCGCGACCGACGCCTTGACGTGCGCATTGCGCTGGCCCACGAACGCGTCGAGCGTCGCACTCTGGGGCAGCTGTACGCCGAGTACCAGTTGAACCGCCATGCGCGCCCCTAGTGATCCAGGTACAACCGGCTCGCCCGCCACTGCCGACCGCCGTAGCGAACCAACACAGCGATGGCTGCGGCCACCGGAAGTGCGATGAGCACGCCGACGAAACCGAACAGCTGGCCGCCGGCCAGTACCGCGAAGATCACCCATACGGGATGCAGACCGATCGCATCACCCAGCAACAGCGGTTGCAGTACCACCTGCTCCATGACCTGACCGATACCGAAGACCAGAAACACCCAGATCAGCTGGAACGGCTCGCCGGTCTGGACCAGCATGGCGATGGTCGACAGCGACAGCCCGGTAATCACGCCGACATAAGGCACGAAACTGATCAGGCCCGCACCCAGGCCGATGACCAGCGCAAGATCGAGACCGGCCAGCCAGAGCCCGACGATATAGATCGAGCCCAGTACGGTCATGACCAGCAGCTGGCCCCGGATGAACTGGCCGAGCACCTGATCGGTCTCGCGTGCCAGCTCCGTGGCCGTACCGACATATCGGCGCGGCAGCTGTGCACGAATCCAGGCGACCATATGGTCCCAATCGCGCAGCAGGTAGAACATGATCACCGGAATCAGCAACAGATTCATGACCATAGCCATGAGTGCGGTGCCCGACGAGAACGCCTTCTTCGCCACCGTCGAGGCGAAACCGCCGGCGGTTCCCCAGTTGTCGGCGATCAGCGTCTTGATCGAATCGACGTCGAACGGTCGGCCGGACGGCGACAGACTGCCCAGCCACGGGTTGACCGTGCGCTGGATCCAGTCGGCATAGCGCGGCAGGTTCTGGATCAGCGTATCGATCTGCTGCTGAAGCAACGGCAGCAGCAGCAGTGTCATCAACGCACAGATCAGCACCACGCCCGCGAACACCACGATCACGCCGCCGGTTCGCGACAACCGCATGCGCTCAAGGCGGTCGACGAGCGGATCGCACACATAGGCCAACCCGGCGCCGATGAGAAACGGCGTGAGAATCGAACCGAGCAGCCAGATTAGTCCCAGGACTGCGACAAGCGCCAGAATCAACAGATTGCGTCGGCGCACCGTTACCGGCTCCCTGCGGTTGCACTCGGCGGCCGCCCGGCCTCTGACGGGCATTTCACCCGGCGTGTCCCACGATGGCTCAAATCGACCTCGATGAATCGGCTGACGGTGTCCGGCGAGCACCCTTGATCCCGCGTTACAATAACACGCAAGCCCGAAACCCATGCCGACCGTTGCGGTCGGCCCGATGATTCATCAGCCAGCGAGCCGCCGTGAGCCAACGCCCTTCCCTGACCTATGCCGAGGCCGGCGTCGATATCGATGCCGGCAACCGCCTCGTCGATGAAATCCGCGAGCCGGTCGAAGCCACCCGCCGACCCGAAGTGATCGGCGGCCTGGGCGGATTCGGCGGCCTGTTCGAATTGCCGGTGGAGCGCTACCGCCGGCCGGTACTGGTCTCGGGCACCGATGGCGTGGGCACCAAACTGCGCCTGGCCATCGATGCACAGCGTTTCGACGGCATCGGCATCGATCTGGTGGCCATGTGCGTCAACGATGTGCTCGTCACCGGCGCCGAGCCGCTGTTCTTCCTCGATTACTACGCGACGGCGCATCTCGACGCCAGCGTGGCGGCGCCGGTGATCAAGAGCATCGCCGAAGGCTGTCGCCAAGCGGGTGCAGCCCTCATCGGCGGCGAGACCGCCGAGATGCCCGGCATGTATGCCGCCGGCGATTTCGATCTGGCCGGCTTCTGCGTGGGCGTGGTCGAGTACGACCAGCGGATCGATGGCAGCGACATGGCCGAGGGCGATGTGGTACTCGGCCTGGCCTCGTCGGGGCCGCACTCCAACGGCTATTCGCTTATCCGCCGGATCATGGCACTTGACGATACGCCCCTGGATAAGCCGCTGGGCGAGACGACGCTAGGCGATGCCCTGCTCGCGCCCACGCGGATCTATGTCGCTGCCATCCGGCAACTGCTGGAACGGGTCGAGGTGCACGGCATGGCGCACGTCACCGGCGGCGGCCTGGCCGAGAATTTTGCGCGGGTGATGCCCGAACATCTGGCCGCCACGCTGGCGCGGGATGCCTGGCCGCGGCCCCCTGTATTCGACTGGCTGGCCGAACAGGGCAACGTGTCCGAAGGTGAAATGGCACGCACCTTCAACTGCGGCATCGGCTTCTGCGTGGTGGTACCCGCCGATCGCGTGGCCGAGGCAACCGAGGTATTGGGCGCGGCCGGCGAACAGGTCTTCGAACTCGGTCGTGTCCATGCGCGCGCCGGCGAAAGCGAAGCCGTTCACCTGGTTTGACGGGCTCATCTGCGCCGACGCAATCGCCGGCTCGTCTTGTCGTCGTCCTGTCCGGCCGCGGCCGCAACCTTGCCGCGCTGATCGAGGCCATCGACACCGGTCGCCTGGATGCGCGCATCGTGCTGGTGGTGAGCAACCGCCTGGATGCGCGCGGCCTGCGCATCGCCCGGCTGGCCGGCCTGCCGTGTGCGGCCATCGACAGCAGCGCGTTTTCAGTGCGTGAAGACTTCGACCGCGCATTGGCAGCGCGCATCGAGGGCGCCGCCCCCGACTGGGTACTGCTGGCCGGCTATATGCGCATTCTCAGTTCAGCCTTCGTACAGCGCTTCGCCGACAGACTGATCAATATTCATCCATCACTATTGCCGCGCCACCCCGGCCTGCACACCCATGCCCGAGCCCTGGAGGCCGGTGACGCCAGACACGGGGCGACCGTGCATTTCGTCATCCCGGAACTCGATGCCGGCCCGCCGATCCGCCAGGCCAGCATCGCCGTACGACCGGACGACACCGCAAGCGAGCTGGCCGAACGATTGATGGTCCGCGTCGAACAACGGCTCTATGCCAAAGCCGTCGGCGATCTCGTAAGCGGGCGGGTGCAGCTACGCGAGGGCGTCGTCTGGCGCGACGGCCGCATTCAGGAGCATTGCCCGAATGAAGACCACGATCCGATCGCCTCGTCATGACCGCTTGAGCTGTCTCGGCTCGAGACGCCTACGACAGGGCCGCGTCGTACTTGTTGCATTGCTGTGGTCGCTCGCGCTGGCCTCGCAGGCAGCGGTCACCGATGGCTTCACCGCCAAGTTCGATGTCCACCGCGGCAAGCTGGGGCTGGGCACCACCGAATTCAGCCTCGCGAACGACACCTCGCCCAACTGCTATATATACCGTGGGCGGGCTGATCCGAACGCTCTGGTGCGCCTGTTCCTGGGCGATGTGCGCGACGAAAGCCGGTTCTGTGTCGAAGACGATGCGCTACGGCCGAGCCATTACAGCCACCGTATCCAGGGCGATGACAAGAAGAGCTATACGCTGGATTTCGACTGGGCCGCCGGGCAAGTCCACTACGCCAACAAGCAGGGCACCCGGCAGACATTGCCGCTGGCTGGCGACGAGCTCGATCCGCTCTCGATCCAGATCGCGGCCCGTCGCTGGGTCGCCGAGGCGCCCGACCCGGATACGCTGGCGGAGACCGCGTTCCGGCTGGTCGACGAGGACGAGATCAAGACCTATCGGCTGCGTGCCACCGACGGCGGCACGATCTCGACCCCCGGCGGACGCTACGACACGCTGCGTGTGGACCGCGTCGACGACAACAAGCGTCTGAGCTTCTGGCTGGCCCGCAACGCCGACTGGATTCCAGTACGCGTCGAACAGCAGAAAGGCGACGGCGCGATCATTCAGATGAACCTGACCTCGCTCGAACGCTAGCCATACATCGGCCGTGTGACGGTCAGTCGATCGGCTTGCCCGCGGTTTCCGGCGCGTTCGCGGCCGCGAACAGCGTCACCAGCGCGATGACGATCAAATACATGGAGATCGGCCACGTCGCTCCGCTCCAGGCCAGCAGCGATGCCGCAATGATCGGCGTGAAGCCGCCGCTGAGGGCAGCGCCGACCTGAAAACCGAGCGAAGCACCACTGTAGCGCAGACGGGCCTCGAACAACTCCGACATCCAAGCCGCGCCTGTGCCGAACATGATGCCCTGCCCGAAGCTCAAGGCGATGGCCACGGTGACCGCGATGACCGCCGCATTGTGTGTTTCGAACAGCCAGAACATGGGAAACGCATAGACAATGGAAAAAAGACAGGCAAACACGAACAGTGGCTTGCGGCCGTAACGATCGGAAAGCCAGCCGAAGAACGGGATCGTGAACAGCTCGATGAACGCCGCGATCAGAATGCCGTTGAGGATCACGCTACGCGGTAGGCCGAGTTCGCCGGTGACATAGGCGATCGAAAAGACTGTGACGATGCTGACATATGCGATTTCCGAGACTTTCAGACCCACGGCGGTCAAGAACGTACGCGGTTGCTCGAACAAGATTTCCAGGACCGGCAATTTCGCCACCGTGTTCGACCGCTTGACCTGCGTGAATGCTGGCGTCTCGTGCAGACGCAGACGGATGAACAGGCCCACGACCACCAGCAGCGCACTCGCCAGGAACGGCAGCCGCCAGCCCCAGCTCAGAAAGTCCTCCTCGGGTAACGCCGTCGCCAATGCAAAGGCTCCGATCGAGGCGATAACCCCCAGCGAGTAGCCGATCTGGACCACCGCGCCATAGAATCCGCGTCGCCGAGGGTCCACGCTTTCCACCACCATCAGTACGGCACCGCCCCATTCGCCACCGATACCCAGCCCCTGGATCAAGCGCAGCGCGATCAGCATGATCGGCGCCCAGACACCGATCTGCTCGTAGGTCGGCAGGCACCCGATCAGGAAAGTGCCCAGTCCCATCAGGATGATTGTCAGCGATAACATCGATTTGCGCCCGATCCGGTCGCCGAAATGGCCGAATACGATGCCGCCCAGCGGTCGGGCGATAAAACCGAGTGCATACGAACCAAAGGCCGCGATCGTCCCTACGGTCGGATCGAAACTCGGAAAGAACAGCCGATTGAATACCAGAGCAGCCGCCGTGCCATAGATGAGGAAGTCGTACCACTCGACTGTGGTACCGATCACGCTGGACACGACGATCTTGCGCCGCTGGGAGGCTGCGACCACCTCACGGGGATGGGCCTTGCGGCCGGATGCGTACGAAGAACGCGCTGCAATCGCCATCTTAGCCTCTACTTTAGTGGACAATTTCCACTAAACAAGAAGCAAAACTTGTACCAGCCCGTCAGATATCCAGCGTGACCCGGCAACGTGCCCGGGAGATACAAGGCGTCATTCGATGCTGCCGATCGGCCAGACTGAGTACGCTGTCGCGATGGATGACCTGACCGTCGCGATATTCGCAGATACAGGCCCCACACACGCCCAATTCGCACGACGACGGCATGCTGTAACCATGATCGCGCAATACGCTTAGCGCGGTGCGATCTGCCGGTACCGGCACCCGCTCGCCGCTCGAGGCCACCACCACCTCGAAGGGCTCCGGCTTGAAGTCGTCGTCGAGCGGCGGCTGAAAGACTTCGAAATGCACGCGCTCTTCGGGCCAGCCAGCATCGTGCGCCGCGTCGCGTATGGCATCGGTCAAACGCGCCGGGCCGCAACCGTACAGGTGGGTATGATCATCGGTCGTGCGACCCTCGAACAGCGTCTTGACATCCAATCGCTGCTCGTCTGAGAAATAGGTTCTCAACCGGTCTCCGGCGACCGAGTCCACCTCAGTCAGCAATGCAGCCCGCTCGCGCCGCGCCGCACAGTAGTGAAAGATGAAATCATCGCCGCGGTGGCGCGCCTGACGCGCCATCGCCAGCAAGGGCGTCACACCGATGCCGCCGGCAACGAAGACATGGCGCCGTGCCCCGTCATGGAGCGCAAAATTCGTCCGTGGCGCACTGAGATGGACGATATCGCCACGGCAGACATGATCGTGAATCCAGCACGAGCCGCCGCGCCCGGCCGATTCTTTCTGAACCGCGATCCGGTAGACGGTGCGGTCACCCGGATCGCCACACAGCGAATACTGGCGGATCTTGCCGTCCGGCAGGTGCATGTCCACATGGGCCCCACCCCGCCAGGCCGGCAGCCGCGGTTTTCTGGGATGACGCAGCGTCAGTACGACGACCCCGTCACGGTCGTCGACCCGGTCGTCGACGACGAGCTTCATGATAATCCGTGCGGACACGCGATCAGCCGTCGATCGGCGAGATTTGATCGCCGGGCCGTATGGTCCCGCCGGTCTCGATCGTGCAGTTCAGGCCGGAGCGGTTGTACAGCGGCAGATACACCGGCTCGCCCAGCAGCTCCTCCAGGTACTTGCACGGGAAATTCAGGCGCCCGCCCCGCAGGACGGTCTCGCCCACACAAAAACGCTTGCCGACCAGATGATTCAGCGGCACACCGCGAGTCGTCAGGTTACGGCGGTGCTCGCTCGGGTCGAGCACGATCGGCCCGTCCTGCAACGGCGGGTCGTTGGCGGCCAGCGCCTCGAGGACTTCGACCTCGATCAGGGTCACTTCGCGGATATCCGGCTTGGGTGAATAGGTGCCCGTCCCCAGAAAATAGCGGTCGCCGACGATACCGCGCCCGGCCACCAACTCGGCTTCGTCCAGCGGTTCCATCTCATAGGCGGCCGCCGGCGCTATATGAATATGCAGCAATTCGCCGCCTTGCCAGTCAGTCATGAGGCTACTCCGGTCGGTTCAGGTAAACGCGATACATTCGATCTCGACGCGTGCGTCACGCGGCAAGCGTGCCACTTCGAACGCGCTCCGCGCCGGCAGCGCTTGTCCGAAGACATCCGCATAGATCGTATTCATGGCCGCGAAGTCGTTCATGTCGGCCAGATAGACGGTCGTCTTGGCGATCCGTGCCAAGGACGAACCGCCCGCCGCCAGCACGGCACGCACATTTGCCAGGGATTGCCGGGTTTGCGCTTCGATGCCTTCTGGCATCCGACCATCCATATCCATGGGCAGTTGGCCCGATACGAATAGGAGCCCCTGGCCGGCGATCGCCTGCGAATAGGGGCCCGCGGGCGCGGGGGCGTCCGGACTCAACACGGTGGTCAAATCGCTCATGCATCCTTCCAATCAGACAAGAGAGGAGGACAATATAATGGAAATTTTTCCACCAGGCGAGATGCGCGTGATCGTACTCAGCGGGCGCGATCACTGTTGATGATCAGGAAATACTCGCAGGGGCCATCGCCGACGTTGGTGAATACATGGGTCTCATCGGCCTCGAAATACAGTGCGTCGTGCGTATCGAGCACGGTACTGCGATCGCCCACACTCGCTTTGAGTTGTCCGCTCAGGACATAGATATATTCTTCCACGCCGCGTCGATGCGCGACGAATTCCCCGGTCGTGCCCGACGGCGGCAAGGTATTGAGCACCCAGTCAATACCGCGGCCCGGCAATACCGGTGAAATACAGCGCCGCATATAGCCGGACACCTCGTCCCGCAGCACCGGCTGACGAGCGGCCGGAATCACCACGAATTCGCGTTCCACCGGTTGGGCCATCAACTGCGAAAACGTCGTACCCAGCGCCTCGGCCAGCTGCGACAGCGTTCCTGTCGAAGGCGCAGTCTCGCCGCGTTCGATCTTGGAGATCATCGAACGGCTCACGCCGGATCGCGCGCTGAGTTTCTCCAGAGAAAGATTCTGCGCCTTGCGATGGCTCTTGAGCTCTTCGGCCAGAACCCTGACTTGTTCGGAAACGGCTTGACGGGCGGCTTGCGATCTCATGATGGGCGAGCCTTTGGCTCAGGTGCGCGGCAAGGTGACGCCGCGCTGACCCTGATACTTGCCGCCACGGTCCGCGTACGAGGTTTCGCAGACCTCATCGGATTCGAGAAACAGCATCTGCGCCACGCCTTCGTGGGCGTAGATCTTGGCCGGCAAAGGCGTGGTGTTGGAAAACTCCAGCGTCACATGCCCCTCCCACTCCGGCTCGAGCGGAGTGACGTTGACGATGATGCCGCAGCGTGCGTACGTCGATTTGCCCAGACACACGGTGAGTACGCTGCGGGGAATGCGGAAATACTCGACCGTGGAGGCCAGCGCGAAGGAGTTCGGCGGGATGATGCAGACATCGCCCTCGAAATCGACGAAGCTCTTCGAATCGAAGGCCTTGGGGTCGACCATCGCGGTGTTGATATTGGTGAATATCTTGAACTGCGGCGAACAGCGCACGTCGTAGCCGTAGCTGGACACGCCGTAAGAGATGATGCGGCCGCCTTCGTTCTTCTTGACTTGGCGTGGCTCGAACGGCTCGATCATGCCGTGCTCGTCGGCCATGCGGCGGATCCATCGGTCGGATTTTATGCTCATCGTCGGAAACTGCTCAGCGCGGGTCCAGCCGCGCAGTTTACTGGCTCCGCGTGCATCGGCCCAGCGCCATCGCCAACGGGCCATCGAAGCGGCCGCCGATGGTGACGCGCGCTTGCCCGAGCACGTATCTTATCGACCATCGTTCAATCGAGAGTTGCTCATGCACGTCCAGTTGATTCGCGAGTTCGGCACCCCGGATGTTTTCGAAGCCGCCGAAATCGATACGCCCACCCCGGGGCCTGGCCAGCTGCTAGTCCGTCAGGTCGCCTCGAGCGTCAATCCGGTGGATACCAAGCTGCGTACCGCCGGGCCGCCGATCGCCCCGGCGCTGCCGGGCGTGCTTGGCTGCGATGTAGCAGGCATCGTGGAAGCCGTCGGCGACGGTGTGACGCGTTTTACCGAAGGAGACGCCGTGTACGGCTGTGCCGGGGGGCTGCGCGGTCGCGGCGGCGCATACGGTGAATATATCGCGGTGGACGCCGAACTCATGGCCACCAAGCCGGATACCCTGGACTGGCGGGAGACGGCCGCGCTGCCTCTTGTCACCATCACCGCCTGGGAAGCGATGATCGATCGTTGTCGTGTCGCGCCCGGCGATCACGTGCTGATCCACGGCGGGGCCGGCGGCGTCGGTCATATCGCCATCCAACTTGCCAAGAGCCAGGGCGCCCGCGTGGCCGCGACCGTATCGTCGGCCGCCAAGGCCGATATCGCCCGACGCATGGGCGCGGACGAAACCATCAACTATCGCGAAGAAGCGGTGGCCGATTATGTCGAGCGCCTGACCGGCGGGCGCGGCTTCGACGTGGTCTTCGATGCGACCGGCGGCTCGGATATCGCCACGTCGTTCGCCGGAGCGCGCGTCAACGGCCAGGTCGCGACGATCGTATCGCAGTACGAGGCCGATCTTACGCCCATGCACGGCAAGAGCCTGACGCTGCACGTGATCTTCATGCTCACGAGCATGCTGAACGGCACCCATCCTCAGCATCACGGCGAAATACTGGCCAAAGCAGCCGGGCTGGCGGCCGCCGGGCAGCTCAAGCCACTGCTCGACGAACGCCGATTCAACCTCGACGATATCGCCGCCGCGCACTCGCATCTGGAAGCCGGAGCCGCGATCGGCAAGATCGTCATCGATATCGGCGACGAAGCCCGCAACGCCTGATTGCGCATGGGGCGGCCCGGTAACGCACGGGCCGCCACTTGGTTGCGATGGGTTGCCGTGGCGCTTAAGCGCGGCTGCACACCCTGTGCACGCCCGCTCGACCGTCGTGTACCGGTGGTTCGTTGAGACCACGGCTAAGCTGTGTGCGGCTGTAACCCAGGTCGCACAGGATATAGTCGTCGCGTTCGAGCAACGCCTTGATCGCACGCCGGTTGCGCCGGCGCTGCAGCGCGCGTTCGATCAGCGCGAAAAGCCAGAGCGGCGGCATGGCCGGCGTATACAGCCGCTGGATCTGCGCACACATGGGTTCGTGTGAGCGCACCGGTTCTTGGCGGGCTGACGTAGATTCCTGACGCATATCGCACCTCCGTGGATTGATCGACTGCCCGTATTCACGGGCCAGGCATCAGCATGGAAGCGGGCGACTGTTCAAACCAGCGAAAAGATCTATACTCTGCTTTCAGTTTTTCTGAATGCTAAAACGATGACGGGACTGCCCCGCCAGACCAGCGGCGCTACCGAGCGACTGCTCGATACCGAAGTACTGCGCAGTTTTGTTGCCATTGCCGAGCACGGCAGTTTCACCCGTGCCGCGAAGGCGGTGTTTCGTACGCCGTCGGCGCTGAGCATGCAGATCAAGGGGCTGGAGACCACGCTCGACAAGCGCCTTTTCGTGCGTGAAGCGCGCCGGGTACAGCTGACCGAGCACGGCGAACTGCTGCTGCGCTATGCGCGTCAACTGCTGCAACTCAATGCCGAGGCCGTGGCCTGTTTCCTGGCGCCGGCACTCGACGGCACCGTACGTATCGGCACGCCGGACGATGTGGGTACGCGCGTGCTACCCCAGGTGCTCGGCGCGTTCGCCCGCTCGAATCCCGCCGTGCAGGTCGATGTGATGACCGGCACGAGCAACCTGATGCTCGCGCGCCTGGATGCCGACGAGATCGATTTCGCGCTCGTCACGATCGGCAATCGCGATGTCGATCCGAAACGCGGCGAAATCGTGCATACGGAACCGCTGGTATGGGCCGCACGTCGCGGCGGTAGCGCGCGCCTGCGCGATCCGCTGCCGGTGGCGCTTGCCGAGCCCGGCTGTGCATGGCGCGCCAGTGCGGTGGACGCGCTCGATCGCGTGGGCCGGCGCTATCGCGTGGCCTACAGCAGTGATCACAGCGCCGGCCAGCGCGCGGCGGTGCTGGCCGACCTGGCGATCGCGCCCTTTCCGCGACCGCTGGCCAACGGGGCCGACCTGGAAATCATCGACGATCCCAAACTGCCGCCGCTGGCCGATACCTATACCGCACTCGTGTTCGGCGCACAGTGTTCCGAGGCCGGCAAGGCGCTCGCGGGGCATGTAGTCGCCGCCTTTCGCGCCCTGCGCGCCTGAATATCGCAGCTAGGTGTTCTCGACCTTGATATTCGGGAACTTGCTGGCGTAGTCCTTCTTCTGGCGCGCCAGACGGGCGGCCGTGTTGCGAGAGACGTCCATATACGCCGCAGCGATCTGGCTGTCCGGCGCGGCCACCACAGTCGGCGTACCGGCATCGGCATACTCGCGGATCGAGATATCCAGCGGCAGTTCGCCCAGCAGGTCGACGCCGTATTCGTCGGCCAGGCGCTGGCCACCGTGCGAGCCGAAGATCGCCTCCTGGTGACCGCACTGCGAGCAGATATGCGTACTCATGTTCTCGACGATGCCCAACACCGGCACATTCACCTTCTTGAACATCTCCACGCCCTTTCGGGCATCGATCAGTGCCAGGTCCTGCGGCGTGGTAACCACCACCGCACCGGAAACCGGAATCTTCTGCGCCAGGGTGAGCTGGATATCGCCAGTGCCCGGCGGCAGATCGATGATCAGATAGTCGAGATCGTTCCAGGCGGTCTGGAACAGCATCTGCTGCAGCGCCGAAGTCACCATGGGCCCGCGCAGGATCGCCGGCGATTCCTTGTCGATCAGATACCCGATCGACATGGTCTGCAGACCGTGCGCGACCATCGGCAGCAGGGTCTTTCCGTCCTTCGCCTGGGCGCGCCCCTCAATGCCCATCAGGCGCGGCTGGCTGGGGCCATAGATATCGGCATCGAGCAGGCCGACCGCTGCCCCGTCCGCCTTGAGTGCCAGCGCGAGGTTGGCGGCGACCGTGGACTTGCCGACACCGCCCTTGGCCGAGGCCACCGCGATGATATTGCGTACGCCCTCGACACGCTTGAGCGAGGGCTGCACGGCGCGTGCGGCTACTGAAAACCCGACCGTCACATCGGCGCGCTCGATTCCCGAGACGGCCTCCAGCATCGAGCGGATACGTTCGGCCAGCTGCTGGCCGTAGCTTCCACAGGGAAAACCCAGGTCCAGCGCGAGCTTTACGTGGCCGTTATCGGCCTCCAGCGAACGCACGGCGCGCGCGCCCATCAGGTCGGTATCCAGGTAGGGCTCGTGAAAACGGCTGAGTTCGGTCTCGACCGTCTTCTTCAGGGAATCGCTCATGGCGTGCACCCTATGATTGTCTGCATGAATTGAAACTGCGCCGATGATAGCAAGGACAGGCCGACCACCGGGGCGCCTATGGCATACTGGCCGGCTCGAAAAAGTCGGATACGAACGAGCCATGGCGCGCGATATTCTTGTCACCTCTGCCCTGCCCTATGCCAACGGGTCGATCCATCTCGGCCATCTGGTGGAATATATTCAGACCGATGTCTGGGTGCGCTTCCAGAAGCTGCGCGGCAACAACTGCATCTATGTCTGCGCGGACGATGCCCACGGCACGCCGATCATGCTCAAGGCGCGCGACATGGGGATCAGCCCCGAGCAGCTGATCGCCGATGTGGGCGCCGAGCACAAGGCCGACTTCGACGATTTCCTGATCGGCTTCGACAACTATCACTCGACCCACTCGGACGAGAACCGCGAGGCGGCGAGCGAGATCTATACGCGTCTGGAAAAGGCCGGCCATATCGCGCGCCGCACCATCTCGCAGGCCTACGACGAAGAAAAGCAGATGTTTCTGCCGGATCGCTTCATCCGCGGCGAATGCCCGAAATGCGGCAGCGCGGATCAGTATGGCGACGCCTGCGAAGTATGCGGGGCGACCTATCAGCCCACCGAGCTGAAAAACCCGGTATCGGTGCTGTCGGGCGCAACACCCGTCGAGCGCGACTCCGAACACTATTTCTTCCAGCTCGCCGACTTCGAGCAGTTCCTGCACGACTGGACACGCAGCGATCACCTGCAGGAGGCCGTGACCCGCAAGCTCGACGAATGGTTCGAGGCCGGTCTGAAGGACTGGGACATCTCCCGCGATGCGCCCTACTTCGGCTTCAAGATCCCGGGCACCGAGGACAAGTACTTCTACGTGTGGCTGGATGCGCCGATCGGCTACATGGCGAGCTTCGCGAACCTGTGCAAACAGCGCGACGACCTCGATTTCGACGCCTTCTGGAAGGCCGATTCCGACGCCGAGCTGTACCACTTCATCGGCAAGGACATCGTCTATTTCCATGCGCTGTTCTGGCCGGCGATGTTGCAAGGCGCCGGCTATCGCACGCCCACGGCGATCCATGCGCACGGCTTTCTCACCGTCAACGGCGAGAAGATGTCCAAGTCGCGCGGCACCTTCATCAAGGCGCGCACCTGGCTCAAGCACCTGCCGGCGGAGTTTTTGCGCTACTACTTCACCGCCAAGCTCTCGGGCAAGGTCGAGGATCTCGATCTGAACCTCGACGACTTCATGGCCCGGATCAATTCGGACCTGGTCGGCAAGTACGTCAATATCGCCAGCCGCTGTGCGAACTTCATCACCAAGCGCTTCGACGGTCAGCTCGCCGCTACGCTGGACAAGCCCGAGCTGTTCGAGCGCTTCGCCGCCGCGGCCGACGAGATCGCCGACCATTACGAGCAACGTCGTTTCGCCCAGGCGATTCGCCAGATCATGGCACTGGCCGACGAAGCCAATGCCTATGTCGCTGAGCGCGCGCCCTGGCAGCTGGCCAAGGAGGACGGCCGCGACGAGGAACTGCAGCAGATCTGCACCACCGCGCTGAACCTGTTCGCCCAGCTCACGATCTATCTCAAGCCAGTGCTGCCGGAGACGGCTGCTCGTGCCGAGGCCTTTCTCGATACCGAGCCGTTGACCTGGGCCGATCTGAATACGCCGATTTCGGGGATGATCAACAAGTTCAAGCCGTTGCTGCGCCGCGTGGAGCAGCCGGCGATCGACAAGATGATCGAGGCCAGCCAGGAAGACCTGGCCGCCAAGGCTGCGCCGGCCGAGGCTGCGGTGGTCGAAAAAGCGACCGAAAAGAAGGCCAGCAAAGAACCCACGGCCGATCAAAGCAGCGAAACGATCGAGATCGGCGATTTCGCCAAGGTCGATCTGCGCGTGGCGCGTATCGAGGCCGCCGATCATGTCGAAGGCGCGGACAAGCTCCTGCGGCTGACCCTGGACCTCGGCCCGCTGGGCAAGAAGCAGGTCTTTGCCGGTATCAAGGCCGCCTACGACCCGATGCAGCTGGAAGGCCGGCTGACCGTCATGGTCGCCAACCTGGCCCCGCGCAAGATGCGTTTCGGCGTCTCCGAAGGCATGGTGCTGGCCGCGGGCGATACGCCGCATATCCTGTCGCCCGACGCGGGCGCGAAGCCGGGCGACAAGATCAAATAGCCCGATGAACGAGCCGTCTGTCGACGCCATCGACGCGCTGCTGCCGCAGACCCAGTGTCGGCGCTGCGGCTATGACGGCTGCCGGCCCTATGCCGAGGCGATCGCCGCGGGCGAGACGGATATCAATCGCTGTCCGCCCGGCGGCGACGCCACGGTCGAACGCCTGGCCGCACTCACCGGCAAGTCGGTCAAACCGATCGACCCCGAATGCGGCGATGCCAGCGTTGCCAAGGTCGCCTTCATTCGCGAGGCCGAATGCATCGGCTGCACGCGCTGTATCCAGGTCTGTCCGACCGACGCCATCATCGGCGCGGCCAAGCAGATGCATACGGTGATCGAATACGACTGCACCGGCTGCGAGCTGTGCGTGCCGGCCTGCCCGGTGGACTGTATCGACATGCCGGAATCGACCGCCGAAACCGGCCAGCCGCTGTGGCCGCCGGTACGCGAGATCGATGCCGAACGCGCCGCACGGGCGCGCGAGCTGTTCGAGGCGCGCCAGAAACGGCTCAACCGCACGACCACCCGCCGCCGGCGCGCCAGTCGACACGAGGCGACCGTCGATGCGCGCGAGGACGCCGTCGCCGGTTCGGCTGCAAAGAAATCCACGATTGCCGATGCGATCGCGAGAGCCAAGGCAAAACGCGAGAGCCATAACGGCTAGCTGCCGGGACTGGTTTTTGTAGACGCCGAGCTTCGCGCATCCACCAAACGTGCGCGGTCGCGTGCAGGCGATCGATACAACAAACGCGCTACCCGCGCCGTCGAAGTCAGCGAGATGAACAAGGCCAAACGAACCGAGATATTCCAGCGTCTGCGCGACGCGAACCCGAGCCCCAAGACCGAGCTGCAGTATGACTCGGCGTTCGAACTGCTGGTCGCGGTGATCCTGTCTGCCCAGGCCACCGATGTCGGCGTGAACAAGGCAACCGCGAAGCTGTTCCCGGTCGCGAACACGCCGCAGGCGATCCTCGAGCTCGGCGAGGACGGCTTGAAGCGCTATGTGAAGACGATCGGCCTGTACAACAGCAAGGCGGCGAACATCATCAAGACCTGCCGGGCGCTGGTCGACGAACACGACGGCGAGGTTCCGGCCACTCGTGAGGCTCTCGTCGCTCTGCCGGGCGTGGGCCGCAAGACCGCGAACGTCGTGCTCAACACGGCGTTCGGCCAGGCCGCGATGGCGGTAGATACGCATATCTACCGGGTATCCAATCGAACGGGCATCGCACCGGGCAAGACCGTGCGCGCCGTCGAGGACCGGCTCATGCGTCTGGTGCCCCAGCCCTTCCTGCAGAACGCCCATCACTGGCTGATTCTGCACGGCCGGTATGTCTGTCGCGCCCGGACTCCGCTGTGTGGCGATTGCCGCATCGTCGATCTGTGCGAATATCGACACAAGACGACTGCATCTAACAAGGAAAAAACCCGATGACCGCGAGTACGCCCCGTCCCGCCGACGCCTTTGCCGCGCGCAGCACGCCCCGTATCTTCTGTATCGGGCGCAACTACGCCAAGCATATCGCCGAACTCAACAACTCCCTGCCCGGCCAGGAATGCGTGGTGTTCATGAAACCGGCTAGCGCGCTGGTCGCGCCGGGCGAAGCGATCACCCTGCCGGCCGATGCCGGCGAGATCCATCACGAAGCCGAACTGGTGGTCGAGATCGGGCACGGCGGCACATCGATTGCCGCCAGCGCGGCGCGCGAGCATATCAGCGGGATCGGCCTCGGCTTGGATCTAACCCTGCGCGATGTACAGACCGGACTCAAGAACACCGGCGAGCCCTGGGAAAAAGCCAAGGCCTTCGATCATAGCGCTCCGCTGGGCCCGCTGGTCCCACTGGCCGACGACATGGATCTGACCGCCATGCACTTCGAGCTGACCGTCGACGGCGAAACACGCCAGATCGGTGACACCGGCCAGATGCTCAAGAGCGTGGCCGACATCATCGCCGAGCTCAGCGCTCACTGGCGGCTGCTACCGGGCGATCTGATCTATACCGGAACGCCCGAGGGCGTCGGGCCGGTTACGCCGGGTATGCAGATGGTGCTCTCCGGTCCGCAGCTGCCCGAAGCCCGGTGGGTGACCGCCTGACCCGGCACCCCAGCCTTTCGCCCGCTTGCCGCCGGCCGCGTACGCGACCGGCGCGTTCACGTATATCACTCTATTGACCAAGGAAGCGCCATGCACCCCGCACTCGAGGATATCGCCCTAGTCGTGTTCGATCTGGACGGCACGCTGATCGATTCGGCGCCCGACCTGGCCATGGCCGTGGACAGAACGCTGGCCGATCACGACCTGCCGGCCGCCGGCATCGACAAGGTGCGCCACTGGGTAGGCAACGGCAGCCACAAACTGGTCGAGCGCGCGCTGGCCGACGCCGACGCCCATGGCGTTTCGATCGACGAGGCGCATACCCGCTTCCTGGCGCATTACGCCAAGGCGCCCTGCGAACGCACGCAGCTATACGACGGCGTCACGGAATGTCTTACCGCCCTGCGTGATCGCGACTTCGATCTGATGCTGGTCACCAACAAGCCGATCGCGTTCCTGCCGGCCATTCTCGACACCCTCGGCCTGACGGATTACTTTTCGCTGACTCTCGGAGGCGACAGCCTGGCAGAGAAGAAGCCCCACCCGGCACCGCTGCTGCACGCCGCCCGGCAAGGCGATATCCCTCCCGGTGCCGGGCTGATGGTCGGCGATTCCCGTCACGACGTCGCCGCCGGCAAGGCGGCCGGCTTTCGAACCGTCGCCGTAACCTATGGCTACAACCACGGCGATCCGATCAGTCAGAGCGGCCCGGATCATCTCGTCGACAGCCTTGCCGAACTGGTGACATGAACCGTCGGTACGGCCAGCCAAACTGAAAAGAATTATTGTCTTTATCGCGCGACTGCGTGAGGATGGGGCAAAACAAAGACGTGGTGGAGAGCGTCGATGGCGGTGAAGAAGATATCGCTCTGGAGCGGACTGGCCGTAGTGCTGCTCATCGCTGTCGCACTGGTCGGCATGCGCATGGCCCAGGGCCTGGACACCTCGCCCCCGGCGATGATCACGGCCAAGAAGACCCAGCTTGCCGCCCTGGATGAGTTGCGCGCCGCCCACGAAAAGTACGCCGGGGCGTTCAATCCCCGGAACGGCGAACCCGGGCTGCGCAACAGCGGACGGCCTGCCGTGGGGCTGTTCATACGCAATACCTTCTTCCGCATCGCCGGCGATATCGGTTTCGATACTGCACAGCTCTCAGCGCTGCTCGAACCGACCGACCCTCCGCGCCCGGTCACCCTCGATGACCCCACCTCGTTCGTGTTCCACCCACTCAACGGCGACGTGATCATGCCGGCATCGGCATTGACGGCGCTGTTCAACCAGTACCTGACCGATTATCCCGATACCCAGATGCGCAACCTGGAAGTCAGCACCCGTGACGGTCGGCTCGTGGTCGACGGCGAGACAGCCAAGATTCCCGGGCTCTGGCTGCCGTTTCACATGGAAGGCGGGGTACGGTTGGTGGCCCATCATCTGTTCGTTTACGAACCCGACCAGATCAAGGTCGCCAAGATCGAGGCCAAGGGGCTGCTGGATGCGATCAACCTGCAGGTATCCAAACTGCTCCAGATCGATACCGAAGGCGCCCAGCTCGAAGGCAACAACGTGGTACTGGACCTCAACCACGCATTGCCGCCTCCAACCCAGGATGTACATGTTTCCGACCTGAAGATCGACGACGCGGGCGTTCACCTGAGCTTCACGAGCGATTTCAATCCCGCGTTCCCCGAACCCATCGTCAAGGCCGACAGCTACGTGATGCTCCAGGGCGGCGACGTCAAGACGTTCCGGGCGCTGGTCACCGATGTACGCATGCAACTCGTAGCGGGCGACGGGGGCAAGCTCGACACGTCGCTTTACAACTATCGTGCGCAAATCCTGAACGGATTCTTCGATGCCACACCTGCCGGTGAATTGGTCGCCTATCTCGGCCCATACCAGCCGGCCGACTATCTTCCGCCGGCACGACCGGAGAACGGCGATGCGTCTTAATCGACCGGTGTTAGCGCGCGGCCTGCAAACGCTGGCTCTCGCCGGGCTGCTGCTCGGCCTGGCCGGACCCGGCATCGTCCCGGTCGCCCTGGCACAAGGCCAGATGCGTGAAACGCTAGGCCCGGGCAGTCATGGCAGGCCGGCACCGGCCCCCGGACGATCCGACGAACAGGATTCCGACGAGCAACAGGCCGAGACAGATACCGGCTCGGGCGACGACGCCGCTCCGGGCAGTCAGAGCCAGGTCGGCCGTACGGGCGCCGGCGAACAGAGCGGACACCAATCGCAGCGCGGCCCGGGCAATACCCTCGACCCGTCCGATACCATCGTGCCGTCTCTGGTCCGCCGCCAGCAGCAGCAATACGACCGGCTCGCCGCACGATGGAACAACCGCCAGGTGCCGGCCGGCTTCAAGCAGGGCATGGCGGCGCCGAATGCCCGCGACTCGGGGGTAAAGCATGTCGCGCTGGAGGCACGCAACGTCGATTTCTATCTCGCCGACGGCGTGGGTTATCACATACGTCACCTGAAAGCCGCGCTGGAGCCGAAGGAGGCTGGCGCGCCGGTCAATTTCGACGACCCGGACCAGTACAGCATCCATATCCTGTCGGGCGAAGTGCTGATCCGGCCCGAGGATCTCGATGCCCTGTTCAACCACTATGTGCTCACCTACGAACCGCGCTCTCTGTCGTCGGTGGAAAACCGGACCAGCGACGGCCGGCTCAAGGTCACGGTCGGCGCCCGGTTGTTTGGCTTCATTCCTCCGGTCGGCGGAATACCCACGACGCTGGAAGGCCCGATTACGGTCACGCCCGACAACAAGCTCGTCTACGAGCCCGATCACGTTGAGCAGTTGGGCCTGCCCGTCAAGCCGCTGCTTGCCGCACTGCATCTGCCGTTGTCCAAGGTCACGCCTTTCGACCGCCCGGGCGTCGCGCTCGACGGCAACCGTCTCGTCATGGACCCTGAGACCATGTTCCCGCCCCCGCAGGTCATCGTCGACAAGATTGTGGACGCCCGTTTGAGCGATGCCGGCCTCACGCTGAAATTCGCCAGCGATACAAGCGACGCCGGTTATATCGACCCGCCGCACGCCGCGGATAGCTATATCTGGCTGCAATCCGGGGACGCGCGCTTTTTCTCGACGCTGCTGGTCAACGCGCATCTGCAACTACTCAGCGACAGCGACGAGCCGCTGGCGTTTCATCTGTATCATTATCGCGCCCAGAGCGCTGCCGGCACGATCCGCTCCGATCCGGACGGCACGCTGGTGGTTCGCGTGCCCAACGAATTCGATATCGACGACCGGGACCCGCAGCAGAATGCCGGTTTGTCGCGCCGCACGGCGCAGTGAGACACGCTGCGTGCGTGCAGCCGTGCGGGGCCGCATGCGCTGCCCGTGTCCGAGCATCGGTCCAGTTGCCACGGTTTTGGCGAATCGGTAATCTGCCCGTTTTTCGCGGGCCCGGCGGGCACGCTTCGTTCTGGACGACTGCCTCATGACGCTCAATGCAGAGTTGAACCGTACGCTGGGCCTCGAAGGCCTGGAATATCGCCACAACCTGAGCAAGGATCAGCTCTTCGAGGAAGCGCTCGCCAACGACCGTGGCCGCATCCGGCCGGACGGGCCCGACGACGAACCCAAGGCACATGCCACGGCGCTCGGTGTCGAAGGCCCGCTGGTGTACTACTCCGACCCGAGCTGTACCGGCCGCCCGGTGCAGGATACGTTCGCCGTGGCCTGGCCCGAACTCGAAGACAAGGTTTGGTGGAAATCCGATTTCCAGCCGTTCGATTCGACACGCTTCGGCCCGCTCCTCGAACGCGTGGCCGCCCACCTGAACGAGCGCGGCCACCATCTTTATGCACAGGACGTGTTCTGCGGCTGGGATTCGGCCTATGCCGTGCCCTACCGCGTGGTCAGCGAGTACGCCACGCATGCGCTTTTCGCCACCAACATGTTCGTCGAACATGTCGACGTCGACAACGCCGGTGACAAGCGCTGGACGATGCTCAACGTACCGAGCTTCCACTGCGATCCCGAGCGCGACGGCACCAAGTCCGGGCGCGCGGTGATCGTGGACATGCGCAACCGTATCGGGCTCGTACTCGGGCGCGCCGACTACTGCGGCGTGGTCAAGAAGACCATGTTCACGGTCATGAACTACATGCTGCCGGAAATGGGCGAGCTGCCGATGCACTGCTCGGCCAACGTCGGGGCCGGCGGCGACGGCGCGGTGCTGTTCGGGCTCTCGGGCACTGGCAAGACGACCCTGTCGGCCGATCCCAACCGTCAGCTGATCGGCGACGACGAACACGCCTGGACCGCCGACGGCGTTTCCAACTTCGAGGGCGGCTGCTATGCCAAGCTGATCGATCTGGACAAGGACGCCGAGCCGGTCATCGCAGCAGCGCTATCCACGCCCGGCTGTGTCATCGAGAACGTACCGCCCCTGCCGGGTCGGGCCATGGCCGATACCGATCCGCAGGATCTGGATCTGACCGATGGGTCGATCACTGAAAACACGCGGCTGTGCTATCCGCTTTCGGCCAATCCGAACGTTGCCGAGGGCGCCTGCGGCCCGCATCCGGAAACGATCGTGCTGCTTACCGCCGACGCCTTCGGCGTACTGCCGCCGATTTCGATCCTGGATGCCAAGGACGTGATGTATCACTTCGTATCCGGCTTTACCGCGAAGCTGGCGGGTACCGAAGTCGGCGTGACCGAGCCCAAGGCGGCATTCTCGGCCTGCTTCGGCGCGCCGTTCATGTCCCAGAAGCCGTCGGTTTATGCCGAACTGCTGGCCGAGAAGATGCGCACTCACAAGGCACGCTGCGTATTGCTGAATACGGGCTGGTCCGGTGGACCGCATGGCATCGGCCAGCGTATCTCGATCAAGCACACGCGGGCATTGCTCAACGCCGCGCTGGAAGGCGAGCTCGACGCCGACAAGGTGAGCTACGAAACCCACCCGGTGTTCAATCTGGACATGCCGACGTCCTGCCCCGGTGTGCCCAGCGAGATTCTCAATCCGCGCAACACCTGGCACGACGCCAGCGCCTACGACGTGCAGGCCGAAAAACTTCGAGACATGTTCCGGGACAACTACCGAGCCAAGAACTTCGAGGCACTGGGTATCGAGGCGGTGATGTAACCCGACGCTATCCGAGCGAACGATACACGAGGGCCGCAGGCGATATGCCGGCGGCCTTTTTCGTTTCGAACAATCGATACCTGGTCGACGGCGCGTAGCAGGTTGGGTTGGGACACGGATGGCGGGCCCATCATCCGAACCCATACCCGCGAAGCGCTGCACAAAAAAGGCTGTCGATGCAAGGCATCGACAGCCTGATGGGACGTGGCCTGCCACGACATCGTGGCAAGGCTGAGGCCCGCGGCGTACGCCGCGGCCCCGGAAACCGACTAGGGTTTCTGGTCTGCCTCACCGCCGTTCTGCCCATCGTCCTGGCCAGTGCCGCTCGGGTCACCGCCCGCGGCGTTGTCGTTGCTCGCCGAACCATCGGCACCGGCACCGCCATTACCACTGGAGCTCTGAGGGGCATCGGCCGAACCGGAATCGCCGCCCTTGTCGACCTTGAGGAGTTCCACGTCGAAGATCAGGGTTTCGTTCGGGCCGATCTGGGCGCCCGCACCCCGCTCGCCATAGGCAAGATCGGCAGGAATATAGAGCTCATACTTGGCGCCCTGCTTCATCAGCTGCAACGCTTCGGTCCAGCCCGGAATCACGGCGTTGACCGGGAAGGTGACCGGCTCACCGCGCTCGCGGGAGCTGTCGAACACGGTGCCGTCGATCAGCTTGCCGGTATAGTGGACCGTCACGCTGTCGTTCTCGCCCGGGGACGGGCCGTCGCCCGGCTCGATGACCTTGTACTGCAGGCCGCTGTCGGTGGTCTTGACGCCGTCCTTGGACTTGTTCTCGGCCAGGAATTTCTTGCCTTTTTCCTGATTGGTCTGCGCCTGCTGTTCGGCCTTTTGCTTCTGGGCGGCTTCCATGTCCTGTACGAAGCTCTGCATCACACCGTCCAGCTCTTCCTGACTGAGCTTCGTCTGGCCACCGTCGACCACATCCCGTACGCCCTGGGTGAGCGAATCCATGTCGATCTCGACCGGCAGCTCCTTGAGCGAGTTACCGATATCCATACCCAGCGCGTAGCTGCGTTTTTCCTGATCGTTGGCGAAATCGCCGCTGCCGTCGGTCTGGTTGGCGTCACCGCCATTCGCGCTGCTGTCGCTGGCGGCGCTGCTGTCGTTGGCCGCCTGGTTATCGGCCGATGCGTTGTCATCGCCCTGATTGCCACAGGCCGACAGCGCGAAGACACACGCCAGCAAAGCAATATATCGTTTCATTGAAATCATCCGTGTCCAATCTTGGAACTGGCAAGACTACGCGAAACACCGGGCCAGAAAAAGCAAGCGGGCACGCCGCAAGCGCTTGTGTTGACGGGCCTCGGGCCAATTACGCGGACGCGGTATCCGTGCTGTCTGTCGTATCGCTGATCTCGACGCCGTGGGCCGCATCGAACGGCTCGGCACGCGGGTCCATATCCAGCAAGGCGGGCGCGGTCTGGGTCGCCACGATTCCAACGAAACGCCCCTGTTGCTCGACAGGCAGCGCTTGGGTGGTAAATCCGCGCCAGACCACCAACGCGGTATAGAGGGCGAACAGCCCGCCGGTGAACCCGAACAGGCCAGCCGGCCCTATCCATTGCATGGTCAGTGCCCCGCCCACCGGTCCGAGACAGGTACCGGCGCCGTAGGCAAGCAGCAGTCCGGCGCTGGCGCGTACCGGGTCACCGGCGTCCATATTGTCGTTGATCATGGCCAGGCTCAGCGGATAAAGACACCCCGCGAGCCCGAACAACAGCGCCGTAGCGATATACACCACCCACTCAGCGATCTCGCCGAGGCCGATGCCCAACGCCGCGCCCCCCGCCGCGACCGCGCTGCTCAGGGCGATCACCCAGCGCCGATCGAACCGGTCCGACAACCGCCCAACCGGCCATTGCAGCACCATGGTCGCCAGTACGGCCATGGCCATGTAGTACGAGATCTGCGGTATCGACATGCCGATACGGCTGGCGTAGACAGGCCCGAGTGCCAGAAAACACGACACGATCATACCGCCGGCCACGCCCCCGAACAGGCCGCTGGGCGACAGACGATAGAGTGCGACAAAACCCAGATGCTCGGCCGCGGTCACTTGGGGCGCCTCGGCGCGCGTCAGCGCCAGCGGTACCAACGACAGCACCACCAGGATCGCGACCACGCTGTAGATCGTATAGGCCTCGGCGGTATCGAAAGACACCAGATACTGCCCCAGCGCCGCGGCAAAGAAATACACCACCTGATAGATGCCCAGCAGCGCGCCACGCGTGGCGTTGGTCGCACGTGCCGAAATCCAGCTTTCGAGCACCATGATCAAGCCGGCGGCACAGAACCCGACCAGGCCACGAAGCACTGCCCAGAGCACAGCGTCGACCCACATCGGGTGAATGAGCGCTGCGGCGCAGCCGACCGCGGCAAACGCAGAGAACGATCGCACCTGACCGACCCGGACGATCAGCCGCGTCGAGAAGAACGAGCCCAGCACGAAGCCGATCGAGTGGCATACCAGCACCACGCCGACCACCAGCGCAGAGTAGCCCTCGCGCACGAGTTCCAGCGAAAGGACGGTTGTGAGCAGCGCCGTACCGGCAATGAATAGCGCCAGACTGACGAACATCGCAGCCAACGACACGACGACACGACCCATCATCCTTCCCCATGCTCAATGGGCATCGGCCACTGCGCTAACGCCCGTGCCGGCGCGAGTATCATCGCCGGCTCCGGCCAACGTATCGAATCGGCTCCGCAGGGGCGAACCGGGGACGATCAGCGCTGGCGATGCCCCAGGCGCAGACGCAGCGCGTTCAGGCGAATGAAGCCGGCCGCGTCCTTCTGGTCGTAGGCGCCGCGATCGTCCTCGAAGGTGGCGATCGCCTCATCGAACAGGCTGTCGGATTCCGACGCACGACCGACGACCGACACGCTGCCCTTGTAGAGCTTGACGCGCACGGTGCCGTTGACGTGGGCCTGCGACTTGTCGATCGCGGCCTGCAGCATCTCGCGCTCCGGCGAGAACCAGTAGCCGTTGTAGATCAGCTTGGCGTAGCGCGGCATCAGTTCGTCCTTGAGATGCGCGGCTTCGCGATCGAGCGTGATCGATTCGATCGCGCGATGGGCGCGCAGCATCACCGTGCCGCCCGGCGTTTCGTAGCAGCCGCGCGACTTCATGCCGACGTAGCGGTTCTCGACGATATCGATACGCCCAATGCCGTGCGCGCCGGCCAGTTCGTTGAGCCTGGCCAGCACCTGGTAAGGCGTGAGCTGTTCGCCGTCGATGGCCACGATATCGCCCTTTTCGAAGGTCAGATCGATTTCCTGGGCGGCATCCGGCGCGTTTTCGGGCGACACGCTCCACTCCCACATCGAATCCTCGGCCGGCGTCCACGGGTCTTCCAGCACGCCGCCCTCGTAAGAGATGTGCAACGCATTGGCATCGGTGGAATAAGGCGAACCGCCGTCGGCCTTCTTGCGGATATCGATGCCGTTGTCCGCGGCATAGGCCAGCAGCTTCTCGCGCGAATTCAGGTTCCACTCGCGCCAGGGGGCGATCACCTTGATGCCCGGCATCAGCGCGTACGCCGACAGCTCGAAACGCACCTGATCGTTGCCCTTGCCGGTCGCGCCGTGCGCGATGGCATCGGCGCCGGTTTCCTTGGCGATCTCGACCAGGCGCTTGGAGATCAGCGGGCGGGCGATTGAGGTGCCGAGCAGATATTCGCCCTCGTAGATCGCGTTGGCACGAAACATCGGGTAGACGAAATCGCGCACGAATTCTTCGCGCAGGTCGTCGATGAAGACTTCCTTCACGCCGAGCTTTTCGGCCTTGGGTCGGACTTCGTCGAGCTCCTCGCCCTGGCCGATATCGGCCGTGAAGGTCACGACTTCGCAGTCGTATTCATCCTGTAACCATTTCAGGATGACCGAGGTATCCAGGCCGCCCGAATAGGCCAGCACTACTTTCTTGACGTCGCTCATAGTCTTGCTTGCGTCCCGTATGCGCGCGCCCGCCGGCGCGTGTGATCGACTCGGCGCGCATTATACGCATGGCACGGGCAACTTCATGTCCGGCAGCGACCGAGCCGATTGCCTCGGCGACCACACCGCCGGGCTGCTACTATCGCGCCATGACAGATACCGATCCCCCGACAGCCACGCCGCCGGCGATGGCCAACCGTTTCCGTGGCTTTCTGCCGGTCGTCGTCGACGTCGAGACCGGCGGCTTCAACAGCGCAACCGACGCGCTACTGGAAATCGCGGCCGTGACCGTGGATTTCGACGACAGCGGCGAACTCGGCATTCGCGAATCGATGTCGTATCACGTCACCCCGTTCGAGGGTGCCAATATCGAACCGGCCTCACTGGAGGTCAACGGGATCGATCCGCACCATCCACTACGCCCGGCGATTGCCGAGCATGACGCGCTGTCTCGCATATTCCGCGCCATCCGTGCCACGGTGAAGGACACCGGCTGCAAGCGCGCGGTACTGGTCGGACATAACGCTCATTTCGATCTCGGTTTTCTCAACGCGGCAATCCAGCGAACCGGCATCAAGCGCAGCCCGTTCCATCCGTTCTCCTGTTTCGATACCGCAACGCTCGGCGGCGTAGCCTACGGCCAGACGGTGTTGCGCCGGGCAGCAGCCGCAGCCGGCATGGAATGGGACAACGATGCAGCCCATTCGGCGCGCTACGACACCGAGCAGACCGCGCGACTGTTTTGTCATATCGTCAACCGCTTCCGCCCGGTCTACGAAAGCGTTCCACCGGTTCCTCAGAGTTGATCGGGGGTGCGCTGCGATACGCGACAGCCCCTGCATCGTGATTGCCGGCCGAATCGGGTAGCGGTGGCGCGCACGCGCGGATGATCGCGGGACCACTGCCGGCGTTCGAGGCCGGTCACGACCGCGTCGATGAGTCGTCGCCAGCGCAGAAAGTCCGTGTTCTCCGGTCGCAAATGCGTGCCGGCGCCAAGTCCGGCCGTGGTGCGTCCGCAGCGTCCGCCCGCAGTACCGATGCCCGCGATCGCGCATCGGTCAACGACGCGCGCCCGTCACCACGGTTCGTGGCTGTCTATAATTGTTGACACGATTTGCACGGCAATCGGCGGTGTTCGAAGACCAAAGACTTGTCCAGGCAACACCAAATCGCTAACTTGTGCCCGCGATATGCCCCAACCATCTTCCATCACCGCCGCCCGGCCGCTGATCGGCCGCCTGTCGCTGTGCGTCAAGGCCGCACGGTTGATCGGGCTGTTACTGCTCGGCCTCGTCCTCTTGCCGCTGGTACCAATGATCGGCAACCGCTCGTGGAAGATCGTGCGCTGGTGGCATGGGCGCATGCTGCGCGTGCTGGGCGTGACCCTGGAACTCGACGGCCAGCCCCTGGCCGGCCCGGCGCTGATCGTGGCCAATCACAGCTCATGGTTGGATATCGTCGTGCTCGGCCATGTCTTCAATACGTCTTTCGTGTCCAAGGCCGAGATCGGTGGCTGGCCGATGGTCGGCTCGTTCGCGCGTGCCGCCGGCACACTGTTTCTTGCACGCGGCGCGGGCAAGACCGGCGAGACATCCGCCCAGATTCGTCAGGTTCTGGATTCGGGCCGCAGCGTGTTGTTCTTTCCCGAAGGCACCACGACCTGGGATCCACAGCCGCGACGTTTCCATGCGCGACTGTTCGCGGCCGCTATCGAAGGCGGATATCCGGTGATGCCGGTCGCGCTACGTTACTGCGACGACACCACGCCGGCCGATATGCATCATGCCCTGGTGCCCTGGGTGGACGAAGCGCCGATCTGGCCACACTTCCGGGATCTGTTTCGCGTGCATGATCTACGTGCGCAGGTCCGTGTGTGTGCGGCCATCGACCCCCGCGGCTACGACCGTCGCAGCCTGGCCGAAGCGAGCTTTCATGCCATTAGCCATCGTCAGATGATGGCAGCAGCGAAGGCCCGGACGCCGGATCGAGCGGCGTAAGCGTCCCGTCGGACGGCAGATCACGGGCGACAAAGTAGTCTTGTCCGTCGGTGCCGTCGTAGCGGCGTTCGTTGATGAAGCGTTTGATCACCGCCGCGCTTTCATTGGCGCGGACCAGCAGGAACAGGTGACCACCACCGCGCACGACGTGCAGGTAGGACTTGGGAATCAGCCAGTACAGCAGGCGGATATTGACCAGCGGCATGACCGGATCGTCGTCGCCGCCCATGATCAGGGTCGGACAGCGCAGGCGATGCAGCCGATGCACGCTGGTCCAGCCCAGACCGGCCAGTAGCTGATTGATATAACCGCGGGTGGACGGTCCCGCCGCATAATCGCCCCGTCGCTCGATGAGCTCTGGACGGCGGCGCATGAGCCCGCCATAAAGCGCGGGCGCCAGCTCCGCCAGATTTTCGTTCTTCTGGTAACGGCGCGCGGTCGTCAGCCGCTTGATCACATTCGAGCGTGCCGGCAACGCCAGCAGTCCGGTAGATGTCGCCGCCAGCACGAGCCGATTGGTCCGTGCAGGAAAATCGAGCGCGAATTGCTGTGCGAGCGCCCCGCCCCAGGACACGCCGATCACGTTGAGCGGTTCGTCGTAACCGAGCCGGTCGAGCAGCTTCGCACTCAGACGCGCCAGCCAGGCGAATCGGCGCGGCATCGTCAATGCCGGGGACTCACCGGCCCCGGGTACATCGAACACGATGACCTCGACGTCGTCGAGCGCATTGACCAGCGGCAGGGTCATATCGAGATTCGCGCCGATGCCGTTGAAAATGAGCATCGGACGTCCACGCCCGCGTCGTACGCCGACGCGCAGGCGCACGCCATCGACATCGACGAACTCGACCTGGATTTGCGTGCGCCGACGCAGCACGCTTAGCTTCGGCGGGACCGACCGCGGCTGCGGCCGTCTTTCGACTGCTGCGCTCAATCCGACTCCTCGCAGGATTCTCCCAGTCCGAGTATGCCGTAAAACGTCACCTGTCGCTGTACGACCTTTGCCGCACTGCAATAAGCACAATCAATCAGCGGCCTGGAACGATGTTTTAAAGTGTGTTGTTTTGATCGCGCTCGGTGATCGCCACCCGTGAATCGAGGAATTCGCTGATCAGCCGCACCACTTCGTCGGTCCGTTCGAGCACAAACCAGTGGCCCCCGCCGCGGACCACCGCCAGACGCGCGAGCGGCAACAGCAGCGCAAGCACGCGGCTGTTGACGACCGGGACGATCGCATCGTCATCGCCGGCCATCACCAGCGTGGGCACGTTGAGCCGGTGCAGCCAGCCGAGACTGGTATAGCCGGCGAGCGCATACAGCTGGCCCGCGTGCCCACGCCGGGTCGGCGTCCGGGCACGGGCGAGCGCCACCGCAATCGCATCGCACTCGTCGTTGCGCCGGCCGCCGAACAACCGGCGTGCCTGGGCGGCGTCGGGCGCGGCCCGTGCCAGTCCGGCAGGCCGCGCGAGGCGCACGAGGCTGGCCAGACGTCCGGGCAGCATCAGCTGTCCGCTCGAGGTCGCCGCAAGCACAAGCCGGCGCGTTCGCTCGGCGTGATCACGCGCAAACTGCTGGGCGAGCAATCCGCCCCAGCCGATGCCCATGATATCCACCGGCCGGTCGATGCCGAGCCCGTCGAGCAGCCCGGCCAGTACGCGGGCCAGTCCGCCCATCCGGCGCATCGCACGCACATCCGAAGAGCGCCCGACGCCGGGCAGATCGAAACGGATCACCGGCCGGTCGAGCGCACCGGCGAAGTCGTCGAGAATTTCGAGATTCGCCACGAACTCGTTGCACACGAGGAGCGGCACCCCGGCTCCGGGGGTGACCACGACGTGCAGCCGCTCGCCTTCGATATCGACGTATTCGGCTCGAGTGGAATCAACTTTGACGGACATAACGCCCTGGGGCGGCCTCAATCGGTTCGTGATCGTCATTCCCGTAGACCGTGGGCGCCGGCGTCGGTTCGCCGCCGTGAGTTTCACACCAGCGAATCCAGGCGGGCCACCACGAGCCGGTCTGCTCGCGTGCGCCGCGGCGCCAGGCTGCCGGGTCGAGGCTGTAGTCGTCGTTGACGAAAAAGCGGGCCGTATCATCGCTCGGCGGGCACAGGATCGACTGTACATGGCCTGCCGAGCCGAGCACGAACCGCATGTTGGCCTGAAACATCTGCATGCTGCGATAGCAGGCCTGCCATGGCGTGATGTGATCGCGCGCCCCGGCCACCATGAAAACGTCGTGGTCGATCGCGCTGACATCGATCGGCGTGTCGTCGATACGCAGCCCGCCGGGCCGGCGCAGGCGATTGTCGCGATAGATGCCGAGCAGGTCGGCGTGCAAGGCGGCCGGCAGGCGCGTGGTATCGCTGTTCCAGTACAACACGTCGAAGGCGGGCGGCGGCTGGCCCAGCACATAGTTGTTGACTACGAAGTGCCAGATCAGCTCGTTGGGTCTGAGCCAAGCGAAGGTCCGCGCCATGTCGTCGCCGTCGAGCACGCCCTGGACCTGTGATCGGGCGAGCGCGGCCGCCACCGCGGCTTCGTCGGCAACCCGGGCCAGCCGGCGCGCACGCGGCGAGTCGAGCATGGTCACCAGCAGCGATAGACAACAGACCTTGTCGCCCTGCCCTCGCGCCGACAGGTAGGCCAGTGCGATCGTCGCGGTGAGCCCGCCCGCACACGCGCCGACGAGCTTCACCGGCGCCTCGCCGCCGATCTCGCGGACCACGTCGATTGCCTCGATCAGTGCATGCACGTAGGCATCGAGTCCCCAGTCACGCTGGGCCGCGGTCGGGTTGCGCCAGGACACGGTGAATACCTGCTGGCCGGCATCGAGTGCATGGCGTACGAAGCTCTTGTCCTCGGCCAGATCGATCACATAGAACTTGTTGATCTGAGGCGGGCAGAACAGAACCGGGCGGCTGTCCACCGACGGTGTACGCGGGCTGTACTGGATCAGCTCGAACATCTGGTTGCGATAAACGACCGCACCGGGCGTGGTCGCGATATTTCGGCCGATGACGAACGCGTCGCCGTCAACCTGTCGCGGCAGCCCCCGGTTGGTCCGCAGATCGGTCAGCAGGTGGCGGACGCCGGCGACGATCGACGCTCCGCGCGTGTGGACCGCCCGGTCATAGAAGCCCGGATGAGTGACGAACAGGTTCGATGGCGCGCCGGCAGCCACCAGATGCTCGGCTACGAACAGCAGCCGTCGACGCTGGTCGGCGCCGAGCCGTAACGAATGGACCAGTTCCAGCAGCGCACCGGACCAGGCCAGATACGTCTGCAGAACGCGCCGGAAGGCAGGGTTATCCTGCCAGGCCGGATCGGTGAACCGGCGATCGGCGGGATCGGGTTCGAGACGCGAGCGGCCCAGTGCAATGCGCGTCATCTCGATGCCCAGACGCGCCTGAACCCGCGCTACGGTCACCGGGTGGGAGGCCAGCACGGCCAGCAGTTCGCGTCCGCCGGCCAGCGCCTCCCCCCAACGGGACCCCACGAAGGTGTGGGCACCGGTCAGATCGCGCAGAGCACGCGGCGAGGCGTCGGTGGCAAGGGAACGGGCGTCGGATGCGCGTGCACTCATGGCCTGTCGGCTTCGGAATCGGGCTCGTGGTCAGACATTACAGCAACCCCTGGAACCGGCCCAGCACCCGGCAGCCCACAGCCCCGTCGGATTGCCGGCTACAATGGAGCAGACGACGATCTGAGCCATCGAATCATGCTGAATGCGATACGCAACCGCTTCAACGCGCTGATCTGGGAGCCGGATCTGGCTGACGCGCGCGGGCCGCGTCGGTGGGGCATCACCGCGGTCCGACTGCTGCAGGTTCTGGTGCGCGATATCCAGAACGGCGAAATCACCATGCGTGCGATGGGGCTGGTCTATACCACCCTGCTGTCGCTCGTGCCGCTGCTGGCGCTGGCGTTTTCCATGCTCAAGGCCTTTGGCGTGAATAACGCGCTGCGGCCCGTTCTGCACCGGTTCCTGGCACCGCTCGGTCCTCAGGCCGACGAGATCATCGACAAGGTCGTGGGCTTTGTCGAGAACGTTCAGGTCGGCGTACTCGGCGCGATCGGCGTGGTGCTGCTGATGTACTCGGTGGTGTCGCTCATCCAGAAGGTAGAGAACGGCTGCAACTACATCTGGCAGGTTCGCAAACCCCGCTCGCTGGGGCGGCGATTCACCGAGTATCTGAGCGTGCTCATTGTCGGCCCGATCGTGGTGCTCGCGGCCAGCAGCATGACCGCGTCGTTGAGCAGCAACACGGTCGTGGGCTATCTGAGCACCATAGAGCCTTTCGGCGCATCGCTGTATGTCATCGGCCGACTGGTGCCCTACATCCTTTACAGCGTCGGTTTCACCTTCCTGTACGCGTTCATGCCCAATACGCGGGTCAACGTGCTGCCCGCACTGGGCGGCGGCGTGTTCGCCGGCGTGCTCTGGCAGACCGCCAGCCTGGGCTTTGCGCTGTTCGCGGCCAATTCGAGCAACTACAACGCCATCTATTCCAGCTTCGCGATCCTGATTCTGTTGCTCGTGTGGCTTTATGTGTCCTGGCTGATCATGCTCACCGGCTGTCGCGTGTCATTCTTGCTCCAGCACACCGAGCAGCTCACCCGGGCGCCCTATCCGCCCCGCCTGGGCGCCGATCGACGCGAGGAAATCGCCCTGCTGATGATGACGATCATCGGCCACAGTTTCATGCAGGCAAACCCGCCCTGGCAGGTGGGGCGGCTGGCGCGGTATCTGGGGGTCGCGCCGGATCACGTCTACGACATCGTCGACCAGCTCGTCGGAGCGAATATTCTGGTCGAGAGCGGCGATAGCGTGGTGACGGTGCTGCCACGTCGCGATATCGAATGCCTGAAGGTCAACGATATTCTGGATGCGGTACGCCATGGCGACCCCGCGGCCGCGCCGCCGTCGCGTAACGACGGGCCGCACCGGGAAGTCCTACAATGGATCGAGCGCACCGAGCGCGCACGCCAAGACACGCTCGGAGATCTGTCGCTGAGGGGCCTGGTGACGGCGAGCATGGCCAAGCCGCCGTCCGGTTGACCGTTCGAGCGGTCGACTCATCTGCAAGGGGGACTGGGGAAGATGAACAAGAACTGGCTCGATCACTATCCGATCGGCGTTCGCCACACGATCGATACGGACACCTTCGCCTCAGTTGCAGAGGTCATCGATCGAAGCTGTCGCGACTACGCCGACCGGCCCGCATTTTCCTGTATGGGCGCGACGCTGACCTATGCCGAACTAGATACGGTCTCGGCCGGCTTCGCAGCCTATCTGCAAACGGTACTGGGCATGCAGCGCGGCGAGCGGCTGGCGATCATGATGCCCAATTGCCTGCAGTACGCGGTGGTCCTGTTCGCGGCGTTGCGCGCCGGCCTGGTCGTGGTCAACGTCAACCCGCTGTACACCGCGCGTGAGCTCGAGCACCAGCTCACCGACGCCGAGGTCAAGACGCTCGTCGTCATGGAGAACTTCGCCGCCACGCTGGAAAAGATCTACGACAGCGTGCCGGTCGAAACCGTCATCACGACCCAAATCGGCGACATGTTGCCGACACCGCGCCGTCTGTTGACCAATTTCGTGGTCAAAAAGATCAAGAAACTGGTACCGCCCTGGAACCTGCCCGGCGCCATCGATTTCCGCAGCGCGTTGACCGCAGGGCGGCCGGCGGATTTCCGCCCGCCGCAGCCGAACGCCGACGAACTGGTCTTTCTGCAATACACCGGGGGTACGACCGGCCCGGCCAAGGGCGCGATGCTGTCGAACGCGAACGTGGTCGCCAACGTGCTCCAGTGCCAGGAATGGTTCAAACCGGAGGTGCGTGCCAGCGGCGAGGTCATCATCACTGCGCTGCCGATGTATCACATCTTTGCGCTGACCGTGAATACGCTGGTCTATTTCTCGCTTGGCGGGCACAACGTGCTCGTGACCAATCCCCGGGACATGCCGGGATTCGTGAAGATCCTCTCGCAGTATCGCTTTTCGGCAATCACCGGTGTGAACACACTCTATAACGGCCTGCTCAACACACCGGGCTTCGACGCATTGGATTTCTCGACCCTGAAATTCTCCATGGCCGGGGGCATGGCCACCCAGCAGGCAGTGGCCGAGCGCTGGTCGCAAACCACCGGTTCTCCGATCATTGAAGGCTACGGGCTGTCCGAGACCTCCCCGGTAGTCAGCTGCAACGCACTGGACGTGCGCCAGTTCAACCATTCGATCGGCATGCCCCTGCCCTCCACCGACGTCGATATCCGTGACGATGCCGGCCAGAGCGTGGCGCTGGGCGAGCCTGGCGAACTGTGTGTACGCGGCCCGCAGGTCATGTCCGGCTACTGGCATCAGGACACGGTCAATGCACAAGCCTTCACCGACGACGGCTTTTTTCGTACCGGCGATATCGCGAGACAGAACGAACAGGGCCTGTTCTATATCGTCGATCGCAAGAAGGACATGATTCTGGTCTCGGGCTTCAACGTCTACCCGAACGAGATCGAGGACGTGGTCGCCACGCACGACGGCGTGCTGGAAGCCGCCGCGGTGGGCGTACCCGACGAGAAATCGGGCGAGGCAGTGAAGCTGTTCGTGGTGCGAAAACGCGCCGACCTGACGCTCGACGAAGTACGCCGCTACTGCCGCGAGCATCTGACCGGCTACAAGGTGCCCAAACACTACGAATTCATCGCGGAAGTGCCGAAATCCAACGTGGGCAAGATCCTACGCAAGGAGTTGCGCTGACCGCGCGATGCCCCGGCCGGACTCACGCCGGCCGGCCGCGACACTAGCGCAGTTTGTCGCCACCATCGCAGCTCGATCGCCAAAGCCCCTGCCTTCGCCCCGATGCGAATACCACGATTGGCCTATCCGTTCATACCATTCGCTGCTGATATACTCGAAAAAAGACCCCGAACCGGTTGTCTGCGGACACCGGGCGATATCGTCAAAGAGGAGCGCTCGTGAACAAGACCTGGCTGGAACAATATCCGCAAGGCGTGGCCGCAGAGGTCGAAGTCGATCCCAAGCGCACGATCGTCGATCTTTTCGAACAGAGCATCAAGAACTTCGGGCCGAATCCGGCATTTAGCAACATGGATTGCGAGATCACCTACGACGATCTCGATACGCAAAGCCGCAATTTTGCCGCTTTTCTGCAGAACGACCTCGGTTTCGCCAAGGGCGACCGCATCGCCATCATGATGCCGAACCTGCTGCAGTATCCGATCGCGCTGTTCGGAATCCTGCGCGCGGGCATGGTGGTGGTCAACGTCAATCCGCTCTACACCGCCCGCGAACTCGAGCACCAGCTGAGCGACGCCGGCGTGCGCGGCATCGTCATCGTGGAGAACTTCGCGGCGACGCTCGAACAGGTCATCGACAAGGTCGCCCTCGAGGCGGTCATCACCACCCAGATCGGCGATCGGCTGCCCCTGCTCAAGCGCACGCTCGTCAACGCCGTGGTCAAGCACGTCAAGCGGATGGTGCCGAGCTTCAAGCTGCCGGGGGCGACGCGCTTCAACGATGCGCTCGCCAAGGGCGCAAAACAGACGCTCAAGCCGGTCGAGCTGTCCGGCGAGGACATCGCGTTTCTTCAATACACCGGTGGCACCACGGGCCTGGCCAAGGGCGCGATGCTCTTGCATCGCAATCTGATCGCCAATATCGCCCAGTGCAACGAATGGCTCGACCCCTGGACCGAGCGCGGCAAGGAAGTGATCATCACGCCGCTGCCGCTCTACCATGTGTTCGCCCTGATGGCTAACTGCATGGTGTTCATGCAGCTCGGCGGCAAGAACGTGCTGATCACCAATCCGCGCGATATCCCGGCGCTGGTCAAGGAATTCGACAAGCACAAGCCCACCGCCTTCACGGGCGTGAACACGCTGTTCAACGCCCTGGTCAACAACGACGATTTCACCAAGCTCGATTTCTCGAAGCTCAAGCTCACACTGGGCGGCGGTGCGGCCGTACAGAAGGCCGTGGCCGAGAAATGGAAGCAGGCCACTGGGGTGCCGCTGATCGAAGCGTACGGTCTGACCGAGACATCACCGGGCGCCTGTATCAACCCGCTGTCGCTGGAAGACTACAACGGCTCGATCGGCCTGCCGCTACCCTCCACGCTCGTGTCGATACGCGACGACGAGGGCAATGAGGTACCGCACGGCGAAGCCGGCGAGCTGTGTATCCAGGGGCCTCAGGTCATGGCCGGCTACTGGAACAAACCCGAGGAGAACGAGAAGACGTTTTTCCCGGACGGCTTCTTACGCACCGGCGATGTGGCCAAGATGGACGATCAGGGCTTTTTCTATATCGTCGATCGCAAGAAGGACATGATTCTGGTGTCCGGCTTCAACGTGTACCCGAACGAGATCGAGGACGTTGTCGCCCAGCACCCGAAGGTCATGGAAGCAGCCTGTGTCGGGGTCGAGGACGAAAAATCCGGCGAAGTGGTCAAGGTCTTCGTGGTCAAGAAGGACGACAGCCTGACCGAAAAGGAACTGATCGAGTTCTGCCGCAAGGAATTGACCGGTTACAAGGTGCCCAAGCAGGTCGCCTTCATCGACGAGCTGCCCAAATCCAACGTCGGCAAGATCCTGCGCAAGGACCTGCGCGACAGCTGAACGGCCGGCCGGAATCGTGGAGGCGCGGATCGCCGGCCACGCGGGCCGGCGACCGCACGTCCGGCCGATACTAGACGCCGTACAGGAACATGGCATAGCCAACCAGCAGCGCAGGCAGGGCTGAATACAGGGTGGCCAGCAACGCTGCCCGCGGCGCCAGTGCCAAGGCCGGAAACAGCGCATCGCCGTCGTTGCTGATCGCGTTGGCCGCAAGCGTCGACATCGGCACCACGCCGCTCAGATAGAGCGTGGTCAGCAGAATCTGCGGGCCACAGCCCGGTATGAAACCAACCACGACCCCCGCCAACGGCATCAGCGGCGCAGCGATATCGAACCAGGCTGCCGGATCGGTCCCCGTGAACAAAACGCTCAGCTCGAACACCAGGAACGCGGCGACCACCCAGACGGTCACGAAATTCGTATCGGGTCGCGCGCGCCGGGCCAGTGCCCGTAACCGCAGCGAACCGCCGAATCGCCTGGTTATATGCGCGTGCCCCAAACCCGGAATCGCGCCGTTGCATTCGCTCGCAGCCGCATCGGCGCGCGCGGCCCACATGATCAGCGCGAGCATCGCCCCGCTGCATCCCAACCAGGTGGCCGGTTGGTAATCTGACAATCCCCCGAACCAGCTGTTCGGATCCTGTTGCAGTGCGATGGCGATGGCCAACGGCAGCCCGGCGATCCAAAGCACGACCCAGCCGGTGTCGAGCCATGACGACCGTTCTGGCGCTTCACCGTATTGAACGACGGCGGTCCGGTTCGCCGTGGCCGCGGGGCGCAGAAAACCCGGGCCGTGTACTGCATCGACTGTCCACCCGCAGACCAGCGCGGATATCAGGCTGATACCCAGCACGACGCCGGCCGTTCCCGGCGCCGCGGCGATCAGCAGAAAGGCCGCGTCGCCCATGGTGGCAATCAATACAGCGACCAACCCGCCAAAACCCATTCGTCCGTTGACGAACTGTGTCACCACCACGATCGCGCCGCCACAGCCAGGCAAAAGGCCCAGCCCGGCCGCGAGCGGAACCTGGGCTCGACCGGCCCCGGCCAGCCGGGCTTCGAGATCGATGGAAAAGCGCTGCTCCACCGTGTAAAGCAGCATCAGCGTCGCTGCCACGAATACGCTGACCTGGAGATAGGCTTCGGCCAGGGTATCTCGCACCAGGGTGCCAACATCGGCATCGCTGAACAGGGCCACCGCGAGCAGCAGCGGTACTGCCCATCGCCATCCAGGCAGCCTGTATCCCGACGGCTCGCCGATGCGATCCGTGCGCGTCAACCCGTGCGATGTTTGTTTCATCATGGGCTGATATTAAGCCTATGCTTATTTTTAACGCAAGCGCCCTATTCATCCACCGACCCTGCATGGACGAGCGTGCGAGCTGCGGATCATCGGCGCGCATCAGTATACGAACGCAGCGCCCTCCCGGCCGCTGCGCGCACTCAGGATGCGATCAGGTACAGACAGAATGACAAAGTCAGTAGCGAGCCCAATGTCGATAGCAAGATCGTGCTGGACACCACTGACGCCTCGCGGTGATAGAACTCGGCGAGCATGTACGGTCCGGTACCCGTTGGCAGAGCGGCCAAGAGCAAAGCGGCCTGGGCCCAGAACAGCGGCAGATCGAACACATAGGCGGCAAGAACCCATGCCAACGCCGGCTGTGCCACGAGCTTGAGCGCCACCAGTCCCGGCGCACCCCGCGCGTGAATGCCTTTCGACTGGGCAAGAAATGCGCCCAGTGAAACCAGCGCACACGGTGTCGTCGCCAGCCCCATCAGATGCAGGAATTTCGCCGCCGGCTCGATCAGCGTCAAACCGCTGGCCGCCCACACACCCCCGACGGCCGGGGCCACGACCAACGGATTCCGAACGAGTGCTGATAGAACCTTGACCACGGCCTGGGACAGTGTGCGCTCCGCTTGCAGACCGATCTCGACACAGACGACCGCGACCCCGAACAACACGCACACCACGACGAGCGTGGCTATCAGCGCGGGTACCAGCCCTTCGTCGCCCAACACCAGCACACATAACGGGATGCCGATATAGCCGGTATTGGCATACGAGGCGCCCAGCGCGTCGATGCTCGCATCCGTCAGACCTAGCGGCCCGCGTAAGCGGCATGCCAGTGTCAGAATGAATACGCCCAAGGTGGACAGGACCGACACGGCGATGAATCCCGGATGCCATATCGCAGCCCAGCTTGCGTTCGCGGTGGATTCGAACAGCAGCGCCGGCAGGCACAGCCAGACCACAAAGCGGTTGAGTTCGGACGCAGCGGTCGCGCCCAGCCGCCGGGTACGACGACAGATATAACCGGCCAGAATCAGCCCGAAGATAGGCAACAACACGTTGATGACGGAACCCAACTGGCGACCGATGCAGCGAACAGGAGACCGACGAGGATATGTGTGGGGATCAATACCGTCTAATGCTATATAACGCCCCTATCGATACTCTTTGCGCATGCCCATGGATTTTCGCCAGCTACGTTATTTCGCGACCGTCGCCGAAACCCTCAACTTTGGTGCAGCCGCGCGACAACTGAATATCACCCAACCGCCGTTGAGCCGGCAGATCGCAGCGCTGGAGGCCCGGCTTGGTGTCACACTGTTCAGGCGCAGCTCTCGCTCGGTCGTTCTGACGCCCGCTGGCGCGGATTTTCATGTCCACGTACGACAATTGCTTGAGGACATGGATCGTGCCGAGCGTGCGGTACGGGCCACGGCCGCGGGTGATCGCGGCGAGCTGAGCGTCGGCTTCACCATGTATGCGGCGTGGAACGTGTTGCCCAGGCTGGTGCGCGCATTCAGCGATCACCGACCCGCCATCGCGATCCGGCTGGAAGAAACCCTGCCCGGCCAGCTCGACGACGCACTGGCCTGTGCGCGTGCCGATGTCGGTATCGGCTTTCCCGCCCAGCTCCGGCCGAGCCTGCAGTATCGTCCTCTGTTCCGCGAGCCGATCTGCGCCGTATTACCGAGCACGCACCGGCTGGCCGACCGGACACGCATCGCGGTCGACGAACTCGCTGGCGAACCCTTCGTCACATTTCCGCGGGCTACCGCACCCGCCCTCTACGAAGCACTCGCGCATTGCTGTGCGCGCCACGGCTTCGAGCCCAACATCCGACTGGAGACCCATCTGCAGCAGACCATCGTGAACCTGGTCGCCGCGGGGCTGGGCGTATCGCTCGTACCGGAATCCATGCGGCGCATGCAACTGTCCGGCGCGGTGTTCCGAGCGATCCACGATGCACCTGAAATCGAGCAGGGAATCTACTGGAGCACGGACAACCGCAACCCCTGTCTGGCCCCGTTTCTCGACTGCGTCGATCACTGCACGAGCATCCTGGAATCGACCTGACCCGGGCGCAGCCGAAGCGGCGGTCGGTCAAGCTCGTGCATCTTCGCGGATCATATCGGCAGCCTTTTCGGCGATGGCCGTGGTCGGCGCGTTGGTATTGCCACCCACCAGCGTCGGCATGATCGAGGCATCGACCACGCGCAAACCGTCGAGTCCGTGAACCCGTAGCCGGTCATCGACCACGGCCCGATCGTCATGGCCCATTCGACAGGTGCCCACCGGATGGTAGATGGTTTCGGCCCGCTCACGAATATAAGCCTCGATCGTGGCATCGTCCTGAACGGAATCGCCGGGTTCGAGTTCGCCCGATCGATGGCTGGCCAGCGGCTCGGCGCGCATGATGCGTCGCGCGATCTTGACGGCCTTGACCAGCTGGGCCAGGTCTTCGGGCTCGGCCAGATAATTCGGGTCGATATACGCGTCGGCCATGGGATCGGCGCTGCGAAGACCCACGTGGCCTCGAGACCTGGGCCTTAGATCGCAGATGCGCAGCGTATAGCCGTGATGCTTGATCGTATTCCACAGATTGTGGCCGTGATCCTGTTCGATCGTGGCAATGAAATGCAGCTGCATGTCAGCCAGACGCTCATCGTCGGAACTGCTGAGAAAGCCCCCGGCTTCGGCGACATTGCTGGTCAGCTGACCGCGACCATGAACGAAATACTGCCAGATGGCCCGGGGCGCATCGACCAGCAGAAACCTTGGTCCCAGCCGCAGACTGAGCCGGGTTTTCTCGATATCGATCACGCTGACGTCGAGATGGTCCTGGAGATTCTGTCCCACGCCTTCGAGCGCATGGACAACGGGAATGGCGTGGGTTTCAAGCTCGACGCGCGGGCCGACGCCCGAAAGCATCAGCAGCTGCGGAGAATTGATCGCGCCGCCGCATAGCAGCACTTCCCGCTTCGCGGTCAGATGGCGGTCACCGCCGAACCGGCCTTTCCTGTAGGCCACACCTACTGCCCGCTTGCCTTCGATCAGAATCTTCTTCGCACGCGCGCGCGTGATGACCGTTAGATTGTCCCGATGCGCGATCGGGTGGAGAAACGCATCGGCGTTGCTGCAGCGGCGGCCGTTGTTCTGGGCCACGTTGTACAGCCCGAAGCCCTGCTCCGTGGCACCGCCGAAATCGTCATTACGTCGATAGCCGCAGGCCACCGCGGATTCGATAAAGGCGCGACTGAGCGGGTTGACGTGGCGCAGGTTGCTCACCGTGTAGCCACCGTCGGCGCCATGATACTCGTTCTCGCCGTTCTCGAAACGCTCGGACTTGCGGAAATAGCCGAGCATATCGCGATAACCCCAGCCCCGATTGCCCAACTCCGCCCACTGGTCGTAGTCCCAGGCGTTGCCGCGCGTATAACACTGGGCGTTGATTGCACTCGAGCCACCGAGCGTCTTTCCACGGGGCCAGAACATCTCGCGGCCGCCCATATGTTTCTGCGGTGCGGTGTAGTACGCCCAGTTGAACAGTTTCGACCACATCAGCCCGATGATGCCGATGGGAATATGGATCAGCGGGTTCCAGTCGGCTGGCCCGGCCTCGAGCAGGCAGACGGAGACGTCGGGATCCGCAGAGAGGCGGTTGGCCAGCACACAGCCAGCCGATCCACCGCCCACGATCACGTAGTCGTATGTCTGCTGCGTCGTCGCCATCACCCATCTCCTAGCGAAAATGGGTATTTTTACATATGTCTGGCGCGACTGCTTTCAATCGCCTCGGATTCTGGTCAGTGACGCGAATCCGGCAGCGTGATGTTGAGCTCGAGCACTTCGAGATCGCCCTCGCGCTCGATTTCCATCTGCACGGCTTCGTCGCCGACTTCGATGTACTTGCGTAGAACGGCCAGCAGATCGCGCTGCAACTCGGGAAAATAGGCCGGGTGATCGCCCCCGCCGCTTCGCCGATGGGCGACCACGAGCTGAAGCCGCTCCTTGGCCATGCTTGCCGAGCCCTTCTTTTCGGAACGGAATACGTCGAGCCAACCCATGGTTTATCTCCCCATCAGGCGATCGAGAAAGCCTTTCTTCGCTTCGGTGAAGCGCATCGGACGATTCTCGCCGAGAAAGCGCGCCACCATATCCAGATAAGCCTGGCCAGCATCGGCGTTGTCTTCCAGCGCCACCGGCATGCCCGAGTTCGATGCATTGAGCACCGTTTCCGATTCCGGAATCACGCCGAGCAGCGGGATACCCAGGATGTCATTCACGTCGCCCAGCGAGAGCATCTCGCCCTTGCCAACCCGGTTCGGAGCGTAACGTGTGACCACCAGATGCTCCTTGACCGGCTCGCCGCCTTCCTTGGCACGCTTGGTCTTGGACGACAGCATGCCGAGCACGCGATCGGAGTCGCGCACCGAGGAGACTTCCGGGTTAGTGACCACCAGCGCCTCGTCGGCGAAATACATGGCCATGATCGCACCGGTCTCGATACCGGCCGGTGAATCGCAGACGATATAGTCGAATTCCTCGGCCAGCTTGTTGAGCGTTCGCTCCACCCCCTCCAGCGCCAGCGCATCCTTGTCACGGGTCTGCGATGCGGCAAGGATATAGAGATTCTCGACCCGCTTGTCGCGGATCATGGCCTGCTTCAGATTGGCCTCGCCCTGGATGACGTTGATGAAGTCGAAGACCACGCGACGCTCACACCCCATGATGAGGTCGAGGTTCCGCAAGCCCACGTCGAAATCGATGACGATGGTCTTGTGGCCACGCATGGCCAGGCCCGTTGCAAATGACGCCGCGGTGGTGGTCTTGCCGACCCCGCCTTTACCGGACGTGACGACGATCGTTTTTGCCACTCGCTACTCCTGCAATTCTATAGTCAAGTTGTCGTGCTCCAGGGTGACCTGTACCGTTTTGGAGCGTACGTCCTCGTCGATGGCGTCGGCCACCTTGTAGCAGCCGGCGATCGCAACCAGATCGGGTTCGAATCGCCGGCAGAATATTCGTGCTTCGGTATCCCCGCTGGCTCCGGCCAACGCCCGGCCACGCAGCGCCCCGTAAATATGGATATGGCCGTCGGCAAGCACTTCCGCACCCTCGCTCACCGACGAGGCGATGACCAGATCGCCGCCCCGAGCGTAGATCTGCTGGCCCGAGCGGACCGGCCGTGTCACCAGCCGGCTCGGGGTCCGGGTCGAACCGCCCGGCCCGGCGTCGGCGCGTTCGGGCGCACGCTGCGGCTCGGCGGGGCGCCCCGCGGCCGCGCTGTTGCCGCGGGCCGGCGAAGCGATCACGCCCAAACCGGCGCGCTGTGCGGCCAGGCTTGCCTCTTCGCTCGGATCGAGCACGCCGACCAGTACCAGCCCGACTTCGCGCAGGATGCGCGCTACATCGGCCAGATCGGGCAACGCTTCGGGCAGCGACAACAGTACCGGCATGCGCGAGAAAAACCCCGGCGTGCGACGCAGCTGATCAGCGATGAGCTGGGCGATACGGTCGCTGTCGGTCTCACGCATCTCGAGCACGGTCAGCGTCATCATCCGACCCTTGAAAACGACGCCGCTGTCTGTCGCAGTGCTGGTGCCCGCCATGCTGTTCATCGCGTGAGAAACAAGACGCGGAGTCTAGCAGACCATGGCGCGCCCATTGCATAGAAAATGGCGCTAATCTAGGCATGCAACGATTGCGTGTGACTATTCCATGAACGACTTCTGGCAAGGCTATCGAAGCCCAGGTTTCTTCGACGAGCTGTTCGACGACAACGGCCTGCCCCGCGTGTCGGCCCGCTCGCTCATCCGACAGCTCGGCGAACTCGGCGCGCCGGAGCTGCTCAACCGCCGCACGGCGGCCGATCTGTCGATCAAGTCGATGGGCATCACCTTCACGGTGTATTCCGATGCAGGGATGATCGATCGTGCCTGGCCGTTCGATGTGCTGCCACGCACCATCGGAGAATCCGAATGGCAGCGGGTTCGAGATGGGCTGATCCAGCGGGTCACCGCACTGAACATGTTCATCGCCGATCTGTACGGCGATCAGGCGATCATCGCCGACGGCGTCTTCCCGCGTGAGGTGCTGGAGCAGTCGGTCAACTTCCGACCCGAATGCGTCGGCATCCGGCCGCCGGGCGATATCTGGGCGCATATCTGTGGTTCCGACTTGGTCCGCGACGGCAACGGCGACTTTTACGTCCTCGAGGACAACCTGCGCGTACCCTCGGGCGTGTCGTACATGGTCGAGAACCGCCTGGTTTCCAAACGAGTGTTCCCGGAGCTGTTCGAACAGCACACGATCCTGCCCGTCGACGACTACGCCAGTGAACTGCTGGATGCCCTCAATGCCCTGTCTCCTCGCCCGGATATCACGCCCAACGTGGCGCTGATGACACCGGGCGTCTACAACTCGGCGTTCTTCGAGCATGTCTGGCTCGCCGGCCAGATGGGTGCGGAGCTGGTCCAGGGCAGCGATCTGTATGTCGATCGCGACGATTGTGTCTATGCCCGCACGATCTTCGGCGCCCAACGCGTGGACGTTATCTACCGGCGCGTGGACGACGCCTTCATCGACCCGGAGGTGTTTCGATCCGACTCCATGCTTGGTACGCCGGGGCTGATGCGCGCCTGGCGTGCGGGCAACGTGGCGATCGCCAACGCACCCGGTGCCGGCGTGGCCGACGACAAAGTCGTCTATGCCTTCGTCCCGGAGATCATTCGCTACTATCTCGGCGAGGAAGCTGAGCTGCCGAACGTCCCGTCCTATCTGTGCATGGACGCCGATCAGCGCGCCTACGTGCTCGACAATCTGGACAAACTCGTGGTCAAACCGGCCAACGAGTCCGGCGGCTACGGCATGCTCATCGGCCCGCGGGCCACCGAGGCCGAGCGGGCCCAGTTCGCCGACCTGATCAAACGCAACCCGCGCAACTACATGGCCCAGCCCACGCTGGATCTATCCACCGCCCCCACGCTCATCGATGGTCATGCTGCGCCGCGCCACGTCGATCTACGACCGTTCATCGTGTCTCGACCGGGCGGGCCCGGCTTCGTGACCATGGGCGGGCTGACCCGGGTGGCGCTGCGCGAAGGCTCTCTGGTGGTCAACAGCTCCCAGGGCGGGGGCAGCAAGGATACGTGGATCGTGCAGGACGACGCGGCCGAGGGGGCTTGAGACCATGCTGTCACGACTTGCACAGAACCTGTTCTGGGCCGGGCGTTATCTGGAGCGTGCCGAATCCAGCGCGCGCCTGATCAACGCGACCACCCTGCTGCTGCTGGATCTGCCGCGCCAGACCGAGTTCGACTGGCGCGCCCTTGTAGAGATCGTCGGCGCCGACGATCTGTTCGGCCAGCGCTACCCCGACGGCACCGAGACCAGCGTGATGCGCTTTCTCACCGTCGACCGCGTTCATCCCGGGTCTATCGCCAGTTCGGTAGCCATGGCCCGCGAGAACCTGCGCAGTGCGCGCGATCTGATCCCGCGGGAGGTGTGGGAGGAGGTCAATGGATTGCATCTGTTCATGGCCGACGAGGGTCAGCAGATCGAAAGACGGCTGGCACGCAGCCGGGTGATGGACCGCGTGGTGCGTACCGTGCGCCTGACCGCCGGCCAGATCGAATCGGGCATGAGCCGCGATGCCGCCTACGACATGCTCTGGCTGGGCCTCTCTATCGAACGGGCCGATATGACGACCCGTGTGATCGACGTACGCAGCAGCGATCTGCTCATCGACGACCACGCTGATCTGCAGCCGTATCAGACCGTGCAGTGGATCAGCGTGCTCAAATCATTGAGCGCTTTCCAGATGTATCGTCGGCACGTGCGCTCGCGCGTCAGCGGCGCCTCGGTGGTGCGTTTTCTGCTCTCGGATATGGCATTCCCGCGCTCGACCCGCTTTTGTCTGCACCAGGCCGAGGCACGCCTGGCCCGACTGCCCGCGCCGGGTGCCTGTGCCGATCGGCTGCATGACGCGATCGGCGTACTGTCCAACGCCGACTTCAGCCGGCTGTCGGGCCATCGCTTGAGCGAATTCCTCGATCGCATGCAGATCGAACTCAACCGCTTCAACGATGCGCTGCGAGTGCGGTATTTCGAGCTCTGACGCCAGCCAGCGCCACTTTCCTTCCTGGGTCTTCACGGCCGGATACGCTCCATGCGCGATTTCTACTGTCAGTGCGGCAACTCGATCTATTTCAATAACACCCAGTGTCTGCGCTGCCGGCGGCGGCTGGGTTTCGCCGCCGAGGCCGGGCGTCTGACCGCTATCGAGCCACTGGGCGACGGCCGTTGGCAGGTACCGGCGGCCGGCAGCGTACAAGGGCGTATCTACCGTCTATGCGAAAACTATGAGAAACACGACATCTGCAACTGGCTGGTCCCCGACGATGCGCCCCATCGACAGTGCCGCGCCTGTCGGCTGACCCGTACGATCCCCGATCTGAGCGTGCCCCGACATCATGCCCTCTGGGCCAGGCTGGAGGCGGCCAAGCGTCATCTGGTGTGCAATCTGATCTCCCTGGGACTGCCGATCGTCGGTCGCGACAGGGATCCCGATTACGGTCTGGCGTTCGATTTTCTGGCCGATCGCGATGCGCAGACCGAGTTCATCGAACCGCTGGCCGGCCAGGCTCGGGTCACGACCGGTCATGCCAATGGCGTGATCACCATCAATATCGCCGAGGCCGACGACGTCGCCCGCGCGCGCATGCGCGAACAGATGGGCGAGCACTACAGAACCCTGTTAGGACATTTCCGTCACGAGATCGGCCACTATTACTGGGAGCATCTGGTACGCGCCACCCCAGCCATCGACGAATACCGCGGCCTGTTCGGTGACGAACGCGCCGACTACGGTCAGGCCTTGAGCCGTCATTATCGTCAGGGCGCGCCGTCGGACTGGCATCAACGCTTTGTTACGCCCTATGCTTCAGCCCACCCTTGGGAGGACTGGGCCGAATCGTGGGCACACTATCTGCACATGCGGGATACGCTGGAGACGGCGACCGAATACGAATTGATCAAGCCGCCGCCCTGGCAACGCAACGCGCACGATTTCGACGCCCTGACCCATCGCTGGACTTATCTCGCGATCGGCATGAACGCGGTCAATCGGAGCATGGGGCTGCCCGATGCCTACCCGTTCGTGTTGCCGGCCGCGGCCTACGAGAAGCTGCGTTTCATCCACCGGCTGGTCGACGCCTGCGAGTATCCCGTCCACTGAGCCCAGCCCGGGCCGAACGCCGGGTTGCAACATGACGTTGAACACCCGGCTACACGGCATGCTGCTTACCGGCGGCGGCGTACTCGTACTCAGCCCGGACGCAATTCTCATTCGACTGCTGGACACCGATACGGCCACGACCCTGTTCTATCGCGGCCTGGCCATGGGCGTGGGCCTGTTCCTGTTCATCGGGCTGCGCGACCGTGGTCTGGGCCGCGCGTTCGCACAGCTGCGCCAGCCTGCCGGCTGGGGGCTGGCGTTGCTGTTCGCGGCCAGTAATTTCGGCTTCGTGACCGCACTGGCCCATACCGGCGTGGCGGATACACTGGGATGCCTGGCTACGGCCTCGATCTTTGCCGCACTGTTCAGCGCATTGTTTCTGGGCGAGCGGGTGCCGCTGAGGGTCTGGGTCGTATCGATCGCGATCGCCGCGGGCCTGTTCCTGATCGCCATCGGCGGCACCGGCGACAGCAGCGGCCGGCTGGCCGGTATTGCCACAGCCGCAGCGTTTGGCGGCGCGTTCGTGATCATGCGGGCGACCGGCAATGGCGATACCCTGCCCGGGCTGGCCGGTGCCGGACTGCTGATGATGCTGATCGCCTGGCTGCCGGCCAGTCCGATGGCCGCCGGGCCGCAGGATATCGCCGTGGTAGCTGCGCTGGCCGTGGTGCTGCCGACCGCGTTCGGCCTGATCGGCTCGGGCCCACGCTATCTGCCGGCCGCCGAGGTCAGCCTGCTGATGCTGCTCGAAACGGTGTTCGGCACGCTCTGGGCCTGGTGGCTGCTGGGCGAGTCCCCGGCCCACGCCACGCTGTTGGCGATCGTGCTGATTCTCGGCTCGCTCGCGCTGTTCTTTGCCCGCCAGGCCACGGCCTCTCCAGAGGCAGACGCTGCGCCATGACGATCGCTTTCCATACCCGATATGTACCGGTCGGTGCGCTGTCTTACGCCGTGCGCGAGGCAGGGCCGCCGGATGCGATCCCGGTGTTCCTGCTGCACGGGCTGATGGATACCGGTGCGAGTTTCGATGCACTGGCGCAGGCCATGGACAAGCGTCGGCCCGGGCATTTTCGATTCATTGCGCCGGATTGGCGCGGCCATGGAGACACCGGCGCGCTGGCCGACACCTACTGGTTCCCCGAATATCTGGTCGATCTGGAACGACTCATCGTCGACTGCGTGCCCGAACGCGATCGCGCGGTGGTACTGGTCGGCCACAGCATGGGCGGCCAAGTAGCCAGCCAGTATGCCGGCGTACGCCCGACGCGCGTGTCGCACCTGATTACCCTCGACAGCCTCAACGTACCGGATGCCGACCCGGCCGATACCCCCTCGCGCTATCGGCGCTGGCTCGATGCCAAGCAGCGGCCGCCCCAGGAACGCGTTTACGATGACGTCGAGGCGATCGCCGCCCGAATCGGCAAGCGTTACCCCGAACTGAGCGAGGCCCAGCGCCTTGCCCTGGCCAGCCAGTGGTCATCGCCCGTCTCGGCCGTCGATGCGCGTCGGCGCATGCGCCACGACGTCTGGCACCGGGTGACGTTCCCCTACGGCTTTCGGCTCGACGAAGCCATGGCGCTCTGGCGAAGCGTCGAGGCGCGCGTACTGTGTCTGGATGCGGCCGATTCATTCATGCGATGGATCAGCGATGCACAGGAGATGGCCCGCCGCCGCGCCTGCTTCGCCGATGTGACCCATGCAGTGATACCCGCCTGCGGCCATATGCTGCATATCGAGCAGCCCGACCGCATTGCCGATCAAATCGATACATTCCTGGCCGCCCGCGGCTCCGGCTGAGTCGGCGACGGCCGGATTTGCGAGCCCGCAGATCCCGGCCTATGCTCGAAATAAAGTCGCAGCGCCGGCCGCGTCGCCGGCTACGGAGTGTTCTGCCATGCTCGCTATCGCCTGGATCGTACTGTTCATCGCCGCCGGACTCGCCCTGGCCTACCACCGGGTCAGCCTGCGCACTGTCACGATCACGCTGGCTGCGTTGCTGGCCGTGTGCACACTCACGAGCACGGGCTTCGGCGTGGGCTTGTTCCTCTGGCTGGTGTTTGCCGCGATTGCCGTGCCGTTGAACATTACGGCGATCCGCAAACCCTGGATCACCCGTCCGGCGCTCGATCTGTTCTGTCAGGTTCTGCCTACCATCTCCGCGACCGAACAGACCGCACTGGACGCCGGCAGCGTCTGGTGGGAAGGCGAAATGTTCTCGGGCACGCCGAACTGGCGGCGCCTGGACAAGCTGCCACAGGCCGAGCTGTCCGACGAAGAACAGGCGTTTCTGGACGGCCCGGTCCAGCAGCTGCTGGATCTGTGCGACGAATGGAAGATCACCTACGAACAGGGCGATCTGTCCGATCAGGCTTGGCAGTTCATCAAAGACAACAAGTTCTGGGCGATGATTATTCCCAAGCGCTATGGTGGCCTGGAGTTTTCTGCCTATGCGCACTCCTGTGTGCTGGCCAAGATCGGATCGGGGCCAGCCGGTGGCACCGTTGGCCCCATCGTGGCCGTGCCGAACTCCTTAGGGCCTGCCGAGCTGCTCATGCACTACGGCACCGACGAGCAGAAGGACCACTACCTCCCGCGACTGGCGCGCGGCCAAGAGATCCCCTGCTTCGGCCTGACCAGCCCGTTCGCCGGGTCCGACGCGGGCGCGATTCCCGATCGCGGCGTGGTGTGTCGCGGCCAGTGGCAAGGCGAAGAGGTGCTGGGCATGAAGCTCACATGGAACAAGCGCTACATCACGCTGGCGCCGGTGGCCACTGTCCTGGGCCTGGCGTTCAAGATGTACGATCCGGACGGTTTGCTGGGCGAACAGCGCGAACTGGGCGTGACCTGTGCGCTGGTTCCCACGGACCTGGAAGGCGTCCATACCGGGCGACGGCATTTCCCGGCCAGCGCGCCGTTCCAGAATGGCCCGACCTGGGGAGACGAGGTGTTCGTGCCCCTGTCGTTCATCATCGGCGGCCAGAAGATGATCGGCCAGGGCTGGCGGATGCTCATGGAATGCCTGTCGGTCGGGCGATCCATTTCGCTGCCCTCCGGCTCGGCCGGCGACGCCATCGGCAACGCACGCCTGACCGGCGCATACGCGGTCATCCGACGCCAGTTCAATGTCTCCATCGGCGCCTTCGAAGGTGTACAGGAAGCACTGGCCCGTATCGGAGGTCGCACCTATGCCTGCGAATCGGTACGCCGGTTCACCGCCAACGCGGTGGATCTCGGCGAAAAGCCGTCCGTGGCCTCGGCGATTGCCAAATACCATGTGACCACCCTGAGTCAGGCCGTGGCCAAGGACGCGATGGACGTGCACGCAGGCAAGGCCGTCATGCTTGGACCATCGAATCCGGTGGCCCGCAGTTTTCAGGCGGCGCCGGTGAATATTACCGTCGAAGGCGCCAATATACTCACCCGGTCGATGATGATTTACGGCCAGGGGGCCATCCGCTGTCACCCCTACGTGCTCGATGAAATCGCTGCGGCACAGAACAGCGATCGCAGCGCCGCCCTGAACGACTTCGACCGGTTGTTCTATGCCCATGTCGGCCACGATCTGTCGGCGGCCGCCCGTTCGCTGGTGATGGGCATCACCGGTGGGCGTGGCAGTGTGACCGGCGCCGATCCGGCCCTGGCCCGTCACTATCAGGCGATGAACCGCTACTCGGCTAATCTGGCACTGTTGTCGGATATCGCGATGGCCACGCTCGGCGGCAGCCTGAAATTCCGCGAATCCCTATCGGGGCGGCTTGGCGATGTGCTGTCGAATCTGTATATCGCCAGTGCCACGCTCAAACGCTATACCGAAGACGGCAGCCATGACGAGGATCTGCCGTTGGTCGAGTGGGTCTGCGAACAGGCGTTCGCTGATATCGAAACCGCGCTTGCCGGTGTGATTCGACATCTACCGAACCGTCCGGCTGCCTGGCTGGCCGGCGTGTTGATCTTTCCGCTCGGCCGCACAGCCCGCACCCCGGGCGATGGCCTCGGCCAGCGAATCGCGGCGATATTGCAGCAGCCCGGCGCAGTGCGCGACCGGCTCACCCCGCGTTGTTATATCTCCCAGACCAAAGCCGAAGAGGGTACTGCTTTGTTCGAACGCGCCATGCAGGCCACGCTCGACTGCGCAGATCTGCAGGCAAGACTTGTCAAGGCGCGCAAGGACGGCACGATTACCGCCGATCATCCGCGCGACCAGATCGAGCAGGCCGGGGACAACGGCACGCTGGGCTCCGAAGAGCTCGAACGGATGCGCGAGCTGTATGCGCTGCAGATGGCTGTGATCCGTGTCGACGACTTCGATCCGGCCGAAATGCAGTCGGCCATCGCCAAACAAGACGATTCCCGCTCCTGCGCTGCTTGAGCCCTTATCGTTGAACACCCGGCGGGGCGGGACCCGCCGGGTACGTGTGTCATAGCGAACCGGTGCGCGTGCGTGCGCGGTTATGCGCGTGCGCGCCGGCCGACAGCTTTTGCGGCGACGGCGCACGGCGGCTTCGTGCCCGGCGGTCACCCTGTCCCGAATGTCGTCATACAACGACAGAACCCTGTTTCCATCGGCGCTTCCGCGGCTCGACCGACCGGTCGTTCATAATGCTGCGATGCGGCAGATTCCGATTGTAATCAGTATTTTCGCGCGGACATCTGGCGCCGCATTTCCATCTCGTTTATTGTCGGAACGGGGTATTCTAAAAAGAACGCGTGTCGCAATCGATGCGCTCATCCAAGGGAGAATCAGCCGTGCAATTCGTGCATTCGTCTGGAATGCGTGGCGCCCGACCGTCCAACGGTCGCGCCAGCGCACTACACGCAGGGGATACGGTCTCGCGCGCGCCCAGCGCAAAGCGTATCGCCGCTTTCGTCTTACTGGCCGTATCGGCTGTCGTCATGAGCGCCTGTTCCAGCGGCGGCGGAGGCGACAACGGCTCGGCCAATCCGCGTGGCGACGTAACGCCGCAGGGGCTGGCCTTTTCCTATCCGTTCAACGGCCAGCAGGACGTCGTCCTCGACAGCCAGATGGTCGTCACCTTTGACGGCAGTGTCTCGGGCGGCACCGAGAATGCGCTCGAACTGCAGGTCGACGGCCAGACGGCACAGCCCGGCATCACCGTCGAAAAGGACGACGATCAGCCCAATATTCTCCGGTTGACCCCCAACGGCGATCTGCTTCCCAATACGACGTATTCGGTGGTCGCCACGCGTTCGATCTCTGGCGGCAACACCGCGTTCAACGACGGTCAGACGCTGCTCCAATTCACCACGCGTCCGATCGAGGGCCGTCCAGCGGCCGGCGACTTCCAGGTCGTCGAGACCACGCCGGGTGAAATCAACCCGGTGACCGGTCGCCAGTCGGTGTTCACCCAGTTCAACGCCATCCGCGTGCGGCTGAACGAGCCGGTCGATCCGGCCACGGTCAATGCCGATACCTTCACGGTCACCGGTCCGGACGGAAAAGTCACCGATGCCCGGATCACTGCGCTTGGCCGTTACCTGGTGTTCGATCCGACCGAGGATCTCGCACCCGGCACTTATACGATCGCACTCAGTGGCGACGTCACATCGCAGTTCGGGAAATCCCTGGATAGTTACAGCGTCGAGCGCAAGGTGCTCAGCGCAGGCAACGTCATTCCCCAGACGCTCGCACTGACGCCGTCGGCGGACAGCATCGACGATCTGCCGGACAATAACCTGAACGGGCTGGCGGTCAACAACGTCAACATCTCCTCGCAGTTGATCGGTTCGAACGATCAGCCTGCGAGTGCCTCGCCCCAGCGCGGCGGCGTCGAGACCATCCTCGCGCAGCCCGGCATGTCCGGCTTCGGCGACACCATCCCGGCCACCATCCGCGGCGGCCAGAAATTCCAGCTGACCGGTCTGCGCCTGTTCCTCAACGGCGACGTGGAAACCCCGATCAACCCGAGTGGACCGATCGACGTCAACTTCATCAACGATGTCGACGTCTATCTGATGGCCAACGACTACCGCAATATCGAAACGCCGACGGCGGTGCGCCTGCGCTTCGACCTGGGCATCGGCACGCTGATCACCGCGATGGCCGGTCAGCCGGGTTCGGATGCCTTCCGCCAGTTCGTGATCCAGTCTCTGGCCAACGGCGTGTTCAACCAGAGCGCACTCAACATCCAGGCTTCGGGTCTGGCGATCCCGCAGGACAACGGCGATCTGCGTATTTCCACACTCGGCACCTTCCCGATCAACGTCAATCGTACAGACGATGCGACCGTTGATTTCGAGTTGACGCTGACCCTGGCCGCGGATTCCAACGATCAACCCGAACTCGAAGATGACGTCGTCGCACCGATCGTCACCGCGCAATCTCCCAGCGCTTGTCTGTACGTGTTCGGTTCACCGGCCTACAACGCCACGTTTGCCCAGACCGGTTCCTCGCCGATTGCGTTCCCGGAGCAGGTCTGCAATCAGGTGCTGAACTCCGGTGGGCTGACGCCGCCGTTCGTTAACAGTTTCCCAATCGAATCCAGCCCGGCGATCACCTTCAGCGAGCCGCTCGACCCGCAGAGCGTGAATGCCGCCAGCATTCAGTTGGCCAGCAGCAACGGCGTGGTCGATGCCACCTATCGCGTGGAAGGCTTCAGCGTGGTCATTGACCCGACCGCTCCACTGGACCCTGCCACGAACTACAGTATCCGGCTGAACAACAGCGACACGCTGAAGGATCTCGCCGGTAACCCGGTGTCTTTCGAGAACGCGTTCGGCCCGGGCCAGACCATCGCATTCCGTACCGAGCCACAGGTGGCGACCGATCCGACACCGCCGCTGCTCGGCACGCTGACGCCGGGTATTCCCTGCGCGCTCGAAGGCGGTGACTTCACCAGCGGCGGCGACAATGCCGGCCATTGTTCGGGTGATATGCCGGGCACCGACGACGACGGCAACAGTCTGCCCTCGGAAGACTTCGCCGTGTTCCAGAACCCGGCGAACGTCGCCGTCGATGCGTTTTTCTCCAAGCTCGTCGCGAGTGACTCCATCGTCCTTGCGAACGGCTGCCTGACCAGCGGCAGCGGCGATGCCAACACCGAAACCTCCGCGACGGTTGCAGTACAGCAGATGGACGGCAGTGGCCAATGCGTTGGCGCCGTCGACGGCGAGATCGCTCTGGCGAATCGCGACGGCGACTTCACGCGTGGCTTCAGCTTCCGACCGGCCCAGCCTTTCGAGGCGGGCATGCGCTACTGGATCGTGGTATGCGGCACCGACGGTTCGTCGTGCAGCAATCAGATCGTCGACGGCAACGGCGACGCGCTGAACACGGACCCGCTCAACGGCACCGGCTCGACGCCGCAGTCGATGGGCCAAGCCAATGCGGGCGGTCCGGATATCGTGATCCCATTCGACGCGGTCGATGCGACTGACGACTACTACGCCAATCAGTTCACGCTGCCCGAGTCCGATACCAACGGAAACGGCCAGTTCGACGATGGCGAGGTCGCCCAGCCGGGCAACCGGACTCGTATCGCGCTGTCCGCCAGCCTGCTCGGCCAGACGATTCCGATCACCGGCGAGCAGCCCGACGGCAGCTTCGGCTCCTATCTGTCGCTGGCACGTCCGATCGCGATCCGCGATACGCTCGACGATTGTTCTGTGCTCGACGACGTGACGAATGACGATGGCTCAAGCGCCATCGGCAATACGCCGGATGAGTGCATTCGCGTGTCGCTGCTGCCAGGCGGTATCAATTCGCTGACCAGCATCAATATCAGCGCAGATGCTCTTGCACAGGCGCTGACCACGGCGCTGGGCGTCAATCAGCTCACGGGGCTTCTCGACCAGTTGCTCAACGGTGGCATGGACGGCAGCACACCGACCGGCAATCTCGACAATGTCACCGGTCCGCTCAACCAGATCGTCGGCGCAGTGACCGGCGTTGTCGGCGGGCTGCTGGGCGATGGTGAAGACAGCGATCAGTCACCCGCACCGATCGATGTGATCGCCGGGCTTCAGGGCAATGAATTGACGGCGCCGTTGGGCAATACGCTCGCCGGCCTGATCAATTCAGACACGCCGGTCAGTGATGTCCCCGGCCTGCTACAGAACCTGGTTGACCAATTGGTGGGCACGCTCACTGCCGGCCTGCTGGGCGATGAGCCCCTGCAGACCGGCCGCGTGCTGCTGCGCTTCCCGAATGACGACAATACCGATGGAACCCAGTCGGGCTACATCGTCGAGAAGTGCGAGGGCTCCATCAACGGTCAGCCGTACGACTTCGAACCCTGCTTCACCGCCTCGCTGACACTCGTTGCCAACGCCCCGGATGGCCAGGGCGTGGCACTGAACCAGCAGCCGATCACGGTGAATCTGGTCGGGCCGGTCACCTTCGAGCAGAACGGCCGTCTGGCAATCGCGTTGAACAACGTCAACACGTTCCAGCTGAACGCGACCGCCCTGAGTCTGCTGCCGGCGACAGCCACGGTCGACCCGGGCGATCTCAACTTCCAGCTGGTCGGTTCGCCGACCCACGGTGGACGCGAGTTTCCGGACCGCTAGGCGCCGGCAAGTTGATGCCGGCCGCACACGCGGCCGGCATCCCTACCCTCTACAAGATAAAACGTGACAGGAGAAGGGAGATGAATCAGGACACCATGTCCGGACGCCGCGCGCTGGGACGGCGCGCTGCGGGGGTGATGCTGGGGGCGGCCGGCCTGCTGAGCGCGGGATCGGCTCTGGCACAGGGGCAAATGCGCGACGGCTCCGACGATATCGTCGAGCCGGAAAAGGGCTTTCTTGCGGAGTCGTTCGACTACGTCAAGCACAACAGCTACTTCCGTGTCGGCGTGCTGCACTTTCAGTATTACGGCACCAGTTCCCGGCTGACGGTCGAAGATGCCCAGGGTCTGGCCGCGCAAGCGTTCCCGCCGGGCGAGAGCGAAATCCCGCACACCGGCTCCTCGGCCGGCAACACCACCACGCTGGGTGGCACGATCGGTATCTTCCTGCCCAAGACCGGGCGCCATCTGGCCATGGAAGTCACGCTTGCACCGCCGCTCAAGCTTGACTTCGAGCTGGCCAAGAACGCCGAAGACGAATCGCTGGCCCCGGTCACGCGTAACGGCATTCCGACCGGCGTACCGCCGATCGGCAAGTCCATCGGCACGTTCAAGGCGCTGCCGCCGAACTTCACCATCGTCTATCGACCGTGGGTGGATACGCTGATCCAGCCTTACATCGGCGCGGGCGCGATGTATCTGTACACCTATGATACGGACGTCAACAACGAGGTGCTCAACGCCTATGGCAACGAGCCGCAGCTGAACCTGACCAAGCCGGTCGCCTGCGTGGGCCAGCTCGGCGCGGACTTCAAGCTACCGCAGAACATGTTCATCACCGCAGACGTCAAGTACGTCGGCTGCGCGACCGTAGAAGCCAAGGTGAACAACATCGTGATCAATTCGCCGACACTGAGCCCCACAGTCGGCCCGATCGACGTGGGCACGGTGAGTTCGTCCAACGACTTCAAGGCCGTGCTCTACCAGCTGTCTTTCGGCATGCGCTTCTAGTCGTTCTCGACCGCGGAAATTCGACCGCCCGGCGCAGCGCTCCGGGCGGTTTTTTTTGCTCCGTATCCGAGCCGAGCACCTCACCTGCCGGCCTGCCGTGACTGGCGCGGCAGACAACACATCATCCCCACCCTCAACCCACCGTGAGCTCAGCGACGCGAACCCGTCAGGGTCCGAACCGTCCCGAGCCGGGCCCGGTCGATTCTGGCCCCGCGCTTGTGGCCACGGTAAACCCACTCGTATCTTCGAGTGCGCGACCCGCGCCGACGCCAGACGCAACGCACGAGCAGATGTTCCAGGCGATGCGTCGAGCATGTGGCGAACATCAGCCGGGCCCGCCCAGCCTGTCTTGGCTGCCTCGAGCCCGGCGCCGGATCGCCACGAACCGCGCGCCTATCCGCCGGCGCGGCGAACGGTCAGCCCGCTGCCGAGACGATACGAAAACCCAGTTGCCGGACGGCTTCGGACATGGCGCGTCCGATGGCCGCCGCGTCCCGGCTGTTGGCCGGCAGCGGCTGTTCGATGACGCTGTTGTCCCGCTCGATCACCGTGTCCGTTGAGCGATCGGTGACCTTCCAGCGTGCCGACAACACCACCTTGCCTTCGGGCTGTGGCTCGAACATGTCGACCGCGACATCGACCTGATAGGGACGGTCCCGCTTGTTGACCAGCTTTTCATCAATGGTCTGCTGCAGCAACCGAGTGGTTGCGACCGGCAGACGCTCGGCCCATTTGGCATCGGGCAGCCGCGTGAGCACGTATTCATCGGTTCGCAGCTGGATATCGTAGTTGTCGAGATACTCCGGCATCTGCACGCGCCGGACTTCCCACTGGCTGGCCCGCGTCGGGGCGCGTTCGTTCTGCGGCGGCGACAGCAGGACGTGCTGGAGCGGCGGTACGCTGGCACAGGCCGATAAGCCCATCAGACAGGCGGCCACCAGGCCACGGCGGAAGACAGGTTTCATCGCGAACCTCCGAATAATATGGCGTTTGGATCGCGCTCCAGCGTTTCGGCAAAGCGACGCAGCGACGCCGCGCCGGCCGACAGATCACGGATTGCGCTTTGAATGTCCTGCCGATCATCGGAGCCCGGATCGGTCAGTGCTTCGAGATTTTTCGAGATCTGCGTCAGGTTGCGGCTGGTATTCTCGGCGTTGTCCAGCAGACGATCGATCTGTGCATCCCGCGACACGATCTGCTTGTTGACGGTGTCGGTGAGCTGGCGCAACCCGCTTAGGGTCTGGGTGATCTGCGAGTCGCTGGCCTCGATGGTCTGACGCGCGGCCTGCATGGTCTGGCGCGCGGAATCGCTGGTCTGGGTCAGACTCGGGCCGAGTGTCTTGATCAGCTCGTCCATATCGTCGGCCAGCCGCACCATGGACTCCATCGTGCTGTTGACGGTGGTCAGCGTCTGCTTCCAGGGCAGGTCGCTGACCGTGTCCTTGAGCTGCTCGATCTCCGAAGGCACCGCCGGAATTTCCGGGTACTCGAGTTCCTCCGGATCGGCCACGAAGTTGGGCTGGGTGTTCGGCTGGAAGTCCAGGTTGACCGCCAGCTGTGAGGTGACATAGCTCCAGACCACCAGCTGGGCACGCAGCCCACGCTGGACCAGATCCTCGGTACTCACGCTTCGACCGCTCGCACTGCCGTCCATCATCACCGTGTTGTTGCCGCCCATCTCGATGGTTACACCGATCCGAGCCTTGCCCACACTCGGATCCAGGCGCAGCTGAACCTGTTTGACCGTGCCGACCTGAACGCCACGAAACAGCACTTTAGAGCCGTTGCTCAGGCCGAGCACGGACTGGTCGAAAAAGATCACGGCCGTGCGGTTGTCCGACAGCAGACGGGTACCGCCAAAGGCCAGCACGGCGGCAACGAACAACACGATGGCCCCGAGCATGAACAGGCCGATGACGGTATAGCTTCGGTTACTGGCCATTCGCGGGCCTCTTGAAGAAAACAGAACGACGATCGTGGCCGGGTCCGGCCGCGCCGAGCGTCCGAACACACGGCCAAGGGTACCGACCGGAGCGAACAGGCCTTTGCGCGCACCGCCTAGGCATGCTGTGCTGTAACGGCGTGGTCGTTATCGGCATCCAGTGCACGCCGGTTGAGAAAAGCCCGCACACGCGCGTGCTCGGCGTGTTCGGCCAGCATTCTCGGATCGCCGTGCGCAATGGCCGAACGGCTTTCATTGTCGAGATAGATGCTGTCGTCCGCAATGGTGAAAATACTGGGCAGCTCGTGTGTCACCGCCACCACGCTCAGCTTCAGCGCATCGCGCAGGTTCATGATCAAGGCATCGAGCCGCTGGGAGGTCATCGGGTCCAGGCCCGCACTGGGCTCATCGAGAAACAGATAATCCGGATCGAGCGCGATTGCCCGAGCCAGCCCGGCGCGTTTTTGCATGCCGCCGGACAGCTGGCTCGGCATGCGCTGCTCCTGCCCGGCCAGACCTACCAGGGCGAGCTTGAAGGCCACCTGATCCCGTATCTCGGCTGGGCTCAACCGCGTGTGGAGCTGCAACGGCAGGCTGACGTTCTCGCCGACCGTCATCGAACTCCATAACGCCGTGCTCTGGAACAACACGCCGATACGCCGCTGTAACGCCGCGCGCTCGGCGGCGTCGTCGGTCCAGAGTCGCTGCCCGTCGAACTGGATATCGCCCTGATCGGACTGTTCCAGATCGATCATGTGGCGCAGCAACGTGCTCTTGCCGCAGCCCGACACGCCCATGATTACGAAGATGCTCGCTCGGGCCACATGAAACGACAGGTCCTGCTGGACCAGCGTGTCTCCATAGGCCAGGCGCAGATTGCGCACGACGATACCTTCGTCCGGGGTCTGCGACGAATCCAGTCGTGCCATGCTCAGATCCCCAGCGCGTTGGTGCATAGGGCGAACACGGCATCGATCAGGATGATTCCGATGATCGAGACCACCACCGTACGCGTGGCCGCGCGACCAACTTCGGCAGCGTTTCGCCCTGCGCTCATGCCCATATGACAGCTGGTCAGCGCGATCAGGATCCCGAAACAGACCGCCTTGACGAATCCGATCACGAAATGGCGCATGGCCACCGCATCCTCTAGGCGCCCGAAAAAACTGGCCGGCGATGTGTTGAGCACCAGATCGGCCACGATCATTCCGCCGCCAATCCCCAGAGCGGCGGCATACAGAAACAGCAACGGCATCATCAGCGTCAAGGCCGCCAGGCGCGGCAGGACCAGGAACTCGAACGGCGACACGCCGATCATGCGCAGCGCATCGATCTCCTCGTTGGCTTCCATGGTGGCCAGGTGCGCGGCAAAGCTGGCCCCGATCCGGCCTGCCATGATGAATGCGGTCATGATCGCGGCCATTTCGCGCGCGACGGCAATCCCCACCAGATCGGCCAGATAAAGCCCGGCGCCGAACGTGGCCAGCTGGACGGCACCGACGAACCCGAGGACGGCCCCGATCAGCAGGTTCACGACCGTGACCACGGGCAGCGATGAGGCCCCCGTTTCGCGCAACAAGGCCACGAAATCCACCCGTCGCGCCTGCGCGCGGCCGACCATCAGCCGTGGCGTGACTGCGGCGGCGTTGCCGATCAGTCGCGCGACCGTGCCCACCACCTCGAAGCGGTTGCGCGACGCCGCTCCCAGCCGCGTGACCCAGCGCGCGCGCCGCCCGCGGCCGGACGTCTCCGAGGCCGGGCGTGCCAGCTCCACCAGCGACGATACGCTGTTCGGAAGATGTCTTAATTCGATCTGCAGACGGTCGTTGCTGCGCAACCGCTGAGTGAGCGTATAGATCAGCGCGGCGACCCGGGGGTGGGCGGCTTCCAGTGCCTGACCGTCGATCACGATCCGGCCGCTCGCCGAGGCACCGGCGCTGACTTCGCGCGCAAGTGCGGACGAGGTCGGCAGCCGGGCTGCGGCGCCCCAGTCACCGGATAGCCAGAGCGTGGTCTCGCCCTCCCCGGCGTCGATTCGATACAGCGGTTGCTGTGCCGCCGGGGCTAGTGCCACGAATACTCGGTTGCCGTCGTCATGATCGCGCTATTGTGACACGCCCGCGCGGCCTGCTTGTGCGGCGTCGCCGCCGGCCGGGGCATAGCTGTCGCGTGTGGCTTCCAGCCCGGGCGGCAGCGAGTCGCTGTTTTCGGTCCAGCCTCCCCCCAGGGCCTTGAACAGATCCGCCGTGGCCGTGAACCGGTCACGAATCGCGGTGGCCAGATCGAGCTGACTGGAAAACAACTGGCGCTGTGCATCGAGGACGTCGAAGAACGCCGTTCGGCCGACATCGTAACGCAGCCGGGCCAGACGCAGCGTCTCCTGGAACGCATCGACCTGCTTGCGTACGGCCTGCAGTCGATCTTCGGTCAACTGGACCGCATCCAGGGCGTCATGTACTTCCTTGAACGCCTGCCGAACGGTCTGGCGGTACATGATCTCCGCGGCGTCCTTCTGGGCCACGGCGGTATCGAAATTCGCCTGACGCCGCCCGAAGTCGAAAATCGGTGCCGTGATCGCGCCGCTCACACTCTGGACTTCCGAATACGGTTCGAACAGGTCGTCGACATCAAGCGCTTCGGTGCCGATCATGGCGGTCAGGTTGAAGGTCGGGAAAAACCGTGCCTTCGCCACCCCGACATTGGCATTCGCGGCAATCAGAGAGGCTTCGGCGGCACGGATATCGGGCCGGCGTTCGACCAGCAGCGATGGCAGCACGACCGGCAAATCCTCCGGCAGGCTGATCTCGTCGAAACTGCTCGCGTCGATGTTCGGATCGCCCATGATCTGGCGCGGCGTGCGCCCGGTCAGGATGGCCAGCGACGAACGCAGCTGGCTGGCCTGTTGCAACAGCGGGGGTAGCTGGGCGCGCGCGGTCTGTAGCAGCGATTCGGTCTGCAGTAGCGTCAGCTTGTCGATGGCACCGTACTTGTAGCGCTGCTTATCCAGATCCAGCCCTTTCTGGCGTGTCTGGATCGTCTCTCGGGTCACCCGAATCTGACGTTCGGCCGACAGCAACGACATGTAGTTGGTAACTACGTCGCTGACCACGCTCAGCCGTACCGAATCCCGCGTGTAAGCCGAGGACAGCAGCTGGGCACGCGCCTGCTCGTCGGCACGGCGCAGCCCACCGAAGACGTCGAGCTCGTAGCTGAGTGAGGCAGCCACCGAAAAGTAGTTGTAACGAACCCCGGAACCGCTCGCACCGCCGGACGACGAGCCGCCACCCACGCCACCCCCGGCACCGGACGACGAGCCGCCGGACGAAGGCACCGCACCGCTGGTCTTCTGACGAGTGGCGTTGGCCTGCCCCTCGATCGAAGGAAACAGGTTGGCGTTGGCCAGACCGAGCTGGGCGCGCGCCTCGCGGAAACGGGCCGCCTGCAGCGCGATGTCCAGATTGTCATCCAGCGCATCGTCGATCAGCTCGTTGAGCTGCGGATCACGATAACGCGTCCACCAGTACGCCATCGCGTCCTGCTGGGACTGGCTGAGCAACGTGGCATCGAGCGCCGAATTGGGCAGATCAATGTCCGGACGCTCGTAGTCCGGGCCGAGCGTACAGGCCGACAGGCCGGCCACGGCCACCAGCAGGACGGCCTTACGCATGATCAGTATCCTCATCTTTATCCTTGCCGCGGCCACGACGCAGCTTCGCGGTGCCGCGCTCAACCAGATCATAGAACATCGGTACGAACAGAATGGCGAAGAACGTCGCCGCCAGCATACCGCCGATCACGGCGGTGCCGATGGCGTTGCGGCTGTTCGCCGAGGCGCCGCTGGCGATCGCCAGGGGTACGGTACCGAGAATGAAGGCCAGCGATGTCATCACGATCGGCCGGAAACGCAGCTTGGCCGCCTCGAAGGCCGCCGCGGCTGCGGACTTGCCCTGCTCGCGTCCGATGACCGCGAACTCGACGATCAGAATGGCGTTCTTGGCTGCCAGACCGATCAGCACGAGCAGCCCGACCGAGAAGTACAGGTTGTTGTCGATCCCCCGCAGCCAGACCGCCACGAACGCCCCGAGCGCGGCGAACGGCACGGCCGTGATCACGGCCAGTGGCAGCGTCCATTTCTCGTACTGGGCCGCCAGGATCAGAAACACCATGACCATGCCGAAGATGACCGCGATCGAACCGGAGCTGGCAGCGGTTTCTTCCTGGTAGGCCGTACCGGTGAAACTCAGCCGGTAATCCTCGCCGCCCAATACCTTATTGGTTACGTCCTTGATCGCCGCGTTGGCCTGGCCGGAACTGTAGCCCGGCGCCGGCGAGCCCATGATCTTGGCAGACGGGAAGATATTGAAACGCTCCACCACGTCGGCGGCCAGACGGCGCTCGGTACTGACCAGCGAACTGACCGGAATCATGTCGCCCGTGGTCGTGGAGCGCACGAACACCTTGTTCAGGTCCTCGGGTTTCTCTCGATACGGCGCATCCGACTGGATGTTCACCTGCCAGTTACGGCCCAGCAGGGTGAACTGATTGACATACAGCGAGCCGAAGGTGGCCTGGAGAGTGGCGAACAGCTGGTTGATCGGCACGCCCAGCGTCTTGGCCTTCTCTCGGTCCACGTTGAGCTTGTAGCGCGGCACGTCGGTGGTCAGCGTCGTACGCACCTGCGACAACTCCGGGCGCTTGTTGGCTGCGGCCACCACCTTGCCCGCCGCCTCCCGGATCTCGTTGAAGCTGGCCCCCGACAGGCTTTGTAGATAGCCCTCGAAGCCCCCGGTGGTCGACAGGCCGATGATCGGCGGCGGGTTGAACGCGATGATCTGTGCATCGGGGATCTGCGCACCGATGCCGAAGGTCTGGCCGACGATAGAGAACGAGTCCTCGCCATCGCCGGTGCGTTCGCCCCAATCCTTGAGCGTCAGGAACGCGATGCCGGCATAGGTCCGGCGCGCACTGGCGAGAAAGTCGTAGCCGGCCACGCCCACGATGTCGGCCACTGCAGGCATCGCCTTAAGGCTCTTCTCGATAAGTTCATTGCGCACCGCTTCGGTACGCTGCAGTGACGCCGCCGGCGGCAGCTTGTAGGTCGCGAAGATATAGCCCTGATCCTCCTGGGGCAGCAGGCCGCCGGGCACCTGTGTCGACACCGCCCAGGTGGCGACCAGAACGCCCACGAACAGCAGAAGCCCGAAAACCACCCGACGCAGCAGCAGATCGACGCCCCATAGATAGGCACCGGTCGCCTTGTCGAACATGGCGTTGAACTTGCGGAAGAACCAGTTCGGCTCCTTTTCACGCGGCTTGAGAAACACCGCGCACAGCGCCGGCGTCAGGGTCAGTGCGACCAGCCCGGAAATACCCACCGAGACAGCGATGGTGATGGCGAACTGGCGATACATCTGGCCGGACAATCCGCCCAGAAAACCGACCGGCACGAACACCGCAGCAAGCACGAGTACGACCGCGATCACCGGGCCGCTGACCTCTTCCATCGCCTTGATGGCCGCCTTCTTGGGCGGTAACCCTTCTTCCTCCATGATGCGTTCGACGTTCTCGATCACGATGATCGCATCGTCCACCACGATGCCGATGGCGAGAATCAGCCCGAACAGTGTCAGCAGGTTGATCGAAAACCCGAGCGCGTACATGCCTGCGAACGTACCGATCACCGACACCGGGATCGCCAGCAGCGGTATCAGCGTGGCGCGGATGTTCTGCAGGAACAGGAATACCACCAGCACCACGAGGATGATGGCTTCGATGAACGTATGAACCACGTCCTCGATCGAGGCGTGTACGAACTGCGTGGTGTCGAAGGGAATCTCGTACTCGAGGCCCTGCGGCAGATTCGCGCCCAGCTCGGTCATGCGCGCACGGATTCGATCCACGGTCGCCAGCGCATTGGCACCGGGCGAGAGATACACCGCGAACGGGACCGCCGGGTTGCCGGAAAAAGAGCCACTGGTGCTGTAGCTCTGGGCGCCGAGTTCAACCCGGGCGACATCGCTGAGCCTAAGCACCTGGCCATTGCTCTCGGTCCGCAGAATGATGTTCTCGAACTGTTCTTCGCTCGAGAAGCGGCCGTCCGTGCTCGCGGTATAGGTGAACGCGATCTTGTCCTTATTGGGCATGCTGCCGAAGCTGCCTGCCGCAAACTGCGAGTTCTGTTCCTGTAGTGCGGCCTGTATGTCGGCCGGAGTCAGCTCGTAACGCGCCATCTTGCTCGGATCGAGCCAGATACGCATGGAATAATCCTGCGACCCGAACAGGCGCGCATCGCCCACACCCTCGACACGTTTGAGCGCGTCGATGATGTTGACCAGCGCATAGTTGCTGATATAGGTCGTGTCGTACGACTGGTCCGGCGAGAACAGCGTGAGCACAGTAAGGATATTGCTCGAACGCTTGTTCACCGTCACACCGACGTCACGCACCGTCTGAGGCAGCTGGGACAACGCGGCCTGCACGCGGTTGTTGACGTTGATGGTGTTCTGATCCGGATCCGTGCCGATGGCGAACGTCACCGAAATCTGGAGCGTACCCGCGTCCGAGGACGTCGAGGTCATGTAGAGCATGTTCTCGACGCCGTTGATCTGCTGCTCGAGCGGTGCGGCGACCGTCTCGGCAATATCCTCGGCACTGGCGCCCGAATAGTTGGCCTGCACTACCACTTCGGGCGGCACGACATCGGGATACTGAGAGATGGGCAGCCCACGCATCGCCATCAGCCCAGCGATCGTGATCACGATCGACAGGACGGTGGCGAATACCGGCCGTTCGATGAAGAACCTTGAGATCATCTTTAACGACCCTGATCGCGATTCGACGCGTAGTAGCCGGTTCCATGACGTCGCGACAGCGATTCAGCGCCACTCAGACGCAGCTCACGCCAATCGACGGCGGCCAGAGCATCGTCACGGTTGTCACCGCGGGCGCCCATGCTCGACGAGTCACCTTGAGCACCGTTGGCCGGGGCATCACCCTGATTATCGCCCCCCTGCTTGACCTTGACCGGCGCGTCGGGCTGGACCTGACCGAGCCCGGAGACGATCACCCGGTCGCCGGCCGACAGCCCCTTGTTGATGATCCGCCCATCGGCCACGTTCGGCCCGAGCTCGACCTTGACGGCTTTTGCCTTGTTGTCGTCCGACACCACGTACACCTGGGTGCTCTGCTGGCTGTCCGACACCGCTACATTGGGCACCACCAGCGCATCCTGCCGTGTCTCCAGACGGATGCGGGCGCGCACGTAACGGCCGGGCATCAAGGCGTTGCCGGTGTTTTCGACCACGGCACGCAGTTGTACGGTGCCGGTATCGGGGTTGATCGTGCTCTGCGTGAAATCGACCGTGCCCGTGACCGGGAAGGTGTCGCCGTTCGGCAGAATGATTGTGGCCTCACGGGTCTTGTCGTCCGTACTCTCGCCGCCCATCATCGACAGCGCCTTGTTGCGCGCGATCGCATCGTCCTCGGGCAGCGCGAACAGCACATACACCGGATCGAGCTGGGTGATCGTGGTCAAACGCGTGCCGTTGCTCACCAGAGAGCCCTCGTCGGTTTCACGCAGGCTGGTCACGCCGGTCAGCGGTGCATTGACCTTGGTATAGCTCAGGTCGATCTGGGCGCTGTCGAGGTTGGCCTGAGCCTGTTGCACGGCGGCGCGCGAGGTTTCCAGCTCAGACAGCGCCTGGTCGCGCTCGGCCTCGCTGACCGCATCCACCTTGTAGAGCTGACGTACGCGCGACCACTGACGCTGGGCCTGGTCGAGGCTCGCCTTCGCACTGGCCAGTTCGGCCTTTCGCTGATTCACCGTCGCCTGGAACGGCTTCGGATCGATGGTGTACAGCAACTGGCCCTTCTTGACGATCTGGCCTTCCTCGTAATGCCGTTTTTCCAGAATACCTTCGACCCGGGCGAGCACCTGTACGGTACGCTTGCCCTCCACGCGGCCGGGGTATTCGGAAAACACATCCACGCTGTGCGGCTGGACCGCCTTGACATCAACCGGAATCGGCGGACTCTGCTGAGCCTGACCACCCTGCTGACCATCGGAATTGCCACAGCCGGCCAGCGCGATCAGGCCGACGACGACGCACACAGCACGCAGCTCATACGCTCGGCGGCCGAGCGCTGAAAACGAATCGCGCATAGACAAGATCCCCAAGGGTGAGATTCGGTTGCTCCAGATGATGCTATGATACATACATACGCGTATGTATGTAAGTAGTCATCGTGTATTCAGTATTGAAGATTACCTGGGAGAAGATGGCAACCTGATGGCTCGCAAAACCAAGCTGCAATCCGCTCATACACGCGAATGCATTCTCGATGCCGCCGAAATCGAGATGCAGGCGCGAGGCGTATCCCAGACGTCACTGGACCGCATCGCACGGCGGGCCGAAGTGACTCGCGGCGCGATCTATTGGCATTTCGCCGACAAGCGCGCCCTGCTCGAAGCCATGATTGCGCGAACCCACCTGCCGCTGCGTGATCTGCGCCAGTGCCTGAGCGAACATATCCCGGGTACCGAGCCGCTTCGCCTGTTGCGCGAAATGCTGCTGCACGGCTTGCAACGTCTGACCGGCGACGAACAGCACCGCCGCGTCTGTCATATCGTGCTTCACCGCTGCGAGGCCACCGAACACGGCCACCCGGCGGAGGCACTGCTGCGTGCCATGTTCGAGGATTCGCGCAGCGTGCTGCGCGCGCTGTGTACCGAAATCGATGCACAGGGTCAGCTGCGTAAACCGATGACCCCCGATTCGGCCACCGATACCCTGATGGCGTTCATGTGCGGTAACTATGAATGCGTTCTGCGCCATCCCGATATCTACAACTCCGCGCGCGACTGGCGCGCTCCGGTCGAGGCGATCTTGCGCGGGCTGTTCGACACCGATGAACCAGCCGACCGGCAGGGCTCGACACCCGTGGGCCACACAGGCATACGCCCGGCCGACTGTAACGGCTAGCCACCGCGGGGCTTGACCAGCTCAGTCGTCTTGGTCGACTACCGGCAGGCGGCGTAGCAACGGCGGCACGGCAGGCCGCGCCAACGGTGTCGGCAGGCGGCTGTCGTGGTCGTCGAACAGGCTCTGGCGCACCAGGAAATCGAACGGCGCGACCGGTTCGATATCGATCGGCCGCTGCGGGCCCAGAAAACGCGGCCGGGTGGACAACAGGAACAGATCCACCACGGCCTTGACCCGCGCCAGGTATTCGCGGGCCTCGGTGCGCAGGGGCTGGCGTCGGTCCTCTTCCGGGCGAATATAGGCGACCGCGTCGATACCGTAGTGATCGGCGATGAACAAGGCCCGGTAGTCGTGGTAGCGCTGCGAGACGACGATATAGCTTTCGAGCCCGAAGATGCGGTTCGCGCGCACGATCGAATCCAGTGTACGAAAGCCGGCGAAGTCCAGCGTAATCGCGGCATCGGGCACGCCCAGGCGCCGAAGGGCCTGGTACATCTTGCGCGGTTCGTTATAGGTGCGATCCGGGTTGGAGCCGGAAACCAGCAGATGCCGCACGCGCCCGGCCGCATACAGCTCGGCCGCCGCCATCATGCGATGGGTGAACAGCAGGTTCTGATTGCCATAACGGGTATACGGGCTGGTACCCAGCACCACACCGACATCGTGCACGCCCAGTCGCGAGATATCGTCGTAGATCAGGCCGCGGGTCGCGCTGACCACCCAGGCATTGGCGGCCATGCTGGCGATCAACAGGCATCCGACCACGGTCAGCCCGACGCGCATGACAGCGGCCACGCGGGCCGACACACTGTTGCCTCGCAGCCGAAGCCCTTGCGGCACGCCGACGCCGGTCATCTTCGATGCCCGGCCGTGCTGCACCCGCGGCGTCCATGCATGGGTCTGACGGTATCCCTGTTGTGCTGACCATCAAAACGCATCGGTACTCGAATCCTGGCCCCTCGGGCGCTCCGCTTCGCCCTCCCGTAACCGCCGACTGTACGTCATGCCCGAGGACGCACCGGCCGACCTCGGCCTCTCTGAGCATCCGGAGCGTATCAGCAATACCGTGCCGCTCGACTAACGGGCGAAACACCGCAGGCCGACCACGGCGCGCACGCCGCTAGTCTGCCAGGCGATCGATCGCCGCTTCGAGGCCGTCCAACGTCATGGGGTACATGCGATCGGCCATGAGTTCGCGCGTCATCTGGATCGACGGAGTGTAGTCCCAACGGTTCTGTGGTTCGGGATTGAGCCAGACCGCGTCCTCGAATGTCGACAGCAAACGGTTCAGCCAGACCGCACCGGCCTCGGCGTTCCAGTGCTCGACCGAGCCGCCCGGGTACGCGATCTCGTAGGGGCTCATGGTGGCGTCGCCGACGAAGATCGCCTTGTAGTCGGCCGTGTAGGTATGACAGATATCCCAGGTTGCGTGCTGTTCGCTGCGCCGACGCCGGTTGTCTTTCCAGAGCCCCTCGTACGGGAAGTTGTGGAAATAGAAATATTCCAGATGCTTGAATTCGGCCCGCGCCGCCGAGAAAAGCGATTCGACGGTCGCGACGTGGTCGTCCATCGAACCACCGACATCGAAGAAAATCAGCAGTTTGACTGCGTTGCGGCGTTCCGGACGCATGTGCAGATCCAGATGGCCGGCGTTCTTGGCCGTGGCGCGGATCGTGCGTTCCATGTCCAGTTCTTCATCGGCGCCTTCACGCGCGAAGCGGCGCAGCTTGCGCAGCGCCATCTTGATATTACGGGTCCCGATTTCCTGCGACCCGTCGAGATTGGCGAATTCGCGTCGGTCCCATACCTTGACCGCACGGCGATGGCGCGAACCGTCCTGGCCGATACGGATACCTTCGGGGTTGAAACCGTAGGCGCCGAACGGCGACGTGCCGGCGGTGCCGATCCACTTGCTACCGCCTTCGTGACGCTCACCCTGCTCCTCGAGGCGCTTCTTGAGCGTCTCCATGAGCTTTTCCCAACCCCCCATGGCTTCGATCTGGGCCTTTTGTTCGTCGGTCAGCTCGAGCTGCTTCATCTTCTCCAGCCACTCGTCGGGAATATCGGTCGTCAGGTCTTCGGTGGCGGCCTGAATGCCATCGAAATAATGGCCAAAGACCTGATCGAACCGATCGAACTTGGCTTCGTCCTTGATGAGCGTGGCACGCGACAGGTAATAGAAGTTGGTCACGCTCATGCCGCCGACATGCGCATCCAGCGCCTCGAGCAGCGTCAGATACTCGGTGACCGACGGCTTGAGACCGGCGTCGCGCAGCTCGTAGAAGAACTCGATCAGCATGGCGTGGCGAACCCGCCTAGCTGCGGCCGCCGCGCCGGGTCATGAACGCCAGCCGCTCGAACAAGTGCACATCCTGCTCGTTCTTGAGCAGCGCCCCATGCAGCGGCGGCAACGCCTCCCGCGCGTCTTTCGAATGCAGGGCCTCGGCAGGAATGTCCTCGGCGAGCAGCAGCTTCAGCCAGTCGAGCAGCTCCGATGTCGACGGCTTTTTCTTGATGCCCGGCACATCACGAACATCGAAGAACAGGTCCATGGCAGCTGCCAAGAGATTCTTCTTGATGTCAGGAAAATGCACGTCGACGATCTCGCGCATCGTCTCCTTGTCGGGAAACGAGATGAAGTGAAAGAAACAGCGACGAAGAAACGCGTCGGGCAGTTCTTTTTCGTTGTTCGAGGTGATGATGATGATCGGCCGGTGCCGTGCCTCGATGGTCTGGCGTGTTTCATAGACATCGAAGGCCATGCGATCGATCTCGCGCAGCAGGTCGTTCGGAAATTCGATATCGGCCTTGTCGATCTCGTCGATCAGCAGCACCGGCTGCTCGTCGGCGACGAAACACTCCCAAAGCGGACCGGGCACGATGTAGTTGCCGATATCGTGGACCTTTTCGTCGCCGAGCTGCGAGTCGCGCAGCCGCGAGACCGCATCGTAGTCATACAGCCCCTGCTGCGCCTTGGTGGTGGACTTGATATGCCACTGAAACAGCGGCTTGCCCAATGCAGCGGCCACTTCCTCGGCCAGCATTGTCTTGCCGGTTCCAGGCTCGCCCTTGATCAGCAGCGGGCGCTGGAGCGTAGCCGCGGCGTTGACGGCGAGTTTGAGATCGTCGGTGGCAACATAGCGTTCGCTGCCGGTGAATTGCGTGCTCATAGGCTGGTTCACAGAATTGGATATTGGCTAACGGACCTACGCGCATGGCCCCGACGGCCAGCCGGTGCCGCGTAGCAAAATGACTGTTTCGATCGAACGCAGCATACACGGATCGACCCGTGGCGCGCCCTGACAGGCCGTCGCGCCGCCTGCGTTCACCCTTCGGCGCGCTGCTCCAGTACGGCAATGGCCGGCAACGTCTTGCCTTCCAGAAATTCAAGGAATGCGCCGCCACCGGTCGAGATATAGGACACGTCGTCCTCGATACGGTATTTCTCGATAGCCGCCAGCGTATCGCCGCCGCCGGCAATGGAAAACGCGCTGCTGCGTGCGATCGCCCGGGCCAGCACATGCGTGCCGCCACCAAACTGGTCTATCTCGAAAACCCCTAGCGGGCCGTTCCAGACGATGGTACCGGCCTCCTGCAGGATGGCTGCGATGCGATCACGGCTGTCCGGACCGACGTCGAGAATCATCTCGTCGCTCTCGACCTCGCTGACCGGACGCACTTCCGGATGCGCCTCGGGTGAAACCTCGGTCGCGGCGACCACGTCCGTGGGCAACGGAATCTCACCGCCACGGCTACGGATTTCACGGTCGATCAGTCGCGCCGCGCCGACCAGGTCGGGCTCGTATAGCGATGCACCGACATTGTGCCCGGCCGCAGCCAGGAACGTGTTGGCGATACCCCCACCGACGATGAGTTGATCGGCCACGTTGGCCAGGCTTTCGAGCAGCTCGAGCTTGGACGATACCTTGGAGCCGCCGACGATCACGACCAGCGGCCGCTTGGGGTCGCCCAGTGCGGCCGTGAGGGCGTCGACTTCGGCCGCCAGCAACGGACCTGCACAGGCCACCGGCGCATAGCGGGCCACGCCTTCGGTCGACGCCTGGGCACGATGTGCGGTCCCGAAGGCATCCATCACGAACACGTCGCATAGCGCGGCCATCCTGCGTGACAGTGCCTCGTCGTTGGCTTTCTCGCCTACGTTGAACCGCACGTTCTCGCACATCACGACCTCGCCCTCGCCTACCTCGACGCCGTCGAGCCAGTCGGTGACCAGGGGCACATCGACTTTGAGCAGCTCCGACAGGTAGCGGGCGACCGGCGCGAGGCTGTGCTCGCTATCCGGCTCGCCCTCCTTCGGTCGACCTAGATGCGACATGACCATCACCCGAGCACCCGCATCGAGCGCCGCACGAATGGTCGGCACGGAGGCCTTGAGCCGTCCGGCGGAGCTGACTTCACCGTTGGCGAACGGCACGTTCAGATCCTGCCGGATCAGCACGCGCTTGCCGGCCAGATCCACGTCCTCCATCTTCAGCATGACAGTCATGTCGCGTTCCTTGATCGTCCTTGTCCCGTCGTTGACGTGCGTTCAGCCTGCGTTGGCCAGCGCGAGCGCGGTATCGAGCATGCGGTTGGAAAAGCCCCACTCATTGTCGTACCAGGAACAGACCTTGATCAGTTTGCCGCCGGCGACCTTGGTCAGCGGCGCATCGACGGTCGAGGAGACCGGATCATGGTTGTAATCCTGCGAGACCAGTTCGGCTTCCGAGTAGGCCAGCACGCCGCGGAGTTCGCCTTCGGCGGCCTTCTTGAGCACGGCGTTGACTTCCTCGACCGTGGTTTCCTTGGAAACCTGGGCGGTCAGATCGACCATCGACACATTGATCGTGGGCACGCGTACCGCAAACCCGTCGAGCTTGCCGTCCAGTTCGGGCAGCACGAGGCCCACCGCGGCAGCCGCACCCGTCTTGGTCGGAATCATGCTTTGGGTAGCGCTACGGGCCCGGCGCAGGTCCGAGTGATACACGTCGGTGAGCACCTGGTCGTTGGTGTACGAGTGGATGGTGTTCATCAGTCCGTATTCCAGTCCGAAGGCCTCGTGTAGCGGCTTGACCAGCGGCGCGAGACAGTTGGTGGTGCAGGATGCGTTGGAGATCACCTTGTCGGAGGCATCGATGGTGTCGTGGTTGACGCCATACACGATGGTCTTGATCTTGCCGGCGGGCGCGGAGATCAGCACTTTTTTGGCGCCACCCTTCAGATGCGCGCTGGCCTTCTCCTCGCTGGCGAACAGGCCCGTGCATTCGAGCACGATGTCGACGCCCAGATCGCCCCAGGGCAGATCGGCCGGGTTGCGCTCGGCGAGCACCTTGATCTTGTCGCCGTTGACGACCAGATTGTCGCCGTCGACCGAGACTTCGCCCGGAAACCGGCCGTGCGCGGTGTCGTACTGGGTCAGATGGGCGTTGGTCTGGGCATTGCCCAGGTCGTTGATCGCCACGATCTCGATTTCACTCGTACGGCCCGATTCATACAACGCACGCAGCACGTTGCGGCCGATGCGCCCGTATCCGTTGATGCCGACTTTGACTGCCATAACTACCTCTTGTCATCGAATGGATGGTAGCCGCACGCGCTCACCGCGTGTGGCCGGTTTACTTTTCGCGTGTCGCTATCACTCGTGGTGCATATCAGTCGCCGAGCTGGCGCTGGACCGCCGCCACCACGGCCTCGACGGTCACCCCGAGTTCGCGGTAAACATCCTCGGCCGGCGCTGACGAACCGAACTCGTCGACGCCCACGACCGCGCCGGTCGCCCCGACCAGGCGGTACCAGCTGTCGGACACGCCGGCCTCGACCGCCACACGAGCGGTCACAGCCGCCGGCAGCACCGATTCGCGATACGCCGCCGGCTGCTCGTAAAAGATATCCAGACAAGGCATGGACACGACCCGTACGGCCACGCCCTCGGCCGCCAGACGGTCGGCGGCGCCGACGGCCAGCTCCAGCTCCGAGCCCGTGGCCATAATGAGTGCCGCCGGTTCCCCGGCATCGCTATCGCGCAGGACATAGCCGCCCTGGGCAATCGCTGCAACCTGCTCTTCCGTGCGCGGCTGATGATCGACATCCTGGCGCGACAGCGCGATCGCGGTAGGGCCGTTGCTGCGTTCTATGCCGGCCTGCCAGGCCACCGCGGTCTCGACGTCGTCACCCGGCCGCCAGACATGCAGGTTCGGGATGAGGCGCAGGCTGGCGATATGCTCGACTGCCTGATGCGTCGGGCCGTCTTCGCCCAAACCGATCGAATCGTGGGTGTAGACGAGAATATTGCGCGAGCGCATGAGTGCGGCCATGCGCACGGCGTTGCGTGCGTAGTCGGAGAACGTCAGGAAGGTTGCACCGAACGGCGTGAACCCACCGTGGAGGCTCAGCCCGTTCGTGATCGCGGTCATGGCGAACTCACGCACGCCGTAGTACACGTAGTTGCCGGTGTAGTCGTCGGCACTGAGCGCACGATGGCCGTCAAAGTCCGTCCCGTTGGAGCCCGACAGGTCGGCAGAACCGCCGATCAGTTCCGGGAGTGCGGCTGCATAGGCACCGATGGCCGTCTTCGAAGATTTGCGGGTGGCGGTACGCTTGCCCTCGGCCTGTGTCTTTTCGATGAATGCGCGACACAACGCCGACCAGTTCTCCGGCATGTCGCCGGCCATGCGGCGCTCGAATTCGGCCGCGTCCTGCGGATGCGCTTGCCGGTAGGCGTTGAAACCGTCGAGCCAGGTCTTCTCTGCGGCCGCCCCGTCCTCGCGACGATCCCAGCCGGCATAGATATCGTCGGGCACGGCAAAACGCGTTTCGTCCGGCCAGCCGAGTTCGGCACGGGCCGCGGTGATCTCGTCGTCGCCGAGCGCGGCACCATGGATACCGGCGGTCCCTTTCTTATTGGGCGACCCCCAGCCGATCACCGTCTTGCAGCAGATCAAGGTCGGCTTGCGTGTTTCCTTCTTGGCCGTCTGGATGGCGGTGTTGATCTCGTCAGCGTCGTGGCCGTCGACGTTTCGTACGACTTGCCAGCCATAGGCTTCGAAGCGTGCCGGGGTATCGTCGGTGAACCAGCCGTCGACCTCGCCGTCGATCGATATCCCGTTGTCGTCGTAGAACACCACCAGCTTGCCGAGCCCCAGCGTGCCCGCCAGCGAACATGCCTCGTGCGAGATGCCCTCCATCAGGCAGCCGTCGCCGGTGAAGCACCAGGTGTAGTGGTCGACGATCGCGGCGTCATCATGGTTGAACCGTGCGGCCAGCGCGGCTTCGGCTAGCGCCATGCCGACCGCGTTGGCCAACCCTTGTCCGAGCGGCCCAGTTGTAGTCTCCACCCCCGGCGTCATGAAGTTCTCAGGGTGGCCCGGCGTTTTCGAATGGAGTTGCCGAAAATCGCGCAGATCGTCGATCGACAGATCGTAGCCGGCCAGATGCAGGGCCGCGTATTGCAGCATCGAGCCATGGCCGTTGGACAACAGAAACCGATCACGGTCGACCCAGTCGGGGTTGGCCGGGTTGATCTTCAGATGATCGTTGAACAACACCTCGGCTATATCTGCCATGCCCATGGGCATGCCCGGATGACCACATGTGGCTTGCTCCACTGCATCCATAGCAAGAATGCGAATGGCGTTGGCGAGATCGCGGCGTGCGGGCATCGGTGAACCTCTGGCGCGGCTTGACAAAGGCTGGCCATTGTCTAGCAAAGCGTTCTGCCGGGCAACACGGCGATCCGTGACCGCCACCGCCCGGCCACGCCGAGGCCTGCCGTCCACCTGTTGCCGGCTGACCGGCCGAACACCCGCCGTCAAAGACTTTCGAGCATTTTATTTTCTTTTTGTATCTACTTTTGCAATAACTAATTCTTATATTAAGCCCGGCTTAAAAATTATCGTTTTCAGTAGTTTGGGAATTTTTGACCAATCTGATTGATGGCAAATACACGCACGCTACCTGCCGGTAACCGGCCAGCACCGTGATTCTATTCGCCGCCGAGGTAAACGTCTGTGCTAGTTTCGGAAATCGGTAGTACGGTGAATTACCCCCAACGCTATACGGGGTCGCCGATGCCGGTACGTCCGGCGGCCTGGGGTGCGCTAGCTTGCTGTGCGACCGGGCCAAACCAGCCCGCATCATTAAATCTATAAGGGAGACTCGGCCATGACCCAAGACGCCAAGAACACGAAAAGCGATCAAGCCAACATCATCGACGCCACCACAGGGCGCCCAATCAGTAACGCGCGGCGACGCTTTCTAACCAACACAGGCATGTTCTCGGCCGGCCTGCTGGGCAGCGCATTCCTGGCGGCCTGCAGCGACGATAACAATGTCGCGACTGCGCAGGACAACGGCGGCGACAACGATCCGAACACCATCGTGATCAATGGCCCTTCGGACCAGGCGGTATTGAACTTCGCACTCAATCTCGAATATCTCGAAGCTGAGTTTTATTTGCGTGCGGTGACGGGTGCCGGGCTCGGTGGCAGCGATATCGACGGCACGGGTACGCCGGGCGATGTAACCGGCGGCTCTCAGGTCGATTTTTCGGGCGAGCCGCTGATCGCTCGGTACGCGGCCGAGATTGCCGCCGACGAACTGCATCACGTGCAGTTTCTGCGCGGCGCACTAAGCTCCGGCAAGGTCGCCCGGCCGCAGATCAATCTGCAGAGCTCGTTTACGGCAGCCGCGAGTGCCGCGCTCCAAGGCGCGGGTATCACGCCGCCCGATGGTTTTACGTTCGACCCGTTCGGCTCGCCGCTGGCATTTCTACTGGGTGCCTTCATCTTCGAGGACGTCGGCGTCACCGCATACAAGGGCGGCGCGCAGTTCATCCGCAACCGCGACTATCTGACGGCCGCGGCCGGCATTCTTTCGGTCGAGGCCTACCATGCCGGACTGATACGCACGATATTGCTGTCGCGCGGCGATGAAACCGCCCTGTCGGTCAACGGCACCAATCTGACCGTCTCGCAGGTGGTCGATGCGATCTCGGATGCTCGAGACAGCCTCGACGGTGACGACGACCTCGACCAGGGTATCGGTCAGGACGAATACGATACGGTCACGATCTACGGTACCGAGTACGACTCGACCAACATCGTGCCGACCGACAGCAATGGCATCACCTTCTCGCGTACGCCGCAACAGGTGCTTAACATCGCCTATCTGACGCCGATGGCGGTCGGGCCGAGCATGGGCACGGTACCCGGCACTTCGTTCTTCCCGATGGGCGCCAACGGCACGCTCGTTGATAGCGCCGACAACAGCGGTTCGAGCATGTCGGACGATATGGACACGGACAGCAACAGCTGACACCCGCACTCATGGTCGGCGGCTGCGCTGACCATCGCATAAGACCCCGGCAAAGGCCGGGGTCTTTTTGTTTCAGCCGTCTTCTAATCGCCGGCTAGCGTGGTCAGGCGGCGTGCCCCCTCGGTCAGCGTGGCCTCGTTCTTGGCAAAACACAGACGCACCAGCCGGGTAGCCGGCGGGTCATCGTAGAACGGGCTGAGCGGCACCGTGGCTACACCGGCCACGCGCACCAGCCACTGGCTGAAGGCCACGTCGTCCATATCGCGCACGGCCGAGTAGTCGACCAGCTGAAAATACCCCCCTGGGACGTCGAGCAACTGCAACGGGGTATCGGCCAACAGCCTGCGAAAGCCATCGCGCTTGGCCTGGTAGAATCCTGACAGATCGCGGTAGTGGTGTGGCTCGTCACAAAGGATCGTCGCGAATGCCCACTGCGCGGGCGCGAACGTGGCGAACGTCAGATATTGATGGACCTTGCGGAATTCGACGGTCAGCGCCGGCGGGGCGATACAGTACCCGACTTTCCAGCCCGTGCAGTGAAAGGTCTTTCCGAACGAGCTGACGATGAAGCTGCGGGCGGCAAGTTCCGGAACACGACCGACGCTCTGATGCGCCGCACCGTCGAAGACCATGTGCTCGTAGACCTCGTCGGACAGTACCCATACTCCGGTCCCCCGCAGGACCTCGGCCAGCGCGGTCAGATCGTCGGGCCCGAATACCGCGCCCGTGGGGTTGTGGGGCGAATTGATGATAATTAGCCGCGTCCGTGCCGTGATGGCATCGGCCACGCGTTGCCAGTCGACCGTAAAACCCGGCCGTTGCAGCGGGACGCGCACTGCCCGTGCATTCTGCAGCTCGATAGCCGGCTGGTAGCAGTCGTAGGCCGGGTCGAGCACGATGACTTCATCGTGCGCACGTACGACCGCGGCGATCGCGGCGAAGATCGCCTCGGTGGCACCCGAGGTCACCGTCACCTCGGCCGCCGGATCGGTCGGCCGACCGTACAGCGCTTCGGTCTTGATCGCGATCTGCTCACGTAGAGCGGCCAACCCGATGCCCGGTGGATACTGGTTGTGGCCGTCGGCCATCGCACGCGACAACGCCTCGGTGAGCGCGGCCGGTGGTTCGAAATCCGGAAAGCCCTGGCCGAGATTCACCGCATCGTGTTCCACCGCGAGCTGACTCATCACGCTGAAGATCGTGGTACCGACGCGCGGCAGTTTGCTGTCCAGACTCGGGGTCATCGCCCTGCCCTCGAAGATTCGGCGAATGGGCCGCCGATGTTAGGACGTGTTGCGCCGGCTTGCGAGCCCGGTCCGGCGTGCCCACCTGTCGAACCAGGTAGAGGGATTACGCCCCGGCCAGTTGCGGCGAACGCGTCGCCGCGTCGTGCTCAGGCGTGATCGTGTCGTATTCTGGGTTGTTCAAGGTCTATACGGCCTATACGAGGCTCACCTCCGCGCGTGGCCACCGGTGTGAATGTCTGTTCGATACAACGACGATAGGCTATACTGACGCCCGTCTTCAGGGCGGGGTGCAATTCCCCACCGGCGGTATGTCGATCATTCGACGAGCCCGCGAGCGCTCCGCTCATTCGACCGGAGGTCAGCAGATCTGGTGCGATGCCAGAGCCGACGGTTACAGTCCGGATGAAAGAAGACGCTTGGCGGCTGCGGCCGGCCTTTCGCACGCAATTGCCGAGTGCGCTGCTGCCCTGAAACGTTGTCTGTCTCATATGAGGACGTTTCATGCCATCAATCGATTCCACCCGCCATCCGCGCCTCGCCGCCGCACTTGCCGCCTACCGGGCCGGCGAGCCGGTCCTGCTGCTGGATGATGCCGACCGCGAAAACGAAGCCGACATCGTCGCCGCCGCCGAAAATCTTTCCGTCGACACCATGGTGAAGATGATCCGCGACGGTAGCGGCATCGTCTGCCTGGTGCTGGACGGGGCCAGCGTTGACGCGCTCGACCTGCCGCCCATGGTGCGCGACAACCAGGCCCGTCACGGCACCGGCTTCACCATCTCCATCGAAGCAGCCAGCGGCGTCACCACGGGCGTATCGGCAGTCGATCGGGTCACCACCATCCAGGCAGCCGTCGCATCGATCGACGGCCCGGTGTCCATCGTGAGTCCCGGTCACGTATTCCCGTTGCGCGCACGCGCAGGCGGTGTGCTGGAGCGCCGCGGCCATACCGAAGGTTCGCTCGACCTGGCGATTCTCGCGGGGCTGAAACCCGCCGCGGTCCTCTGCGAGCTGATGAATGACGACGGCACCATGGCCGGCAACGACGACATTCAACGCTACGCCGAGACGCATCGGATGCCGGTGCTGACCATCGAGGAGATCGCCGCCTACCGCACCGAGCGCACCGCACGCTGTGCGTGAACTGCCGGGCGCCGTGGCACAACGCAGCGCGCCTCGGATGACGCCGTGCGCGGAGCGGGCTAAACTTCGACGATGAAACGCGCTTCCAGCACCACCGGCGCAACCGCGCCCGCCGACACCGTCACGCCCGAATTCTCGATCGACGCGCTCGCCCGAGAGACGGGCAGCACCGTGCGTAATATTCGTGCCTACCAGGATCGCGGGCTGCTGCCACCACCGGAACGGCGTGGGCGCAAGGGCATCTATAACGATGCCCATCTGTCGCGTCTGCGTATCATCAACCGACTGCTCGAACGCGGTTATACGTTGTCCAATATCGGCGAGCTGATCGAAAGCTGGGAGCGCGGCAACGATATCGGCAGCCTGCTCGGTCTGGAAACCGCCGTGGCCAGCCCTTGGTCGGACGAAGTGCCCGACTACATGACCATGCCGCAGCTGCTCAAGAAATTCAGCGGCAACTTTTCTCGGCGTGCGCTGAAAAAGGCGGTCGAACTGGATGTGATCCGCCCCGAGGGCATGCGCTACCGCATCCCCAGCCCGCGGATGCTGCATGCCGGCGCGGAGTTGGTGAAGGTGGGCATCCCGCTCGAAGAGATGCTGGATGTCGTGGCCTATCTTCGCCGCAACGTCGAGCAGGCCGCCGATGAAATGGTGCGGCTGGTCGCGATTCATGTGTTCGACCGCTACGGCGAAGGTCAGTTGCCACCGCCGGACGACATGCCTGAGCTAGCCGATCTGGTCTGGCGTTTCAGGCCGCTGGTCGAGATGGCCGTGCTGCCCGAAGTCGCGCGTGCCATGGCCAAGGCCGCCGACCAGCATCTGGGCGACCGTCTGGCACTGCTCATGGAGCACTTGCACGACGCCAAGTAATCGGCGTCTCGGCGGCGCGCGATCACGGCGTCGCCGAACTCTCCCCGCCTCTCAAGCCGCGATGGATCGCGTTCCGGCTCCGCGTCACGGATAGGTCCACCCGTGCGATGCGGCGGTGCAGCAAACCGCTTGCGCACCTCCGCTGTTTATGACACTGTTTGATGTAACTATTACATCGAACAGGTCAATGACGAACGCGAAGCCGAACCCGCACGCTGCCGATGAGCCAACACTGGTTCAGCGCGGCGCTGTGCGTCTGGCCTGCTACGACAGCGGCGCGCGGGACGATCTCCGGCCAACGCTGGTATTCGTTCACGGCTATCCCGACACACATCGTGTATGGGATCGAATGGTGGCACCGCTGTCCGAGACGTTTCGGTGCGTGCGCTACGATGTTCGGGGCGCCGGCCAGAGCAGCCGTCCGCGAGCAACGGCCGCTTATGCGCTGGACGAACTGGAGGCCGATCTGGCGGCCGTGATCGACTGGGCATCCCCGAGTCGCCCTGTGCACCTCATCGCACACGACTGGGGCTCGATCCAGAGCTGGGAGGCAGTCACGGACCCGGCCCTGTCGCATCGGATCGCCAGCTTCACGTCGATCTCCGGCCCATGTCTGGATCATGTCGGCCACTGGCTTCGCGCACAGTGGCGCGACGATCGCGCGGCGCTCATGCGCCAGCTGAAAAAGTCGTGGTATGTGTTCGCCTTTCATATTCCATGGCTGCCCACATTGGCCTGGCATGGCGGTCTGGCCAGCCGCTGGCCTCGCACCACCGAACGTCTGGAGGGACAGGCATTGCCCGTCCATCCGACCCTCGCGCGCGATGGCGCTCACGGTACCAAGCTGTATCGCGCGAACGTGTTCGCACGGATTCGCCGGCCGCGCCTGCGCCACGCGCAAATCCCGGTTCACGTAATCACACCTGTGCGTGATGCCTTCGTCGGCCCCGGTTTCGCCCGCGATCTCGACCGTTGGGTCGACGATCTGACGATCACGCCCGTCGACGCCGCGCACTGGGCGGTGCTGACCCACCCGCAGTCCATCGCCGACCTGTGCGCCGATTTCATTCGAGCGCGGCCGGCCCCCGATGTCGCCGCTCCTGAAGCTCGTCCTAACACCGTTTCCCCACGGCCAAGCGCCTGAGGTTTGTCATGAGCAAGCACGAAAACGATCTCGATCTGCACGGCCCCGGTTACAGCGGGCCGGTCATGCCGGAACGGCGCGATCTGCATTTCCTGCCGCCCGGCGATCGCATCTGTGACTGGCATCAGGCCGGGCCGAACGTAACCCAATTCATGAATGCGCTGAGCCTGTTCTTCCCGGCCGGCGAGCGCATGTTCATCGACGCAGTACGCGCCTATCGCGACGAGATCCCCGATCCGGATCTGCGCAAGGCCGCCACCGCGTTCATCGGCCAGGAGGCGATGCATTCACGCGAGCATATCGAATACAACCAGCTCATGGATGCCGCCGGACTTCCGGCCAGCGAGCTCGATGCGCAGGTCTGGGCGCATACCGAATACGTCAAGCAGCACAGCAGCAAGGTCACGCCGTTGCTGATGACGATCGCACTCGAGCATTTCACCGCCCTGATGGGAGATACGTTGCTGCGTCATCCCGAACAGATGGCCGGCTCGCAGGAAGACTATGAACGCATGTGGCGCTGGCACGCGCTCGAGGAAGTCGAGCACAAGGCCGTGGCCTACGACGTCTACGAAAAATGTGTCGGGCGCGGGCCCAAGGCGTACGCGATGCGTAGCGCGATCATGCTCACCACGACGGCAACGTTCTGGCCGCACGTGATTCTGTTCTACCGGCGTCTGGCTGCCGCGGATCCGGCCTGTCGACGTGCAGGCTGGCGAGGGCATCTCAAGCTCGCCAACTTCATGCTCGGCAAGCCGGGCTATCTGCGGAAACTGTTGCCCGAATACCTGGCCTACTTCAAGTACAGCTTCCATCCGTGGCAGCAGAACAACGCCGAGCTGCTGGCCGAGATCGACGCGTTGGTCGACGACGCCAACGCCGCCTACGCCAGCCATCACTGAATGGTCCCTGCATGCCGGGCCCGGGCAGGCCCGGCTGTGTCGAATACCCACAGGAGGGTGACATGAGCAAGAATGCATCCGATATCAAGAAGCACGTCCACGCCGATCGCACGATCCCGCACAGCGACCAGGTCAATGTGATGCCCGAACGGCGCGACCTGCACTTCCTACCGCCGGCCGATCGTATCGCCGACTGGCACAAGGAAGGGCCGAACGTGACTCAGTTCATGAACGCCATGTCGCTGCTGTTTCCGGCCGGCGAGCGGATGTTCATCGACGCCGTACGCAGCTATCGCGACCAGATTCCGGATCCGGATCTGAAAAAGGCCGCCACGGCCTTCATTGGCCAGGAGGCGATGCATTCGCGCGAACATATCGAGTACAACGAGCTGATGGAGAATGCGGGGCTGCCGGCCCACAAGCTCGACCAGTTCACCTGGAACCTTCTCGACTGGGTCAAGAACAATACCTGGAAGTCCATGCCCCTGGCCGCGACCATCGCGCTGGAGCACTACACCGCGCTCATGGGCGACATGCTGCTGCGATACCCGGAGATGATGAAAGGCTCGCAGGAAGACTTCGAGCGCATGTGGCGCTGGCACGCGCTCGAGGAAGTCGAGCACAAGGCGGTCGCTTACGATGTCTACGAAAAATGTATCGGCCGCGGTCCACGCAACTGGGCCGAGCGCACGGCGGCGATGGGTATCGCCACCGCCATCTTCTGGCCGGTGCTGATCAGCTTTTACGCACAGATGGCCGCCGCCGACGAAAAATGCCGGCAACAGGGTTGGCGCGGGCATCTCAAACTGGTCAACTTCACTCTCGGCAAGCCCGGCTTCATCCGCCGCATGATTCCGGAATGGCTGAGCTACTTCCAGTACAGCTTCCACCCCTGGCAGCAGAACAACGCCGACCTTCTGGCCGAGCTCGACGAACTGGTCGACGACGCCGAAGCCGCCTATGCGACGCATCACTGATCGTTGTCGATGACCTCACGAAAGCCGCGGCCCGAACCGCGGCTTTCTTCATGACGCAGCGTCGTCTGCGTCGTCCGCGGTCGCGCCCTTTTCCGGGGCGGCCATCTGGCGTGCGACGGCCACATACAGCGCAAGACTCGATTCGACCACGACGTTCAATGGATCTCGGTATCGGCTGAGCGTCCAGTACATCGCGATATGAATCGTCGAGCCGACCAGGCCCGTGGAAACGATCGCCGGGTCGGTCGGCCCCGCCGCCTCGAGCGGAAAGATCGCGCTGACCAGCTCGGCGAGCATGCGCGTGAAATTCTGTGTGGTCGACCGATAGAGCTTGTCGATCTCGCCGCTGATGCCGAAGATCTCGATCAGCAGGATGCGTGCCGTGCCCGGTTGCTCGTACATGGTTTCAAAAAACACGCGCAGCCCGGCCCGAGCCGTGCTTTCGGCGTCCTGCGGCGCCCGGTCGATCGCAGCAACTACGTCGTGCTGTAGCCGCGCGACCAACGTCTTGTACACCTCGGCGAACAACGACTCACTGTTGCCGAAGGATTCGTAGAAATAGCGTTCGGTCAGTCCGGCCTGACGGCACAAAGCCTTGACGGTGGCGCCGCGATAGCCCTCGCGCCCGAAGACCTCGATGCCGGCTGCGACGAATTGCGCCCGCCGGTGGCGACGGCGTTCGTCCAGGCTGCGCCCGCCGTAGGCACGGCCAGCCTCGGCGGAATCGGTTACGGGTGGCTTTTTCATACATCCATGTTGACATCATTCATTGTCAAACGTAACTTTGACAATAATAATTGTCAGAATTGGGCACAGCGCGATAAGCGGCATGAATGCCCCTATCGCTCCGACAGGATCGCCTCATGAAAGATCTCCGGGACAAAATCGTAGTCATCACCGGTGCCGGTTCGGGTATCGGGCGCAGCCTGGCCACCGTGTGCGCCGATCGAGGCGCGCGTCTGGCGCTATGCGACGTCAATGAAGACGGACTGGCCGAGACACGGGCCGCCTGCCAGCCGGCTGCAGTGTTCACCTCGAAGGTCGACGTCGCCGACCGAGCGGCGTTCGAGGCGTTCCGGGATGCGGTCGTCGACGAATATGGCGGCGCCGATCTGGTGATCAACAATGCAGGAGTGGCTCACTCCCAGACGATCGCCGACACGCGTTACGACGACTTCGAATGGATCATGGGCATCAACTTCTGGGGCGTGGTTCATGGCACCAAGGCGTTTCTTCCGATACTCAAACAACGGCCCGGCAGCGCGCTGGTGAATGTCTCAAGCGTATTCGGCCTGATCAGCGTGCCCACCCAGGGCACCTATAACGCAACCAAATTCGCGGTCCGCGGGTTTACCGAAGCGCTGCGACACGAAACGCGGGGCCAAGATCCCCACGTGATGTGTGTCCATCCCGGTGGGATAAAGACCGGGATCGCCCACGCGGCTCGTTTCTATGTCGGGCCGGACGGCAACAGCAACCAGGCCCAGGCCGCCGGTAATTTCGTCGACAAACTCGCCCGTACTTCGCCCGACGAGGCGGCTCGGACAATTCTTTCAGATCTGGCGCGTCGGAAAGGACGCTGTCTGATTGGCACTGACGCCAAAATCATATCTGCGATCTCGCGCCTCGTGCCCGTTCATTATTGGTCGATCATGTCGCGCGTAATGAACTAGTTGGCGTTAATCGCGGTTTTCTGCTTTATGGCCGCACCTTTCGACTCACGAATTATCTAGTAATCGGGCCCCACTACGATTAGCCTCTAAGTGTTCACTCAAATGTCATCGCGGGCCCCCTGATGGCGCAAGCCCCCGTGGAAGACAGTCAGCCTGGGCCCTTGTCCGGTCGGGCACCTGCCGGCTATGTCGCACTCGGCGGTAGCGCGGGCAGCCTGAAGGTATTTCAGCAATTTTTCGATGCTGTATGCACCGATACCGGGCTCGTGTTCGTGGTTGTCGCGCACATGGCCCCCGATCAGGAAAGCCACCTGCTCGAACTGATCGCCAGCCATACGACGATGCCGGTTTCGCAGGTCGACGATGCATTGGTTGCCGCGCCCGACCATGTTTACGTGATTTCTCCCAACCAGCATCTCACCATCGATCGCGGCTGGCTTCGACCGACGACCATCAGCCAGAACCTCGGAGCGCGTTTTGCCATCCATCGCTTTTTCGTGAGCCTGGCCCACGATCAGGGCGATCGCGCAGTGGGCATTCTGGTATCGGGGTCGGGCCGCGACGGCCGTGACGGTATGGCCGCCATCCGGGCCGCCGGCGGTTTGACCATTGCCCAGTCCCCGGAGGAAGCCACACACCCGGATATGCCGGCCGCTGCGATCCGCAGCGGCCATGTCGATCAGGTCTTGCCGGTGGCCGGCATGCCGGCCGCCATCGACGCATTTTTCGGCCCGGATACGGGTCGGGAGCCCGTTGTGGACACTCCGGAAGAGCACGATCCTGCATCGCCCTATCGTGCAATCGTGAACCTGCTCAGTCGCCGGCACGGGCATGATTTTTCGCACTACAAACCCGGCACGTTGACACGGCGGATCGGTCGTCGTATTGGCATCCGGCGCGTTGACTCGTTCGATGCCTATCTATCGCTACTGGAAAGCGACGAAACCGAGTCACAACAGCTCCTTCAGGACCTTCTGATCAGCGTCACCGGCTTCTTCCGCGATCCGGAGGCCTACGAAGCCCTTGAACAGCAACTCGTGCCGGATCTGATCGGACGTTCCGGTCGCGACGGAAAGGACAGCCTGAGACTATGGGTGGCTGGTTGTGCAACCGGCGAAGAAGCCTATTCGCTGGCGATCGTCATGCTCGAGGCACTGGATGCGTACCCGAGCGAAACCCGCGCCAGCGTGTCGGTCTACGCCACCGATATCGACTCCCAGGCGCTCGAAGTCGCACGCAGCGGTTGCTATTCGGAAACCATCGCCGCCGATATGTCGGACGAGCGGCTGGCACGCTGGTTCACCGCGACCGAGCCCGGCTATCGGGTGAACAAGACTCTGCGCGATACCGTCATGTTCGCGCCGCAGAACCTGCTCTCGGACCCCCCTTTCTCGCGCATGGATCTGGTGTCGTGTCGAAACGTGCTGATTTATCTCGACAAAGCGACCCAGCGCCGTCTGCTCGAGATGTTTCATTTCGCCCTGAAGCCCGAGGGCTGGCTGTTGCTCGGCAATAGCGAGACCGCCCACACCGACAGCGGCCTGTTCCACCCGCGTTCCCACAAGCATCGGCTTTATACTCGCACGGCCGCCCACGGCAGCGCCGGCCGGCATCTGGGATGGATCACGCCGACGCAGTTGGGCAGACGCGACCTGCCCAGAAACCAGACCGATCTCGCCGATATGAATCGCCATCAATTGTCAAAGACCGTCCAACGGCTCTTGCTGAACGAGTATGCCCCCACGTCGGTGGTCACGAACGCGGCGTTCGATCTGATCTACATACACGGGGACTCCAGCGGCTATCTTTCGCTGGGCCAGGGCGTGCCCAGCGACAACCTGCTGCGGCTGGCGCGCCGCGGCCTTCGCGGTGCAGTTCAGGATCTGGTGAACGTCGCGCTGCAGCAACGACAAGCCCATTCGGTCGCGGCCCGGGTACAGCGCCATCGCCACTACGTGCCTGTGCGCATGCGCGCCCGCCCTTTCCGTCTGAACGACTCGGGCGACGAATTCGTAGTGGTGAGCTTTGTCGAGATCGACGGTTCAGTCGGCGAACAGTCGGACGCCAGCACGCCAACGCCGCACGACGAGGTGGTCGACGTCGACGAACGCATCGCCCAGCTCGAGTATGAGCTGCGTCTCGCACACGACGAACATCAGCGAGCCGCCGACGAACTGCAGAGCACCCGGGAGGAATTCAGGAGCGCGCACGAAGAGGCGTTGTCGATTAACGAAGAACTGCAGTCGGCCAACGAGGAGCTGGAATCCTCCAAGGAGGAACTGCAGTCGCTCAACGAGGAGTTGAGCACGGTCAATACCGAGCTGCAGGAAAAGATGCATGAGCTCGAGGACACCCACGACGACATCGCGAACCTGCTGGACAGTACCGCTATCCCGACGGTGTTTCTGGACGGCGAAAACCGTATCAAGCGATTCACGCCCGCGACGAAGATGCTGCTCAGCGTACTGCCCAGCGATATCGGGCGTCCCATAGACGATCTGGCACACCCTTTCCAGCGCGCGCTCGACTGGGCCGGCGAGGCGGCCGCGGTTCGAAACTCGGGCGAGATCAGCGAAATCGAGACCGAAACCGCCGACGGCCAATGGTACATACGTCGAACCACGCCGTACCGCGCACGCGACGGGCAGATGCGCGGCGTCGTCGTGAGCTTTATCGACGTCACCCGACTCAAACAGGCCGAACGCGCGCTGGCGCACAGTGATCAGACGCTTCAGACGCTCTTTCACGAAAACCCGGCCATGTACTTCATCCTCGACGAACATGACCGCATCGTGTCCGTCAACGAATTCGGCGCCTTCCAGCTCGGCTACGAGGCCGAGCAGCTGGTGGGCGCCTCGTTCGCCGACATGCATCGCCGGCCGAGCATGCTGCACGCCAAGCTCGCACGCTGTCAGGCTCGTCCGGGCAAGCTGCAGCGCTGGGAAGTCGAGATCCGTGGCCGCAACGGCAAGCCGCTGTGGATTCGCGCCAACGCCCGGCTCACATCGGAACTGGACGAAGGCATCCGGATCCTGGTGTCGTGCGAGAACATCAGCCGTGAAAAACGTCTCGGCGAGCAGGCCAAGTATCACGCCACCCACGATGCCCTGACCGATCTGATCAACCGCCGTGCGTTCAAGCAGGTCATCTCCGCCGCGATCGATCAAGCTGCGCTTCAGGACAAGACGCACATGCTCGGCTATATCGATCTGGACAGTTTCAAGATCATCAACGACAGTTACGGCCACCAGGCCGGCGACGAGTTGTTGCGCCAGGCCAGCCAATGCATGTACGCCAGTCTCAGGCAGGGCGACGTACTGGCACGCATCGGTGGCGATGAGTTCGCGGTGCTCATGTACGACTGCGACGGCGAGCAGGCCAAGGCCGCCGCGCACCGCATGATCGAATCCCTGCACGGCTGCGTGTTCCTCTGGCAACGCCATCATCTGCGCGTGGGTGCCAGCATCGGTCTGGCCAGTATCGATCGTGAGGCCGGCAGCGTGGAGGCCGTAATGCAGGCCGCAGACGCGGCCTGCTTTGCCGCCAAGGAACTCGGCCCCAACTCGATCCACCGCCAGGTGGCCAACGACCGGCGCGTCACGCGCCGTCGCCGACAGATGAACTGGGCCAACCGTATTCGCGAGGCGCTGGCCGACAACCGTATTCTCATGCACGTCCAACCAATCGTGAGCGTCCATCAGGCCGATGAAATCCACGGGTACGAATCGCTGCTACGCCTGCGCGATACCGATGGCGAGATCGTGGCGGCGCACGAGTTCATCGATGCCGCCGAACACTACGGGCTGATTCACGATCTGGACCGGTTCGCGTTATCGCATACCCTGCGCTTTCTTGACGAACATCGGCACCGGTTGCGGGCGTTTCAGTGGATCGGCATCAACCTGTCCGCCACGTCGCTGACACACCCGGGCTTTCTGACCTTCGCACGCAAGGTACTCAGCGACAGCGGCATCGACGCACAGCGTGTATGTTTCGAGATCACCGAAACATCGGTCATCTCCAACCTTTCTCAGGCCCAACATTTCATCCGCGAAATGAGCGAGCTGGGGTGCACCTTCGCCCTCGACGATTTCGGTACCGGCCTGTCGTCGTTCGAATATCTGCGTGTGCTACCGGTGGAATACGTCAAGATCGACGGCAGTTTCATCCGCGATATTCGCCACGACCCGGCCGATCGCGCCATGGTCGAAGCAGTGACCCATATCGCACACATGATGGGCAAGACCGCGATCGCCGAATCGGTAGAGACCGCGGAGCTGCTGCACGCCGTGCGGGGAATGAATATCGAGTACGCACAAGGCCATCATTTCGGCAAGCCCGACGCGCTGGAGAGCCTACTGGTCTCCGAATGAAACGCACGCCGGCGTCCTGCCACCGCGGCCTGGCAGTACCGGCCAGACCACCCGCGCCGGCAGATGTCGCAGGCGCGTTGAAGCTGATCACAGCGCCGACCTGCACCCGTGCGGGTTCGGTCGGCGCCGATACGATATCGCGCGCCGCAGCGCCCGATCAGCCAGCCAGGCTCAGGCGGCTTTCCACTTGATACTGCAGCCCTGACTCGGCACCTGTACGTCGGCCGGGATCATGTCGCCTTCCAGCAGCGCATCGAGCGATGCGCGCAGCTCGGCGCCGGTGACGGCGACCCCGTTCTTGGGACGAGACTCATCGAACTGGCCACGGTAGGCACACTTGCCATCGGCATCGAAGACGAAAAAATCCGGCGTGCAGACCGCGTCGTAGGCCTGGGCCACGGCTTGCGACTCGTCGTAGAGATAGGGAAAGGTGAACCCCCGGCTTTCAGCAAATACCTGCATCTGCTCGGGGCCATCCTCGGGCCGCACGCCGACATCGTTCGACGATATCGCTACGAAGCCGACGCCTTGCGGCTGGTAATGCGCCGCCACACTGACCACTTCGTCGATCAGATGCAGCACGTATGGGCAGTGGTTACAGATGAACATGACCACCGTACCGCGTGGCCCGGCGATGTCACTGAACGACTTGCGCTCGTCGCTGACGGTATCCGGCAGATCGAAATCGGGCGCGGCGGTACCCAGCGGCATCATGGTGGAATCGGTGAGGGACATGACGATCCTCGTTGTTGATAACGGCGATCAGTCTAGACACTCCGCAGCGATTGCCCAAATACACAGCGCCGGCCGCGGCACAGCCATGCCGCGGCCGATCGACGCACTCACCCGGTGGGATCAGGGTGAGGCGGTGGTCACGAAGCGGGTCTCCAGATACGCTTCGATCGCCTCACTGCCGCCTTCGGAGCCATAGCCCGAGTCCTTGACACCGCCGAAGGGCGTTTCGGGCAGTGCCAGGCCGATATGGTTGATCGAAAGCATGCCGGCCTCGACTTCATGCGTCAGTCGCGCAGTCGTGTGCATGGATGAGGTGAAGGCATAGGCAGCCAGACCGTATTCCAGCCGGTTGGCCTCCTCGATCGCATCGTCGACCGTCTTGAACGACGTGAACACGACAACCGGCCCGAACGGCTCTTCGTTCATGATGCGCATGTCGCGCGTGGCGTTGACGATCACGGTCGGCTCGAAGAAATAGCCGGGCCCGTCGATGGCCCGGCCGCCCAGGCGGATTTCGGCCCCCTTGGAACGGGCATCTTCGATAAGTTCAGCTACCGCCCCCGGGCGCCGTTCATGGGCCAGCGGGCCCATGGTGGTGCCCTCGTCCAGGCCGTTTCCGACCTGGATCTGGCGAGCCGCTTCGACGAACTGGTCGACGACCGTATCGAATACACCTTCCTGAACCATGAAGCGAGTGGGTGCGATACAGACCTGCCCGGCGTTGCGGAATTTGGCGGCCGCCGTGGCCTTAACCGCCTGGGCAATGTCCGCGTCATCGAAGATCATGGTCGGCGCATGGCCGCCAAGTTCCATCGTGTTGCGCTTCATGTGCTGGCCGGCCAGCGCGGCCAGATGTTTACCCACGGCCGTCGAGCCGGTGAACGACACCTTGCGGATGGCCGGATGCGGAATCAGATACTCGGAAATTTCTGCTGGCACCCCGTACACCAGGCTGATCACCCCGGCCGGAACGCCCGCATCCATATAACAACGAATCAGCTCGGCGACCGAGGCAGGCGTCTCTTCAGGACCCTTGAGAATGATGGAACAGCCGGCGGCCAGCGCGATCGATACCTTGCGCACAGCCTGATTGAGCGGGAAGTTCCAGGGCGTGAAGGCAGCCACGGGCCCAACCGGATGCTTGGTGGCCAGCTGCGTGACGTGGGCACCTCGAGCGGGAATCACCCGGCCATAGGCACGCCTGGCTTCTTCAGAGAACCATTCCAACGTGTCGGCTGCGCCGAGCGTCTCGATCCGCGACTGAGCGACCGGCTTGCCCTGCTCCAGGGTCATCAACCGGGCGATATCGTCGGCGCGCTCGCGCAGTAGATCGGAGGCCTTGCGCAGCATCTTGGCCCGATTGTAGGCGGGTACGTCGCGCCACTGCCGGAACGCGGTCTGAGCGGATTCAATCGCCCTATCGAGATCCTCGCGCCGCGCCCAAGCGACCTGACCAATGACTTCGCCGGTGGCCGGGTTTTCCACGGGAAGGGTCTCACCGGCGGCCGCCGCCTGCCATTGACCCTCGATCAGCAGCGATACATCCGAATAACTGCGGGTTTTATCCAACATCGACACGTTCTCCGTACAGGTCTGAGTCATGGATCGTATTAAGTATCATATAACAATACCCAGGATCGATTATTGGAACAAGGAGAAGTCAACCGATAGCGGCTATCGGCAATGAACGGACCGCGTTGATCGGCCGCCCTGCGTGACGTGAACCCAGAGCGGTGTTCTCGGCGGCCGCGATTGACATCGTTCCGACGTCTGCGCATTGTTGTATTCCGTTACGCCGTTCCGTATCACAATACAAATGCTTGCAACGACTATCGGCTCTGCGCTCGATACCCGCCTCTGCGAACCCGCGCTAATGCGGTCGTACAGGTGATCCGAGTGGCTGAATACCCCGTCCTATCCCACGCACCGCGTGTATCGAATGATCGGTATCGGACGCAGTCGGCGCTGGGCGAACGCCGCGGACGGCCACGGACTCTCAGGGATCCGAACGGCTGCGATCAGCGACGCCCGCGTATGGCGAGCGATTCAAGCCGGGCGTTGGACCGCGCCCGTTTGCAGGCAACGGCCATCGGCGCCCGACGCCACCGCGCGCGGTCAAGGATGTGCACGCCCGCTGGCCATTCCGGAACCGACCCATACGGCAACGCTGCGGTCGCGGCTGCCGCGCGACGCGCGATGACACCGCGCTCTGTCGCAAGCCGCGACGATGCCGGCGCATACACCCCGGGCCGGCGCAGGATCCGGCCGGGCCGAGCCGCGAGCCCAGCGGTCCGGGCACGACGTCTCCACACACGGCCTGGCCTGTCCGACGGCTATTCAACAGAACAACAACGAATCGGAGATTCGCGATGACGGCACCCTACGACTACATCATCATCGGCGCCGGCACGGCCGGCTGTATCCTGGCGCACCGACTTTCCGAATCGGGCCAGCACAAGGTGCTACTGCTCGAGGCCGGCCCGCCCGACCGCTCGCCCTGGATTCATATGCCGTTAGGCATGGGCAAGATCATCAAGAACAGCAAATACACCCGTGAATTCTTCACCGATCAGGAAGCGAATCTCAACGGGCGCGAACTTTGTTGGCCGCGCGGGGTTTGCCTGGGCGGGTCGAGCTCGATCAACGGCATGGTATTTATCCGCGGCCAGCGCCAGGACTACGACCATTGGGAGTCGCTTGGTAACCGGGGCTGGCGCTGGGAGAGCGTGTTGCCGTATTTCAAGCGTATCGAACACAACGCCGACGGGCCCAGCGAGACGCGCGGCGAAAACGGGCTGCTATGGGCAACCAAGGACCCTGGCCATGAACTCATGGACGCCATATTCGATGCGGGCGAGGAACTGGGCATCGAGCGCACCCGGGATTTCAACACCGGCGATCAGAATGGCTGCGGTTACTATCATTCGTTCATAAAGAACGGCCGTCGCTGCAGCACCGCTGCGAGCTATCTCAGATCGGCCCGTGGGCGGCGCAACCTGGAGATTCGTACGAACGCGCCGGTGGCCCGCATATTGTTCGAACAGGAACGCGCGGTCGGGGTGCGTATTCACGATGGCGATCGCCTGGTCGACGAGTACTGCAACGCCGAGATCATCCTCTCGGCCGGCGCGATCCAGAGCCCGCAGATCCTCCAGCTGTCCGGCGTGGGCGACGCCGAACTGCTCGACTCCTGGCAGATTCCGCTCGTCCGGGCGTTGCCGGGCGTGGGCGCCAATCTCCAGGACCACCTCCAGTGCCGGCCGACTTACCGCATCACCAAACCAATCACCCTGAACGACCAGTTGACCACGCTATCCGGGCGATTGAAGGTCGGCGCACGCTACATGCTGTCCCGTTCGGGCCCGCTGTCCCGCGGCGTAGCCATCGGCGGCCTGTTCACACGCGTGTTGCCCGAGTCCCAAACGCCGGATATCCAGTTCCACTTCTCGGCGATCACCTCCGACAGCGGCTTCACGCCAAACCGGTGGTCCGGCGCCACCTTTTCGGTCTGCCAGCTCAGACCGGAATCGCGTGGGCACCTGAGCATCCGGTCGCTGGATGCACGCGAAGCCCCGCGTATCGTGGCGAACTACCTGAGCAGTGACACCGATCAACGCTGCATGCTCGAAGGCGTGAAGTTCGCTCGCCGGCTCGCTGCTACCCGGGCATTGAAGACTTACATCGCCAAGGAGGAACAGCCCGGGGCGACGCGCACCGACGACGCCGAACTGATGGAGTTCGTGCGCGATACCGCAATGACCATCTATCACCCGGCCGGCACCTGCAAGATGGGCAACGACAGCGCTGCGGTGGTGGACGACCAGCTGCGGGTTCATGGCCTGGAGGGGCTGCGCGTAGTGGACTGCTCGATCATGCCGACACTGGTTTCCGGCAACACCAACGCCCCGACCGCCATGATTGCGGAAAAGGCCGCGGACATGATCCGGGAAACCGCGCGGGATCGTCAGGCGGCCTGACCCCCGGTCGTACGGTCACGCACGGCGCAAGAATCGCTCGTTGTCGGCGCCCAACGCCGGGCTTGGCGCGAGTGGCGTCTGTCGGGCTTGCGAAAAACGCAAAGGGCATCCCAGCGCGCTGTCTTCGACCAGTCCGCGCGCGGCGACCTGGGCATGGGCCAGCGCCTCGTCGAGTGTCAATACGGGCGTGGTGCAGGCATCGGTATCGGCCAGCATCGCCACCCATGTATCACGGTTGCGGGTACGAAACAGCGCGGCCAGGCTCCAGTGCAGCGGCCGGCCGAGTGTTGCAGCGCGCGCCGGGTCAGCCAGCACGCGACCCAGGCGCCCGCGCCAGTCTGTCAGGCGTGCCGGCCGCGGGCGCCCTGCCCCGGCAGGCCCCGGTACCACGCGTGCCGTCGTATGCGACGGCGACAGGCCGAACGGGGCGAGCCGCGACAACAGCCGGACGAAGAATTTGGGCTCCAGCGCACCGACCGCCAGATACCGGCCGTCGCGACAGCGATAGACACGATAGTTGGGCAGTGCGCCCGAGAGCATGTCCTGGCCCCGGGGTTGAACCCGGCCACGGGTGTTGCGTGTCGCCATCGCCACCGGCTGCAACGCCAGCGCACCGTCGAGCATGGCCGAGTCGACGAAGCTGCCGTGACCGCTGCTACGCACACCGAGCAGTGCAGCGAGTACGCCCACGGTACAGGTCAGCGCGCCGCCGGCGAGATCGGCGATCTGGACGTTGGATATCGTCGGCGGTCCGCCGGACGCGCCGGTCTGATCGAGCACGCCGGCCAGTGCGAGATAGTTGATATCGTGGCCGGCGGAATCGGCCATCGGCCCGGTCTGCCCGTAGCCCGTCAGCGCGGCGTAGACCAAACGCGGGTTGATCGCTCGAAGCGTTTCGTACCCGCAACCGAGCCGCTCCATGACACCCGGCCGGAAGGATTCGATCACCACGTCGGCATCGGCCACGAGAGACTTGAACGCGGCCACGTCATCGGGCTGTTTCAGATCCAGCGTGACCGAGGCCTTGCCGCGGTTGACCTGTTCGAACAACGCGGGCGACAGCGTTCTGGCGTAGTCGCCCCCGGCCGGATCCTCGATCTTGATCACCTCGGCGCCCAGTTGCGCCATCAGCTGTGTGGCATAGGGGCCTGGCAGCAATCGAGTCAGATCCAGAACACGCACGCCTTCGAGTAGCGGATTGGCCATGGCGTCAGCCCCCGGCCGGTCGGCGGCAGCCGAGGACCGTCAACCGCTCACAGGACACAGAGCCCGCCGATCGCAGACCGACACCACTTGCGCCGTCCACCGAGCACCGCTCGCCGCCACTGGCCGATGCGAAACCATCGCCGGCTCGGGTCGCAGTCGGCTCACGATCTTGGGAGCATTGGCCTTCGGCATACGGTATCCAACGCATCAGTAGCCTCCAGCCGGATAGAACCGCCGGTGCGCATCGGCGCGCGCCCGGGCCATGGTGTCGAAGACCGGTGCCGGCGTGAACCGGGCGCCGTGCAGCTCGGCCAGCGCGTTCAGGCGGTCGACGATCGTGCGCACACCCACCGTATCGACATAACGGAACGGGCCGCCGGTGAACGGCGGAAAGCCCAGACCGAACACGGCCCCGATATCGCCGTGCAGAGGCTGTTCGATCACCCCGTCGGACAGACAATGGGCCGCTTCGTTGACCAGCGCCAGCGTACACCGTTCGACGATCTCCGCGGCGTCGGGCACGCCGCCACCCGAGCGTGCATCGACCAGCAGTGGGTCGAGTCGCGCATTGACCGGGCGCCGGCCGCGGCGCACGCCACGCTCGTATTCGTAGAAACCCCGGCCGGTCTTGCGGCCGAGAAAACCGGCCTCGATCATTCGCGCAGTGGCCTCCGGAGCGGCCATGCGTTGCCCGAACGCGGCCTGCAGGATCGGCGCCACCTTGGCCCCGACATCCACACCCACTTCATCGAGCAGTGCCAGCGGGCCGACCGGAAAGCCGTGTCGGCGCAATGCGGCGTCGATCTGGCGCACGCCCGCGCCTTCGGTCAGCAGCCGCGCCGCTTCGTTGAGATAGGGCGACAACACCCGCGTGGTATAGAAGCCGGGGCCGTCGCGGACCACGATCACGGTCTTGCCCTGTGCCCTGCCGAAGGCCACCGCGCGAGCGATCGTGGACGCAGCCGTCCGCTCGGCTGCGATGATCTCCAGCAAGGGCATCTTCTCCACGGGGGAGAAATAATGCAGGCCGATCACCTTGTCGGGCCGGCGCGCGTCGGCGGCGATTTCGGCGATCGGCAGCGACGACGTATTGCTGGCGAAGATCGCTCCCGGATTGTTCGCCGCCTCTGCGGCCAACTCGAACTCGGCCAGCATGGAACGTTTGAGCGCCAGATCCTCGAACACGGCCTCGACCACGAGATCCGCCGCGCCGATGCCTTCAAAGTCGGTCGTACCAGTCACCGAATGAGCCAGCCGGTCGGCCTCGGCCCGGCTCAGGCGGCCGCGGGCCACGCGATCGTCCAGCGCGGCGCGAACCTGCCCTAGCCCGCGCGCAAGGCCCGGCGTATCCACGTCCTTGATACGAACCGTGCAACCGGCACGGGCTACGCTTACCAGCGCGATACCGCTGCCCATCAGCCCTGCGCCGAGGACGCCGACCCGCTCGATCGGGCGCTCGTCGACACGCGCATCGACAAAGCGAGATGTCTTGAGTGTCTCGCTCGCGTGATGCAGATGGCGCAGGGCACGCGAGGCGGAGCTGGTCGCCAGCAACGCGAACGCGCGCGCCTCCGCGGCATAGCCGGCCCGCACGCCGCGTCGATAGCCGAGGGCGACGGTATCGATGATGTGATCGGGCGCCGGATAATGACCGTGCGTCTTGGCGCGTACGCCCTGGCGAGCCCGATCGAAAAGCACCCGGCGCCCGGCCGGGTTGTCTTCCAGCAACGCGTTGGCCAGCCCGTGTCCGCCCTGCGACCACCGGGCTGTGGCACGGCTAAGCAACGACGGTTTACGCGTCGGCGAGCGCTTGCCACTGCGGCGTGCCCAGCGGATTGCCTCGGCTTCGAGGGCTTCCGGGGCGACCACCGAATCGACCAACCCGCACGACAAGGCCCGAGCCGGGCGCAGCTTTCGGCCGGTCAGCATCATTTCCAGCGCTGGCCGAATACCGATCAGCCGCGGCAACCGTTGGGTGCCGCCGGCCGCGGGCAGCAGCCCGAGCATGACTTCCGGCAGACCCAGCACCGTGGCCGGCGTGTCAGCGGCGACCCGGATATCGCAGGCCAGCGCCAGCTCGAGGCCACCGCCCAGACAAGCGCCCTCGATCGCAGCCACCACAGGCACATGAAGTCTGGCCAGACGGCGCAATATTGCCTGCCCGGCAAGTGACACCCGTTCGAAGTCCGCAGCCTCGGCCAGCCGATCGAACAGTGCAAGGTCCGCACCGGCGATGAATGAGCCGGGTTTGACAGACATCACCACGACGCCGGTGATCTCTGTATCGCGCTCGATAGTGGCCAGCAGCGTATCGAACTCGGCGGCCAATGCCTCGGTCAGAATATTCTGCCGAGTGCCCTTGACATCAACGCGCACGATCGCCACACCGTCCTCGCCGTAGTCCAGTCTCAGGTGCGTGCCCGGCTTGTCGGGCACGCCGCGGTCATGCCGCGGCGCGTATGGGGTCTGCGTGCTCATGGACTGCTCGCTATGCAGGCGTGTTGAATCGGTCCGGGCCATGACTCAGTCGCGCTCCAGGATCATGGCCGCCCCGATGCCGCCAGCGGCACAGGCTGTGGTCAGCGCCAGGCCGCCGCCGCGGCGTTTGAGCTCGTAGGCGGTCTGAATGAGTATGCGTGCGCCCGTTGCGCCGAAGGGATGACCGTAGGCGATCGAGCCGCCGTTGACGTTGAGGCGATCGCGATCGAGCGTGCCCAGCGGGCGGGTTCCGGCCATCTCGGGCAGATACGTCGACGATTCCATGCCTCGGATATTGGCTTCGACCTGCGCTGCAAAGGCTTCGTGCATGTCGATCAGGGTCATATCCGACAACGCCAGGCCGCCGCGAGCCAGCGCGATCGGCGCCGCCATCACCGGCCCCATCAACAGATCCTGTTTCGGAGTCTTGGCGGCAAATGCATAGCTGCGAATAAAAGCGATCGGCTCGTAGCCCAGCGCCCGGGCACGGGCTTCGCTCATGAGTATCAGGGCGGCCGCGCCGTCGGTCAGCGGGCTGGAATTGGCCGCGGTAACCGTTCCCAGCGTTCGATCGAAAACCGGGGCCAGGCGATCGTAGCGCTCGCGCCGGCTGTCGCGGCGGACCAGGTTGTCCTCGCTGACCGAGATGGTTCGTCCCTGTTGTCCGACAAAGGCGCTCATCCGGTAGGGGTCGGCATAGCCATGATCGATCGCAGCGGACGCGTTGACGTGCGAGGCATGCGCCAGATCGTCCTGCTCGCCTCGCGTGATTCCCCAGTGCTTGGCCATCTGTTCGGCCGATTCGCCCATGGACTGACCGGTCGAGTATTCGCTGATCGAGGGACGTCGCGGCACGAGATCCCGCGGCCGCAGGCGCGCCAGTACGCCCAGCCGGTCGTGCAGCGATCGTGCCTGGCTGAGATCGCGCAGACCGTCGGCCAGCGGCTTGGACAGCGGAATGGGAATGTCGGAAGCCGAATCGGTCCCGCCGGCCATCACGATCTCGGCATGGCCCAGCAGAATCGCCTCGGCCGCATTCGCCACGGTCTGGAAACTGGTTGCACAGGCGCGAGTAACCGAATAGGCATCGGTCGCCGGATCCAAACCTGAGGCGAGCACGATCTCACGAGCGATGAATGGCGCATCCGGTTTCATGATCGTCATGCCGAACACGGCCTGCTCTATCTCGCGTGGCCGGAGGCCGGTCCGTGCGAGCACTTCGGCGGCGGCCATTGCGCCCAGATCCACTGCATCGATATCGCGAAACGACGTCGCCATGCGAGCAAACGGTGTGCGCACTCCGGCGACGATGGCAATACGACCATTGGGGCCGCTGATCGACGCCGCCGCCGCTTTGGTCGATGATGAACGAACTTTCGGACCGGTCGCCATGAAGCACTCTGTATGGCACCAAGCGGCAGCCTATAAGTGTAATTTTATCTACACTTATAGGCTGCGCCGGATGCGGTGTATAGGCCCCTATTGTTAGTTCTTGTCATTGTCCGATGTCAATCTTAACCAGCGAATCGATGATTTTCTCGATCAAACCGTAATTCAGCGTACACTGCAGGTAGCTTCGTCATGTCAAAGCAAATTCCTGCCGCGCCGCGGCCGATCAGCGCGTTGGCTCCGGAGACCCGCGACCGAATCGAGAGCGCGGCACTCGATCTGTTTGCCGAGCGCCCGATGCACGAGGTTCGTCTGGACGAGATCGCACGCGCAGCACGTGCCTCGTTACAGACGATCTATCGCTACTACGGCGATAAACAGGCACTGCTCGACGCCTGCGTGCTCCACTGGGCCAACGAACTGGCTGCACGCATGACCGACCATCTGGCCGGTATCGAGACCTACAAGGATCGCCTGCGCAAGGTGTTCTGGGTGGTGCTGGATTTCTTCGAGCAGTACCCGAAGGTCGCCCGCATGATGCTCGGCTCGGTATATCCGGCGGCCATGCGCCACGACATTACAGACGAACAGCGACGCCTGACTCATTTGTTCATGGATGTCCTGGCCGAAGGCCGGGAGCGTGGCGTGCTCAATGACCAAGTCAGCGAAGCGATCCTGCTCGATTATTTCTACGGGGTTCTGGCGCGGCTGATACAGATGCAGTCGCTCCGTGCCAGCCAGCCGCCGCTGACGAGCCAGGTGAACATATTGTTCGAAATGCTCTGGCGGGCCATCGCCAAGCCGGACACGAACAGCGATTGAGCGGCGCAACGAGGCAATGGACGGGCCTCCCCTGGTTCAAGTCATACCGCTGGCCCGCCGTTAGACCAAGCCGGCACGCACACGGGCCGGTGTGTGACACCGGGCAGCGCGACATGAACGGCGAACGACAGACACGAATCACCGACCGGCAGGCGATCGCAGATGCCTTTGTGCACATGACGCGCCGTGTCGACCAGATCACCCTGCAGTTCCCGACCCAGGCGGTGCGCTACCCGGTCGACGTCATATCGGTGGATCGCGCTCTCGGGCGCTGCGCGTTGTCTCTGCTTGCACTCGCCGATATCCAGACGATCCTGGCTCGGGGCCAGTATTTTGCTCTGCATGCCCGGCAGCTCGACGGCGAACTCGGTACCGAGGCCATGCATGCACTGAGCATCGAGCCGTACCGGGCCGATCAGATCCGACTGCGTTGCCCGCTGCCCGAGACCTTGACGCTGGCGCGACGCCGACACGATTTCCGTGCTGCTCTGGATCAGGGCATGTTGGCCCGCGCCACCCTGGTAACGGCGGATGCGCCCGATCTGCTTGGACGCCTGTGCAATCTCTCTGTTGGCGGCGGTCTGATCCGGCTACCGGCACGCACTGGCCGTCTTGTGGGCTCGCCTACGCGGGCCTGCCGCCTGCAGATCGCGTTCCCCAACGGCGAGCGTCTCAGTCGGGCCGGCCAGATAAGACGCATCTATCATCGAGCCGGATCCGGCCCGACCGATGTTGCGGTCGTCTTCGATACCGATATCGCCAGTGCAGACAGCCTCTGGTCGCATGTCTGCGAGATCGAGCGCGAGGCCGCGCGACGTCAGCGGCCGCCCGATCCACTGCGCCCATTGGCCAGATCACGTCTGTTCCAGCCGGCAGGCGATTCGGACTAGTCGGGCCCGCCGCGGCGCTGCCGACACGAACGGATTCGTGCTCAACGCAAGTCCTGAGTGGCCGATACAACCCGGACGAGCGGCCCACCCGACGGGCCGTATCCCAACCAAGCTCGCCTCAAGACGAGCGCCGGACACCGGGAAAGATCATGATTTATTCACGCTTGAGCTGCCTGCTCATCATGCTGTCGAGCCTCTTCGTTGCAGGCTGCGCCACTCTGGTTGCCGACACCACGCAAACCGTGTCGTTCGAGTCCGAACCCAGCGGCGCGACAGTTCGCATCAATGGTCGGGCCATCGGCACGACCCCGGTCAGCGCACGACTGGACAAGGCCGACAACCAGCTCGCAACCTTCGAATTGAGCGGTTACAAAACCGTCTCCAGAGAGCTCGTGACCAAGACCGAGCCGTGGTTCTTCGGCAACCTGCTCAGCGGCGGGCTGTTCGGGTCGACCACCGATTTGGCCTCCGGTGCCGTATACGAATACAGTCCCGACCAGTATTTCATCACCTTGACGCCGAAGGAGTCGGCCGGCCTGTTGAACAGCCGCCAGCAGATCGAACGCTACGTGGTGGTGGTCTACGATGAATTGCGCTCGGCTGCAGCCAAAGGCCAGGCGCGAACCAACCGGACGTTCGTCGGACTGCTGGACGCGCTGTATATAGATACGAACAACGACGCACGTGTCGAATCGCTCGTGGACCTGATCAACGGTCAGCCAGACCCGGTCGCCGGCGCGAATGCGATTGCCGAACGATATTACTGAGCGTTGACAGCACCTAGCGTTCGGTCCCCATCAAGTCGCATCTGTACGGTATAGCCCAAATGGTCCGGACATTCGACTAGTGCATACGCACATGGGTTGAACAGCTGGCGACAGTACACGACGCACAGCATGCATTCGCCGGCCAATCGTCGTGGCCCGACTCGCTCAGTGACAATTATCTGTACGACAGTCCGAGCGGGTGCGCCCGGGCGAGGGCCTGACCGCGTTCTCGAGCGGCGGCAGCGGATTCATGCACCGGGGCAGCGGCTTCAACAAGGCTGTATCGGTTGGGCAACGCCGGCCGCGCACCGTTGAAGCCGGTACGCGACGCCGGGTTCGTTCGCCCGGTTCGCACCCCGCCTGGTCGGCGTGACCTTTAGCGCACGCAAACGCCGCCGCGGCCGATCCGGGACGCCGCCGGTCGAACGGGGCACGCGATGTTCGCATGCCCGGTCTGTCGTCAAGCAGAACGTTCGGCGCCCCTCGGCGCCTCGGATCGGTCGCGCACCACCCGGATCGAAGCCCTCCCGCGCTGGAAGGCCCGGTAGTCGGCATGGATGAACCGTGTCATGTCTTTCCGACAGACCACGCCTGGCAGCCTACCCACTCCGGCACGCGCAGTGCCGGTGTCGGCTCGGACATCGAGCATTCTCAGGTCGTATTCGAGGATCGTTGCGACGCCCTGGACTATATAGTCGATCTGGGGCGTCATCGCCGCAGGCACCCTTGCCGTGTCCGCCGCCGAGGCCGGGCCGAAGAACAGGTTCGGATAGCCCGCAATATTCACGCCCTTGTAAGCACGAACGCCTGCCGCCCAGTCATCGTCGAGCTGTCGCCCATCCAGCCCGACCACTGGAAACGGACAGACGTGGCCGACCGCCGGCGTTTCGGGGGCGAACACGATCGTGTCTACCCGATGCTCTATGCCCTCCACGCTTCGAATACCGCGAGCGCATAACCGATCGATCGGCCAGGTATAGAGCTTGACGTTATCTCGCCGCAGCGTCGGGTAATAGTCGTTGGACATCACCACGGGCGTGGTGCCGATCCCGGTCTCGGGGGTGAGCTGGCGGCGCAGCCAGCGGTCGGGCACCTGATGGGCGAGATGGGCGCGGGCAATCGATTCCAGCACCCGGCCGCCCGGCCGCTCGCCGGTGATCACTGCATGCCCTTCGAGCAGTGCCTTTCGATGAAGGCTGTCCGGAAGCGGATCGAGCAGCCGTTTTATCCAGCGGCCGGCCGCGCCATTCAGTCGCGGAACGATCCAGTTCGGACGTCGCTGAAAGACTTTCAGACACTCCGCCCCAGCGGCCAGCGCCGGCACCCGGCCTATCGCATCGGGGTGGCTGCCGATCAGTGCGATACGACGACCGTCCAGCTCGTGACCACGATTCCAATCGGCACAGTGCAAGACACTCCCCTGGAATGAGTCGATCCCGGCGATCTCGGGCAGGGCCCGCGCCCCCGCGCCGCCGGTGGCCACCACCACACAGCGTGCGTGTACGTTGCGCTTGCCCGCCACGTTGATCGTCCACCGCCCCCGTGCCATGTCGAATCGTACGGCCGTGACGTGCTGGCGGAATCGCATCCGTGATGCCAGAGCGTGGGTGGCGATCAAGTGATCCACATATGCCGAAACCCACTCCTGTGCCCGATGTGACTGCCATGCTTCGGGCCCGGGCGCGAAAGAAAAACGGTACAGCTTCGCAGGCGGCCCACTGCGCTCGGTGGGCCATTGACCGCCCGGAGCGTCGGTCCGTTCGAGTACGACGAGATCGTCGATCCCGTGCTGGCACAACCGGACAGCGGTGCCCAGGCCCGCGAGGCCCGCTCCGATGACGGCTACCTCGTGCACCCGCTCGGCCGTGCCCGGTCGAGCAACGTCTGCGTCCGTGTGGCCGGCCGATGTGACTTGCAGCTGGGCGCGGCTCATGCCGCAGGCCGGTAGGTCAGCTCGCGTACCCAGCTCGGAATCGGCCGTAGCAGCGCGCGCGGATAGTAGTCGGTGAGCCGGACCAGCACATCGACCGGCGCGTGATAGACACGGTTGCGGCGATCGACCACCAGTCGGCCGTGGCGGCTGATCAACTGGAACCACGGATTGCGCCGACCGTCGGCGGTGCGCCCGCCAATACGCTCGTATTTCTTCATGGCGCGGTAGAGCTTTTCCTCGGGCAAGCCCATGGCCGCGACATTGTCGCGCATGCGACTGAGCAGCGGCAGATAGGTCGCAATACCCACGATCAAGCGCGGGTTGAGCACGGTACCGAGGAAATTGAGCAGCAGTCGATAGGCCTGACCATGACCCTGCATCTCCAGAACATGAAAACCCACGCCCAGATGCCGCGCCTCGTCATCGTTGATGCGTCGGAAGGCGTCATGACAGACCGGGTCGTCGACCTGCTCCAGCAAGAACGTGCACAGCGCACCGTCGAGCGCAACCTCCAGCATGGGAATCACCGAGCCGAGGACTTCCAGCGGCATGCGGTCGGCCTGCGTATCCAGCCAGTCGATGACCAGACGCAGATTGATGTTGGGCAACGGAAGCTCGTCGTCCTCGAGCATGCCCCAGCGCCGCATCAACGCCATTTCGGCGTTCGCATGACGCTGCTCCTCGGCATGAAAGTAGCTGTACATCTCCTTGAGCACCGGATCCTCGGCCTTGCGCGCCATGGCAGCGAATCCGCGCGCCCCGACATGCTCGATCCACATCAGGTCCGACATGAAGGCCTTGAGCTGCGGCCATTGCTCATCGGTGATCCGTTCCGCGCCCGGGGCATCCCAGTCGATATCCGCCAATGCCCACTGGCTGGCCTTGACCTTGGCCAACATCTTCTCGAGATCGATATCCATACTGCGCTCCTATTCCGGGGTGGTGGAGGCCAGATCGGCCGGTGCGGCGTTGCGGCGAGCGAATCGGTCGAGAAGACCGGCGCCACGCGTGTAGCTGCTGGGCAACAGCCGTTTCAGACGCCACACCAGGCGTGCATCGGCCTGAGGCAACACATAGAGCTGGCCGCGATCCAGCCCGGCCAGCGCGCTTTGAACCACGCGCTCGGCCGGCACACCGGTCCAGCGCATCAGGTTGTCGGCCAACTTCGACGACGACGCGCTGATGCGCCCCGAACGCATGATGTTGGTCTGTACGAAGGTCGGGCACAGCGCTGTCACCCGGACCGGCGTGTCTGCCAGCTCGGCGGCCAGCGTCTCGGTCAGAGCCAGCACGGCGGCTTTGCTGGCGTTGTAGACGGCCATGCGCGGGGCCGCCGCGAAGCTCGCCGTCGAGGCGACGTTGATCATTCCGCCTCGCCCGGCAGCACGCAGACGCGGCGCGAACACATGGCAACCGTGCACCACGCCCCAGAAATTGATATCCATCACCCATTGCCAGTCGGCCATCGACAACTCGCCGATCCGGTCGCCCCCGGCCCCGACACCCGCATTGTTGATGACGAGATCCGCAGGGCCACCGAACCAGGCTTCGGCGGCGCCCGCCAGCCGCTCTACATCTTCCAGCCGGGTCACGTCACAGCCGATCGACCTGGCTTTGCCGTGCCCGGCGCATTCGATGAGCTCCACCGTCGCTTCGGCCTGGCCGATGTCGATATCCGAACACACGACCCGCCCCCCGCGTGCAGCGAGTTCCAGAGCGAACGCGCGTCCGATGCCGCTGCCGGCCCCGGTGATCACGGCCGCGGCCTGTCGGGACAATCGGGTTTTGGGCATGAGCGACTCCTGTTATTGCATTCATCCGAGTGATTGCACTCATCCGAGCTATTTCGATTACATTCACGGATGTCACATTACGCAAAGTCACAATCGATTGGCAAGCATTCCCTGACAGCAGAGGGGCTTTCCGGGGTCGATGCGTAGGCGTGCAGCCTTTTTTGCGGCTCGACCGATGCATGTACTATCATCCGCGTATCCGGATAGAGGGATATTGATTATGAGTCGCTATTTGTTCACCTCCGAATCGGTCTCCGCGGGTCATCCAGACAAGCTGTGTGACCAGGTTTCGGATGCCGTTCTGGATGCGCATCTGCAACAGGACCCGATGGCTCGCGTAGCCTGTGAAACCGCCACCAAGACCGGAATGGTCATGGTATTCGGCGAAATCACCTCCAACGCCCAGCTCAATACCGAAGCGCTGGTGCGCCAGGTCGTGCGCGATATCGGCTATACCGACTCGGCCATGGGCTTCGACGCCGACACCTGTGCGGTGCTCGACGCGCTCGGCCAGCAGAGCTCGGATATCAACCAGGGCGTCGACCGCACCCACCCCGAAGAACAGGGCGCAGGCGATCAGGGTTTGATGTTCGGCTATGCCTGCAACGAAACCGATGTCCTCATGCCGGCCCCGATCACCTATGCGCATCGCCTGGTGCGCAAGCAGGCGGAGTTGTTCAAGTCGGGCGAGCTGGCCTGGCTGCGCCCGGACGCCAAATCGCAGGTCACCTTTGCCTACGAGAACGGTAAGCCGGTCGCGATCGACGCCGTTGTGCTGTCCACGCAGCACGCGCCTGAGATCGCACAGAGCGATCTGCAGGAAGCCGTGATGGAATCCATCATCAAGCCGGTGCTCGGCGACTGGCTCTCGGACGATCCGGTCGTCCATATCAACCCGACCGGACGATTCGTTACCGGCGGACCGCTGGGCGATGCCGGCCTGACCGGCCGCAAGATCATCGTCGATACCTACGGTGGCATGGCGCGCCATGGCGGCGGCGCGTTCTCGGGCAAGGACCCGTCCAAGGTCGATCGCTCGGCAGCCTACGCCGCGCGTTATGTGGCCAAGAACGTGGTCGCGGCCGGTCTGGCCGACAAGTGCGAGGTTCAGGTGTCCTATGCCATTGGCGTGGCCGAGCCGACCTCGATCTCGGTCGAAACGTTCGGCACCGGCAAAGTGACCGACGACAAGCTCACGCACCTGATCCGCGAACACTTCGACCTGCGCCCGTACGGCATTCTGAAGATGCTCGATCTGGCCAAGCCGATCTATCGCGCCACGGCGGCCTACGGGCACTTCGGCCGGGACGACGTGGACCTGCCGTGGGAGGCGACCGATCGAGCCAACGCACTGGCCGACGCCGCCGGTATCGCGGCCGCCTGATCGTTTCCCGACACCCGCTATTCGCCGCAACTCGAGCGGCCGCGGCGCGCCGGACGGCGCGCCGTATCTCGACCGACTTTCCCAGGAGTACGCCATGAGCGCACCAGCAGAGCAGATGAACCAGGACTACCTCGTCGCCGATATCAATCTGGCCGGTTGGGGTCGACGCGAGATTGCCATCGCCGAAACCGAGATGCCGGGGTTGATGGCCCTGCGCGAAGAGTTCGCCGATTCGCAACCACTGGCGGGGGCGAAGATCGCGGGTTCGCTGCACATGACCATTCAGACCGCGGTGCTGATCGAAACCCTGATCGAGCTCGGCGCGGATGTACGCTGGGCCTCCTGCAATATCTACTCCACGCAGGATCATGCCGCAGCCGCCATCGCCGAACGCGGCGTCCCGGTATTCGCCTACAAAGGCGAATCGCAGGCCGAATACTGGGAATACTGCCACCGTATCCTCGAATGGCCGGACGGCAGCGTGCCGAACCGGATTCTGGACGACGGCGGCGATGCCACGATGCTCATCTCCCTCGGCGCCAAGGCCGAAGCCGACGCCACGGTGCTCGACAACCCTGGCAGCGCCGAAGAACGCGCCCTGTTCTCTTCGATTAAACAGCGCCTGGACAGCCAACCGGGTTATTACCAGACGCGCCTGGATGCCATGGGCGGCGTGACCGAAGAGACCACCACCGGGGTGCTGCGTCTCTACCAGATGGAAAAGAACGGCACGCTCACCTTCCCGGCGATCAACGTCAACGACTCGGTCACCAAGTCGAAGTTCGACAACCTGTATGGCTGTCGTGAGTCGCTGGTCGACGGCATCAAGCGTGCCACCGACGTCATGATCGCCGGCAAGACCGCGATCGTGGTCGGCTATGGCGATACCGGCAAAGGCTCGGTTCAGTCTCTAAAGGGCCTGGGCGCAACCGTATGCGTGGCCGAAGTGGATCCCATCAACGCCCTGCAGGCGACGATGGAAGGCTACCGTGTGGTCAACCTGGATGACCCGGGTACGGTCGAGATGGCCGACATATTCGTCACCGCCACCGGCAACTTCCATGTCATCGAGCACCGTCATCTGGAACGCATGAAGAACCAGGCGATCGTGTGCAACATCGGCCATTTCGACAACGAGATCGACGTGGCGTCACTCGAGCAGTACGAGTGGGAAGAGATCAAGCCGCAGGTGGATCACATCACGTTCCCCGATGGCAAGAAGATCATCCTGCTGGCTGCCGGACGTCTGGTGAATCTGGGCTGTGCCACTGGCCATCCCAGCTTCGTGATGTCGGCCTCGTTCACCAACCAGGTTCTGGCCCAGATCGAGCTCTGGCAGCGTCCCGACAACTACGAGAACAAAGTCTACGTGTTGCCGAAATTCCTCGACGAGAAGGTTGCCCGTCTGCACCTGGGCAAGCTCGGCGCGCGCCTGACCGAACTCACGCCCGAGCAGGCGGACTATATCGGTGTACCGGTGGAAGGCCCCTACAAGCCGGACCACTACCGCTACTAGGCCACCAGGAGGTTGAATGCCTCTGCACGTCATCGTGCAGGTGCCGCAGCCCCGGACCCGGCCCGTGACTGACCGCGCGGGCCGGGTTTTTATTGTCGGCCGGGGGCCTCGGCCGGCACCGCCATACAGATCGCCATGACTCACGTATCGCACACCGCTTTCTCGATCGAGTTCTTTCCGCCCAAGGGGCCGAAAGGCCAAGTGCGGCTGGACCGCACGATGGACGAGCTGGGCGAGCTCGGGCCGGCGTTCTTCTCCGTGACTTTCGGTGCCGGGGGCACGACCCGCTCGGGTACGCTGGAGACCGTGCGCCGCATCAAACAGCGCACCGGTATCCAGGCCGCGCCGCATCTGTCGTGTATCGAAGGCACCGAGGCCTCGGTATCCGAGTTGCTCGATGAATACAAGGCCGCCGGCGTGAACCGTATCGTCGCACTTCGCGGCGACCTGCCCGATGGCATGGAGCGGCCGGACGTATTCCGCTATGCCAACGAGCTGGTGGCCTTCATCAAGGCACGACACGGTCGCGACTTCCACCTGGAAGTCGCCGCCTATCCGGAGTTTCATCCGCAAGCCGCGTCGGCGTCGGCCGACATCGACAACTTCGTGCGCAAGATCGAGGCCGGCGCCGATTCGGCGATGACCCAGTATTTCTACACCGCCGATGCGTACTTCAACTTCATGGAAGAGATCACGGCGCGTGGCATCGATGTCCCGGTGGTGCCGGGTATCATGCCGATCACGAACTTCGAGCAGATCTCGCGTTTTTCGGCCATGTGCGGCGCCGATATCCCGCGCTGGATTCGCCAGAAAATGGAAGGCTTCGGCGACGATGCGCAGGCGATAAGGGACTTCGGCCGAGAGGTCGTGGCCCGCCTGTGCCAGCAGTTGCTGGCCGGCGGCGCCCCCGGGCTGCACTTCTACAGCTTGAACAGGACCGAGCCGGTGCGTTGGCTATGGCATGAACTGGGCCTTCCGACCCCCGCGGCCCGCCGAGCCGGCAAAGCCTGACAACCGGCGCCACGAAACCACGTGGCGCCGGATACCGACTACTCTTCGTTGAGCGCGTCGCGCATGGCGTCGTTGTAGCGCGCAGTCAGACGCGCAAACGCCTTGCGGTCCTCCTCGGTCCAATCGTGGAACGCCCGCTCCACACGATCCAAGCGGCGATCGCGCACGGTCGCGGCGGCCTCCCGGCCAGCTTCGGTAATGGTGACGAACCCGCCGCGTCGGTCGTCGGGATTGTCCTGCTTGTCGACCAGTCCGGCCTGCTTCATGGCGGCCACCTGACGAGTAACCGTGGACGCGTCCAGATTCACCTGGTCGGCCAGCGCGCCGACCGACTGCCGATCGTTGCGCTCAAGAAGGATCAGCAAAAGATAATGAGCCCGCTCGAGCCCGAAGTTGAATTTCCGACGGGCGGCTTCGAGTCGGCGCACGAGAAACGCCAATTCATATTCGAGTGCTTCCACCGACGGACAAGTCGGCGGTAGATGGTTGCCCAGTGATGGATCCTGCTGTGCTGTTCTGCGAATCATGTGGTGTTCGTAGCCTTGGTTGTTGACCCGGAATACGGTTCCGCCCCCTGTACGGCGTACACCTGCATCCTACATGAAATTTGCGAAAAACAATTTCAACGTGATGTTAACTTCTTCGACTCGTGAAAGCCGGATGAGTTCACCCGGCTTCGACTGTTCGTTTATAGTTGCTAACGCTATAGCGATCCAATTGTATAGAAAATTAAGGAGCAAAAATGCGGGGCTGCTTTCTCGACGCCGGATCCATGGGCGGATCGCTGGACTGGGCTCCGCTCGAAACCGCCCTCGACGACTGGCGATGGCATCACAACAGCGATGCCGGGCAGCTTGACGAGCGGTTGAGCGACGTGGAGATCGCCGTGACCAACAAGGTCGTGCTGGACGCCGACACCCTGGCCAAGGCGAAGGCGTTGCGCCTGATCTGTGTCGCGGCCACCGGGGTCAACAACGTCGATACCGATGCAGCGGCCGAACGCGGGATTCCCGTGGTCAACGTCACCGGCTACGCCACGCCGGCCGTGTCCCAGCACGTGCTGGCACTGATGCTGGCCCACGCCACGCGCTGGGCCAGCTACGACGCCGCGGTCAAGCGTGGGGACTGGGCCGCGGGCGAATTCTTCTGTCTACTCGACTACCCGATTGAAGAGCTCGCCGGGCAGACCCTGGGCCTGGTCGGCCACGGCGAGCTGGGTCAGGCGGTCGGGCGGCTCGCCGAAGCGTTCGGCATGCACGTGCTGATCGCCGAACGGCCGAATGCTCGTCAGATTCGCAACGGGCGTATTGCATTGCCCGAGGTGCTGGAGCGAGCCGACATGCTCAGCCTGCACTGCCCGCTGACCGAAGATACGCGGCATGTGATTGATGACACGGCGCTGGCACGGATGAAATCGACCGCGTTTTTGATCAACACCGCGCGGGGCGGGCTCATCGACAGCCAGGCGTTGATCGCGGCCCTGAGAGCCGGACGTATCGGCGGCGCGGCGCTGGACGTCCTGGACGCCGAGCCGCCGCCGGCGGATCATCCGCTGACGCAACCGGACATTCCCAACCTGATCGTAACGCCACACAGTGCATGGGGCAGTCGCGGCGCAAGACAACGCATGCTTGAGGGCGTGGCCGCCAATATCGCTGCCTTCGGCCGAGGCGAGACCCCGAACCGCGTCAACTGAGTAAGGCGGGTGTTCGACCGGTCCTTCGACGTGGCGCTCAGCCGATCGTGCTGCGCAGCGGTGTCGACGACCAGATCAGCAGGCGGTTATCGCTGGGCATGGGGATATCAGCAACCCGGCTGAGCTCCTGCGCATCGGCTAGATCGTCGAGCGCACCCACTTCGCGCAGACCCATGCCTGCATCGCGCGCCCGCAATGCCGCATCGAAGGCCGCGTTGCCGGCCGCCGGTGCCTCATCTGCGATCAGGAAAGGCCCGTACAGACACAGCACCCCGCGATCGGTCAGGTGAGCGGCCGCGCCGGCAAACAGCGCCTGTACCGCAGCCCAGTCCATAATATGCGCCACGTTCGCGCCGTAGACCGCATCGAATGACCGGTCCGGCCATTCGCCGCGTACATCCAGTGCCAGAGGCGCCGGCAAGCCGATATCTGCGGCATCCGTGATTGCGGCCACCAGGCGCCGATGATGGGCCGGCGCCTCGCTCGTCTGCCAACGCACGCCCGGCATGCATTCGACGGCGTGCCGTGCGTGCGTGGCATCGCCAGCGCCGACTTCGAGGACTTCGGCTGCGTCTGCCAACCAGGGCTTGAGCGCAGCGAAGATCGGGCCCTTGTTGCGCTGTGCGGCGCTGCGGTCGTCGATATGAGTGCTCATCGCTTGCGGGCGACGGTCAGCCCGTCACCTATGGGAACCAGACTCATCTCTACGCGCTCATCGGCGTATAGATGCCGGTTGAAGGCACGAATGGCCAGCGTATCTGCATCCTGATCGGTTTCGTCGGCGACCCGGCCATACCATAGCGTGTTGTCGGCCATCACCAGGCCGCCGCTGCGCAACAGCGCCAACGCGCGCTCGTAGTAGTCGATATAACCGGCCTTGTCCGCATCGATGAACACGAAGTCGTACTGTTCGTGTCGACCCACCGCAAGTTCGGCATCGAGGGTCTCCCTGGCCGGCGCCAGCACCAGTTCGATACGCTCGGAGAGGCCTTCGGCCTGCCAATCGGCTCGGGCACGACGGGTGATCTGCTCATCGATATCGCAGGCCAGCAAGTGCCCATCCTCGCCCATCGCTGCAGCCAACCACAGACTCGAATAGCCGGCGAACACGCCGATCTCGATACCGCGGCGCGCACCCAGCATGCGAACCAGCAGCGCCATCAGCTGACCTTGTTCCGGATCGATCTGCAGGTGGGCGCTGTCGCCGGCTTCGGTGGTGCGGCGATTGGCGCGCATGACGTCGGTCTCATGCAGACTCACGTCGCGCAGATAGCTCAGCAGCGTGCGATCGATCATGGCTTGGAGACTAGCACGCAGCCGCGATAGAAATGGCAGCATGAGCGGCCGTTCCGCTGAAATCCGACGACCGCGTGCGCATTCTGCATATCACCGACCCTCACCTGCTGGCCGATCCGTGCGCCCGCCTGCACGGATGGCCCGTGGCCGACTGTTTCGAGCGTGTTCTGTGCCACGCGTTGGCCCATACCGCCGGTATCGATGCGCTGGTTCTCGGGGGCGATCTGGTCGACGATGAATCGGCCGCAGGCTATACATGGCTCGATCGGCGGCTGGCCGGAATCGATCTCCCGGTATTGGCCGTGGCCGGCAACCACGACGACCCGGATCGAATGCAGCAATGCCTGAGCCAAGCCCACGTGCACCGATCGCTGCAAGTCGACGGCGGGTATCTCTATGGCCTGAACAGCCACCGGACCGGCCACGCGGACGGCCGTATCGGAGCCGACGCGCTCGCGTCACTCGATGCATCGCTGGCACGCGTTCGTCGCCCGTCATTGATCTGTGTCCATCACCCGCCGGTCGCCTTGAACAGCGCATGGATCGATTCCATCGGCCTGGCAGACGGAGCCGAACTGCTCACCCTGCTCGCCCGTCACCCCCATGTCCGAGGCGTGCTCTCGGGCCATGCACACCAGGCCAGCACGTCTCGATGGGGGCCGCTCACGATCTGGACAACACCTTCGACAATGCGTCAGTTCCTGCCCGGCGCCGCGGCGTTCGCCGAAGATCGCGACCGCCCACCCGGTTATCGCGTCATCGATCTGCCGATGCACGGCGCACCGGTGAGCCGCGTGGTTCGCGTATCCGCAGCCGACGTCGGCTGTGGATAACTCTGGGGATAGCTAAGTGACCTTATAGGTCAGTTCGGGAAAGCGCACGCGCGCATCAGGCGTGCAGCCATTAATGTCAGCTTATCCTATTGACAAGCCAGTGATTTTGCGAATGCTCAAAGTGACGCACAGCGGCATATCAAAGTCTTTTATAGGCAGCAACCGGGTTGACACTGTGTATAACCCGGCACCCGCTGCAGACTCGTTCTCAGCAATTCCGGCTAACGCGCTGACGCTAAAAGCAAAAGAAAAGAAACCCACAATAGCTGTGGATAACTTTGTGGAAAGCTTGCGGTTGACAGCCCTGATGGCGCGTAATCTCAGTCATTTAGACAAACCGGCGATTTTGTAACCAGCTCGACACAAACGTTCATAATCAATCGTTTGCGATATGATCGCGGCGTGTCGACACCGGCGCCGAAAAAAATTTCGGCGCGATTCGCGAGTCGTTGTTTTTGTTGTGCATAAGCCGCTGAGCGCTCGTTGCGAATGTTAGACTCGCGCGTATGAATCGACCCAATATTCTCGTGCTCTCGGGCCACGATCCGAGCGGCGGCGCCGGCCTGCAGGCCGATATCGAATCGGCGGCAGCGAACGGCGCGCATGCGGCGGTCGTGCCCACCCTGCTCACCTGCCAAGACACCACGAACGTGTACGACGTGCAGGCGGTGGATGCCGATTTCTTTTCCCGCTCGCTGGACTGCGTGTGCGCGGATATGCGCTTCGGCGCGATCAAGATCGGCGCGCTGGCCGATGCGGACCAGGTAGCGCGTATCGCGCGGCTGACGCAGGACCTGCCGGACATCGCGTTGGTCGTCGATCCGGTCCTGCGCGCTGCTGGCGGCGGCCGGCTCGCCGATGATGCGGTCGCCCGGGCTCTGATCGACCAGCTGTTCGAGCGCGCATGGGTGATCACCCCGAATGCCGCGGAGGCCCGTCTGCTGTGTGATGGACAAGCGGATATCGATGCCTGTGGACGGCAGCTGTCCGATCTCGCCCGCGCCGTGTTGATTACCGGAGGCGACGAAGACGACTCGGAGGTGGTCAATCGGCTGTATGTGCGCGGCCAGCCGATGCGTACCATGCGCTGGCCCCGGTTGGCAGGCGTGTTTCATGGCTCCGGGTGCACGCTGGCCAGCGCGATTGCGGCGCAGCTTGCCCGCGGTCAGGAGCTCGACGATGCGCTCGAGGCTGCGCAGGCCTATACCTGGCATACCCTCGAACACGCTTTCACTGCCGGCCGCGGTCAGCGGATCCCGGCCCGGCTCGACGAGCGAGTGCTGCCAGCGCGATGAGCACGCCGCATATCTATGCGATCTACGATCGATCCACGCACAACGACGACGGCCTGGACACTGTCGAGGCCGTACTCGCCGCCGGTATCGACTGGATCCAGTATCGCGACAAGCGCGGGCAGGGGCCGGATCGAGCGCTGGCCCTGCGCCTTTCCGAGCGCTGTCGTGCCTACGACGCGCGGCTGATCATCAACGACGACTGGCGCCTAGCCGCCGAACTGGGCGTCGGTGTGCATCTGGGCGCCACCGATGGATCGATCGCCGACGCACGCGCAGCGCTCGGCCCCGACCGGTTGATCGGTGCAACCTGTGGCAACGATATCGACCGGGCACGCCGGGCGATCGCCGCCGGTGCCGATCATGTCAGCTTCGGACGGTTTTTCGTCTCGGCCACCAAACCGAATGCACCGCCGGCCGAGCTCGACGTGCTCGCCCGTGCGAATGCCCTGGGCGTGCCCGTGGTCGCCATCGGCGGAATCGATATCCATAATGCCGGGCAGATCATCGCAGCCGGTGCCGATCGACTCGCCATCGCCGGCGGCCTGTTCGGCGTTCGCGATAGTGCACAGGCCGCCCGCGCACTGGTCGCGCTCTGTGCCGAACACGGCTCGCGCGCCGGGCGATAAACCAGGTTTCATCCGTTTTCAGGAGTCTTCAATGAGCGCATCCGACCGCAGCCCACACCAGCGTCCCGGCCCCAAGTCGGCCGAATGGTTTGCGCGCGCCGCCCGGACCATCCCCGGCGGCGTCAATTCGCCGGTGCGCGCGTTCAACGGGGTCGGTGGCACGCCGGCGTTCATCGACCACGCACGCGGGGCCTATATATATGATGTAGATGGCAACGAATACGTCGACTATGTCGGCTCGTTCGGGCCGATGATCCTAGGCCACGCGGATCCGGCCGTGGTCGAGGCCGTGCAGAAGCAGGCGGCCAAGGGCCTGTCCTTCGGCGCGCCCACCGGCCTTGAGACCGAACTCGCCGAAATCGTATGCGACATGGTGGACTCGATCGAGTCGATCCGCATGGTCAACTCCGGTACCGAAGCGGCGATGACCGCCCTGCGCCTGGCGCGCGGTTATACCGGCCGCAAGAAAGTGATCAAATTCGGCGGCAACTATCACGGCCATGTCGATGCGCTGCTGGTCAACGCCGGCTCCGGCACGCTCACGCTCGGCATTCCCGGCTCCCCCGGGGTGCCGGAAGCGGTCGTCGCCGATACGCTGGTAGCCACCTACAACGATCTGGACTCGGTCGCCGAGGCGTTCGAAGCGCACGGCGATGAGGTCGCCTGTGTCATGGTCGAGCCGGTCGCCGGTAACATGAACTGCGTGCCGCCCGTCGACGGCTTCCTGCAGGGCCTTCGCGATCTGTGCGATCGCTACGGTGCGCTGCTGATCTTCGACGAGGTGATGACCGGCTTTCGCGTTCATCCGGGTTGTGCGCAGGCACATTACGATGTGCGTCCCGACGTAACCGCGCTGGGCAAGATCGTGGGCGGCGGGATGCCGGTCGGCGCGGTCGGCGGTGCGCGCAATGTCATGGAGACGCTGGCCCCGACCGGTCCGGTATATCAGGCTGGCACGTTGTCCGGTCATCCACTGGGCATGGCCGCCGGCATCGCCACGCTAGGCCAGCTCCGCGACGGCCGCGTTCATGCACAGATCGAACCGCAGCTGGACGCCCTGCTGGCCGGGCTCGACGAACGCGCCCAGCGCCATGGCATTCCGTTCATGACCCAGCGTGTGGGGGCGATGTTCGGCATGTTCTTCACGACAGCCGATCGCGTGAGCCGGTTCGACGAGGTCGCAGCCTGCGACACTGCTGCCTTCAGCGACTTCTTCCACCACATGCTCGATCACGGTGTATATCTGGCGCCGTCGGCCTTCGAGGCCGCGTTCATCTCGCGCGCCCATGACGATACCGCGATCCAGCGCACGCTGGATGCCGCCGACTCGGCGTTCGCCGCCCTGGCTCGCCGCTGAGCGAGCCGGGCACGCGTACGTTGGTCGATCGATCGTGACTGCCCACCGCCCTGCCCCGACCGACCTGGCCAATGGGGCATAACCTGCTCGACCTCCTGCTGAACTGGGTCGGCGCCCACCCCTGGGCCGCGCTCGCCCTGGTGTTCGCCGTCGCCGTGGGCGAATCGCTGTTCATATTCGGCCTGCTTGTGCCCGGCGCGCTGTTCATGTTCGCCTTCGGCGCCCTCATCGGCGCCGACGCCCTTCCCCTGGCGGGAACCTTCGTCGTGGCCATCGCGGGCACACTGCTCGGCGATACCACCAGCTATCTGCTGGGGCGGCGCTATCGCGGTCGGCTGCAGGCGCTGCCAGGGTTTTCCCGTGCGCCCCAGCTGGTCGCGCGCGGCGAGAGCTTTCTGGCCCGCCACGGCGGCAAGGCCATCGTGCTCGGTCGACTGATCGGGGCGCTGCGGCCGATCGTGCCGACCGTCGCCGGCGCGGCGGGCCTGTCACCGATGCGCTTTGCGTTGATGGATATTCTCGCGACCGCGATCTGGGCGCCCTGCTACATCCTGCCCGGCGTGGTGTTCGGCGCATCACTGGATCTGGCAGCCCAGGTCGCCACCCGGCTGGCGGTGCTGCTGATCATCGTGGTGGCCATCGTGTGGCTGACCACGATTGCGGCTCGCTATGCCCTGGCGGCCGGGCGCGTGTTTGCTCGCCGTCACGCCGAACGGCTGCTCGTGTGGAGCCGGCGCCACCGCCGGCTGGGGCTGCTCGGGCCGGCACTGGCCGACCCGCGCCAGCCCGAGCTGCCCGCGCTGGCCGTGGCGGCGATGCTGCTGATGAGCCTGACCGGACTGGCCTATCTGCTGGTCTGGGGGTGGCGCGCGCCGGTGTTCCCGCTGCGCTTCGACGCGTTGACCTTCTACCTGAGCCAGGGGCTGCACACCCCGCTGTCCGACGGTGTGGCCCGAGTCCTGGCCGAACTCGGCTCGCCGCTGATCTATCTGCCGTTCGCGGGCGTAATCGCCGCCCTGCTGGCCATCATGGGGAATCGGCGGGCGGCCGGCCACTGGGTCGCCGCCGTCGTCTTCTCGTCGCTGGTCACGTTGATCCTGCGCGCGTGGCTGGCGATTCCGCCGCCGCTGGCTTTCTTCAGCGGCACGGCGGCCGACCCGTTATTCCTGGCCGGCGGCGGCCAGGATCTCATCCTCTGCGCCACCGTGTACGGCCTGGCCGGCGTGATTCTTGCCTCGCGCCGTCCCAGCGGCGTCCGCCCCTACTATTATTCTGCAACGGTGGCGGGCGTGGTGCTGATCGCGCTGGCGCGTCTTTATCTCGGGCTGGACTGGGCCAGCGACCTGATCATCGGACTGAGCAGTGCCTTCATCTGGCTGAACATGCTGGTGCTCAGTTATCGACGCCAGCATCCACGACCGGTCCGCGGCAAGCCTGTACTGGTGGTGCTGGCCGGCTGCATGGTGATCGCCCTGCTGATGACGCTGCGTCCGGACCAGGCACCCAGACCGATGCCAACGGCGCGCCAGAGCAGTACCACGCAGCCAGTGGTCGACTGGGCCGAAGGCGGCTATCGGCAGCTCGATCAACGCATCAAGGACATCGCCGGCCGCAACGGCGCACCGCTGAACCTGCAGGCCGCGGGTTCGGCCGATGCGCTGCGCCGGCTGCTGGCCGAGGCCGGCTGGCGGGTGCCGCCGGCGCTGGGAGCGGGCCAGCCGCTGCGCTGGCTTGTGCCGGACAGCCCGATCGCCGTGCTGGCCGTGTTGCCGCGCGTCCACGACGGGCGGCCGGCTGCGATCACACTCGTGCACGACGGCCAGGCTACCAATGAGCGCTGGGTGGTACGGCTCTGGTCGACCGACAAGGTCACCGCGCGTCGCAACTTGCCGCTGTGGGTCGGTATCGCCGATGCTCAGATCGTCCATCATCGGCTGCACCTGCTGACCACCGCCGCGGATGCGCGTCGCTACGGCGACGGGGCGCGGCGATTGTCGGCGACGCTGGCCAGTGGGCCGGGCGGCCAGCGCGTGGTCGACCACGACGGCGTACAGCGCCTGCTGTTCTGGCCCCCGCGCGAGGACGTCGATGCTAAAGTAGCGCCCGACTGAGCGACGCCAGCCGAGCCGTCGCGGCGATCGCCGCGGCCGGCGCCGCCGAGCGCGCCGCCAGATGTCTTTTTCCAACCGCAGCACTCCACCGCCATGGCCAAGGTCGATAATCCAGAGCGCGGCAGCTCGCGCAAGCCCTCCAAGCTCAAGCAACCGGGTTTTTTCACCCGCATGCGGGCCAGCCTCAACAAGGGCGACTCCTGGCTGACCTACGATCTGCGCAACCTGCTGCCTGGCGAAACCGTCGACCAGGACGCCCTCGACGAACTCGAAACCCAGCTGCTGCTGGCCGACGTCGGGGTCGAGGCCACAGGCCAGGTGATGAACCGTCTCCAGATCATGTTCGACGGCGGCCGGCTGCGCACGAACAAGGATCTGGGCCGCGCCCTGCGCGAGCATCTGGGCGATATTCTGGCGCCGTGCGAACAGCCGCTCGATATTCCTGAACGCGATACGCCGTTCGTGATCCTCATGGTCGGCGTCAACGGCGTGGGCAAGACCACGACTATCGGCAAGCTCGCCAAGAAGTTTCAGGATGCCGGTCAGTCGGTGATGCTGGCTGCCGGCGATACGTTCCGCGCAGCTGCGGTCGAGCAGTTGCAGGGGTGGGGTGAGCGCAACCATGTGCCCGTCGTTGCCCAGGGCAGCGGTGCGGATTCGGCTTCGGTGGTCTTCGATGCATTTGCCCGGGCCAAGGCCCGCGGTATCGATGTACTGATCGCCGATACCGCCGGCCGGCTGCATACCCAGGGCCATCTGATGGACGAACTCAAGAAGATCAAGCGGGTGCTGGGCAAACAGGATGACACGGCGCCGCACGAGATCATGCTGGTGGTCGATGCGACCACCGGCGGCAACGCGCTGCAGCAGGCGGTGGCCTTCAACGAGGCCGTCGGCGTGACCGGCATCACGGTCACCAAGCTCGACGGCACGGCGGCCGGGGGCATCGTGTTCGCTATCGCCAAGACCCTGGGGTTGCCGTTGCGCTTCATTGGCGTGGGCGAGTCGGTCGAAGACCTCGGCGTGTTCGAGGCAGAGAACTTTATGGATGCATTGTTCAAGCGCGGCTGACGGATGAGCCAGCCGACCAGCGATATCGTCGCGTTCAAGGACGTCGTCAAGCGCTACCCGGGGGGCAAGATCGCCCTGGAAGGCGTCTCGTTGCGCCTGGCACGCGGCGAGATGGCGTTCCTTACCGGCCACTCCGGTGCCGGCAAGTCGACGCTGATGAAGCTCATCGGCCTGATCGAACGCCCGACACGCGGCCAGGTGATCATCAACGGCACCAACCTCGCCCAGGTCAAACGACGTCAGATCCCGCGCTATCGACAGCGGCTGGGTCTGATCTTCCAGAACTACAACCTGCTGTTCGACCGGACCGTATTCGATAACGTCGCCCTGCCATTGGTTATCCGCGGGGTCGGCCATAGTGACATCGCGCGGCGCGTACGCGCCGCGCTGGATACGGTCGGTCTGCTGTCGCACGAGCGCAAGTTCCCGATCACGTTGTCGGGCGGAGAACAACAACGCGTGGGTATCGCGCGGGCGGTCGTCGATCGCCCCTATCTGATTCTCGCCGACGAGCCGACGGGCAATCTCGATCCGGCCCTGTCGGCCGACATCATGCGCCTGTTCACACGCCTTAACGAGGCCGGCACGAGCGTGATGATCTCCACTCATGCCATCGATCTGGTCGAGCGCATGGGCCATCGCCGGATCGCACTCGATCACGGCCAGCTGCGCTGATGCCGGCCCGACCGCCAGAGCGTCGATCCGAACGTGGCAAGGTGCGGGCGAGCCGTCAGTCGCACGCCGCCCGGACCGACCGTGCCCGCAGCAATACAGCGGGCACCGGGTCCGTCCGGGCGGCCGACAAGCCACGCGCGGTCTCGGCACAGAACTGGCTCGGCTCGCATGCACGCTGCCTGATCGAAAGTCTCGGGCGGCTGCATCGGCGGTGGCTTGCCAGCCTGCTGACCGCGCTGGTGATCGGCATCGCGCTGGCTTTGCCCACGGGCCTGTATGTTCTGGTCGACAACCTGCAGTCGTTGTCCGATGGCTGGCAACGCGCGGCCCAGGCGTCGCTGTACCTGGCCGACGGCACGAGCACCGCTGACGGGCGCGCCCTGGCCGATCGTATCGCGGCCCAGGACGACGTCGAGTCCACGCGCTTCGTATCCGCAGACGAGGGACTCGCCGATTTCCGTCAGGCCTCAGGCTTTGGCACCGCACTCGATGCACTGGCCGATAACCCGTTGCCTGCCGTGATCGTGATCACGCCTCGCCCGGGACTGCCCAAGGCCGCCGTGAGCGAACTCGTCGAACGCCTGGGCCACGATTCGATGGTGGCACGGGCAGAGCTCGACCAGGCCTGGCTTTCACGTCTGTATGCGATCGTGTCGCTCATTCAGCGGGCAGCCTGGGTGATCGGGCTGCTGCTCTCGGCGGCCGTGCTGTTCATCGTCGGCAATACCATCCGTCTGGATATCGAGAACCGGCGCGAGGAAATCGAAGTGATGAAGCTGCTGGGCGCCAGCGATGCGTTCATCCGGCGGCCGTTTCTCTATTCCGGCTTCTGGTATGGACTGATCGGTGCCGTGTTCGCCCTGATCCTGCTGGCCGGCTGCTTCATCGGCCTGACTGGCCCGCTATCCGAGCTGGTCCGCTCCTATGATGGCGCACTGAGCATCCACGGGCTGGGATTTCTCGGCGTACTGAGCGTGCTGGCCGTCGGTATCGGGCTGGGATGGATCGGGTGCGTGATCACCGTCAACCGCCGTCTGGCCGATATCGAACCGAAATAGCCCCTGCCTAAACTGTCGATACGCACAAATCAACGGCCGCGACATCGATAGTCGGAACTTGTCGTGTTCTACTGTGTCCTACAAGCATCGCTATCGAGCGAACGCCCGGACCCCCGATATTTGTTAGAATGGGGGCATTAGGCAAAAGTCCCAAGGAGGCTTTGCGACATGGCTAACGATATTTCTCTGTCACCGGCTCGGATGAATCTGCCCAACCTCGCATCGGGCAGCATCGAATCCTATCTGCAGGCAGTATCCAGCATTCCGGTGCTGGACGTGGATGCCGAGCAGACGCTGGCCCGCAAGCTGCGCGATGAAGACGACATTCAGGCGGCCCAGAAGCTCATTCTGTCCAATCTCCGCTTTGTCGTGCACGTGGCACGCGGTTATTCAGGCTACGGTCTACCCCTGGCCGATCTGGTCCAGGAAGGCAATATCGGCTTGATGAAGGCCGTCAAGCGATTCGATCCGGATGTCGGCGTACGCCTGATCTCGTTCGCGGTTCACTGGATCCGGGCCGAAATCCACGAGTTCATCCTGCGCAACTGGCGGATCGTCAAGGTCGCCACGACCAAGGCGCAGCGCAAGCTGTTCTTCAACCTGCGCAGCTCGAAAAAACGTCTGGGCTGGATGAACAACAAGGAGGTCGAGACTGTTGCCGGTGATCTGGGCGTCAAGCCCGAGACTGTGCTCCAAATGGAGCGCCGGCTGTCGGGCGGCGACACCTCGTACAACGCCCTGCCCGGCGCATCCGACGAAGACAGCTACGCGCCGGAGGATTACCTGTCGGCCGAGGACGGCTACGATCCCGCCAACGATATCGAAAATGGCGATTGGCAGACCTATCAGCATGCCAATCTGACGCGCGCTATGACCGGCCTGGATGATCGCAGCCGGGATATTCTCGAATCCCGCTGGCTTCGTGAAGACGGCAAGATCGGGCTGCAGGAGTTGGGCGACAAGTACAGCGTATCCGCCGAGCGGATCCGTCAGCTGGAAGTCGCGGCGATCAAGAAATTGCGCGGGGCAATGGTAGCTGCCTGACGAACTGCTGGCCGGCTTGAACTCCGGCCGACGTTCAAGCCATGACGATCGATCGCGGTAGACGACGCCTGCTTGTGTCGACAACGGCACTGGCGGGCGTTTCTGCGTTTGCGTCCTGGCCGCCGCTGGCCTGCGCCGCGCGCCTGACCGACGCCAGCGAGGCCTTCGATTTCGATCAGATCATCGATCGCGCCCGAAAAGCGGCGACACGGCCATACGACAAGCCCGAGCCGCGTCACACCAAGCTGCTCGACGAACTCGGTTACGACGCGTTCATGGGCATTCACAGCCGCACATCGCAGGCGCTCTGGGCCGGCGAAAAGCAGCCCTTCGCGGTGGAATTCTTTCATCTCGACCAGAACGCACGCGACGCGGTGAACATCCACGTCGTGGCCAACGGCCGATCGCGCCGCGTGCGATACCAACCGTCGCTGTTCCGCTACGACGATCCCGGTGTGAAGGAGCGGCTGCCCGAGGATCTCGGCTTCGCCGGATTCCGGCTGATCGATCAGCGGAGCGACGGCCTCGAATGGCTCGCCTTCAAGGGCGCAAGTTATTTTCGCAGTCCGGGCTCTCTCAACCAGTATGGCCTGTCGGCGCGCGGTATCGCCATCGACACCGGCTATGGCGACGGCGAACAGTTTCCGCGTTTCAGCGACTACTGGCTGGTCAAACCCGAGGCGGGCGACGAGTCAATCACGCTCTATGCCCTTCTGACTGGCGAAAACATCACCGGCGCCTACCGTATGGTCTGCAGCCGCCCCGGCGAAGTGATCATGGATATCCAGGCGCATCTGTTCCAGCGCACGCCGGTGCGCCGATTGGGCGTGGCCCCGTTGACGAGCATGTTCTGGTTCTCGGAGACCAACGCGCGGGTGGGCACCGACTGGCGGCCTGAAGTGCACGACAGCGACGGGCTTGCCATTCATACCGGTAAGGGCCAGCGTATCTGGCGTGCGTTGGCCAACCCGCCGCGTACGCACTACAGCGCATTCAGCGACCAGGGCCCCCGTGGCTTCGGACTGATCCAGCGGGATCGCATGTTCGATCATTATCAGGATCCCGATGTCGGCTTCGAACGACGGCCCAGTCTCTGGGTGGAGCCCAACGGCGACTGGGGCAAGGGCCATATCGGCCTGCTCGAGCTACCGACCAACGAAGAGATCTACGACAACGTCAATGCCTTTTGGGTCCCCAACGGGAGCGAATCGGCGGGTACCGCCTGGCAGTTCGACTATCGCCTGCTATGGACCGACCGGGCCCCCTTCCCGGCCGGCATGGCACGCGCGGTGGCAACGCGCACAGGACGCGCCGGCGAGCCGGGCACCTATGATCAGCAGGCGCCGACGGCACGCAAGTTCGTGGTCGAGTTCGACGGCGGTGCCCTGGGGCGTCTGCAGGCCGAGGCCAAACCGTCTATCCATGTCGAGGCCAGTCACGGCCGTATTGTCAATCCGTATCTGTCGAAGATCACCGACAGCACGCGCTGGCATGCGTTCTTCGACTGGACCGGATCAGCCCCGGCCGACGATCAGCCGGTAGAACTACGCTGTTATATCGCGCACGACGGCACCACCCTGACCGAAACCTGGACCTACGCCTACTTTCCCGAGCCCTTGCCGGGCCACGACGCCTAGCCGGGCGACGGCCGTTCGTCGGTCGTATCTGCGCGGGCGTCACGATCGCCCACGAACCGTCCCAGACTGTCGTCGACCGAACGCAGGTGCAGATCCCGCTGCGGGAACGACACCACCACGTCGTTACGGGAGAACGCGGCATGTATGCCCTTGTACAGGGCATGCTGTAGCGGCAGCAGGTTATACAGGTCGTGATAGAAAACGCGGGCTTCGTAGAGAATCGCGCTGTCGTCATAACCGACGAAGAACACCGAAGGCGCCGGCGTCTCCAGAGCGACCGGCTCGGCGCGGATCACATCCATGATCAGCTTTTCGGCGAGTTCCGTGTCGGTATCCAGCGCCAGGTGAACCTTGACGATCAGACGCGTGATGTCGTCGGTCAGCGTCCAGTTGATCACGGTTTCGGTGATGAACGTCTTGTTCGGAATCACCACTTCTTTGTTGTCCCAGTCGGTGACCGTGGTCGCACGGATACGAATGCGTGACACCGTGCCCGTGAGCGTGCCCACTGTGACCGTATCGCCCACCCGGACCGGGCGTTCGAACAGGATCACGATACCCGAGACGAAATTGGCGAAGATCTCCTGCAGGCCGAAACCCAGACCGACACCCACGGCAGCCACCAGCCACTGGATCGAGCCCCAGCGGAGCCCGATCAGATTCACCGAGATCAACAGGCCCACGATCACGATTGCATACTGGAACAGCGTGGCCATGGCATAACGACTGCCCGAGTCCATGGAAAAGCGCCGAAGGACCGTGATCTCCAGAAACCCGGGCAGATTGCGTCCGGCCAGCGCGGTGACCACACCCACGGCCAGTGCCAGCAATACGGCGCCCAGGGTCACGCTGGTCAGCTGGGTCTTGCCATCGATTTCGTCGGTGTGCTGCCAGAGGGTGACGTTGTCCAGCAACTGCAACGCCGGCAGCGTGTCCGACCAGATCAGCCACAGACCGGCTCCGATCAGCAGCGCGATCACGACCTTGATCAGACCGCGGGTCTGTTCGCTGATCTGGACCAGATCGATTTCCAGCGTATCCAAGTTGTCCGGCGCGCCCTCGCCGGCCGCGGCCGCCGCCTCACGGCTGGCTCGGGCTTCGCGGGCCTCCTCACGCTTGCGCAGCGCGCGTGCAAAGGCCAGCCGTCGCTCGGCGACGGTCAGCCAGCGCACGATCAGGCTGTACAGGATCATGCAGCCGCCGAGCAGCCCGGCCGAGTAGAAAAAACGGCTCTGCAGCTGCAACGCGGTGTAGTAATAGCCGAACGCCGCCATGCCGGCGAGCACGATGGGCGCCCCCACCGCCAGCGGCAGCCAAAGATACCCCAACCGCCAGTGAGAACTGTCGTCGCTGCCCAGCACGTGCGACAGCACCCCACGGACCGGATGCAGCAAGCGCCAGAAAAACCCGGTGATAATCAATGAGAACAGCATGAAGGCGCCGCGCCCGATGGTCTCCCGCTTGGCATCGTCGTCGAAGGCCTCGGTGAACGTCACCAACAGGGTGGGAAGCACCAGCATGGCGAGCACCCAGCGCAGCAGTCTATGCAGCCCGCGACGGGCCTCATGTCCCCATTGGAAATGACTCTCGGCCAGACCGTACTTGCGACAGACCTGAGCGAAGGGCTCGATGAACAGCGTCAGAATACCCAGTTGTACCAGCACCGCTGCCACGGCTCGGGTAAAGGCGCTGGTGTCGCTGGCCTGGCCGACCAGATAACCGGCCAGCAGCAGGACGGCCACGACCGGCGTGGACAGCAGAATGGTGATCAGCAGCGCCCGCAGCGTGAGCCAGAAGGTATCGCGCCGGACGTTGCCCACCGGCTCGGCCAGGTGGCTGAGCCGTTCTCGCAACGGACGGCGTACCCAGACCAGCATCGCCAGCAGCACGGCGGCGATGGCAGTCACGAACGGCCGCTTGCCTACGCCTATGGCAAGCCCGCCCAGCGCGGCCTTCCAGGACAGCGGGTTCAATACCCAGGGCAGATCGCCCAGCACTCGCCCCGGCCAGCCCAGGTCGATGTGATCGAACGACGGCAGCCAGAACAATCGTTCGTCGAGCAGGCGGTTGAACGAGACCAACGTATCGTTGTACTGCTTCGACAACGAACGCAGATCGCGACCGATATCGATATAGCGACCCTGCGAATCAGTCAGCAGATCGATGATCTGGCGGCGACTGTCGATCAGCGATGTCAGCGATGCCAGTTCGCCGTCGTCAGCCTTGACACCGGATTCCTGGAGCATGCGGCGCGCGGTCTCGCGCGGATCGTCCAGCGCGACCCGCGACTGCTGCAGCTGAAAGCGCTGTAACTCGGCCGCGGCGATGTCCGGATCGCTGCTGCCGCTACCCAGGCCCGAAACCAGCGACGGTTTGGCCAGATCGCGACGCTGGGCACGCAGTACATCGCCCAGAGCGATCGAGCCGCCGCCGATCTCCAGCTGACGCTGGACCAGATTCAGTCGGCGCTGGATCTCTTCGACCCGCTCGCGTTCGCGCAGTTGCCGCTGGGCCAGGGCTTCGGTGCGATCAGTCAGCGTCGAGAGTTCGCCGGTCAATTCGACATTGCGCTGAGCGGCATCGGCGATCGGCTCGACGGCGGTACGCAGTTCGCTGAGCTTGTCGTGGCTTTGCTGTTCCAGAGCCTTGGCGGACTCGTTCTGACGCGAGCCCAGCGCTACCTGTACCGTTGCCAAGGCTTCGTTATCGCGACCGAGTCGCGCTTCAGCCAGGCCTCGGCGAGCCTCGAGCAGCCGCTCTCGGCTGTCCAGCCCGCTGAGTTCCTGTTGCAGTCGCTCGATTTCGGCCGTAAGTGCTTCACGCCGTGCCGACAGCAGCGCCCGCCGCGCTTCGGATACAACACTTGGCTGATCACTGTCGGCCGATGCCGCACTGTCGAGTGACTGCAGGGCGTCGCGTGCATCCAGCAATTCCTGGCGGGCCGCCTCGGGCCGCTGCGCCAGGCGTGTGAGCTGATCGCGCACATCCGAGAGACTGGCCTGGGTATCGGCCAGCTGCGAACTCAGGGTATCGGCCCGCTCGGCGAGTGAGGACGAAGATACACCGTCGAGCGATTCCGGGCTGGGTGGCGGCTCCAGTCCTGCAATTTCGGCCTTGATCCGGCGCAGATCGCCCGGCGCGTCGCTGGACTGTTCGCGCAGTGCCTGGGTCTGCGACTCGTCGCTCTTGGCCGCCTCGAGCGCAGAGATGGCCTGCTGGTAGATCTGGGTGGCGTGTTCACGTACCGCCGATTCGACATCGTCACGCGAGCCGAGCGCGTTGACGCGATCCTGTAGCTGGCTGATTCGGTCGCCGAGATCGCCGGCCTGACCCCCGCCGACCTGGGCAAGCGCGGGCGTACACAGCACGATCAGCGCCAGCCAGAGACAGGCTATCAGAGCGATGCCCGGGCGCCGGTCAATGATTCGAAGACGCTGAGACCTTATCGACGACACATGATTCCTAAGACCGAAGCGCTAGCGCGCCGATTCTAGCGTGCACGGGAAGAGCGCGCGAACCACCCGCTGGCCCGCCAAACGAGTGCCGGCCCCACGAGCGAGCAGCGGCCGGTCAGTCGTGATCGTCGGCAGCGCGTTTTTCAGCGTCGCGACGTGCCCGGGCGTCGTCGATGATCTCGAACACGTCGGTACCGAATTCCCCGATCTCGCGGTTGACCCCTCGAATCACGTCATAAATGTTCGCCCGTGAGCCAGGCGCAGTCGCGTCATCGGCACGCGGGCGACCGGTCAATCGCCGCGCCCGCTCACCGACATAACCGCCGATCAGCCGATGAACGTTCTCGACGCGCGAAGCCGCCGAATCGAGCGTCGACTCCGCCGAGTCCTTGAAGGTTTCAAGCAGCTTCAGCATAGACGGGTGCATGCACGGAAGACTCGTGACTCAGCGTAGTGCGTTTACGGCGATGCGGCAACGACATGCGCAGAATGCGTCGCACGACGCCGCCGAACTGCCGGCTCAGGGGCCCGGTATTGTAGTTCAGGCCGTAGCGCTCGCAGATCGCCTGTACACGGGGCGCAATCTCGCGATAGCGATGCGAGGGCATGTCCGGAAACAGGTGGTGCTCGATCTGGTAGCTCAGATGCCCCGACAGGATATGAAACGGCACGCTTCCACTCAGATTCGAAGAGCCCAGCAACTGACGCAGATACCACTGCCCGCGCGTTTCGTTGCTGGCCTCAGCCTGGTCGAACATTTCCACTTCGTCCGTGAAATGGCCACAGAAGATGATCAGGAACGACCAGACGTTGCGGGTCAGATTCGCGGTGTAGTTGCCGGTAAGCACGAAAGGTGCCATCGGGCCGGCGATCACCGGAAACAGTACATAGTCCTTGAGCAGCTGGCCGCGGACCTTGGCCCAGATCTGGCTGGCCTGGCTGCCGACCTCCGACCAGCTCTTGTCGCGGCCGATCCGTTCCCATTCCAGGTCGTGAAGGGCCACGCCCCACTGGAAATAGGCGGCCAGGACCAGGGCAATGCCCGGCTGCACGATGAAGCGCGGCTCCCAGGCCTGGTCTTCACTCATGCGCAGCACCGAGTACCCCAGATCGCGGTCGAGGTCCACGATATTGGTGAATGTGTGGTGCACATAGTTGTGTGAATGCTTCCACTGGTTCGATGGGCAGGTGTTGTCCCACTCATAAGTGGCCGAATCCAGCGCCGGATCGTTCATCCAGTCCCACTGGCCGTGCATGACGTTATGCCCGATTTCCATGTTCTCTAGAATCTTGGACAACGACAGCAGCGCCGTACCGGCCAGCCACGCCGGCGGCAGAATGCCGGCCATCAGTAAGGCGCGTCCGGCGACTTCGCTGGAGCGCTGGGTGCGCAGCACGCCGTGGATATAGCGGGCATCCCGTTCGCCGAGATCGTTCATGACCTCGTCGCGAATTGCGTCGAATTCTGCGCCGAAGGCTTCGACATCGGCGTCGGTCAGGTGGGTGGGTTTGCTCATGGCATCGTGTCCTCAACGCGCGGGGCGTTGTCGGTAGGTATGAAATACGGCCGGATCAGAGTTCGACCGTCACGTCGCCGGCGGCGGCGTGAATACACAACTGAATATCGGTGTCGCGTACGTCTCGGGTCCGGTTGGTCCGCAAGTCACGTACCCGGCCTTCGGCCACGCGACATTTGCATGCGTGACAGACACCCATGCGGCAACCGTAGGCCGGCTTCAAGCCTGCCCCCTCGGCGACTTCGAGCAGGGAGCCCTGCTCGCCGGAGGCGGCGATATCAGACCGGATAAAGCGTACGGCGCCCTCGCCATGCGCAACCTCACGGCGGGTGGCCGCAAACTGCTCTCGATAAAGCGGCGCCCGGCTTCGCGCGCCGATCGCCGCTTCGGCGACGTCCATGAACCCGGTCGGGCCGCAGACCCATGCGGTGCGCTGGTCGATATCCGGCACCATGGCCTCTAGCGCCTGCGCATCCAGACGCTGGCCGTCAGCAGCGGTGAAGACAGTCTTCAGCGACAGCCCGGAATGGCGCGCAGCCAGATCTTCGAGCTCGTCCGCGTAGATCATCTCGTCGCGGCTGCGCGCGTAGTGCACGAAGACCACCTCGCCGCACGCGCCGCGCGCGACCCAGTCGCGCAGCCATCCCATCACCGGTGTGATGCCACTACCGGCGCTGAGCAGCAGCGCACGGGCCGGCAGCGGGCCTTCGGGCACGAACGTGCCCTGGGCCGCGCTCAGATAGACGAGTTGCCCCCGCGCGGCGTGATCGACCAGAAAATTGCTCACACGGCCGTCGCCGTTGCGCTTGACGGTGATTTCGATGAGCGGCTCACCTGGCACGCTGACGATGGAAAAACAGCGGCTGTGCCGTGTGCCGTTTAAGTCAACGCCCAGCAACACATGCTGGCCGCTGAGATGACCGGCCCAGTTATCGTTGGGCTCGATCGACAGCGTGACGCTATCGGCAGTCTGACGTGCCACGCCGACCACACGGCCGCGCGGTTCGGACAGCGAGAGCCGGCGATCGATAAGAGACAGATAATCGTCGACGGAGAGCGGGCTGGCCATGGCGCCGACCAGCGAGCTGCTCAGCACTTTCTTGACCAGGGGTCTCATATCCGCTTCCTAGTGAATGTGAACATGTGTACACTTTAGCTATGGGGCAATCCCAAGTCAACACTTGTTCACATTCGACACCCGTGACGCGACTCGGCCGCCCGTCCTCGCCATTCCAGGCGGACACCGGAGCGGTTATCGTGCCTGACTGCCCTTCGAGATCGCCATGACCGCCACGCAAACGCCCATGACCCGAACGGCCGAACAGACGACGACCAAATCCCGCCGACGTGCGCCCCGTCGCGGCGAGGCGCGCGATGCACTCATGCAGGCCGCCTTGGAACTGGTGGCGACCGAAGCCAATTTCTCGGCGATTTCGCTGCGTCGAATTGCACGCGAAGCGGGCGTGGTGCCGACGGCGTTCTACCGGCACTTCGAGGATTTGGATGCACTCGGGCTGAGTCTGGTCGAACAGACGTTCAAGGCGCTGCGCGCCATACTCCAACAAGCGCAGCTGTCATCGCTGCCGCTCAAGGGGTTGGTTCGCTACTCGGTCGAGCTGTTCGCCCACCACGTCCGCGACAACCAGCTGTTGTTCCAGTTCGTCGTCAAGGAACGGTTTTCCGGTACGGTCGCCATGCGGGCTGCAATCCACGACGAGATTCGGCTGCTGATCAACGCCCTGGCCGACGATTTTTCCCGCTTCGACGAGTTCTCGCACATCTCGCGGAGTGACTTGCGAATGCTTGCCGATCTGGTGGTCAATACCGTGATCTCGCTGGCCGAACGCATCCTCGACGTCGATCCGGACAACGCCGAAGACAGCGCGTTGATGCTGCGCGCGGAGAAACAGCTGCGCCTGATCTTCATGGGCATCGGTCGCTGGGAGAGCCGCCCTGCCCCGGCTGGTACACGGCCGCCGTCCTGAGCCTGTGCGCCCGGTTCACACGACTGCGGCTCAGTTGGAATTCGACAGACGTGTCTGAACCCGGTCGATGATCTCGGGCACCAGTGACAAACCCCATTCACGACCCAGCGACAGCGACTCGGTAAGCAGCTGCGGCGATACGCGCACCAGCCTCTGGCCCAGCGGCGACTCGTAGAACGTCACCAGCTGATTAAGCTCAAAAATATTGAAGTGCTTTTCGTAGACCGGGTAAAGCACTGAGTACAGCGCATCTCCCGATTCGATTCGCTCGCGCACCACCGATGTCGCTTCCTGCCGGATCACCGCCATGGTCGCCGGGTCCAGATTCGGCTGGACGAACGCCACGGCGTTGGCCACGCGGTCGATGAACTGGCGTGAAAAGACCGCCTCCAGCTGGCTTGCGTCGGTAAGATTGACCAGCTCGCGGATGAGCGCGTCTTTCGAGGCCGTTGTGTCATCGGCCGGCCCACCGCCGGATTGCGCGAGTGCGCTTTGTCCCGCCAGCAACAGGGCCAAAATCAGCCCCGCCGCGAACCCGACAAACCGACTACGCTGCCTGCGGTGAACCGACGTTGTCATGGAAATATCGCCCTTCGGTGGTTTCGGCAATGATACCTGCTCGAATGACGAAATCGCCGAACGGTTCGCCCTCTTCGCGCTCAGCGGCAAACTGCTCGATCATCGGTGTCAGCTCGGCGAGGATCTCGTCTTCGCCGATGTTCTCGCGATACAGCTTGTTCAGGCGGGCCCCGTCGTGGCCGGCGCCCAGATACAGGTTGTACTTGCCCGGAGCCTTGCCTACGAAACCGATCTCGCCCAGAAAAGGACGCGCACAGCCGTTGGGACATCCGGTCATGCGGATGACGATCGGCTGATCGGTCAGCCCGGCATCATCGACGATCTTTTCCAGCTCGGTGACCAGCGCCGGCAGATACCGCTCTGACTCGGCCATAGCCAGCCCGCAGGTGGGAAACGCCACACAAGCCATCGCCGAATGGCGCAGAGTCGACCCGCGGCTACCGTCGTCCAGGCCGTAGTGGGCGACCAACGCCTCGATGGCGGGCTTGTTGTCGGGCGATACCCCGGCCACGATCAGATTATGGTTGCCCGTCAGACGGATCGTGCCCTGGTGGATCTTGGCCAGTTCGCGCAGGCCGGTCATGAGCTTGTAACCCGGCTCGCCGTGATACTGCCCGTAGTGAGCAGTACCCTCGGCGTCGAAGTCGGCGATACGGCCGTTCTCGATGAACAGGGTCAGATGCCAGTTGCCGGCATCGTCCTCGGCCCAGCCCAGCGGGTCGCCGTTACGCGCGAACTCATAGTCACGAGGCTCGGCCAGACGCCAGCCGACACGCTCTTCCATCTGGTCGTGGATCCAGTCGATGCCGTGGTCGTCGATCGTGTACTTGAACCGCGCGTGCTTGCGGTTGCTGCGGTCGCCGTGATCGCGCTGTATCTCGACCAGCGTCTGCACGGCTTCGAGCGTCTGCTCGAGTGTCGCGAAGCCGATCACACTGCCCAGGCGCGGATAGGTGGCTTCGTCGCCGTGCGTCGAACCCATGCCGCCGCCGATGGCGATATTGAAACCGACCAGCGTATCGCCTTCGGCGATCGCAATCAGGCCGATATCGTTGGCGAAGACATCCACATCGTTTTCGGGGGGCACAGCGATGGCGATCTTGAATTTGCGCGGCAGATAAGTCTTCCCGTAGATCGGCTCGTGGTCCTCGCCCTGCGGCGCCTGTTCGAGAAAGATTTCTTCATAGGCACGTGACTTCCACGCCAGGTGTTCGGAGATTTTCGTCGACCAGTCGTGAACGTCCCGATGCAGCGCCGACAAATGCGGGTTCGCCGAAGCCATGACGTTGCGATTGACGTCGCCACAGGCGCCGCGCGCATCGATACCGACTTTGTATGCCGCCTGCAGCAGCGGGCGCAGGTGCTTCTTGAGTACGCCGTGGTACTGAAAGGTCTGACGCGTGGTCAACCGCAGCGTGCCGTTAGCGTACTTGTGGGCCAGCTCGTCGATGGCCAGATACTGTTCGCCGGTGACTACACCGGCCGGTAGGCGCAGGCGCAGCATGAACTGATAATGCGGCTCCAGCTTCGAGGCCTTGCGCTCGGATCGCAGGTCGCGATCGTCCTGCTGGTAAAAGCCGTAGAACTTGGTGAGCTGGGTATCGTCTTCGGCGATCGACCCGGTGAGCTCGTCGGCCAAACCATCGGCGATGGTCCCACGCAGATAGTTGCTCGCGATCTTGATGTGTTCGACGGGGGAGAGTTCGTTGTCGCTCATGCTCTGCTCGAAATAGTGAGAATCACGCCGGATCAGTAGACATCGCGCTGGTAGCGCTTGTCCTTCTGCATCTGCTTGAGGTGGGCGGCCGCGGCCTCGGCGTCCAGACCTCCGTGTTCGCCGATCAGCGCCAGCAAAGCCTCGTGGACATCATGCGCCATGGCATTGGCATCGCCACAGACATAGATCGTCGCGCCGCGCTCGATCCAGGCATACACCTGGGCACCCGCGGCACGGATCTTGTCCTGGACATAGATCTTTTCGGCTTGGTCGCGGGAGAACGCAACATCCATGCGGGTCAGCAGGCCATCCTTGCGCCAGCGCAGCCAGTCGGTCTGATAGTAGAAATCGGTGAGGAAGTGCTGGGCGCCGAAAAACAGCCAGTTGTCGCCGTCGGCCCCGCGCTCCTCGCGTTCTTCCATGAATGCGCGGAACGGCGCCACGCCGGTGCCCGGCCCGATCATGATAATCGGCACATCGTCGCCCGGCAGCTTGAAGTTCTTGTTGCTATCTATATAGACCGGCAGCTTCGACTCTTCGCTGCGATCGGCCAGCTGAATCGAGGCCACGCCGTGTCGGGCTCGACCGTGGGTCTCGTAGCGCACGGCCGCCACCGTCAGATGCAGCTCGTCGGGGTTGGCAGCATGGCTCGAGGCAATCGAGTACAAGCGCGGCGGCAACTTGCGCAGCAGGCGCACGAAATCGGCCCCGGTCAGACCGGCAATCGGGTAATCCTCGACCAGGTCGACGACGAACCGGCCGTCCATGTACTCGGCCAGCGCTTCGCGCTGGTCCTCGGCGAGCAGCGCATCGAGGGCTTCCGACTGAGCCTGAGTGGCATATTTCTCGATCAGCGGCCGAGTCAGCGTTGTGATCTCGTATTGGTGAGTCAGCGCGTGTTCGAGGCTTACTTCGCCGTCGATACCGGTCACCGTGTCCTTGCCGGAGACCCCCAGCGCCGCGATGAGCTCGGCCACGGCGTCCGGACTGTTCTCCGGAATGATGCCAAGGGAATCGCCGGGCTCCCAGACCAGGCCGGAGTCTTCGGTATCGAGCTCGATATGGTGGACTTCCTTATCGGAGCCACGCCCGTTGAGCACTACGTTGCCTACCACCTCGGCGCCGAACGGGTTTTTGCGCGAATAGTTCGACTCGGGGGTCGCAGCCTGCGCACCGGGCATCGCGGTCACGGTCGGATGCGCGGTATCGCCTCCGATATCGTCCGCGAAGGTCGACACCACGTGCTCGATCCATGCCTCGGCCGCATCGTCGAAGTCCACGTCCAGATCCACGCGGTCGGCCATGCGTCGGCCGCCGAGTTTTTCCAGCTGAGCATCGAAATCCTTGCCCGTCTGGCAGAAATGCTCGTAGCTGGTATCGCCGAACGCCAGCACGGAGAACTTCAACCCGTCAAGCTTGGGCGCCTTCTTGCCGAACAGGAATTCGTGCAGTTCCTCGGCGTTGTCCGGCGGATCACCCTCACCGTGCGTGGACACGCAAACGATAAGATTCTGCTCCTTTTTCAGATCCTTGGGCTTGTAATCGAGCATGTCGATCACCACCGCATTCAGCCCGGCGGTGTCCGCACGAGCCTTGAGCTGCTCGGCGATGTCTTCGGCGTTGCCGGTCTGCGAGCCGTACAGGATGGTCAGCGTCTCGCTGACACTCGACTGGGCGGCCGGCGCGGCCGGCGCGGCGACTTCGCCGGCGACGGTCGAGGCATTGATACCCGACAGATAGCCACTAATCCAGGTCACCTGCATGGGCGTGAGCGTTTCGATCAGCGCGGTGAGCTGCTGGGCCTGCTCGGCGTTGAGCGGGCTGGTGTGATCTTGGATGGGAGCTGACTTCATCGACGGTCCGGGCTGGGTGCGAAAAAAGCGGATACGGCACGGGACGGCGCAGGTTAACGGGCGATCGTCCGCATGAAAACGTCTATTTCTTTATTTTCTTATAACGCTAGGTAATGACGAACGACGTGATCAGGGCACCGCGCATCGCGAGCGGCGATATTGTAACGCACCCATTATCCACCCCGGACGGGGCTGCTTTTGCTAGGCTTTCGGCCATGCATCGTTATCTTCTGTTCCTGCTCACGCTCGCGCTGGCCGGCTGCGTGACCGCGCCTCCGCGGTCGACCGCGAATGTCTGTGACATCTTCTACGACAAAAGTGGCTGGTACGATGATGCCGATGCCGCATTTGATCGGTGGGGTGCGCCGATTCAGGTGCAGATGGCGATCATCTATCAGGAATCACGATTCGTGGGGGATGCACGTCCGCCGCGCAAGCGTCTGCTATGGATCATCCCGTGGACTCATATCACCTCGGCCTATGGCTATACCCAGGCGCTCGACAGCACCTGGAACTGGTACAAGCGCGATAGTGGTAACGGCTGGGCCGACCGAGACGACTTCGGCGACGCGACCGATTTCGTTGGTTGGTACATGGCCAAGAGCAGCGCGATGCTCGGAATCTCCAAATGGGATGCCTACAGCCAGTACTTGGCCTATCACGAGGGTCAGGCAGGCTATCGCCGTGGTACTTACAAGAACAAGCCGTGGCTGATGCGTACCGCAGGCCGGGTCGACGCCCGTGCCGGACGCTACGCCGCCCAGTTACAGGGTTGCCGTGCCGATCTGGAAAACCCCGGCCATTGGTGGTGGCCGTTCTGAGTCGGCCCGACAAACCCGATGTTCGAGTGAACTCCGCATGACCCGACCGCAGGATTCCGCCCCGCCCGTCCACCGGATCGCCGATAGTGTGCTGGCGATCGAACAGGCCATGCGCGAGGCCGGCTACTGGCATGACGAGGTGCCCGCGCCCGCGGCCATGGCCAGCCGGACCCCATTCTGTGCCGACACCCTGTCGTTCACACAGTGGCTTCAGTTCGTGTTCCTGCCGCGCATGCGGGCGCTGATTGAAGCCGACGCCCGTCTGCCCGCTGCGAGCGCGATTGCGCCGCTCGCCGAGGAGAGTCTGGACGAGCGGTTCGGCAAGGACCGACTGGTCGAGTGCCTGCAGAGATTCGATCGCCTGATCGACGGCCGCTGACCGCGGCCTGCCATCGGAAGTGGATCAGCCGAAGACGACAGGCACGTAGTGATCCACGAGCAAGGCGGTGAAGATCGCCATCAGATAGACGATCGAATAGCCAAAGGTGCGCATCGCCAGGCCCGGTTTGGGCGCGTACTTCAGGCGGACCGCGTAGACGAGGAACCAGCCAGACAGAATGACCGCGCTGACCAGATAGAGCGGACCGCTCAGCCCGGCGACGAACGGTAGTAACGACACCAGCAACAGCAGCACGGTATACAGCAATACCTGCGTACGCGTGTATTCGAGGCCGTGCGTGACCGGCAGCATGGGAATATCCACCTCGGCGTATTCCTTGTGCCGTTCGATGGCCAGGGCCCAGAAATGCGGCGGTGTCCAGATGAAGATAATCAGAAACAGAATCAGTGCGTGGGCATCGACCGTACCGGTCACCGCGGCCCAGCCCAGTATCGGCGGCGCTGCGCCCGCGGCACCGCCGATAACGATGTTCTGCGGGGTGGCGCGCTTGAGATAGACCGTATAGACCCCGGCATAGCCGATCAGGGTGAACAGGGTCAGCCAGGCGGTCAGCGCATTGACCAGACACATCAGCACCAGCATGCCGGCTACGCCGATGGCCACGGCAAAGCGTGCCGACTGTCCCATGTCCAGATGACCGGTGACCAACGGGCGTTTGCGTGTACGCGCCATGCGCCCATCGGCCTTTATATCGAGCATCTGATTGACGGCGGCGGCCGAGGCGGCCATCAGGGTGATGCCGAGCGTACCGAAGACCAGCGCATCGACCGGGACCATGCCCGGCGTCGCCAGAAACATGCCGACCATGGCCGTGAACACGATCAGAAGCACCACGCGCGGTTTGCACAGCTCGTAGTAATCGTTCAGCCGCTGACTCAATGTCGGCTGTTCGACTGTGGCGCTGCTGCTCGGGCTAGACATGATCGCGCGCTCTCCATGCGGCATGATTGATCGCGACAAGTGTCAATAGTAACAGGGCCGCCCCCCCGTTGTGGGCAACGGCCACGGGCAGCGGCAGGTGGAATACCACCGTGGAGATGCCCAGACCCACCTGCAACGCCAGTGCAGCCAGCAACGTCAGGCCCATGCCGCGCCAGCGGCGTTCGAACACGCCCTGGCGGAACAGCAGGCCGGCCAGCGCCACCAGCACGGCGACGATCAGCACGGCACCCAATCTATGGGTCCAGTGGATCGTCGCCCGCGGAATACTGTCGAGGATGCCGTATTCGTAGTTGATACCCAGGCCGTGCCACAGGGTAAAGGCCGCCGGATAGTCGGTCGGCGGCCACCAGTAGGTCTGACAGGTCGGAAAATCCGGACACGCCAGCGCGGCATAGTTGGTCGAGGTCCATGCGCCGAGGAAGATCTGTCCGACGAGCAGTGCCAGCGCCACACCGGCCGCAACGCGCAGGGTCCCTACGCTGCGCGCTCGCCAGCCGGAAAACAGATTGCCCTGCCGATAGAGACACCACCCGAGCAGGGCGAACGTCGCCATGCCGCCCAGCAGGTGACCGGTCACGATCAGCGGCTTGAGCAGCAGCGTAACCGTCCACATTCCGAGCAGCGCCTGGAATATCACCAGCGCCACCAGCACCCATGGCAAGGCACGTTGCTGATGAGGATTGTCGCTGCGCCGAAGAGCGGCCAGTGCCATTGCGAGAATCAACAGGCCCAGGGTCCCGGCCGCATAGCGGTGGATCATCTCCTTCCATGCCTTGGGCGCCTCAACGGGGCGGTGGGCGAAGCGCTCGTTGGCGCGCGCCACATCGGCCTGAGCGGTCGGCACGTCCAGATGCCCGTAACAGCCGGGCCAGTCGGGACAACCCAGCCCGGCATCAGACAGACGTACGAACGCACCCAGGGTGATGACGACAAAGGCCAGACACAACGTAGCCAGATTCAGTTGAAAGCGCGACACGACGAAATCCTCAGCCGATATGAGAAAGCTTGAGCAGGTGCTTGATGTCCTTGAACAGCGCCTCACCGTCGCCGCCGGGCGGATAGTAGAGCATCCAGTTGCCCAGTGGATCGATCAGGTACACCACGCCGGAGTCGCGCGCGCCCGCCTTGTCTTCCATCGTATCCAGGAAAGGCGCGAGGTCGCCGCGATAGATAGATAGATCGGGTTGTTGGCCCAGGTCGGGCAGCGTCACATCGCCTCCGGCCAGCAGCACCCGCTGCACGCGCGCGGCACGGCGATGCAGCAGCGCACGAATCTGCCGGGTCTCGTCGAGGCTTTCCAGACAGGTCGCATCGCAGCCGGCGGGCGCCAACTGAAGGATGGTCCATTCCTGTTCGAGTACGGCCCCACTCTGCACCGGTTCGCCGCCGGCCTCGGTCAGCCGGATATCCGGCAACGGCCGAGCCGGACTGATGAGCGTGCCGCCGTTGGTACCCAGACCACTGCCACCATAGGACAGTCCGTAGTACATCAGATAAGCCAACGCCAACGGCCCGAGAAATATCAGGAACACGCCGAGCAGTTTGAGACGGGCGAGGGTTTGTCGGTTCATCGAATTCGCTTGAGATTGACGAAAAGAAAGATGGCCGCGACCGCGATGGCCATTGCGAACCATTGAGCCGCATAGCCGAAATGGCGTACCGGCGGCATCTGCACCAGCGCAGCCTGCCAGTCGCGGGCAAAACCGCGGTCGTCGCTTTCGTCGAGTAGCAGCAGCCCGTCGACCACCGGGCCGTCGTACTGACAGCGTACCGAGGATATAGTCGGATAGTTGAGCACCCGCGGCCAGCCGCGAGCCGTGCAGTCGGGCGCCCCGCCCAGACGCATGCCCGGTTCCGGCAGATCACGCCAGCGCCCTGTCATCCGGACCGGGCCATCCGGCCCGGCGGGTGAAGGTATGTCCGATCGCCCGCCCGCGCCCAGTGGAACCCAACCGCGATCCACCAGCACTCGGCGCCCGTCAGCCATCACCACGGGTGTCCATACCCGGTAGCCGATCCGGCCATCGAACGCCTGGTTGTCGAGCAGTATCTGCTGCGACGCATCCATCCGCCCGTCGACGGTGTATCGAGAACCATAAGCCGGGTTGCTGTCTGAGGCGGCGGCGCGGTTGAAAGACCGTGGCGCATTTTTGATCGCCACGGCTTGCTGCGCTAGCATCTGCTCCTTCTGCTCGCCACGGTCGATCTGCCAGATACCGAGCCCGCACAGCGCGGCGAATACGAGCACGAAAATTAGCCCTCCCCACCAAGGCGGCGCGAAGCGAAAGCGCCCTATTCGCATATGATCAAACTTTTCATCGTCGCCTTCCTGATCGCCATACTCGCGGCCCTCGGATCGGGGCTGGTGTTCCTAGTACGGGATACCGGCGACACGCGGCGCGTGGTCAAGGCACTCACGTGGCGGATCGTGCTGTCTGTCGTATTGATCGGCCTGCTGTTCGCCGGCTACCTGGCCGGCATCGTGCATCCGCACAACCTCGGCCGCTGACTGGCCGCCACGCGTACACGCAGCGGCTGATCGGTTGGACAGGCGGCTCGGGCCGAAAGTTCGGCCCGACGGGCAGGCTGGCGCGGCGATTACAGAATATAGACGAACACGAACAGGCCCAGCCAGACCACGTCCACGAAGTGCCAATACCAGGCGACGGCTTCGAAGCCGAAATGGTCATGCGAGCTGAAGTGACCCTTTAGACAGCGCAGAAGAATCACGGTCAGCATGATCGTACCCAGGGTGACGTGCATGCCATGGAAACCGGTGAGCAGGAAGAACGTCGAGCCATAGATTCCCGAGCCCAGCGTCAATCCGAGATGCTCGTAGGCCTCGAGATATTCAACGCCCTGGAAATACAGGAATGTCGCACCCAGGGCCGCCGTCGCCGCTAGGCCGAGACACAGCTTCCAGCGGTTGTCTTCCTTGAGGCCCCAGTGCGCCCAGGTGATGGTCACCGATGAAGTCAGCAGCAGTATCGTGTTGATCAGCGGCAGGTGCCAGGCATTGACGGTCTCGAAATCGCCGCCGATATTGCCGGGCCCGTTGCTGGGCCAGACACCTTCGAACTGCGGCCAGAGATAGACGTTGGTGAAGAATTTCTCGCCTTCACCGTTGAGCCAGGGCAGCGCAATCATGCGGCTATAGAAAAGCGCGCCGAAGAAGGCGGCAAAGAACATGACCTCGGAGAAGATGAACCAACTCATCGCCCAGCGATAGGTCATGTCCTCCTGGTGGCCATACACCCCGGTCCGGTTTTCGTGAACGACATCGCGAAACCAGATGAAAACCATCACCAGCAGACAGGCCAGGCCCAGCGCGGCGATGTACGGCGCGATGACCACATGGCCATTCAACCAGAATCCGGCACCGCCGAGTGTGAGCACGAGTGCGACCGTGAGCATGAACGGCCATGGCGACGGCTCGGGTACGTAGTATTTGTGCTGCTCGCTGGTGTGCGTGGCCATAGCGCTTGATCCCTTCTCTAACTCAGTTAAGCGGAACGGCCATGACGCGCCGGTCCGTCCCATCCGTCGTGCCGCATGCGCGGCGCCCGTGTGGCGGCCGGAGCCGCCACACGCCTAGCGTGCCGCCATCTCGAAGAAGAAGGCGATATAGATACCGACCGCCACACCGCCCAGGGCGAGTGCGAGCAGCGCGTTCTTTCTCTTCGGCGACATGATCCAGTACGACCCGTGCCCTCAGGCCAGCTCGCGCGGGTCGATCTTGGGCGGCTGCTCGAAGGTGTGGTACGGCGCCGGCGAGGCGACGGTCCACTCGAGCCCGCGGGCACCTTCCCACACCCGGCCGGTGGCTTTCTTGCCCGAACGCCGCATGCACATGATCATATTGTAGATAAACACGAACTGGCCGAGGAAGAACATCAGGGCACCGACCGAGGAAATCATGTTGAAGTCGGTGAACTGAGTCGCGTAATCCGGAATCCGGCGCGGCATGCCGGCCAGCCCCAGGAAGTGCTGCGGGAAGAACAGTACGTTGATCCAGACCGCACTCCACCAGAAATGGAACTGGCCGAGCTTCTCGTTGTACATCACGCCCGTCCACTTGGGAATCCAGTAGTAGATGGCCGCGATGATCGAGAAGATCGCCCCGGGCACCAGCACGTAATGAAAGTGGGCGACCACGAAGTAGGAGTCGTGATACTGGAAGTCGACCGGCGTGAGCGCGAGCATCAGGCCGGAAAACCCGCCGATCGTGAACAGCACGACAAAACCAATCGCGAACAGCATGGGCGTTTCGAAGGTCATCGAGCCGCGCCACATTGTCGCGACCCAGTTGAACACCTTAACGCCCGTCGGCACGGCGATGAGCATGGTCGCGAACATGAAGAACAGCTCGGCCGACACAGGCATGCCCACCGTGAACATGTGGTGGGCCCACACGATGAACGACAGGAAGGCGATCGACGCCACGGCGTACACCATGGAATCGTGGCCGAACAGCTTCTTGCGGGCGAACGTCGGGATGATGGTCGACACGATGCCGAAGGCCGGCAGAATCATGATGTAGACCTCGGGATGCCCGAAGAACCAGAAGATATGCTGGAACAGCACCGGATCACCGCCGCCGGCGGCGTCGAAGAAGGTCGTGCCGAAGAAGTGGTCGGTCAGCAGCATGGTCACCGCACCGGCCAGCACCGGCATCACCGCGATCAGCAGGTAGGCAGTGATCAGCCATGTCCAGACGAACAGCGGCATCTTGAGCAGCGGCATGTCCGGCGCACGCATGTTGAGAATGGTGACCACGACGTTGATTGCGCCCGTGATCGACGAAATACCCGCCATATGGATGGCGAACACCATCAACGGCAGGGCGTTACCCGTCTGCATCACCAATGGCGGGTACATGGTCCAGCCAGACGCCGGCGCGCCGCCCGACACGAACAGCGTTCCGAGCAGCATCGAGAACGCGAACGGCAGGATCCAGAAGCCCCAGTTGTTAACGCGCGGCAATGCCAGATCGGAGCAGCCGATCATCATCGGCACCATCCAGTTGGCCAGGCCCACGAACGCCGGCATCACCCCGCCGAAGATCATCACCAGCGCGTGCAGCGTGATCATCTCGTTGTAGAAACCGGGGTCGACGAACTGGATGCCGGGCGCGAACAGCTCGGCACGAATCACCAGCGACATCAGGCCGCCGATGAACAGCATCGTGAAAGAAAAGATCAGGTACAGCGTACCCAGATCCTTGTGGTTGGTCGTCCCGATCCAGCGTTTCATCCAGGGCCAGACACCGTCGGCCAGAGTCACCGGGCCGTGGTGATGATCGTGGTGATCGTGGTGGGTGTCAGTCGGATTGACAGTGCTCATCGCAAAACTCCTAAGCCGCCGCGAAGGGGCTTGTATTATCGCTGCTCGGCCACTTGGGAAGGCTGGACCACGTCGCCGGTGCTGTTACCGAGGGCATTGCGCTCGTAGGTCACCACGGCCGCAATCTGCTCATCGCTGAGCGAACCCTTGTAGGGGGGCATCGCGCCCTTGCCGTTGAGAACCTGGGCGATATGTGCCGGCACCGGGCCGGTGGTGATCGCACCGCCCTTGAGCGCCGGGAAACCGGCCGCAGGCATGCCGCTGCCGTCGGCCTGGTGGCAGGCTACGCACATATTGCCGTAAACCTGCTTGCCCTGGGCCATCAGGTCGTCTTTGGACAGGTCGGATTCGTCTCCGTCCTGGCCCTGATCGGCATTCGAAGACGAGCCCTGCTGCGCGTTGCCCTGTTCGCCGCCGGCACCCTCGCCCTGTTGTGAATCGGAGGACTGGTTGCCCTCGGCGTTTGTCTCGGGCGAATCGACCTTCGGCGAGCCGCGATCCGGTGAAGCCTGGGCCGAATCGATCTCCCGCTGCTGTTCGCCCGACTGCTCGGACGACGCACCTTGGTTGTCCTTTTCACCCACGCCGACAATGCTGTCCTTGGCCGCCTGTGGATCCTCGGTGTTGCCGTCCTCGGTCCGTCCCTTGGTCGCGTCGCCCGCGGTCGGGCTGGAATCAGCCGACGTCTGAGCATCGGCGTTGGCATCGTCGGTGCTCGGCTGGCCGGTAGCCAGCTCCGAATCGCCGCCGGCGTTGCCACCCTGATCGGTAACCCAACGGTCGTAGTCGGATTGCGAGACCACCTTGACCACGATCGGCATGAACGCATGGCCGCGACCACACAGCTCGGCACACTGGCCCCGATAGGTGCCGGTTTCGTTGGCCTTGAACCACATGTCGTTGATGTAGCCGGGAATCGCGTCTTTCTTGCCGCCCAGATCGGGCACCCACCATGAATGGATGACGTCACCCGAGGTCAGCAGCAGGCGTACCTTCTTGTCGACAGGCACGACCATGGCGTTGTCAACGTTGCGCAGATAATGCTCGACCGAATTGGGGTCGATACCGGAATTCTGCTGGCGCGCTTTGTCGCTGGCGCGATCCAGACGACTGAAGAAATGCACGCCCTGATCGACATAGTCGTATTCCCACAGCCACTGATGGCCGGTGACCCGGATGGTCATGTCCGGATTGCTGCTGTCCTCGACCTTGAGCAGGGTGCCTGCGGTCGGAATGGCCACGGCGATGAGAATCAGAAACGGGATGATCGTCCAGGCGATCTCGACACCGGTGGACTCATGAAAATGAGCGGCCTCGAAGCCGCGCGACTTGCGATGCACGATCACCGAGTAGAGCATCACGCCGAACACGCCGATGCCGATGACCACGCAGATCCAGAAAATCAGCATGTGCAGACCAAAGACTTCCTTGGTCAGGTCGGTCACGCCCTCATTCATGTTGAGAGTCCAGGCGGCGTGCGCCGGCGCCATCGCCAGCGCGCCCAGGGCCGCCAGGCCCGACCGGGACAGAATGCTGATTTTATTCATAGTCACTCTCTGTAAAACACGAATCAGGCCCGCGATGCCGGCTCACGTCAGCTGCGGCGCGGTCACCCACGCCTTGAGCCGCTCGGCCACTTCGCCGCGTTCCTCATCGGTCAGGCAGCGTCCGAGTTCGCAGCCGTGGCCGTGACGTGTGACCAACAACCGTGACGGGCTGTTGTTATACACGCCCGGACTCAGACGGACCTGTGTAAGCAAACGCGGAAACTCCCACCTTCTCTGCGGCTCGTTCAGACCCGCTTCGACTTCTATACGGTCGTCGTACACGGTGACGACCTCGCGATAACCATTGTCGCGCAGGCTGACATAGAGCCCTGCGCCCAGTGCGGCCATTTCCAGCCCCGCAAAAGGCCAGATCAGCCACAGCCCGAAGACTGTCAGAAATCCGGCGATACCGAACGACACGGCACACATACCGACAAAGAACCACTGGGCCTGCGCCTTGCTCAGCGAAGCATTGGGCGCGATCACCAGCCGTCGCACGTGTTCGTTGGATTCGATTCGGCTAGACATCCCACCGTGTCCTCCGGTCGGAGAGTTTATGCGAAGCACTGTTGCGCTGGCAAACAGCAATCGCGTCCGACACTTCCCGCTGCAGCCTCTATATACGTGCCAGCCAGGGCTCGGGATTCAGCGCCAGTTCGGCGTCCGGCATCGGCGGAATACGGGCTAGCGGCGGCACGCCGAGCACCTGCGCCAGACAGGCGAGATTGTCCTCCACACGGGGCTGAAGCGGCGGCATCAGATTGGCCACCCAGCCAACCAGCGGTGCGCCGGCGTTCCGGATCGCGCGGGCACTGAGCACGGCATGGTTGATACAGCCCAGACGCATCCCGACCACGAGCAGTACCGGCCAGCGGGCACCAACGACCCAATCGGCAAAATCGCACTCGGCGTTGAGCGGTACGTGCCAGCCGCCCGCGCCTTCGACGACCACCCAATCGCTGGCGGCCGCCAGCCTGGCGTGGCCGGTGTCGAGTCGATCGGGCAGCACGGTGACGCCGGCATCCGCGGCCGCGACGTGCGGCGCGATCGGTTCGGCAAACGCATAGGGATTGATCGCGTCGTAGCGCCATCCCGGCGTGCCCGCTGCCTGCAGGGCCAGCGCATCATCGTTGCGCAACCCGGTCGGCGTGCGCGCGCAGCCACTGGCCACCGGCTTGTAACCGACCGCGCGATGGCCCGCCGACCGCAGGCCGCGCAATAAAGCGGTACTCACCAGGGTCTTGCCGACTTCGGTATCGGTGCCGGTGACGAATATCGTGCGCGCGGTCATGGGCGGATCTCGCCGGCCGGTTGGGGGCGCGATCGCGCCAGCTCGTCGACGAACGCCGTTACGCGCTCGGCAAAGCGTCGCTCGTGCGAGACGAACGGCGCGTGGGCCGCCCGCTCGACCGGCCAATAGCCGGCACCGGTCATCTGCCGAGCCGCCCAGTCCATGCCCGCCGGGTGCGCCATACGATCACGCGCGCCGGCGACCCAGAGCGTGGGCAGCGACAGCGCGGCAAGAGCGGTTCGAAGATCGGTGTCGTGCAGGATGTCCAGGCCGCGCTCCAGGCCGGCCCGGCTGGGCGGCTGATCGATCAGGTCGCTGCGTAGACTGCGAACAGCCCGTGCGGCACCGGGCTCGCCCAACACTTGCTGCATGAGAAATTCGCTGACCGTGGTCGCGTAATCGCCTGCCAAACCCTGCCGGGTCTGTTCGATCGCTGCCGGGGCCAGCCCCCAGGCCCAATCCCGGCTGCGCACCATGCGTGGCAGGCTGGCCACCAGCACCGCAGCCGCCAGCCGCTCGGGATGCCGACGTGCCAGACTCAATGTGACGAGCCCGCCCAGCGACCAGCCGACACACACCGTCGGCTTCTGCACCGACTCGGCGAGCGTATCGGCCAGCGAGTCGGCCCAATTGTTCAGGCCTACCGGGCCCGGCTTGCTGGCCCCATGGCCGGGCAGGTCCACCGCATGACAACGAAAGCGAGGCGACAGACGATCGATCAAGGACTGCCAGATCCGCCCGGACAGCCCCCAGCCGTGTATGAAGACCAGCTCATGCTGGTCCGCGCGCGCGGTGCCCTGGCTGACGATATGCAGATTCATGCCGACGCCGACCGATCGACGCCCGTACGAATCACCGCACCGAGCGCATCCAGCAGCCCATCGACCTGGGCTTCGTCGTGACCTGCGGTGAGCGTGATCCGCAATCTTGAGGTGCCCGGCGCCACCGTCGGCGGCCGGATGGCGCCGACCAGATAGCCGCGCGCCAGCAGCGCTTGGCTGACCGCCACCGCGTGTCGCTCATCGCCAAGCACCAGCGGCTGAATGGGGCTATCGGACTGTTCGAGCACGAGTCCGCGAGCAGTTGCACCCGCTCGGAACCGCGCGATCAACGCATGCAGATGCGCGCGTCGGGCTTCGCCGGCCCGTGCCATCGCCACACCCTGGCGAGCAGCAGCAGCCACCGCGGGCGGCATGGCCGTCGAGAAAATCAGCGAACGCGCGGTCTGCAGCAACATTTCGATGGTCAGATCGTCGCCGGCCACGAAGGCTCCGGCCGCTCCGGCTGCCTTGCCGAGCGTACCCAGCAGGATCGGCACCTGAGCGCTATTTAGACCGGCTTGAGCGACTGCCCCCGCCCCGCCGGGTCCGAACACTCCCAACCCGTGCGCATCGTCGACGACGAACCATGCATCGTGTCGCGCGGCCAGATCGGCCAGATCGGCCAGTGGCGCGGTGTCGCCGTCCATGGAAAACACGCTGTCGGTGACCAGCAGCCGCTGGCCGGGCCCGGTCGACGACAGCGCGTGCGCGGCCGCATCCACGTTGCCATGGGCATACACATGCTTGCGGGCGCCGGACAGCCGTGCGCCATCGATCAACGACGCATGATTGAGCGCATCGGCCACGACATGATCGCGCTTGCCGGCCAAGGCACTGACCACCCCGAGATTCGCCGCATAGCCAGTAGAGAACACCAGGGCCCGTTCACGGCCGACCCAGGCGGCCAACTCGGCCTCCAGCGCCGCGTGCTCGGCGTTGTGGCCGGTGACCAGCTGTGAAGCCGCGCTGCCGACCCCCACCCGGCCGGCCGCCTCGGACAGCGCGTGGCTCAGGATCGGATCGCCGGCCAGCCCCAGATAATCGTTGCTGCAGAAGTTCAGACACCGGCGACCGTCTGCCGTCATCGACGGCGTATGCGCCCCGTCGATGACCCGACGGCGGCGACGGCGCCCGGCCGCGTCGATATCGGCCAGACGCTGGCGACAGAAGTCGTTCAGCCGCATGGACTAGCTCGCGGCGGCGGGCGTGGATCGCCGCTGCGGCGCACGCGCCGCACTCGGTGGGCTCGCCGGTGCCACATCACTGTATTTGGGCGTCGCCTCGGGCGCCATGCCAAGCTTGTCCAGCAGGGCCAAATCCTTGAGGTGAGCGGGGTTGGAGGTGGTCAGCAGCTGATCGCCGTAGAAGATCGAGTTCGCACCGGCCAGAAAGCATAGCGTCTGCACGGCTTCGGACATCTGCTCGCGACCGGCCGACAAGCGCACATAGGCGCTCGGCATCATGATCTTTGCAACCGCGATGGTGCGCACGAAATCCAACTCGTCGATCGGGTCGACGCCGTGCAATGGTGTGCCCTCGACCTGTACGAGATTGTTGATCGGCACACTCTGCGGATGTTCAGGCAGATTGGCGAGCTGACGCAGCAGCTCGGCGCGATCCATTGGCGACTCGCCCATGCCGACGATGCCGCCACAGCAGACCTTGAGCCCGGCATCGCGTACGTGCCCGAGCGTATCCAGACGGTCGTCGTAGGTGCGCGTGGTGATGATGTCCTCGTAATATTCGGGCGAGGTATCGAGATTGTGGTTGTAGTAGTCCAGCCCGGCCTCCTTGAGGCGTCGAGCCTGCTCAGCCTGGAGCATCCCGAGTGTCACGCAGGTCTCGAGCCCCTCGTCGCGCACTGCGCGCACCATATCAATGACCTTGTCCAGATCCCGATCCTTGGGGCTACGCCAGGCCGCGCCCATGCAAAACCGCGTTGCACCGGCTGCACGGGCACGCTGAGCGGCATCGCGTACCTGTTCCAGCGGCAACAGCGCCTCCCGTTCCAGGCCCGTATCGAAGCGTACGCTCTGGGGACAATAGGCACAGTCCTCGGGACAGGCGCCGGTCTTGATCGACATCAGCGTCGACAGCTGGACCGCGTTGGCATCGAAACAAGCCCGGTGCGCGGTTTGTGCGCGATAGATCAGATCGGCGAACGGCAGCGCGAACAGCGCTACGACTTCGGCATGCGTCCAGTCGTGGCGCGGCACAGAGGAGACAGGGGCGTCGGACATGGCAAGATCGAACGGTGGATTTCAGACACCAGCTTTTGTCAGCATCGAACCTCTGTCAACTTAAAAACATGTCATTTCTTGACGATTGGATAAAAATTGCTCAACAAATGTTGCTCGGTACATCCTGTGCGCTTTGTCGAGCACCGGCCGACCTCGATCGGAATCTGTGCCACGACTGCGCCACGGAGCTGCCCTGGCTCGTCCATGCCTGTCACCACTGCGGCATGCCCTTGACGCCGACCGCGAGCAGCACGACCTGTCGCGACTGCCGGCAACGTCCCCGCTTCGACCATGTGGTCCCCGGCTTTGTGTACGAACAGCCGATCCGCTGGATGATCGCCCGGCTTAAATTCGATGGTCAGCTGACCTACGCCCGACTGCTCGGCGATCTGCTGGCGGCGCACATCCGCGAGCGGCTGGACGAGCACGGCGACGTGCTGCCCGAACAGCTCATACCGGTGCCGCTGCATCGCAGCGGTTATCGACAGCGGGGCTTCAATCAGGCCGAGCGCCTGGCCCGGCGGCTCGGTGGGCAACTGGCATGCCCGGTCGAACCGCGAATGGTCGAACGCGGCCGTGCGACCGAGCGTCAAAGTACGCTGGCCGCAGAGCGTCGTGCCGCGAACATGCGCGACGCGTTCGTATGCCGCGGCACGTTGCGTGCACGCCATGTGGCGATCGTCGACGATGTCATGACCACCGGCCATACCGTCGCTGCACTCGATCGTTGTCTGCGTGCGGCCGGCGCCACGCGTGTTGATATCTACTGCGTGGCGCGCGCCTAGGCCGCTCGACTTGCCAGCAAGCGGGTGCCTGCGCTTTACTCGCCGCTCCGTTGGTTTGCTCACCCGTTTCGTTGATGCTGCATTATTTTCTCAGCCACCGCCCCCGCCCCGGCACTCGCCCCGGCGCTCTGAGCGACGCGCCCGATCGCCCGACTACACGCTGGCCCCTGACGATCCATCGCATGGATTTCGGCGGCGAACACGAGACCGTGGAACGAGCCAACTGCTCGCTCGACGAAGCGCTGGCCTCCCCGGCCGGCCACAACCACCGACTGAGCTGGCTGCATTTCGAAGGCGACATGGCCGCAGCCGATCTGGAGCGCCTGGGTCGCGTTTTTCATCTGCATCCGCTAGCGCTTGAAGACGTCATCAATACCGGCCAGCGGCCCAAGCTCGATGCGTATCGCTACAGCGTATTCGCCTGTCTGGCCCTGCCGGTCACCATCGACGACGAGCCGGTGTTTCAGCAGGTCAGCCTGTTCGTCGGCGAGGATTTCGTGCTGAGCTTTCATGCCGGCAGCCACGACGTGTTCGCACCGGTTCGCCAGCGAATCCACGAGGCCCAGGGCCGGATCGCCCAGGCCGAGTCGGACTATCTCGCGTATTGCCTGGCGGATGTCGTGGTCGATACCAGCTTTGAGGTCCTGTCGGCCTACAACGACCATCTGGAAACAGTCGAGGACGAGATTTTCGACCGTAACGGTCGCGATCTGATCGGCGTCATTCACGACCTTCGACGGCGCCTGATCGGCATGAAGAAAATCCTGCGCAGCCAGTCCGAAATGCTGTTGCGCTGGGTCGGGCTGGATCACGGGCTGATCCACGTCGACAACCGGCCCTACTTCCGCGATGTCGAAGACCACGCCCGGCGCGTACTGGATCTGACCGAGGGCTACTACGAGACCGCCGGTTCGCTGCTGGACACCCATCTGTCGCTGGCCTCCACGCGGCTCAACGAAATCATGCGCATGCTCACGCTGATCGCCACGATCTTCATGCCATTGTCGTTCATCGCCGGCGTCTATGGCATGAACTTCAACACGCGCAGCCCCTGGAACATGCCTGAACTGGGCTGGCGATACGGCTACCCGGCCGTCATTGCTGTGATGGCGATACTGGTCATCGGCATGCTGATCTATTTCCGGCGTCGCAAATGGATCTAGCCTCGCCGTCGCGGCCGTGCGCGTGCCCGGCTCGTCAAGGCCTCAGCCAACCGCGATCACGACCAGTTCGTCGCCAGCGGCCAATGGAATCGGCGCCTGCTTGTCGGCCAGATTGAGCCGCAATCGCGGCGCCGGACGGTTCGGGCCGCCCAGCACACCGATCAGCACTTCACCGTGACGGGCGCGCTCGGCGCGTAGCGTATCGAAGCACGGCTGACGGCCCGCCAGACCCAGCGCCTCGGCATCGCGGAATTCGATCTCGGCGCCGCCGGCGCCGAACAGCTCCTCGATCACCCAGTGCAGTTCGCGGCGCAGGGCAACCTGAGTGAGTACGCTGGCCTGCAGGTCCGGCGAAACCAGGCGCTCGACGTTGGCGACGTCGAACAGTTTTTCGTTGTCGTTGGACAAGGTCTCGACCACCATGCGCGGCGGATTGGCGACGTCTTCGAGTACCCGCGAGAGCACGAGATACCCCAGCAGCATGCGCGCATCCGCGGCGTCCGCCGAGCCAAGCCAGTCGCTGGCCACCAGAATGAGGTTGTCGTAGCCGGCGACATTCAGCTGCTCGACTTCGTAGTGGGAGGTCAGATCGCCTTCGAGCTGGCGCACGCGGGCATGCGATAGGCGCACGCCCTTGCGATGCAGGATCGTCTGGCGCTCGGCGGTATCCAGCAGCGACAGCACGTCCACGTCCACCGGCTCACGGTTATGGGCATCGAACTCGGCCAGCAACGATGGCAGCTTCTGATTCCAGCCCAGCACGAGCACACGACGCGTACCGCTGACCCGATTGTCACGCGCCGACGGCAGACGCAGTTCAGTCGACTCCGGCGGCACGTCGCGATCGGGTCGGCAATGATCGAACTCACGCGCGATGAAAGCCAGCGGATCATCGGCGGTCACCCGGTCCTCGGCGTCGGCGAACAACGCGATCAGCTGGCCATCGCGTGCGATGCCCACCAGCACTGCCTTGTCGAAACGACCGGCGACATCCACCAGACGCTGACCGGCCAGCTCCGGACAGCGCCGTACAAAGATCTGATTGCAGCCAGGCTCGTCGTGGCTGGCCAGCAGCTCGTTGTATATCCAGGACAGACCGGTATGGCGCGCATTCTGTACCAGCAACCGGCTGATGATCAGCGGCGTGCCGATGAACTCCGCCGGCCCGGGGTAGGCGCGACGCGCGGTTTCCAGCCGATCGGCGTCGAAGATCTCTGCGACCACCAGCGGCAGCTGCTCGGCCGGAACATCGTCGTCGGAATGCGCAGCGCTCATGAGCGTCTTGATGGTGAGTTCGTCGGGCGAGTTGTCAGCAGCGAATTCACGGGTCGGCAGCAGGATCACGCCGGCATGCAGATAGTCGACCCGCTTGAGGTGATCCAGGCGCAGAGGCGTGCCGGAGCGCAGCGTGATCCGACGGAAATCGAAACGACGGCCGAGCCGATCCTTGATCTCCTGCATCAGCGCCGGCGATACACGCTCGGCCAGAATCACGATATGCAGCCGCCCGCCGCCGTGCCGGTCCAGAAACCGGGCGACCCGCCCCTCGGACTGCACCAGATCCTCGACCATGGCTGCGGTACGGTTGTTCCAGCCCAGAATTAGCACATGATTGTTCTGTGCGATGGGGGTGTAGCCGGCCTCGAGCGTTTCGATCGTATCGTTGAGCCACTGGGTCATGGTCGCGATCAGCGCGCCGACGAACAGCACCACGCCCGTGATCGTCAACGCAGTGGAGACGCTGCGTAACAGCGCACCCTCGTCGTCACCGAGATAGCCCGAGTCGGTCAGGCGCAGAAACGCCCACCAGATGGCCGAGCCCGCATCGGGATAGGTCTCCGAGGGCAACGGCGCCATGGCATAGACGAACAGCCCGGCGCCGGCGGCGATCAGTACCATCGCCAGCGCGATCACCATGAGCCGCGACACCACGCCGCGGAGAATGAACTGTTCCAGTCGGAACTGGGCCAGATGGCGGATACGTGTGATCAGACTCATGGCCAGCCTTGCGGTTGTCGTTGGGTCGCTCGTACGCGCCGTCGGCACGTCATACGCGGGCGTAGGCGCCGCCAGCGCCGGCCCAGCGATCGATGAGGATATCGGCCTCGCGCGGATGATAGGCCAGCAGATCGTCGGCCAACGCCAGCGCACGTTCGACCCACGCGCCGTCGCGCACGAGATCGGCGATACGGAACGTCGCCGCGCCGGTCTGGCGCGTGCCCAGCACCTCGCCGGGACCTCGCAGTTCCAGATCGGCACGTGCAATCGCGAAACCGTCGCCAGTCTCGCGGAGCACCGACAACCGACGCCGCGCGGTATCGGACAGCGGCGGCTGATAAAGTAGCACGCAGTGGCTTTCCACCGAGCCGCGCCCCACCCGTCCACGCAACTGATGCAGCTGCGCCAGGCCCAGCCGCTCAGCGTTCTCGATGATCATCAGCGAGGCATTGGGCACGTCCACGCCGACTTCGATCACCGTGGTGGCTACCAGCACATCGATCGCGCCGGACTTGAAGGCATTCATCGCCCGGGCCTTCTCGGCGGCCTTCATGCGCCCGTGCACGAGCGTGACCCGTACACGGTCCAGCGCTACCGAAAGAGCCTCGGCCGCGGCTTCGGCCGCCTGCGCCTCCAGCTTGTCGCTGGTTTCGATGAGCGTACACACCCAATAGACCTGACGGCCCTCGGCTACCGCGCGACCGATACGCGCCACGACCTCGTCGCGCCGCGTGTTGGGCACCGCTACGGTCACCACCGGCGTTCGCCCGGGCGGCAGTTCGTCGATGATCGAAGTATCCAGGTCCGCATAGGCCGACATCGCCAGCGTGCGTGGAATCGGGGTCGCGGTCATGATCAGTTGATGCGCGGTCAGGCCGCGCTCGCTGACCTTGTTGCGCAAGGCCAGCCGCTGATCGACCCCGAACCGGTGCTGTTCATCGATCACGCACAACCCCAGGCGCCCGAAGGACAGCGCCTGCTGGAAAAGCGCGTGGGTGCCCACGGCCACCCCGGGTGCACCGGCCGCGATCTCGGCCAGCTCCGTGTCGTCGCGCCGGCGGCGGCCAGTGATCAGCCACACATTGATCCCAAGCGGCGCCAGCCAGCGGGCCAGACTGGCGTAGTGCTGCTCGGCCAGCAGTTCGGTCGGCGCCATGAATGCCGCCTGCCAGCCGTTCTCGACCGCGGTGAGCACGGCGGCAGCGGCCACCACGGTTTTGCCGGAGCCGACGTCGCCCTGGATCAGGCGCAGCATCGGCGCAGACGTGGCCATATCCGCCAGAATCTCGCCGATCACGCGTCGCTGGGCGCCAGTGGGCGCAAAGCCGAGCTGCTCGAACAGCGGCGCAAGGCCCCGCCCGGCATCGCCCAGCTGGGGGGCCAACTCGGTCTTGATCCGCCGACGGCGCGTGCGCAGCCCGAGCTGATGACCGAGCAACTCCTCGAAGGCCAGACGGGCCACAGCCGGATCACGGCCCTCGACCAGAGCAGCCAGATCCGTATCCGGCGGCGGCCGGTGGATCCGTTCGAGGGCCGAGCCGGTCCGGGCCGGCAGCCCGGCAGCCACCAGTTCGGCGCTTACATCAGCCGGAAGGCCCGAGGGCCAGAAGTCCGGATCGTCCAGCAAGGTCAGCGCCTGACCGACCAGGTCACGCAGACGCGGCTGGGTGACTCCGCTCGTCGTCGGGTAGATCGCACGCAGTTCGGCCACGATATCGTGGCCCGCTGACTGGTCGGCCACGATCTGATACTCGGGGTGAACCATTTCCAGGCCGTAGACACCGGGCCGGGGCTCGCCAAACACACGCAGCCATGTGCCCGGACTCATCTGTGCCTGCTGTGCGGGCGCGAAGTGAAAAAACCGCAGCCACAGCCGCGCCTGCCCGTCGCTGGCCGACACGAGCAAGCTGCGCCTGCGACCGTGACGAACCTCGGCTGCATCGACGCGAACTACCGCCAGCGCAGGGCCCCCAGCCGTTGCCAGTTCGCACACCGGCGTGATCCGGGTGCGATCCTCGTAGCGCGACGGGCGGTGCAGGAGCACGTCGCCGATACGTTCGATCCCGAGCGCGGCGAGCCGGACGGCCAGCTTCGGCCCGATTCCGTTCAGCCGGCGACACGAATCCGCGGCACGCAGCCGGGCCCCTGCCCGGGCAGCGGTCGGTTCAACCGAGGACGAGGACGGCATCGGCCTCGACGCGTGCGCCCTTGGGCAACGCGGCTACGCCGACGGCCGCACGGGCCGGGTATGGCGTACCCAACTTCGCTTCCATGACCTTGTTGACCGCGCCGAAATCGTCCATATCGGTCAGGTAGATCGTGAGCTTGACCGCGTGCCCGAGCGTGGCGCCGGCGGCTGTGGCGACCGCTGCCAGGTTATCGAATACCTGCGCTATCTGTGTCTCGATACCGCCTTCGACGAGCTGACCGGTGGCCGGGTCGAGCGGAATCTGGCCCGATATATAGACGGTCTGGCCGGCGCGCACGGCCTGCGAGTACGCGCCGATGGCAGCGGGCGCGCTCTGTGTTTCGATGATCTGGTGAGTATCCGGTCGAGTCATGACATGAGCAATCGAGTGACTGATCCGGCGATTGTCCCACAGCGATGGCGCCTTGCCGACCGGAACGAGCGAAGCCGCAAGGGTATCCGAGCCCGGCAGGGCAACAGCCATGGGCCCCGCCACGGAAATCCGCCGACGCCCGATCGGCTGCGCGGCGTACTGCGGTCGAGGCAGCCGGCCGGCCGCCAGCTCCATTCGTAGCTCAAACACGTCCGCTCGTCCACGCGGTCGAGCTGATCCGACGCACAGCTGCCCCGAGGCGGCACCGCCACCGCGGCCACAGCATGGAACGGCGCCTGCTGCGCATGTCAATCGACGACCGGGGCCTAGAACGGTCACGCGGCCGGATCGCTACCCGCGCGCACGCAGCCGAACCTCTGCGCGTTGATGGCGCGCACTGGCTTGCGGATCGCACCGTCGTCAGCATCGATATCGATTTCGCGGCCGACCCGGGCTTTACGGACTGTGCAGATCGGACGCCGCCCGTACTGGGTGAGGACATTGCAGCGACCAGGCGCGGTCGCGTTGCCGTTGGAATCGGCGAGGGCGTGTCGCAGGCGGCGCCTCGCTCGGGGCCGCTCAGCTGCGCTCGACGCGTTCGACTGCGGCGACCCGGCGCAGCCGCCGGATGATACTGGCCAGATGATGGCGGTCGCGTACGCCGATGAGAAACCGGATCGTGATCAACGCCCCGCCGCGCTCGGGGAAGGTGATGTTCTCGATATTGCAGTCCGAGTCGGCGAACTTGGCGGTCAGCGTGGCCAACAGCCCGCGCTTGTTGGACGCGGTCACCCGCAGCTCGACATCGTACTCGCCGGTGACATTGTCCGCCCAGGTCAGCTCCACCCGATCCGCAGATGCCCCCTTGCGCTTGGAGTAGTCACAGCCGAAACGGTGAACGACCAGCCCGCGCCCCACACTCGCCTGGCCATGAATAGCGTCGCCCGGCACCGGGTGACAACACTTGGCGAATTCCACGACCAGACCTTCGGTGCCTTCGACCGCCAGCGGCTTGGCCCGGCGGCCCTTGGCCACCGGCGTATCGGCCGCCAGGAAATGGCGTGCCACCAGCGGCGCCAACCGGCGTCCGAGCCCGATCGCGGCATAGAGCGCCGGCAGGCTCGGTTCGTCCATCTCGGCCAGCCCCCGGTCGATATCGGTACGCGAAAGCCGTCGCAACGACAGCCCGAGATCGCCCAGCGCCTTGTCCAGCAAGCGCTGGCCCAGGCGCTCCGCCTTGTCTGCACGCTGATTCTTGAGAAAGTTGCGTACCCCGTTGCGGGCCTTGGCGGTCTTGAGGAAATGCAGCCATGCCGCGTTGGGCCGCGCATGCTTGGCGGTGATGATCTCGACCGTCTGGCCCGATTCGAGCTGACTGTTCAATGGCGCCAGATGGCCATCGACGCGGGCAGCCACGCAGCGATCGCCCAGTTCGGTATGTACGGCATAGGCGAAATCCACGCAGGTCGCCCCGCGCGCCAGGCGCATGATCTTGCCCTTGGGCGTGAACACGTAGACCTCGTCGGGGAACAGGTCCATGCGCAGGTCGTCGACAAAGGTCAGCGAGTCGGTCTCGCCGGCGTTCATCTCGCTCAGATGGCTCAGCCACTCTTCGGCGTCGAGATTGCCCAGCTTGCCGACCCGCTCGCCGAGCTTGTACTGCCAGTGCGCGGCTATGCCGGATTCGGCGATCTGATCCATCTCGCGGGTCCGGATCTGAACCTCGAACTTGATCCCGCCACGCGCCATGACCGTGGTGTGGAGCGATTGATAACCGTTGAGCTTGGGATTGGCGATGAAATCGTTGAACTGCTCGGTGATCGGCCGATACTGATGATGCACGATACCCAGCGCGCGGTAGCACTCGTCGACCGCGTCGACGATCACCCGGACGCCATACAGATCGAACACGTCGAGGAAGCGACGGTGTTTTTCGCGCATCTTGCGGTAGATGCTGTAGAGGTTCTTTCTACGGCCCTTGACGTTGGCTCCGATACCTTCGGCGGCCAGCCCGCGTGACAACGTCTCTTCTATCTCGCGCAACAGACTACGCCGATCGCCGGTCACCGACCGGCTGGCCCGCTGGAGCACTTCATAGCGCTTGGGATAGAGATTGGCGAAACCCAGCTCCTCGAGCTCGACACGCATGCTGTTGATACCCAGACGGCGGGCGATCGGCGCGTAGATATCCAATGTCTCGCGCGCGATCTGGGCACGCTTGCGCACGGTCATGCCTTCAAGCGTGCGCATGTTGTGCAGCCGATCGGCCAGCTTGACCAGAATCACGCGCAGATCGTGCGTCATCGCCAGCATGAGCTTGCGGAAACTCTCGGCAGTGGCCTGCTCGCGGCTGTGGAACTGAGCCTTGTCGAGTTTGGAGACGCCGTCCACGAGATGCGCGACTTCCTTGCCGAACCGTTCGGCGACCTCGTCGCGCGCGGCGTCGGTGTCCTCGATGACGTCATGGAGGATCGCCGCGATCAGAGTGGTCGCATCCAGCCGCATGTCGGCCAGAATGCGTGCCACGGCGAGCGGGTGATAGATATAGGGTTCGCCGGTCTTGCGAAATTGGCCCCGGTGCTGGCGCTCGCCGAACTCGTAGGCTGCACGCACGCGCGCGATCACCGGCTCCGGCAGATAACTCTCCAGGTGCTCGGCCAGGGTGTCGATACCGTACTCTCGTGACATGCGCGATGTGCGCAGTCGACTCTGTATACGGGTAAGGCCGCCGGTCAGTTCCATCCCATCAGATTACGGGGAAAACGCGCGCTTGACGACTATGCGTGCCCAGGATGTGCACAGCGACCATTGCTGCAACGAAAAAGGCCGCTGCGGACAGCGGCCTTCATGCGATCAGCAGTTACGGGCCGACCCGGGAACCAGGCTAGTCGTCGGCGTCTTCGGCGGGCTTTTCCTTCTTGAGAGTATCGCCCTCACTTTCTTCCTCGGCGGCCTCGGCCGGCCGCGGCGTATCCATGCCGGTGGTCAGCGGCGGCAGATCCGGCTCGTCGAGAATGGCTACGGTCACATAGCCTTCCGCGATTTCACGCAGCGCCATCACCGTGGGCTTGTCGTCCTCCCAGGGCAGATGGGCATTGGCGCCGCGGGCCAGCTGGCGAGCGCGCTTGGCCGCGATCGTGGCCAGCTCGAACTTGTTGTTCACATGTTCAAGACAATCTTCGACGGTGACTCGTGCCATGCTCAGCCTTCGCTCGGGACGTGGTAAACCGCGTATTGTAACGACACCGATCGCTCACCGCCAGCCCCGACGCTCGAGGCCACAGCAACAGGCACGGTGACGGCTACGAACTCATACCGGCCGGTCTTGCCGCCGCCGGCCACCGGGCGGAATGAACGGGTGACCCGACAGTCCCTGAATCCGTCTGGCCGCCGATCGACTCGGCGAACTCAGGCCCCGCGCATCGCCAAGCCGGACCGAACGTGACCAGCCCGATTACGAAGTCGAGCGCGCGCGTTCGACGAACAGCCGTTCCAGCTGCGCAAGCGCATCCTCGAAATGATCGTTGACAATCTGGTGATCGTATTCGTCGGCGCGGGCCATTTCGTCGTCGGCCTCGGCCAGGCGCCGGGCGATGGCGGCGTCGTCGTCGGAGGCCCGGTCGCGCAGACGACGCTCCAGCTCGACGCGAGACGGCGGCCGAATGAAGATACTGACCGTTTCGGGTGCGCGTTCGCGTACCTGCCGGGCGCCCTGCCAGTCGATATCCAGCACCACATCCTGGCCGTGCGCCAGCCAGCGCTCGGTCTCTGCCGCGGAGGTGCCGTAATAGCGGTCGAAGACCTGGGCATATTCCAGGAACGCCCCAGCGGCGATCATCGCCTGGAAATCCGCGGTGGACACGAAGTGATAGTCCACGCCATCAACTTCGCCCGGGCGTGCATCGCGAGTGGTATAGGACACCGAAAACCGGGCGATCCGGCCACGGGCGGCCAGGCGTTCGATCAATGCATGGGTCAGGCTCGTCTTGCCGGCACCCGAGGGCGCCGAGATCACATAAAGCTGGCCGCGGGGTTGCAACGTCTGCTCCACCATCACTCGATGTTCTGTACTTGTTCGCGCATCTGCTCGATGAGCACCTTCATCTCGACCGCATGAGCGGTCAGTTCGGCGTCCTGCGACTTCGAGCCGAGCGTGTTCGCCTCGCGGTTGAACTCCTGCATGAGAAAGTCCAGCCGGCGGCCAACGGGCTCGCTCTTGGCCAACGCATTCTCCAGCGCGGTGACGTGGCTGTGCAGACGATCGAGTTCTTCGGCCACGTCCATCTTCTGGGCGACGAGAATCAGTTCCTGCTCGAGCCGGGCAGGATCGGTCTCGGTGTCGAGTTCGTCCAGACGCGCACGAAGCTTGTCGTACCAGGCCTGGCGAACCCGGGGCAGACGTTCGGCGGCCGCCGTCGCCCGTTCGGCGATCGCCGCGGCGCGCTCCCGCAGAAGCCCGGCCAGACGCTCGCCCTCCTCGGACCGCATGCGCTGCAGCTGGCCGAGTGCGTCCTCGAGGCCGCGCAACGCGTCGCGCTCGAGAGCCTGGGTATCGGGCTCGGGCTCGCGCTGCACGCCGGGATAACCGAGCATGCGCAGGGCGTCTGGCGCCTGGCAGTCCACCACTCGCGCGCGCACTTCGTCCAGCGCGCGGGCCAAGGCGTCGAGCCGGTCGTGATCGAGCTCGATCGCCTGGGCGGTATCGGCGCCGGCCAGCTTCGCGCCGATATCGATCTTGCCACGCGACAGATGACGGCCGACCGCATCGCGGATCGCCGGTTCCAGCGAACGCAACGCCTCGGGCAGTCGCAGATGAATATCCAGATAACGGTGATTGACGCTACGCACTTCCCAAACCAGTTCTCCCCAGGCGCCCTGGGTCTGGCTGCGTGCGAATCCGGTCATGCTGCGGGTCATGGGCCTGCCTTGATCGATTGGGCGGTCGGGCTGGCGGCGCAGTATCGCACAGCCTGCGCATACACCCCACGGGCGGTTTCGCTCGCCGCGGGCCGACCGGCGGCGCTGTTACAATCGGTGCCGAGCCACACCCACGATTCTAGGACTTATCTTGACCCAGCGACCCAGCGGCCGAGCCGCCGACGAACTGCGCGACATCCGTATCGAGCGCCATTTCACCAAACATGCGGCCGGTTCTGTACTGGTGAGCTTCGGCGATACCCGGGTGATCTGCACGGCCAGCGTCGAAGAGCGCGTGCCGCCGTGGCTACGCGGCCAGAATACCGGTTGGCTGACCGCCGAATACGGCATGCTGCCCGGCGCGACCGGCAGTCGCAACGGCCGTGAGGCCGCACGCGGCAAACAAGGCGGCCGTACCGTGGAGATCCAGCGACTGATCGGCCGGAGCCTGCGGGCGGTCGTGGACATGAACGCACTGGGCGCACGCACGGTCACCGTGGATTGCGATGTCATTCAGGCCGACGGCGGCACCCGGACCGCATCGATCACCGGCGGCTATGTTGCCCTGCTCGATGCCATGGAATCGCTCACGGCGGCCGGCAAACTCAAGACCAACCCCATTCACGGCCAGATCGCCGCGGTGTCGGTCGGCATCTTCGACGGGGCTGCGGTGCTGGATCTGGATTATGCCGAGGATTCCCAGGCCGAAACCGACATGAACGTGGTCATGAACGAAGCCGGCGCGTTCATCGAGATTCAGGGCACCGCCGAAGGCCATGCCTTCCAGCGCAGCGAGCTCGACGCCCTGCTCGGCCATGCCGAAAAAGGCGTGAATGAACTGCTAGCTATTCAGCGCGCCGCACGGGGCTGAATCATGGCTGCATCGACCACACGCCCACCCCGGTGGGTCCTGGCCTCGGGCAATGCCGGCAAGCTGGCCGAGATGCGCGCGCTGCTCGCCCCGCTGTCGATGGAGCTGGTCTCTCAGCGCGAGTTCGATGTGACGGACGCAGAAGAAACCGGTATCGGCTTCGTCGACAATGCGCTCATCAAGGCCCGGCATGCCGCGGCCCATACCGGCCTGCCGGCGATCGCCGACGACTCGGGGCTGGCGGTGGATGCGCTCGACGGGGCGCCGGGGGTCTATTCTGCCCGTTATGCCGGCACGCACGGCGACGATACAGCCAATAACCGGCTGCTGGTCGCCAATCTGGCCGGCGTAGCGCGCCACGACCGCGGTGCGGCCTTCCACTGCTGTCTGGTAGCCACCCGGAGCGCCGAAGACCCCGCACCGATCATCGCCCATGGCGTCTGGCACGGCCTGATACTGGAGCGGCCGGCCGGCACCGGCGGATTCGGCTACGACCCGTTGTTCTGGGTCGAAGACGAGCAGGCCAGCGCCGGTCAAATGAGCGCCGAGCGCAAGAATCAGATCAGTCATCGGGCGCGGGCCATGCACCGGCTGATCGAACAGCTGTCGGATCGTGGCTGAAACGCCGACCCGGCCCGCCGCCGAGAGTCACGCGCTCGCCCAGCGTCGGCACATCCCGTTATCGGTGTATGTGCACCTGCCCTGGTGTGTACGCAAGTGTCCCTATTGCGACTTCAATTCGCATCGTCTGCCGGATACGCTTCCCGAGCAGGCATATGTGGATGCATTACTGGCGGACTGGCAGCTGGCGCGACAGGATGATCCGCGTCCGATCGATACCGTGTTCTTCGGTGGCGGCACGCCCAGCCTGTTCACCGCGGAGTCCATCGAGCGCATCCTCGCCGCGCTGGACCGCGGACCCGGCCTGGCCGATGCCTGCGAGATCACCCTGGAAGCCAATCCCGGGGCCACCGAGCATTCGCGCTTCGCCGATCTTCGCGCCGCCGGCGTCAACCGATTGTCATTGGGCATTCAGAGCCTGGACAACGCATGCCTGGCCGCACTCGGGCGGATCCACGACGCCGACGAAGCATTGGCCGCGATCGACAGTGCCGGCGCCGCGGGCTTCGAGCGCCTCAACTGCGATCTGATGTTCGGCCTGCCCGGACAGACGCTGGCGCGCGCCATGCACGATCTCGAGACCGTGCTGGCCTGCGATCCGGGCCATCTGTCCTACTACCAGTTGACGCTCGAACCGAACACCCCGTTCTACAAACGGCCGCCGCCGCTGCCGGGCGACGATGTCGTGGCCGACATATTCGACGCCGCGACCGAACGCCTCGCCGCCGCGGGCTACGATCAATACGAGGTTTCGGCGTGGACACGACCCGGTCATGGCTGTCGACACAACGACAACTACTGGCGATTCGGCGATTATCTGGGCATTGGCGCCGGCGCCCACGGCAAATGCACGGCCGAGGACGGCCGGATCGTGCGCACCGCGCGCCAGCGCTGGCCAACCGGCTACATGCAGGCCGCCGGCCGACCGGTTTCGATTACCGAAACCCGGGTCCTGACTGAGGCCGATGCACGCTTCGAGTGTCTTCTGGGCGCGCTGCGTCGACGCCAGGGCCTGAGCCGTGACGACTACGAATACCGGACCGGGCTTTCCTGGGCAGAGCTGCTGGATAATCTCGGCGGCGCACGCTCCAACGGGTTGATCGACGCCGATGACGCCCGGCTGGCCGCCTCCGACCGCGGCTGGTATTACCTGGACAGCATTCTGGCCGAACTCGTCCCCGATTCTGCCGACTGAGAGGCTCGACGTGCTCGAAGAACCCGAAATCGCCTGTCCCTACTGCGGCGAAACAATCACCGTCGTGGTCGATTGTTCGGCCGGCTCGCAGCGTTATATCGAGGATTGCTTCGTCTGTTGCCAGCCGATCGAGCTGATCATCGAAGTCGCCGCCGACGGTCGTCTGGCCGAAATCCGGGCTCAGGCGGAAAACGGCTGAGCGGCCGTGGCTTCGCTAGTCGCGAGGCCACCGCGTCGGTATACTCGCTGATTCGTTCAATACGGCTTGGGGCGCACGTTGTTGCACCGCAGCGCCGACCCGCAGGACACGACAGACGCCGCATGGCCGAATACTCGCGCAAACAGGAAGCCTTGGACTACCACGCCAAGCCCAAGCCCGGGAAGCTGGCGATTTCGGTCACCAAGCCCTTCACGACCTATGGCGAGTTGTCCCTGGCCTATACGCCGGGTGTGGCCGAACCCGTCAAGGCGATCCGCGATAATCCAGAGGATGCGTTCCTCTATACGTCCAAGGGCAATCTGGTCGCGGTGATCTCCAACGGCACCGCGACGCTGGGCCTGGGCAACACCGGCGCGCTGGCCAGCAAACCGGTCATGGAAGGCAAGGCCGTTCTGTTCAAGAAATTCGCCGACGTCAACGTTTTCGATATCGAACTCGATGCCGAGGATCCGAAGGACTTCATCGACACGGTCGTGCGTATCGCGCCGACCTTCGGCGGCATCAATCTCGAGGACATCGCCGCGCCGCACTGTTTCGAGATCGAGGCGGCCCTGATCGAACGCCTGGATATTCCGGTCTTCCATGACGACCAGCACGGCACCGCGATTATCGTGGCCGCCGGACTGATCAACGCGCTCGAGCTGCAGGACAAGACGCTCGCGGATGCGAAGATCGTGTGCATGGGCGCAGGCGCGGCCGGCGTGGCTTCGATGAACCTGCTGCTGGAGATGGGCGCGACGCTGGACAACGTCTACATGTGCGACAGCAAGGGCGTGATTCACAGCGATCGCGACGACCTGTCCGAACAGAAAGCACGGTTTGCCAGCAAGACCGATCTACGCACGGTCGACGATGTGATGAAGATCGCCGATGTGTTCATCGGTCTGTCGGGCCCGGATACGGTCTCCAAGGAGCAGATCGGCTCCATGCCCGCCCGGCCGGTGATCTTCGCGCTGTCGAACCCGAACCCCGAGATCAGCCCCGAGGACGCCAAGAGCGTGCGCGACGACCTGATCATGGCAACCGGCCGCAGCGATTACCCGAACCAGGTCAATAATGTCCTTGGCTTCCCCTACATCTTTCGCGGCGCGCTCGACGTGCGCGCGCGACGCATCAACATGCAGATGTGCGTGGCTGCTGCCAAGGCCATGGGCGAACTCGCCCGCCAACCGGTGCCCAACAGCGTGCTGGAAGCCCACGACCAGGAGCAGATGTCGTTCGGCGCGGATTACATCATTCCGAGCCCGTTCGATCCGCGCCTGATCGACTTCATACCGTCCGCCGTCGCGCAGGCCGCGATCGATACCGGCGTGGCGCGTACCGAATACCCTTCGCATTATCCGCAGCCGGTGGTCGACACCCAAACGGACTGAAGACCAGTCCACTGCGGGAAAATAACCGGGAGATCGTAGATGACCGAAAAAGCCTTTACGCTGAGTAATCCGAGCAACGACCAGAGCACCGAACTACCGGTGATCGAGGGCAGTCTCGGCACGCCGGGCGTGGATGTGCGCGGACTCAACACCAAGCAGGGCGTGTTCACCTACGATCCGGCGTTCACGGCCACCTGCAGCTGCAAGTCCGACATCACGTTCATCGACGGCGAGAACGGCATCCTGATGTATCGCGGCTACCCGGTCGATCAGCTGGCCGAGAAGTCGAGCTTCCTGGAAGTCTGCTACCTGCTGCTCAACGGCGAACTGCCGACCGCACCGGAGATGGACGAGTTCCGGCATGCGATCACGCATCACACGATGCTCAACGAATCGCTGGTCAAGTTCTTCGACGGCTTCCACTACGACGCCCATCCGATGGCCATGCTCACCGGCATCGTCGGTTCGTTGTCGGCGTTCTATCACGACACCACCGACATCCGGAATCCGGAGCATCGCGAAATCTTCGCCCGGCGCATGATCGCCAAGATGCCCACGATCGCGGCGGCCGCCTACAAGCATTCGATCGGCCAGCCCAAGATCGGGCCGAAGAACCATCTCGACTACGCCTCGAACTTCCTGCGCATGTGCTTCGCCGTGCCGGCCGAGGAGTACGAAGTCGACCCGGTCGCCGCCAAGGCGCTGGACGTGCTGTTCATCCTGCACGCCGACCACGAGCAGAATGCTTCGACGTCGACGGTGCGCATGGCTGGATCGACCGGTGCCAATCCGTACGCGGCCATCTCCACGGGCATTGCGGCTCTGTGGGGGCCGGCACACGGTGGTGCCAACGAGGCCGTGCTGAACATGCTCAACGAGGTGGGCGACATCTCGCAGGTCGGCAAGTATGTCGAGAAGGCCAAGGACAAGGACGATCCGTTCCGCCTGATGGGCTTCGGCCACCGCGTCTACAAGAACTTCGATCCGCGTGCGACGATCATTCGTGGCTACTGCCATGAAATCCTCGAGCACTTCGGCATGCAGAACAACCAGCTGTTCGAAATGGCCCTGGAGCTCGAGCGTATCGCCCTGGAAGACGACTATTTCGTCGAGCGCAAGCTCTACCCGAACGTGGATTTCTACTCGGGCATCATCTACCAGGCGCTGGGCATACCGATCAACATGTTCACGCCGATGTTCGCCATCGCGCGTACCGTCGGCTGGGCCGCCCACTGGTCCGAGATGATGGCCGATCCCGGCATGCGTATCGCGCGTCCGCGTCAGGTCTATACGGGCTACGAACTGCGCGATTACGTCAATATCGACAAGCGCTAGCCGACGCCGCGCCGGGCCGGAAGCTACCGGCCCGGCCTATCGCCGCGTTTCGGAGGGACCTCGACCATGAGCATAGCCAATGCCAGCGGTAGGGGTCGCGTGGTGCTGTGTCGACAATGCGACCAGCTGATGATTCTCCCGGCGCGTGCCCCCGGTGAGTCGGCGCACTGCCATCGCTGCCATCATCATGTCGCGGCCGCGGCACAACGCGATGTGCAGATCACGCTTTCATGGGCAATCGCAGCCGCGCTCATGCTCGGTCTGGTCTTCTGTTTCGATTTCCTCAGTTTCTCGACGCGCGGCATCGGTCATACGATGTCGTTCATCGATGCGGCGCGATCGCTGCTGGGGTATGACTACCCGTCCCTGGCCGCGCTGCTGCTGGCAACGACGGTCGGGCTGCCCGGACTGTACCTGGCGGCCCTGATCTATCTATGTGCCGGCGCGCGCCCGGACCGACGATTGCCGGGGGCGATCGCGCTCGCCCGCCTGCTGCGGCCGCTCGAGCCCTGGCTGATGTCGGACGTGTTCATCGTGGGCGTGCTCGTGGCCCTGATCAAGATCGTGTCACTGGCCGATATCCAGATCGGGCCGTCCTTCGTGGCTTTCTGTATCTATTCGTTACTGCTCATCCGCACATTCAGCCTCGTCGACTGGGTCACCCTGTGGGATGCCATCGCCCCGCATCCGGTGCTGGCGAGCGATTTCGGCCGTGCGCTGGATTTTCATCGCAGCGGGCGCAGCCAGCAGTTGATGGTCTGTCATGCCTGCGACACGCCGTTTGCCATCAATCCGGCCCATCGCTGCCCGCGCTGCGGCAAACGTCACCTGGCACACGGCGTCGATCGCACGCAATTGACTTGGGCGCTATTAGCCACGGCGGTGATCCTGTACATTCCGGCCAATGTCTATCCGATTCTATCGACCGTGACTTTGGGCGAAAGTGAGCCGCAGACGATCATCGGCGGCGTGGTACATCTGGCCGCAGCCGGATCATGGCCCATCGCTCTGGTCATCTTTGTCGCCAGCGTCGTGGTTCCTATCAGCAAGATCATTGCCCTGGCCTGGCTGTGCGTGGCCGCGCGGCGCGGACGTCAACGCAACGCGCTCGAGCGTACGCGGCTCTATCGGGTTACCGAGAAGATCGGACGCTGGTCGATGATCGATGTGTTCGTGGTCGCGATCCTCGGCTCACTGGTTCAGGCTGGCGCGTTGATGGCCATCCACCCCGGCCCCGCCGCATTGTCGTTCGCCGCGGTCGTGGTCATCACCATGATTGCGGCGCTGACCTTCGACACGCGATTGCTCTGGCAGAACGCGGATGAGCCACGAAAAGCCCTGGACCACGCATGACCGACGATGCCGACAACCAGCCCACGCGAGAGGGCACCGATACGGCCCACCAGGCGGTCATCAGTCGCCCGCGGCGCTGGCGCATTTCCCCGGTCTGGCTGATCCCGCTCGGTGCGGCGCTGATCGGCGCCTGGCTGATATATCAGAACGTGATTTCCAAGGGCCCGCAAATCACGCTGTCGGTCGATACCGCCGAAGGCATGGAAGCCGGCAGCACGCTGGTCAAGGTTCGCAGCGTCGAGGTTGGCCACGTCACCGATGTGCATCTGGCCGACGACTACCAGGGCGCCGTGGTGACCGTGCAGATGGATCCAGACACCGGCCCGCTGCTGGTCGACGACAGCCGCTTCTGGATCGTGAAACCGCGGGTTGGTCGCCAGGGCATCAGCGGGCTAGGCACCATTCTGTCCGGCGCCTATATCCAGCTCCAGCCGGGCAGCAGCGATACCGAGAAGCGCCGCTTTACGGTACGCGACAGTGCACCGGCGATATCCACGGACGAACCCGGGCTGTCGCTGCAGCTGACCAGCAATAACGACAACTCGCTGGCCGTGGGCGACCCGATCATCTACCAGGGCCAGACCGTCGGCCAGATCGAGTCCGCCGACTTCAATGTCGATGCCAAGCGCATGGACTACCATATCTTCATCCGCGAGCCGTTCTCCACGCTCGTCACCCATACCACCCAGTTCTGGCTGCGCTCGGGCGTCGACTTTCATCTCGGCTCGGACGGCGTCGATGTCCAGCTCGGCTCGATCCAGAGCGTGCTCGCCGGCGGCGTGACCTTCGGCACACCCGACGACGTCACGCCTGGCAGTCAGGCCAGCAACGGCGACCGCTACGAACTCTATGCTACCCGCAATGCCGCGACGCAGGATCGCTACGATCACAAGATCGAATACGTGATCCTGCTGGACGACTCGGTCCGTGGCCTGTCGGCAGGCGCCCCGGTTGAATATCGCGGCCTGCGCATCGGTACGGTCGAGGAAGTCCCGTATTTTCGTGAAGACTTCGATTTCAAGCGCTTTTCGAACTTCAAGATACCGGTACTCGTCGCGATCGAGCCCCAGCGCCCGGCCAATGCCTGGGCCGACTGGACCGACCGACAGTGGCGCGACAACCTGCAGAAATTCTTCAACAACGGCCTGCGCGCGACGATCAAGTCCGGCAACCTACTCACTGGATCGACGTTCATCGACACCCAGTTCGAAAAGAACGCCACCTACCAGGCCAGCACGATTGGCCAGTACCCGGTGTTCCCGAGCGTGCCCAGCAGCATCACCAGCATTCAGCAGCAGCTATCGAGCCTGATGGACCGCCTCAATGCCATCGATGTCCGCCCGATCGTGGATGATCTCAAACACACATTGGACACCACCAACGCCACGCTGGACGAAATGCATACCGCGACCCAGAGCATCAATCGCCTGCTCTCGGATTCCGACACGCGGGCACTGCCCGGCGAAGTCCGGCAATCGCTGGCCGAGATGCAGAACACGCTCCAGAGCTTCCAGCAGGGCGCGCCCGCCTATCGCGAATTCAACCGCACGATGGACCGGCTGAACCGCGTACTCGACGATGCCGCGCCGTTGACCCGGACACTGCGCAACGCCCCGAATGCGCTCATCTTCGGTCCGCCCGACGGCGACGACCCCATTCCAAAGGCCGCCCGATGACTTGTCTTCGATGGATTCTGCTTGCGGGGCTACTCGCGCTGACCGGCTGCGCCGGCAGCGCGAACACGCCGTCGATGTTCCTGCTCGACAGCGGCGATGCCGGCGCCGGCGCCCAGCGAATCGCCGCGCCCGTGTTGATCGTCGATCCGGTGACCGTCGCATCGTTCCTGGATGAAAACGGTATCGTCTACCAGACCGGGCCGCATCGTGTGGTCATGGCCAACAACAACCGCTGGGCCTCGCCGTTGGCCGGCCAGCTCACCGGCGGGCTATACAATGCGCTGGTCGCGCGGCTCGACGATGTATCGGTCCAGCGTGGCGGACATGCGAGTTCTGCGCAGGCATGGCACCTGACCACGCATGTCGACCAGTTCATGGGCCATTACGACGGCCAGGCGCATATCGGTGGACGTTGGGCACTCGTCGGCCCGGACGGTCAGACTGCCGCGGGCCGGCGCTTCGAACGCCGCATTCCATTATCCAGCGACGGTTACGATGCCTTGGTCGACAGCCTGTCACGCGGATGGCGCCAGACCGCCGACGACATGGCTGGCGTAGTGGAGCCGATCCTCGACGAGCCGGCCGCCCGCTGATCGGCGTTCGGCGCTCTAACCCGAGCACGTGCTCTACAACGATTTCGCCCGGCAGCCCACGACACGCCGAAGCGACATGGCGGCCGGAGCCTGCGCCGGCCGACGGGCGTGGTACGCACAAAAAAAGGCGGGCCGCAGCCCGCCTGTCGTTTCGCCGTGCGCCTTCAGCGCTTCATCGAGTCGAAGAATTCGGCGTTGGTCTTGGTCTGCTTCATGCGGTCGATGAGCAGCTCCATCGCCGCCAGGTCGTCCATGCTGTGAAGCAGCTTACGTAGCACCCACATGCGCGACAGTTCGTCCTGCGGGACCAGCTTCTCCTCGCGACGCGTGCCGGAGCGGTTGACGTGAATCGCCGGGTAGATGCGCTTCTCGGCAATACGGCGGTCCATGTGGACCTCCATGTTGCCGGTGCCCTTGAACTCCTCGTAGATGACCTCGTCCATCTTGGAGCCGGTTTCGATCAGCGCAGTCGCGATGATGGTCAGGCTGCCGCCCTCTTCGACATTACGCGCGGCGCCAAAGAAACGTTTGGGCCGCTGAAGCGCGTTGGCGTCCACGCCACCGGTGAGCACCTTGCCGGAGGACGGTGCAACCGTGTTGTAGGCACGTGCCAGACGCGTGAGCGAATCGAGCAGAATGACCACATCCTTCTTGTGCTCGACCAGCCGCTTGGCCTTCTCGATCACCATGTCGGCGACCTGGACATGGCGCGAGGCGGGTTCGTCGAACGTCGATGACACCACTTCACCGCGCACCGAACGCTCCATTTCGGTGACTTCTTCGGGCCGCTCATCGATCAGGAGCACGATGAGGTGGCAGTCCGGACTGTTCTGAGCGATCGACTGGGCGATGTTCTGCATCATCATCGTCTTGCCGGCCTTGGGCGGCGAGACGATCAGGCCGCGCTGGCCCTTGCCGAAGGGCGCGACCAGGTCGATCGTGCGCGCGGTGATGTCCTCGGTGGAACCGTTGCCCAGTTCCATGATCAGCCGTTCTGTCGGGAACAGCGGCGTGAGATTTTCGAACAGGACCTTGCCCTTGGATTTCTCGGGCGGGTCCTCGTTGATCTGGTCGACCTTGAGCAGCGCGAAGTAGCGCTCGGACTCCTTGGGCGGCCGAATACGGCCTTCGATACTGTCACCGGTACGCAACGAGAAACGTCTGATCTGGCTCGGCGAGACATAGATGTCATCGGGCCCGGCCATGTAAGACGATTCCGACGAGCGCAGAAAACCGAAGCCGTCGGACAGGATCTCGAGCACGCCGTCGCCGTAGATTCGCTCACCCGACTTCGCATGCGCTTTGAGCATGGCGAAGATCAGATCCTGTTTGCGCATCCGCGAAAGGTTCTCGACGTCCATCTCCTGAGCCATTTCCATGAGCTCGGCAGCGGTCTTGCGCTTGAGCTCGCTCAGGTTGAGGATCGGGCCGTCACCGGCCACACCGGCGTAGGCCTCGAATTCGGCCTCGTCGATATCCTCGTTGGGCGGGTTGTTGCCCCCCTTGTTGGGGCCACCGCGCCCGCGATTGCCATTATTGTTGCGGGGCTTGTTGTTGCCCCCGCCTCCGCCACCACCGCTATTGGGATTCTTACGGCGTCGGCCGCGGCGGTTGTTGCCGCCACCGTTTCCGCCATTGTTATTGGAATCCTTGGTCTGGCGTTCGTCGAGTGTTTCTTCGGACACGGCTATCTACGGGTTGCAGCGAAACATTGGGTGCTCCGCTTGGAAAAATGCAGGTCGCGGGAATCGCTTCATGCGGATCGCATCCGGCGGATGCGATCGAAAGGGCCACCGACGGCTGCCGGTGGCCCGATACGGTCTAGATGTGCTGATCGACAAACTCGGCCAGCTGGGTCTTGGACACGGAGCCAACCTTGGTGCCGGCTACCTCACCGTCCTTGAACAGCATCAGCGTGGGAATACCACGAATGCCGTAGCGCGGCGGCGTGTTGGGGTTGTCGTCAATATTGAGCTTGGCGACCGTGAGCTTGCCTTCGTACTCGTCGGCGATCTCGTCGAGGACCGGCGCGATCATCTTGCATGGGCCGCACCACTCGGCCCAGTAGTCGACCAGTACGGGGCCGGAGGCTGACAACACGTCTTTATCGAAACTGTCGTCACTGACTTTTACGATGTTTTCACTCATGAACGTCCTCGAAGAATGAGAAAGGACAAATGGGCTGTCACGTCGTGCCGGCAATGCGGCAGATGCGCATACGGTCAAATAATTAAGGGCACGAACGAATGTTTGCAAGCTGCAGCCACGGGCGCGCTCCGACCGAGCATCCGACAACCGTGGAGATCACAAGCTGTTATAGTGCGGATTGCTGGAAAAACCGTGCCGGATTACGAGTCGAGACGACTCGAACAGTGCAGCGAAATGTCGTCTTCGCAACGGTGAAGGCTATTGGAGCCTATCTCGGCACGTTTTTCAACCCCTGTGTGGTTTCGTGTGCGACACCTGACCCCACCCGTCTCGAAAAGGCCAATATGACCCAGACATCCTCCCCAGCGGCGACCGAACAGAAAAAGCTGCTCACCGACACGCGGCTCGACAGCCTCGGACTGCACCCGACCATCGTCTCCGGGCTCGACGCGCGAGGGTTCACCCACGCCACGCCGATCCAGGCCGAAACGCTGCCGCTGGCGATCAAGGGTACCGATATCGCCGGCCAGGCCCATACCGGCACCGGCAAGACGGCCGCGTTTCTGCTGGCCACCCTGCACCGGCTGCTGCGCGACGAGCCCCAGCCCAGCGACGACGCGCCCGCCCGGGCCAGTCAGCCGCGCGCGCTGATACTGGCACCCACGCGCGAACTCGCCGACCAGATCTATAAGGACGCCCTGCCGCTGGCCGCGGACACCGGCCTCAAGTGCGTGGTCTGCTACGGCGGCACCGGGTACGAAGAGCAGCGCCAGGCCATCGCCGACGGCGTGGACGTGCTCATCGGCACACCGGGGCGTCTGATCGACTACTACAAGCAGAAGATCTATACGCTCAAAGCGATCGAGGTGGCGGTACTCGACGAGGCCGACCGCATGTTCGATCTGGGCTTCATCAACGACATCCGTTATCTGTTCCGCAAGATGCCTGCCCCGGAGCGCCGCCAGAACCTGCTGTTCTCGGCGACCCTGAGCCATCGGGTGCTCGAGTTGGCCTACGAGCACATGAACAGCCCGACGCTGATCCGCACCGATACCGAGACCGTCAATATCGGCGCGATCACGCAGCAGCTTTATCACGTCTCCAAGGACGACAAACTCGCGTTGCTGATCGGCACGCTGCGCCAGATCGACAACGGCCGCACGCTGATTTTCATCAATACCAAACGTACCGCCGAGTTCATCGAGGACGGGCTCAACGCCAACGGCTTCGATGCCGCCACGCTGTCCGGCGATGTCGCTCAGAACAAGCGGCTGCGGCTACTCGAACAGTTCAAGACCGGCGAACTGCCGATCATGGTGGCCACCGACGTGGCGGCACGCGGGCTGCACATTCCCGACGTCACGCATGTGATCAACTACGATCTGCCCCAGGATGCCCAGGACTATGTACACCGGATTGGCCGCACCGCACGTGCCGGCAACACCGGTAGTGCCATATCGTTCGCCTGCGAGGAGTACGTGTACTCGCTGCCGGATATCGAAGCCTACATAGAGCACAAGATCGAGGCCGAGATGCCGACCGCCGATGCCTTCGCCGACGACGTGACCGTACCGGCCCGCCGTCCCCGCAAACGCCGCGGCGGGTCGCGCAACGGCGGATCGAGACGCCCACGCTCTCGCCGCGCCTGAACGCGTGGAAAGCATGCGCCGTGGCCGCCTGAGAATGCGCATCGCTGGATGATATCTTCGAGCTTGGCTCGCGGCCCGCGGTCGAAAAACAACCGAGGCAGCTGGCCGCCGACACCGGGGCCGGCTGCGTCATCGGCGGCCGAAGCTGGCAGATTGACGAATTCGGCCGCTAGCAGACCGCCTTCGCACTGCGCGTGCCGACGGCCGTCGAGTGCCATTCATTCGACGATACAGCGCTTCGTCAGCGATATCCGCTCGTCGCCCGCGGCGAGCTCGGCAGCGGCGTCCGTGCGTCCGTGCGTCCGTGCGTCCGCCAATTGTTATCAACTGGTTCGGCGCGGCGCGCTCGATTAGCCACTCGGCACAGCACGACGGGCGCGCGGATCGGCATGCGGGCATCACGGCAATCACGATACGCCGCAATTGGGCCGCGAACGCGCGACAGGTATGATGCGCGATCGTGTTCGCTTACCGCAAAATGCCATGGAAATCACGCGCGACCTGCTCGACGAGATCTGCGATATCGCCGTTGCCGCCGGCCAGAAGACATTGCCGATCTACCACAGCGACTTCGATGTCCAGACCAAGGACGACGACAGCCCGCTGACCCAGGCCGATCTGGCAGCCCATCGCAGCATCAAGGCAGCGCTCGAGCGTTTGACCCCCGACACACCCCAGCTGTCCGAGGAAGGCGCGAGCATCGCGTTCGATACGCGCTCTCAGTGGCCGGAATACTGGCTGATCGACCCGCTCGACGGCACCCGCGAGTTCGTCAAGAAAAACGATCAGTTCACCATCAACATCGCGCTCATACGCGATCACGAGCCGGTGCTGGGCGCGGTGTACGCACCGGTACTCGACACGGTCTGGTTCGCGGGCCGCGGTCTCGGCGCGTTCCGCCAGATCGGCGACGCCGCACCGCAGGCGATTCGAGTCGTGCCCGCCAACGCCGCCCGCCCACGCGTGCTGGTATCACGCTCGCATCGCTCGCCCGAGATCGACGAACTGCTGGCGCGCATGCCCGACTACGAACCCGTGACCATGGGTTCGTCGCTGAAGTTCTGCGTGATCGCCGAAGGGGCCGCCGACTTCTATCCAAGACTGGGTCCGACCAGCGAGTGGGATACCGCCGCCGGCCATGCCGTGCTCGCCGCCGCGGGCGGGCGGGTGACCGATACGCAGGGCGAGACGCTGCGCTACAACGTCACCGATAGTCTGCTCAACGAGTGGTTCATCGCGTTCGGCGATACCGAACACGATTGGCTTGGATACGTGCCGGACTGAGCCGTCGCGGTCAGCTCGACGGCTGATCCGCCTCACAGGCCTGGGCGACCAGCAGGCTGCAGTCGAGCCGATCGAGCAGGGAGGCGCCGACCGAACCCTGCCACCAACGTGCCAATACGCCGCGGCGCTGGTGGCCGACCACCACCAGATTCACCCGGAGTTCCTCGGCGAGCTTGGCGATCTGATGAGCCGGCTCGCCTGCCCGCAGATGGCCCTGTGCGTCGATGCCGCGCTGCTCGAGCAGGCTCACACCTTCAGCAAGGATCTTTTCGATCCGCTCGCGCTCGGCCTCGTACATGCTCTCGGTATAAAAACCCTCGGCGGCGGCAACCGCACCGGTCAGCGGCACCACGGCCAGCAGGTGCACCTCGACTTCGCCGGCGCCCAGTAGCGGCAGCGTACGTCTGAGCGCCACCCGCCCCTGCTCGCTGCCGTCATAGGCCAGAAGAATTCGTTCGAAATTTTGCATGCAGTCTCCCCATCGCCACTGCCAATACCATCGCCAGAACAAACAATAGCGACAACACTATGAGGGTCTCGCGGAAGCCGATTGTCAAGGCCTTCAGCGTATCGGGCGTATTCGCCGCGCCTGCAAACAGCCGCTGCAGATCGACATGCCCTTCCAGACCCGCGCCGACCCGCCATTGGAGTAGCAAGGCAAACAGGTTCACCCCGAACGCGCCTCCCAATTGACGGGTGAAGTTGATCATGCCCGAGCCCTGGTGAGTGAGCGAATCGGGCAGACTGCGGAGCCCGCCGATATTCAAGGCGGGCATCATGATGCCCAGCGCCATGCGGCCGAAGGCGATCCAGCCGGCCAGGACAACGAAGCCGGTGGCCGGGCCGCTGGTCGCCACTCCGGCGATGCCCAGCGCAAACCCGGCACAACCCAGCAGAATCAACCGGTGCGCCGGCATACGATCGGCCAGTCGGCCGGATATCGGGAAGATCAGCATCAGCGCAAGCCCGGCCGGCATCATCACCAGACCAGTCAGGCTCGGCGAGAACTGCTGCACGCTTTGAGCCAGCAACGGCACCAGATAAGTCGAACCATACAGTCCGGCGCCATAGACCATCGCCAGCACGCTGGCCAGGGCAAACCGTGGATAGGCCAGCACCGCCAGATCGATCAATGGCGACTTGGCACGAGCCATCCGCGCGATGAAGGCGACTAGTACCACGAGCCCGGTGCCCATCAGCCCCGCGGCGACCCGTGTTGCCTCGGTGAGCTCCGACAAGCCGATCAGCAGCAGCGCCAGACTTGCGCACAACAACGCCAGGCCCAGCCAGTCGAAGGGCACGACTCGCGCCGGCCGGTCATCCGACAGATAACGTCTCGCGCCCCAGAGCGCCATCAGGCCGAAAGGAATGCCCGGCAGATAGATCGCGCGCCACGACAGCCAGTCGATCAGCACACCGCCGACCGCTGGACCGAGCGCGGGCGCCAGCACCACGCCCATGCCGTAGAGCCCGAGCGCCTTGCCGCGTTCGTTGTCCTCGAAGACGTCGAAAATCAGTACGAGGGCTAGTGGCTGAATGATGCCGGCGGTCGCCCCCTGAAGTATCCGGGCGGCGATCATCACGCCGCTGGTGGGACTGGCCGCGGCAATCAGACAGGCGACTAGAAACAGCCAGATCGAGATCTCGAAAGTACGCCGCTGGCCCAAGCGTTCCATGATGCGGGCGCTGGCAAGCATGGTCGCGGTCATCGCCGCCATGAAGCCCGTAGCCAGCCATTGGGCGGCCAGCTGACTCATGCCGAAATCGGCCATGATCGGCGGGATGGCGACGTTGACGACGGTCGCGTTGAGCACCACCGCGACCGTGCCCATGATCACGGTGACGGTCACCGGCCATTTTCGGGCCGGTCGACCGGGCGCGAGCCTAGAGGCCGGCGAGTCGTTCGCGGATGTCGTCATCGGCAATGAGTTGTTCGAGCTGACCCGCGCTCGCGCGTTTCATCGGCGCCCCGTCGACCAGGCTGCGTGGTGCTTCGCGAATTTCGCCGGCCGCGAAGAGCGTGGCCTCGAAGCCGTGTTCGCCTGCGGCGAATCGGAAGGCCGGATAGAAGCGATGCGCATCGCGCCCGACACGATAACGTCGCTCGACGATTTCGAAGGGAATGCCCTGACCCTGAAGAAACAGATCGAAGGCCTCCGACTGCTCGGCGAAGACGTGCAGCTGGATATCGGAGTGGTCGTCGGCCAAGCCCGACAGAACGTCTCCAACCAGACGCGGGCGGAAATCGGCAAACAGCTTCATCGCCTGCAATGCAGCCTCGCGCATCGCGCGCAGGCGGGCCGGCTGCGAGCCGCCGGCAAACAGGCGCTGATGTTCAGCCAGCGCCGTCTCGATCTCACTGTTCTTGGGCAGGATGCTGTTGCGCACATCGATGCCAAGGTGCTGCGCGGCCTTCTGCTTGGCGATACGAAAATCACGAATGCCCTGTTCGGACATCAGACGTGCCGCCAGCTGCGCCATATGCTGTCGTTGCGCTTGCTGCTTGCGTGCGCTGGCCATGTCGATCTCTCCGCGCTATGAAGCCAACCCTGGGGGCTCAGAACAACTGTTCGACCTCGTGGGAGGGCGCGTTCCGGCCGGAATGGCGTGCCTCCTCCTCGGTCGGCGCCGTGCCCGGAGCGAATATCTCCGGCATCCCGCCGCCGTAGATCGCCCGCTGGCCAGTCTCCGGGTCGATCTGCACGGTCACCAGATCACTCGGGCGCGCCGGCGGATCCTCCGGCTTGCCCTTGAGCGCCGTACGCATGAAATCGATCCACATCGGCAATGCCGCGTGCGCGCCGGTCTCGCTATGTCCCATCGGCTTGAGCTGATCGAAACCCACCCAGCTGATCGCTACGAGATCGGCGTTGAAGCCGACGAACCAGGCATCGATCTGGTCGTTGGTAGTGCCCGTTTTGCCCGACAGATCGGAGCGCCCGAGCGTGAGCGCGCGCCGACCCGTACCGCGCTTGATGACATCGCGCATCATGTCGCCTACAAGATAGGCATTGTCAGCGGTGATGGCACGCGGCGCCAGACGCGATGCATCGGTACTGCCATTCAAAAACGGACAGCCGGCCACGCTCTCACAGGCGACCTGCGGGTCGGCCTCGAAGCGCGTCTTGCCGCGGCCGTCGGTGATCTTCTGAATGTAATAGGGTTTGACGCGGAACCCGCCGTTGGCGAACACCGCATACCCCTGGGCCATCTGCAGCGGCGAGAACGAGGCGCTGCCCAGCGCCATCGACAGATCCCGCGGCATCTGATTGGCCGGCAGACCGAACTGGCTGATGTGTTTGATCGCGGTATTGATTCCGACGCTGCGCAACAGCCGGATCGATACCAGATTGCGCGAATGCACCAGCCCCTCGCGTAGCCGGGTAGGGCCATAGACACGACCGCTGTAGTTCTGCGGGCGCCACGAATTATCCAGCCCCGGGCTGTCGTAGACCACCGGCGCGTCGTTGATCACCGAGGCCGTGGTGAAGCCGTTGGCCAACGCAGCCGAATACAGGAACGGCTTGAACGACGACCCCGGCTGACGACGGGCCTGTACCGCGCGGTTGTACTTGGACAACGAAAAATCGAAGCCGCCGGCCAGCGCCTGAATGCCCCCGTTGTCCGGGTTCAACGCGACGATAGCGCCCTGCACGTCCGGAACCTCGGCCAGCGTCCAGGCCTTGCTGTCGTCCTTGCTGCCGGTATAGGCCAGCCGAACCACGTCGCCCCGGGAAACCAGCGCGCCGGCGGTATCGTTCTTGCCCAACCAGGGAATCTGGCCGGCCTCGAGTTCGATCTGACCATACTGCTCGGTGGTCAGCGTAATCGAGCGCTTGCCCACGTTCATGACCACCGCCGGCACCAGCCCGCCCTCGACGCTGAACTGCTCTAGCGCGTTCTTGAGCGCGGCGGCATCGTCGAGTGTGGCTGCATCGAGTGTGTCTTCGGGCCCATGCCACTTGTGGCGCTCGTCGTAGCCCAGCAGCGCCCGCCGAAGCGCCCGGTTGGCGGCGCGCTGACGTGTACTGTCGAGCGTCGTGGTGACATCGAAACCCTGGGTATAGGCCTCGTCTCCATAGCGCGCCACAATATCCTGACGCACCATTTCAGCCACGTAGTCGGCCTCGTAGCGATCGTCGGCCGCCTTGCTGCTGCCCGAGCCGGCGGTCACCGGCGCGGCCGTTGCCTGCTCGAACGCGTTATCGTCGATCTCGCCGAGCGCGTGCATGCGGCTCAGCACGTAGTTCCGACGTTCCTTGGCGCGCTCGGGATTGGCCAACGGATTGTAGCGGGACGGCGCCTTGGGCAACCCGGCGATCATCGCCATCTGGGCGAGCGTGAGCTCATCGAGCGGCTTGTGGTAGTACACCTCCGAGGCCGCACCTACCCCGTAGGCGCGATTGCCCAGATAAATTTTATTGAGATAGATCTCGAGGATCTGCTCCTTGGTCAGCTCTGACTCGATACGCAGTGCGAGAATGATCTCCTTGATCTTGCGCACATAGGTACGGTCGTTGCTGAGATACAGATTGCGCGCCAGCTGCATCGTGATGGTCGAGCCACCCTGTGTCTTGCGCCCGGTCTCCACGAGATTGACCGCCGCACGGATGATGCCCTGGTAATCCACCCCGGGGTGCTCGAAGAAACGGTCGTCCTCGGCGGCCACGAAAGCCTGGACCATGGCCGGCGGAATCTGATCGTAGGTACGCGGCAGACGCCGCTCCAGGCCGAACTCGCCGATGAGCTTGCGATCGGCGGTGTACACCCGCAAAGGCTCGTTGAGCTCCGGCTCGCCGATATCCCCGGCCTGGGGCAACTGGGGTCCGAAGTAAAGATATACCCCCCCGACGACACAGACGGCCAGCGTGGCCGCTGAGAGCAGACCGGCAACCAACACGACAAGAAACTTCAACGCACGCGGCATCGCTTTCATCGGCAAGGCACGGCTGGCGAGCCGCTAGAGGAAAAACCCGGGACATGATAACGGCCCGCGCGATTTTTTGCCGGACGTCGGTTTGTGACGCCTTACGTCACAATGTGCCAATTGACGCGCGTATTCAACCGCTTAAACCGGGCTCTTCCGATTGCCAAGACGCGCATCTGGGTTATAGTTGCCGCTCGTATGCCGCGGAACGACACATTGGAGGGCACGCCGGGGGGCTCGCGTGCCTAAAATGGCACGCCGCGTGCTAACTCCCGCCTGCAGACGAGGGTCGGCCGATCAGGGGGAATCGGATGGGGTTTTTCGAGCAATTCTTCAGACCGGGCACACGTCCTTTCATGGGCGTGGATATCAGCGCCACACGTATCAAGTTGCTCGAACTGGACGGCCGCCCCGGCGCCTACCGCGTGCTCAGCTATGCCAGCGAGGCGCTGCCGCCCGAAGCGGTGGCCAATGACCAGATCACCGACCCGGATGCCGTCGCGGCTGCGATGCGGCGCGCGCTCGAGCGTGCCGGCACGCGAACCCGCGATGCGGCGATTGCGGTCTCCGGGCCATCGGTGATCAGCAAGGTCATCGACATGCCGGCCGACCTGGACGACGCCGAGATGGAGCAGCAGATCGGCTTCGATGCCGAACAGTACATCCCGCATGCCATCGACGAGGTCAACCTCGATTTTCACGTACTGGAGCGCGATCCGAACAACCCGAGCGTCAATCGGGTGCTGCTGGTTGCCTGCCGACGGGAGAACATCGAGACTCGGATCGGCGCACTGGACATGGCCGGCGTGACCGTGCGGGTCGTCGACGTCGAGGAGTACGCACTGCAGAACGCCTGCTCGCTGCTTATCGAGCAGAATCCGGCACTGGCAACCCAGACGAGCAGCGTGGCGGTGTTCGATGTCGGCGCGCACCAGACCCGCCTGAGCGTCCAGCATCGCGGACGCAGCGTCTATTCGCGCGAGTTGGCCTTTGGCGGGCATGCGCTGGCTACACGGCTTGTCGATCGGCACGAGCTCAAGGATATGGACCAGCTGCGCGCACGCCTGCGCACGAACGAGCTCGACGCAGCGACGATCGCCGACGATATCCGCGAATTCGCCGATCGCCTGGCCGGCCAGATCGAACGCGCCCTTCAGTTTTATATTTCCGCCGCCTCGCGCGATGAGGCCATCGACCAGATTCTGCTGGTCGGTGGTGCGACGCTGTTCCCCGGTCTGGAGGCTGCGCTGGGCCAGCGCATCGACCGGCCGATCAGCGTGGGCAATCCGCTGGCCGGCATGCTCGCCAGCAGTGCCGCACGCCGCAATCACGTCGATCAGGAAGGCCCGGCACTGATGGTGGCCTCCGGCTTGGCGCTGAGGTCGCTTCGGTGAGTCATCTGGTTCGTATCAACCTGCTGGACTGGCGCGCCGCCGCACGCGAAGCCAAGCGCAAACGCTTTCTCACGCTCCTGGTGCTCGCCGCGCTGGTCAGCGTGTTCATCGTGGGCATTCTGCCCATGCTCTATTACAACCACCTGATCGACGCCCAGCAGAGCCGGAATCGTTTTCTGCAGGACCAGATCGCCACTGCCGACAAGCAGCTGGTCGAGATCCGTGCACTGCAGAAGACCCGCGAGGGTCTGATCAACCGGATGCGTATCATCGAGCAGCTGCAGCAGTCGCGCTCGTCGATCGTGCACTACTTCGATCAGCTCGTGGCCACGCTGCCCGACGGGGTCTATCTCACCGGACTGACCCAGCAGGGCGATACCACCACGCTTGACGGCGTGGCGCAGTCGAACGCGCGAGTATCCGATTACATGGTCAATCTCGACGACTCCCCCTGGTTCGCCGACCCGCGATTGATCGTCATCAAGTCGAGCGAGAACGGTCCCCAGCGCTTTGCCGATTTCACGCTGACCGTCACGAGCACCAACCCCAACGCGCCGGCCGAAGATACGTCCCAGACCACGGCGCCCGGCGCGACGGCCAAATCGCCATGAAGAAACTCAGCGCCTATCTCGACGAGCTGCGCAGTCTCGACCAGAACAATATCGGCAGCTGGCCGATCTGGGCCTACGCGTTGGCCATTGGGCTGGTCTCGCTGACCATCCTGGCGATCGGCACCTGGTACTTCGTGCTGCCCAAACAGGAGGAACTGGCTCGCGCCAAGGCTCAGGAGATCGAGCTCAAGCAGACCTTCGAGGTCAAGCAGCGGCTGGTGGCGAATCTCGATGCCTATCGCGAACAACTCAAGACCATGCAGGCGCAGTTCGGCGCCCTGCTCCAGCAGCTGCCCAGCAAGACCGAAGTCCCGAGCCTGCTCAACGATATTTCCCAGACCCGGCTGGCCAGCGGGCTGGAGGAAGAGCTTTTCAAACCGCGCGAAGAGCAGATGCGCGATTTCTATGCCGTACTGCCCAACGACCTCATCGTGATCGGCGATTACCACGAGTTCGGCCGCTTCGTCTCCGGCGTGGCCGCGCTGTCGCGGATCGTGACCATCCAGGACGTCAAGATCGAACCCATCCGCGGTACCGACGCAGACAGCGGCAAGCTGCGCATGAGTATGAGCGCGAACACCTACCGTTATCTGGACGAGGACGTCAGCGTGTCCCAGCCCGCACAGGCCGGCACCCGATGAGTACCACGCGCCTTGCCGGCATGGGCGTGCTGTGCGCGCTGGTAGCGGCCTGTGGCAACCAGCCGTCCGATCTGCAGACTTATGTCGAGCAGGTCAAGGCGCGCCCGGCCGCACCGATCGAACCGATTCCCGAAATCGCGCCCTATACCCCCTACACCTATCGTGCAGACGGCCGCCGTGCGCCCTTCACGCCCACCACGCCGGAACGTGACACACGCAGCAATTCGGGCGTGGCACCGGATATCGACCGCCCCCGCGAAGCGCTCGAAGCGTTTCCGCTGGATGCGCTGCGCATGGTGGGGACCATCACCCGCGGTGCCACGACCTATGCGCTGGTGGGCGCGCCCGACAACGTTATCCATCGCGTGCGGCGCGGCGACCACCTCGGCCAGAACTACGGCGAGATCGACGCGATCTCCGACAACGGCATCGTGCTGACCGAAATCGTGCCCGACGGCATGGGCGGCTACGTCAAACGTCCGGCCACCATCGCCCCTTCGCGGTGAATAGAGAACCGACATGAGCCTATCGATCGTCTTCCGCCTGTCTCGTATCACGCCCTCTCGCTTGGCCCGGACCGCGCTGTGCATCGGCCTGCTAGTGGCCGGTAACGCCACCGCGGCCACCCACCGCCTGACCGGCGTGGATGCAGTGGCCACCAGCGACAACGGCATCAATATCCGACTGTCGCTGGATTCCGCGGCACCGGTGCCGTCGGTGTTCACCGTCAACGAACCCGCCCGGCTGTCTATCGATCTTCCGGGCACCGAGCTCGCCGTGGCCCAGCAGTACCAACGGATCGACGAAGGCCCTGTTCGGGCAATCGCCATGGCCACCAGCGACGAACGAACGCGGGTGGTGATCGAATTAACCGACATGGTGGACTACCGCATCAATCGCCAGGGTAATGAGATTCTGGTGACCATCGGGGGCAGTACAGCGCCGGCCCGTGCCGTGCCGGCCGTCGACAAACGACCGACGGCACAGACGCCGACGACGGTTTCCCCGAGTGTGCCTACCCGTTCGTCGCTGCCCGCCTCCGGCGGGCCGAGCGTTCGCGATATCGATTTTCGGCGCGGTGAAAAGGGTGCCGGCCGAGTGGAGATATCTCTGGCAGGCAACATCGGCCCGGTGGACGTCACCGAGCAGGACGGACAGGTCGTGGCGCAGTTGCCCGGCGTGGCCCTGCCGGCCTCGTTGCGCAAGCGGCTGGACGTGCTCGACTTCGCAACCCCGGTCAAATCCATCGATGCGCTTGCACGGGAGGGCGGCACACGGATCGTGGTCACCCCGGTGGCCGGTGCCGACTACGAGCAGATCGCCTACCAGACCGGCGACCAGTTCTTCATCGAGCTGCAACCGCTCACCCAAGCCGAAAAAGCCCAGCGCGACCGCGACAACCCCCGCTATACCGGCGAGAAGATCTCGCTGTCGTTCCAGAACGTCGACGTGCGCGCAGTCCTGCAGATCATCGCCGATGTGGCCGATGTGAATATGGTTGTCTCTGACAGCGTCACCGGCAACATGGCGCTTCGCCTGGAGGACGTCGCCTGGGACCAGGCCCTGGATATCATCATGAATGCTAAGGGCCTGGGCATGCGGCGCGAGAACAACGTGATCACCATCGCCCCGCTGGCCGAGATCGCCGCGCGCGAGCAGGCCGAGCTGGTCGCACAGCAGGCCACGACAAACCTCGCGCCCCTGCGATCGGAGATCATTCAGATCAACTACGCACGCGCTGCCGATATCGCCAGCCTGCTGCGCTCGGGCAGCTCGGCGTCCGCTCTGGCCGGCCCGGTCGGCCAGCCCGGCGTGCGCCCGGTCAACGACGACCTGTCGCTGCTGTCCGCTCGAGGCCAGGTGACCGTGGACGAGCGGACCAACAGCCTGCTCATCAACGAAACCGCGGAAAAGCTCGAAGAAATCCGGCGCGTGATCAACCGTCTGGACATTCCTGTCCGCCAGGTGTTGATCGAGTCCCGTATCGTGGTCGCCAACCGCGAGTTCTCGCGCAATCTGGGCGTGACCCAGGGCGTGACCGACAACGCCGCGTTCGAATCACCCTCCGGCGGTAACTATCTGGCCAACTCCGGCTATACGGTCAACCTGCCGGTGGCCAACCCCGCGGGCACGATCAGCACGTCGATCATCGGCGATACGTTCAATCTGGACCTGGCCCTGTCGGCACTGGAGTCGGAAAACCGCGGCGAGATCATCTCGGCACCGCGCGTGATTACCGCCAACGCCAAGGAAGCCAAGATCGAACAAGGCGTGGAAATACCGTATCTTGAAGCCGCGTCGAGCGGCGCGGCCACCGTGGAATTCAAGGAGGCCGTGCTCGGACTGACCGTTACGCCTCAGATCACGCCCGACAGCCGCGTAATCATGGATCTGTTCGTCACCCAAGACACCCAGGGCGATACGATCAACGTACAGGGCGGCGGCAGCGTGCCATCCATCAACACCCGTAGCCTCACCACACAGGTGCTGGTCGACGATGGCGAGACCGTGGTACTCGGCGGCATCTACGAACAGGAAAATCGGGATATCAGCGATCGCGTGCCGATCCTGAGCGAAATCCCGCTGCTGGGCGTGCTCTTCCGCGGCACCCAGCGTCAACGCGACAAGCGCGAACTGCTGATCTTCGTCACGCCGAAGATTCTGAGAGAGCAACTGAGCTTGAAGTAGCCGCTCACAACACTGTTTTTGCAGATCGCACGACCGCAAGCGGTCGGCATCGATTGGGGGATCAAATGAACAACAAACCTTATCTTGCCATGCTGCTCCTGGCACTCTCCGTATCACTGTCCGCCTGTGGCGGGTCAACGTCCGGCAGCGACAGTGATAACGATTCCGACCCGGATCCGGGCGATCCCACGGCCCCCGTCGCGGCGGGTATCACCCTGTTGTCGTCCACGCCGTCGCTGCCTTCGGCCGCCTCGTCGGCCGCCGACGGCACGACGCTGACCGCGATCGTTCGCGATGCGAATAACAATGTGGTCGAGGGCCAGGCGGTACGCTTCGCCGCATCGAGCGGCGTCATCGAAAGAGTCGACGACAGTACCCAGGCCAATGGCACAGCGTCTGCCATCCTTTACACGGGCGGCAACCCGGCCAACCGCACGATTACAGTCACCGCCAATGCCGGCTCTGAAAGCGATACGATCGATATCCCTGTCGTGGGCACCACCCTGGCGCTTAGCGGCCCTCAGTCGATCGCGCAGGGCAATCAGGCCGACTTCACCGCAACGCTGCTGGATTCCAGCGACAACGCCATTGCCAACCGGGCCGTGACCTTGCGTTCCGACCAAGGCAACACGCTTAGTGCCGCCTCGATCGATACCAACACCCAAGGGGTCGTGAGATTCACGGTCACCGGCAAGGAAAACGGCCAGGACACCATCACAGCGAGCGCTCTGGGCGCGACCGCCCGCGCCGCGTTGGCAGTCGGTGGCGCCAGTTTCGCGTTCTCGGCCCCGGACGACGGCACCACGGCCCCCATTAATGAATCACTGCCGATCACACTCACCTGGCGCGCAGCCAACGGCCCCGTCGTCGGCGAGTCGATTCGCTTTTCGAGCTCGCGCGGCCGCTTCACCGATCAAACCGTCGCCACTGACAGCGCCGGCACGGCCACGACGACCCTGGCGTCGGCGGACGCCGGTCCGGCCATCATCACCGCCAGCGGTGGCTCCGGCCAAAGCACCTCGCTGTCGATTCAGTTCGTCGCCCAGGATGCCGCTTCGCTGATCGCGCAGGCCGATCCGGCCACGCTCAACGCCGGCCAGAGCAGCACGATCAGCGCTACCGTTCGCGATGCCAACAACAACCTCGTCAGCGGTGCGGACGTCGAGTTTAATCTTCGGGACACCAGCGGGGGGCGGATCGAGCCCAGCCAGCAGACCACCAACAATGCCGGACGAGCCACGGCAACCTACACGGCCGGCAGCAGCTCCGCGGGCGATCCGGCCGTCATCACTGCACGCGTAGTGGGTGTCGAGTCGGCCCGCGATACCGTATCGGTAACCGTCGGTGGACAGGCGCTGCGGATCACTCTGGGTACGGGCGGCGAACTGGCAAGTCAGACCACGACTTATACGCTACCCTATGTCGCACTGGTGACTGACGCCGCCGGCAACGCGGTTTCCGACGCTGACTTCCAGCTACGCGTACAATCACTGGCGTTCCAGGAAGGCAATAAGGTCGCTACCGACACGGACGACGACGACACGGCGGATACGTACGTGCCGCGGTATGCAGTTACCGACGAGAGTGCATCGGACTTCGGCTGTCCCAACGAGGACGTCAATGCAAACGGTATTCTGGACACAGGCGAGGATCGTAACGGCAACGGCATCCTGGAGCCCGGCAACGTGGCTAGCGTACCCCGTACCGTCGACCTGGACGATACGGGAGCGGCCGAGTTTGGCATTACCTACCCGAAAAACTTCTCGGGTTGGGTTAAAGTAAGATTACGCGCGACAGCGACCGTCCAGGGAAGCGAAAGCACGCAGAACGCGTTCTTCGTGCTTCCAATGGGTATCGACGATCACCAGGTGGGAAACGACAATACGGCGCCCCCTGGCCAAACCAGCCCGTTCGGGATGGACGGCGACTGTACGACGACGTTCGATCCGGATACCGGCGAAGAGCCCTAGGCCCAGAGTTCAACGAACAGTTCAAATATTTCATGGCAGCAAACCCAAACATCTATCTCGTCGGCCCGATGGGCGCCGGCAAAACGACCATCGGCCGACGCATCGCCGAGATCAAGGGGATGTCGTTCGTCGACTCCGATCATGAGGTCGAACGACGGACCGGCGTCGATATCTCGTTCATCTTCGACATGGAAGGCGAGGAAGGTTTCCGCAAGCGTGAGCGCGAAATGATCGCGGAGCTGTCGGAGCAGCCCAATACGGTTATGGCCACGGGTGGCGGTGCGATTCTGGATGCGGATACGCGCGACCTGCTGTCTGCACGGGGCGTGGTGGTCTATCTGGAAACATCGCTCGAGCAGCAACTGGCCCGTACGCGAAAAGCCAATAACCGGCCGATCCTCGAGGGCAGCGACGACGTCGAGGCGACGCTCACCCAGCTCATGGAAGAACGCGACCCACTGTATCGCTCGATCGCCGATATCGTCGTCGCCACCGGCGAGCAGCAGGCTCGCCGGCTGGCCCGCGAAATCGTCGAGCAACTCGAGGCGATCGGTACGGCGTGATGGCCGGCGATCGGCCTGTGGCCTCGCAGCGGCTGGTATACGCGGGCTTCTGGATCCGGGTCTGGGCCTCGATCATCGATACCGTGCTGGTAATGGTGGTTTTGTATCCGCTGGCCAGTCTTCTGCCGGGTGCCTACACGACCATGAACGGCTCGGTAGCGCTGGCCGATCGCTACGGTCGTATCGATTACCAACTGCTGGCTGCAAGCATGCCCGGCCCGATGCACGTGCTGTTGTTCTGGGTGTTGCCGGCCGTCGCGGTCGTGCTGTTCTGGATCGCGCGATCGGCCACGCCGGGCAAGATGGCCATCGGCGCACGCATCGTGGATGCGTCGACCGGCGCCAAACCCGGGGCTGGCCGTATGGTCATTCGCTATCTAGGGTATTTCGTGTCGACCTTTCCACTGGGCCTGGGCCTGATCTGGGTTGGAATCGATCGGCGTAAGCAGGGCTGGCACGACAAGCTGGCCGGCACGGTGGTGGTGCGCGATCGTGCACGCGTCGAGGCGCATGCCCATTTCGAAGGCGATCCGACGTCCACTCCGCGCGGCTCCACCCACAACGGTCCATCGACATGACACACCCGCCATCCGAACAGGCCGGCCTTTCGGTCGATCTGGGCACACGCAGCTACGACATCCGTATCGGGCGCGGGCTGCTCGGTGACCCGGCGGCCTATCAAGGCGCAATACGCGGGTCTCGCGTGCTGGTGGTTACCAACGACACCGTTGGCCCGTTGTATGCGCAGACCGTGACCACAGCGCTCGCCGACGAGCACGAAGTCGACGTGCTGGCGCTGCCCGACGGTGAAGCCTACAAGAATCTGAGCACCCTGAACCGGATCTACGACCGACTACTCGAGGCCAATCACGGCCGTGACAGCACGCTGATTGCACTGGGCGGCGGCGTGGTCGGCGATATCGCCGGCTTTGCCGCTGCCAGCTATCAGAGGGGCGTGGATTTCGTGCAACTGCCGACCACCCTGCTGGCACAGGTGGATTCGTCGGTGGGTGGCAAGACCGGGGTCAATCATGCGCTCGGCAAGAACATGATCGGCGCTTTCCACCAACCCACCCGTGTGCTTGTCGATATCGACGTACTGGAGACGCTCCCGCCACGCGAATTCGCCGCTGGCCTGGCCGAGGTGATCAAATACGGGCTGATTCGCGACGCATCGTTCTTCGACTGGCTGGAAGCGCGCATGGATGCCATCAACGCCCGCGATCCGGCCCTGCTGGCCGAGATCGTGCGCCGATCCTGTGCCAACAAGGCTGAAGTCGTGGCCGCGGACGAGCGTGAATCGGGCCAACGCGCACTGCTCAACCTGGGCCATACCTACGGCCATGCGCTGGAGGCCGAACTGGGCTATGGCCAGTGGCTGCACGGAGAGGCGGTGGCCGCCGGCATGTGCATGGCAGCCGATACCGCCCGACGATTGGGCTGGCTGGACACGCGCGATTGCCGGCGTATCGAGACGGTCATCGCCGCGGCTCATCTGCCCATCGCGCCGCCGTGTGAGCTCTCGGCGTCCCGGATCCACGCGTTGATGGGTCGGGACAAGAAAGTCCAGGCCGGGCGACTCCGTCTAGTCCTGATGCGCTCGATCGGCGATGCGGTGGTGACCGCCGACTACGGCGACGCACTGGACGCTACCCTGGCCGGGTACCTGTCCGGTTGAGAACACGCCGGCCGTGCCCGCTCGGCATGGCGTGTTTCATGCGTGCCGATTGATTGCGCACCGGCCGGCTTTTATACTCCGGAATACTGTCAGAACGCCCCCGGCGTCCGATCCGGTCGCCGCATCACGACGACGCAGTTCCTGCGTATTAGAGTGACTATCCCCGTGGCGTACGAACCGAACATGGCGTTCGGTCCCCCGGCATCGCCATCGCGTGGGGCCGAATCAGACCCGAGGCGAGGAAAACGACAATGCATCAGTTGAACGGCGGACTCTATTCTCCGGAGTTCGAAAAAGACGCCTGCGGCTTCGGCCTGATCGCCAATATGGACGACAAACCGAGCCACTGGCTGGTCGAGACCACGATTGGCGCACTCGAGCGCCTGACCCATCGCGGCGCGGTGGCTGCCGATGGCAAGACCGGCGACGGCTGCGGCATCCTCATGAAGAAGCCGGACGCCTTTTTGCGCCTGCTGGCCGACGAGGCCGGCATCGAACTGGCCGATCATTACGCCAGCGGCATCGTTTTTCTCCAATCCGATACGGACAAGACCGACGCGGCCAAGAGCGAACTGGCCCGCCAGCTGGACGCCGAGGGGCTGGCCGTTGCCGGCTGGCGCGAAGTCCCGATCGATGCCGAGACCGCGTGCGGCGAAGAAGCGCTCAACACGTTGCCGCATCTGGAGCAGGTGTTCGTGAACGCTCCGGCCGATATGGACAACGCGGCATTCGAGTCCCGGCTGGTCTTCGCTCGTCGTCGCACCGAGAACGCGCTGACCGACGACGACGTGTTCTATATTCCGTCGCTGTCGGCGCATGTGCTGTCGTATAAGGGCATGGTGATGCCCAGCTATCTGCCCGTGTTCTACAAGGACCTGGCGGACGAGCGGCTGGAAACCTCACTGTGCGTGTTTCATCAACGCTTTTCCACGAATACGCTGCCGCAGTGGCGGCTGGCCCAGCCGTTCCGTTATCTGGCTCACAACGGTGAGATCAACACCGTGACCGGCAACCGCAACTGGTCGACCGCGCGGGCGGCCAAGTTCGCGTCCGACAAGCTGCCGGAGCTGGAATCCATTCTGCCGCTGGTGTCGATGACCGGGTCGGACTCTCAGAGTCTCGACAACATGCTGGAGATCCTACTGGCCGGCGGCATGGACATCTTTTATGCCATGCGCCTGCTGATGCCGCCGGCCTGGCAGAACGTGGATTACATGAGCGCCGATCTTCGAGCGTTCTACGAATACAATTCCATGCATATGGAGCCCTGGGACGGACCGGCGGGCATCGTACTGACCGACGGTCGATATGCCGCGTGCTGTCTGGACCGCAACGGCCTGCGCCCGGCACGTTACGTGATCACCGAAGACCGGCATATCACGCTGGCCTCCGAAATCGGCGTCTGGGACTACGAGCCGGAACAGATTGTGGCCAAGGGGCGTCTCAAGCCCGGCGACATGCTGGCCGTGGACACTCAGACCGGCGAGCTGATCCACCCGCGCGAGATCGACGAACGGCTGGCCTCTAGAGCGCCCTACAAGCAGTGGCTCAAAAAGCACGCGCGCATGCTCGAGTCCCGCCTGGCCGATGTCCGCGACGAAGCCTGGATGGAGCGCTGGACCGTCAAGGTCTATGAGAAGCTTTTCCACGTGTCGTTCGAGGAACGCGATCAGGTGTTGCGCCCGATCGCCGAAGCCGGTCAGGAAGCGACCGGCTCGATGGGCGACGATACCCCCTTCCCTGTCCTGTCGCGCGTGGACCGGGTGTTGTCGGACTATTTCCGCCAGCAGTTCGCACAGGTGACCAACCCGCCGATCGACAGTCTGCGCGAACGCATCGTCATGTCGCTGGAGACCTGCTTCGGCCGCGAACGCAACGTCTTCGACGAAAACGAAGCCCGTGCCAAGCGCTTGGTGGTGGATTCGCCGGTGCTGTCCACCGGCAAGTTCCGGCGCCTGCTGTCGCTGGACGATGCGGACTATGCGCATACGATCATCGATCTGAACTACGATGCCGGCACGGACCTGCGTTCGGCCATCGAGTCGATCTGCGAGCAGGCCGTCGCCGCCGTGCGCGACGGCACGACAGTGATCGTTCTCTCCGACCGCGAGATCGTCGAGGGCAAGCTGCCGCTCCAGGCACTGCTGGCCACCGGCGCGGTTCATCACCGGCTGACCGCGGAAAACCTCCGCTGTGACGCCAATCTGGTGATCGATACGGCCACCGCCCGCGATGCACATCAGTATGCGTGCCTGATCGGCTACGGCGCTACGGCAATCCATCCGTATCTGGCCTATGAATGCCTTAACGATCTCGTGCGTGTAGGCCAGGTCGAAGGCCACGACGTCGACGATCTGTGTGCGACCTACCGCAAGGGCATCAACAAGGGCCTGTACAAGATCATGTCGAAGATGGGCATCTCCACGGTCACCAGCTACCGTGGCGCCCAGCTGTTCGAAATCGTCGGCCTGGCCGACGACGTGGTCGACCTGTGCTTTGCCGGCACGGTCAGTCGTGTGGCCGGCGCCGGTTTCGCCCATCTGCAGGCCGATGTCGCGCGGCTGGCCCGCGACGCGTGGAATCCACGGGTGGCCATCGATCAGGGCGGGCTGCTCAAGTTCGTCCATGGCCAGGAATATCACTGCTATAACCCGGACGTGATCGCCACGCTGCACGAGGCCGTCTCGTCCGGCGAATACGACAAATACCGTGAATATGCCGACATCGTGCAGAGCCGCCCGGTGGCCGTACTGCGCGATCTGTTCAAGCTACGCGACGACATCACCCCGATCGCGCTGGACGAAGTCGAGCCGATCGAGGCCATCACCCAGCGTTTCGACTCGGCCGGCATGAGCCTTGGCGCACTCTCGCCAGAGGCCCACGAAGCCCTGGCGCAGGGCATGAATCGTATGGGCGGCCGCTCGAACTCGGGCGAGGGCGGCGAAGACGCCGCCCGCTACGGCACCGACAAGATGTCCAAGATCAAGCAGGTCGCCTCCGGCCGCTTTGGCGTGACGCCGCATTATCTGGTCAACGCCGAGGTGCTGCAGATCAAGATCGCCCAGGGCGCCAAGCCGGGCGAAGGTGGCCAGCTGCCCGGCCACAAGGTCAACGCGATGATCGCGCGCCTGCGCTATTCCAAGCCGGGCGTGGCCCTGATCAGCCCCCCGCCCCATCACGATATCTACTCCATCGAGGATCTTGCGCAGCTGATCTTCGATCTCAAGCAAGTCAACCCGCAGGCTCTGGTGTCGGTCAAGCTCGTCTCCGGGCCCGGTGTGGGTACGATCGCCGCCGGCGTCGCCAAGGCCTATGCCGATCTGATCACCATCTCCGGCTACGACGGCGGTACCGGCGCAAGTCCGCTGACGTCCGTGCGCTATGCCGGCACGCCCTGGGAGCTCGGCCTGTCGGAAACCCACCAGACCCTGCGGGCCAACGAGTTACGCGGCAAGGTGCGCGTACAGACCGACGGCGGCCTCAAGACCGGCCTGGATGTCATCAAGGCGGCGATCCTGGGCGCCGAGTCGTTCGGCTTCGGCACCGGCCCGATGGTCGCCCTGGGCTGCAAGTACCTGCGGGTCTGCCATCTCAACAACTGCGCCACGGGCGTGGCCACCCAGAACGAGATTCTGCGAGATCGCTATTTCATCGGCATCCCGGAGATGGTGCAAAACTTCTTCGGTTTCATCGCCCGCGATACGCGTGAACTGATGGCCTCCATCGGGGTGGCCTCGCTCGAAGAACTCATCGGCCGCACCGATCTGCTTGAGCTGCTGCCCGGCGAGACGCCCAAACAGCAGGGCCTGGATCTGTCGCCGATTCTCTCCGACGGCGGGCTGGCCAGCGATGTGCCGATGTACTGCGTGAATCCGCATAACGAGCCGTTTGACAAAGGCGAACTCGCCGAACAGATGGTCGCCGACACGCTCGAGGCCATCGAGAACAAGGCCGGTGGCACGTTCGAGTACACCGTTCACAACAACAACCGTTCGCTGGGCGCACGGCTGTCGGGCGAGATTGCCCGGCGCCATGGCAATCTGGATATGTCGGATGCGCCGATCACGCTCAAGCTCACCGGCACCGCCGGTCAGAGCTTCGGCGTATTCAATGCCGGCGGTCTGCATATGTATCTCGAGGGTGACGCCAACGACTATGTCGGCAAGGGCATGGCCGGCGGCCGTATCGTCATTCGTCCGTCCTCCAGAACCCGGTACGTCGCGCGCGAGGCGACCATCATCGGCAACACCTGTCTGTACGGTGCCACCGGCGGCACCCTGTATGCGGCGGGCATGGCCGGCGAGCGCTTCGGCGTGCGTAACTCGGGCGCCACGGCTGTCGTGGAAGGTATCGGCGATCACGGCTGCGAATACATGACCGGTGGCTGTGTCGTGGTCCTGGGCCATACCGGCGTGAATTTCGGCGCCGGCATGACCGGCGGTCTGGCGTACGTGCTTGACGAAAAGCGCGAGTTCGTCGACCGCTACAATCATGAGCTGATCGATATTCATCGCGTGGTCTCCGAGAACATGGAGGCGCACCGCAACTATCTGCGTGAGATGATCGAGGCCTACGTCGCCGAGACAGACAGCGCCTGGGGCGCGACCATCCTCGAGGACTTCCGCGACTATGTCGGCCAGTTCTGGCTGGTCAAGCCGAAGGCCGAGAGTGTGGAGACGATTCTGGATACGCTCAATCGCGCGGCGTGATCGAACTCTGATCGACCACACGCCGCCACCAGGGGGACGGCGACGCCGCGCCAGCGATCGCTGCGCGGCGTTGTCGCGAGCCGCGTTCTAAAGTTAAAGGTTACCGATGGCAAAGAATCATCTGCAGTTCCTCGATATGCCGCGCCAAGACCCGAAAAAGGTCGAGGTGCCGGTGCGTATCCACGAGTTCGCCGAAATCTACGGCCAGTTCGACAAGGAGACGGCCGCCCAGCAGTCCGGCCGCTGTATTTCCTGTGGCAATCCCTACTGCGAATGGAAATGCCCGGTCCACAACTACATTCCGAACTGGTTGAAACTGGTCAACGAGGGCAATCTGTTCGAGGCCGCCGAGCTATCGCATCAGACCAACACGCTGCCCGAGATCTGCGGCCGGATCTGTCCGCAGGATCGCCTGTGTGAAGGCGCATGCACCATGAACGACGGCTTCGGTGCCATCACCATCGGCTCGGTGGAAAAATACATCACCGACGAAGCCTTCAAGCAGGGCTGGCGACCGGACGTCTCGAACGTGGTCTGGACCGACCGCAAGGTCGCGGTCATCGGCGCGGGCCCGGCGGGTCTGGGGGCCGCCGACATCCTGGTTCGCAACGGCGTCAAGGCCGTGGTGTTCGACAAGTATCCGCGTATCGGCGGCCTGCTGACCTTCGGCATTCCGCCCTTCAAACTTGAAAAGGACGTCGTCGAGACCCGTCGCGAAGTCATGGAAGGCATGGGCGTGGAGTTCCGTCTCGGCGTCGAAGTGGGCAAGGATGTCCAGATCGATGACCTGATGGACGAATACGATGCCGTATTCCTGGGCATGGGCACCTACACCTACATGAAGGGCGGCTTTCCCGGCGAGGACCTCAAGGGCGTGCACGAAGCCCTGCCCTTCCTGGTCGCCAACATCAATCGCGAGTTGGGGCTGGAAGTCAGCCCCCACGACTTCATCAACATGAAGGGCAAGCGCGTGGTGGTGCTCGGCGGCGGCGACACCGCCATGGATTGCAACCGGACCTCGATCCGCCACGGTGCCAAGGAAGTCGTCTGCGCCTATCGTCGCGACGAAGGCAACATGCCCGGTTCGGCACGGGAAGTGCAGAACGCCAAGGAAGAAGGCGTACAGTTCCTGTTCAATCGCCAGCCTGTAGAGATCGTGGGCGACACCCATGTCGAAGGCATCAAGGTGGTGACCACCAAGCTCGGCGCGCCCGACGAACGCGGACGCCAGCGCCCCGAGCCGGTGCCCGGCACCGAGGAAGTCATCGACGCCGATGCGGTGATCATCGCTTTCGGGTTCCGCCCCAACCCGCAGGACTGGTTCGATCCGCACCATATCGACATCGACGACGGCGGGCGCGTGATCGCACCGGAAAAAGGCCGCTTCAAATACCAGACCACCAATCCGAAGATCTTCGCCGGTGGCGACATGGTCCGCGGCTCGGATCTGGTCGTCACGGCCGTGTTCGAAGGCCGTGAAGCAGCCAAGGGAATCCTCGACTATCTCGAAGTCTAGACCCACCGGGAGCCAGCGTCCCATGGCCGATATCGCCCCCTCGGATCGCCTGATCTTCGCCCTGGACGTGCCAGACGCCGCACAGGCTCGCCAGCTGGTCGAGCGTCTGGACGATACGGTGACCTTCTACAAGGTCGGCCTGGAGTTGGCCATGGCCCCGGGCTATTTCGAACTCGTTGACTGGCTCAAGACACGCGGCAAGAAGGTTTTCGTGGATGTGAAGCTGTTCGACGTGCCGGCCACCGTGGCCGCCGCGGTCAGGCGGTTGAGCGCGCGCGACGTGGATTTCATCACCGTGCACGGCAATCAGGCTGTCATGGAAGCGGCCGCCGGCGCGCGGTCGGGCAGCGCGCGTATCCTGGCAGTAACCGCGCTGACCAGTCTGGATCAGGGCGATCTCGACGACATGGGCTTTGCCTGCGACATCGAAACGCTGGTGCTCTCGCGCGCCCGCCGCGCGCTGGCCGCCGGCTGCGACGGCGTGGTGTCGTCGGGCATGGAGATCGCCCGGCTACGGGCCCATGCGCCCGACAAGCTGATTACCGTCACGCCCGGCATCCGGCCGGTGCACAATGACGAACGCCCGCCGGACGATCAGAAACGCGTGATGACGCCGACCCAGGCGATCACCGCCGGCGCCGACTATCTGGTGGTCGGGCGTCCGATACGCGATGCCGACGACCCGGGCGCGGCCGCCGCGGCCATCCAGGCCGAGATTGCGCAGGCACTGACGCCACACCAGCCCGCGTAGCGCCGCCCGCACCGCCGCTGGCCAGCGGTATCCGTGGCCGCGCCCGAGCCGGTAAACTGCGCCCAGATTCCATTTTCCGGTGGGCTGATACCAGCCGCCGCCGTTCGAGCGATTCATGTCTCACGACCGTCTTCTGCGCGCGCTTCGTCGTCAGCCTGTCGATGCCACGCCCGTCTGGCTGATGCGCCAGGCCGGACGCTACCTGCCCGAGTACCGCGCCCTGCGTGAAAAGGCAGGAAGCTTTCTCGATCTGTGTCAGAACCCGGAGCTTGCCTGCGAGGTCACCCTCCAGCCGTTGCGGCGGTTTCCCCTGGACGGGGCGATTCTGTTTTCCGATATCCTCACCATTCCCGAGGCCATGGGATTGGGGCTGTACTTCAAGGCCGGTGAAGGCCCGCATTTCGAGCACCCGGTACGCACACCGGAGGCGATCGACCGGCTCGGCGTTCCCGACATGGCCGACGACCTGGGCTATGTGCCGGCGGCGGTCAAGCTGATCCGCCGTGAACTCGACGGCAAAACGCCGCTGATCGGCTTCGCCGGCAGTCCGTGGACGCTGGCGACCTATATGGTCGAGGGGGGGCCGTCCAAGACCTATCAGCACGTCAAGGCGCTCATGTACAACGAGCCAGCAGCTCTGCACCGCCTGCTCGACGTGCTTGCCCGCTCGGTGGCCGCCTATCTCAACGCCCAGATCGCCGCCGGCGCCCAGGCCGTTCAGATTTTCGACACCTGGGGCGGCGTGCTGACGCCCGGTGCGTATCGCGAATTCTCGCTGGCCTACATGCAACGCATCGTCGATCAGCTCGATGCCGCGCCGGACGGCAGCGATGTGCCGACGATTCTGTTCACCAAGGGCGGCGGCCCCTGGCTGGAAGCGATGGCCGATACCGGCTGTCATGCACTGGGTCTGGACTGGACGATCGAAATCGACGAGGCTCGACAACGCGTCGGCGACCGCGTTGCCCTCCAAGGCAATCTGGACCCGGCCATGCTCTACGCCCGGCCCGAAGTGATCCGCGAACACGTGGCCGATGTACTCAGACGATTCGGCGATCATCCCGGTCACGTATTCAACCTCGGCCATGGGGTCACGCCTCAGGTCGATCCCGAACACGTCGCCGCGCTGGTTGAAGCCGTGCATAGCCTGTCGGCGCGCTGAGTTCGATCGACGAAGGTTGGCGTGGCTCAAGGCACACGCTACATTGCGTCCATCGTCTTTTCGCCCCGTACACGACTTGCGACTTGCTTAATGAAGACTCTGCTGGCCAACCTGCGCGGCGGTTTTGCCGTAATTGGCATGATCGCCGTGACGCTGATCGGGTTCATTCCGCTGCTGCCGGCCAGCCTGGTCAAGCTGGCGGCGCCGTGGCCCTGGCTTCGCGACCCGGCGACCCGGGTCGTACTCTGGGTGGCGCGCTGGTGGGCCCGCGGCGTCAACGGCGTGATACTGGCGGCCAGCCAAACGCACGTGATCTACGACCAACAGGTGCCGGACAATCCCGACGGGCGCTATGTACTGATTTCCAATCATCAGTGCTGGGCCGACGTCATGCTGCTCTGCCATGTGGTCGAGCCGCAGCTACCCTTTCCCCGGTATTTCATCAAGGAGCCGCTGCGCTGGCTACCGGTGGTGGGCCTGGCCTGCTGGGCGTTGGATTTTCCGTTCATGAAACGACATAGTCGGGCGGAAATCGAGAAGGATCCGTCGCTGCGTACCCGCGACATGGATACCGTACGCCGCTCCTGCGAGGTCTTTCGCGACTGGCCCGTATCGATCGTCAACTACGCCGAAGGCACCCGGTCGACGGCGGCCAAGCGTGCCGCGGCGAATTCGCCCTATCGTGCACTCCTGCCGCCCAAGGCCGGCGGCACCGCATTCACGATCAATGCCATGCACGATGTGCTCGATGGCGTACTCGACATGACCGTGGCCTATGTGAACACGCCGGAACCGACGTTCTGGGACCTGCTGTGCGGACGCATCGAACGGGTGATGATCCGGGTACGCCGGCTGGATATTCCCGGCGATCTGCTCGAGGGCGACTACATGGGCGATCCCGAATACCGCGCTCGTTTCAAGCGCTGGCTGGAAGACGTGTGGGCCGAAAAGGATATCGAAGTCGCCGCACTTCAGGATCCGTCACAATCCGCCACCCGGTTTTCGCAGATCGAGTCGTCCGGATGAGCACTCATCGCGTGGTCTGGATTACCGGTGCCAGCTCCGGCATCGGCGCCGCACTGGCCCGCGAGATGGCCGACCATGGCTGGCAGGTCGCAGCTTCCGGCCGCGATCGGGCGCGTCTGGCAAGCGTTTGTGAGCACCTTCCCGCAGCGATCCACGCCTTTCCGCTGGACGTCACGGACCGCGCCGCCAACCGGTCCGTGGTTGCCGCGATCGAGTCACGACTCGGGCCGATCGATCTCGCGGTATTCAACGCCGGCGTCGGCAGCGCTTTTTCTGTCGATCGGTTCGACGCCGAGGATGTCTTCTCGCGCATGCAGATCAACTACGGGGGCGCGGTCAACGGCATCGATGCGGTACTGGCGAGCATGCGCTCGCGTCGCGCGGGCCATATCGCGCTGACGGCGAGCGTGGCGGGATTTCGTGGCATGCCGGGTGCCGCCCCCTACTGTGCGTCCAAAGCGGCGATGATCGCCCTCGCCGAAAGCCTCAGGCCCGACCTGGCCGCGCGCGGGATCGATATCAGCGTCATCACACCCGGATTCGTGGCCACACCGCTGACCGCCAAGAATCGCTTCCCCATGCCGTTTATCATCGAGCCGGACGAAGCGGCGCGCCGCATACGGCGCGGCCTTGCCGCGCGCCGGTTCGAAATCACGTTTCCGCGGCGCCTGTCGTATATGCTCAAGGTGTTGCAGCGGCTGCCCTATGCCGCCTATTTCCCGCTCATCCAGCGCATCGCAGGTCGCAATTCATGAACAGTGTCATCTGGATCATCGTCGCCATCGTGGTCGTCGTCGCCGCGTTCGGCCTGCTGCAATGGGCCCGCCGCCAGATCGCGGCCAGCCGCGAGGATCTCAAGCACGTCGATCGCAGCAAGCTCAAGGACATGGATCACGACGCCTGGGCCGAGGAAGAGCGCGAAAAGGACGACTGGGGCAAGAAATAGATAGCGCCGATGCCTGTCGAACACAGACGCTTTTGTCGCCAGCCCCGACACCGGCGACAATAGCTGTCATCCCGTCGTCCGCCTCGCCCGGCTCATGTCGCTTTCCGAAATCCTGCTCTGGATCACGCCCTGGGAGCCACTACCCTGGCTGATCGGCGTATTCGCGCTGACCGCTGCCTGCTACGGGCGCGGGCTGGCCCGTCGGCGGCGGGCACGCGATATCCTGCCGGCGATCGCGTTCTTCGTTGGGCTGGCATCCATGTATATCGTCATGCAGACGTATGTCGACTACTACGCCCAGTACATGTTCTTCATACACCGCGGGCAGCATCTGATCCTGCACCATCTCGGCCCGTTCCTGATCGCTCTGTCGATGCCGACGGCCGTGCTGGCCGCGGGCGCCCCGCGGTGGCTGGCCGGCGGCCTGCGCTGGGTCGCTGAACTGCCGCCGATCGCTCTGGCCTACCGTATCGTCCAGCATCCGGTGATCAGTGCCGTGTTGTTCGTGGGCCTGATCTATTTCTGGCTATGGCCGGCGGTACATTTCACCGCGATGCTCTCGGCGCGCGACTACTGGGTGATGAACCTGTCCATGGCAGTCGACGGCCTGCTTTTCTGGTGGTTCATGCTCGACCCGCGCCGGCCCGGCACCACTGCCACCACCTATTCGGTCGGCCTGCGTATCATCGTGCTCTGGGCGGTGATGCCCCCTCAGATCGCACTTGGCGCTTATATTGCGCTCGCCGACCACACGGTCTACGACGTCTACGCGGTCTGTGGACGGGCCTTTCCGATCTCTCCGATCGTCGATCAGCAGCTCGGCGGTTTGATCACCTGGATTCCCGCGGCGATGATGAGCGTCGTTGCCACCCTGGTCCTGTTGCGCTTCGGCTTTCGCCACGAGCGCGAACCCGAGCATCGGGCCGGCCCGGATCGACGTAAACCCGCGGTGGTTGCCTCCGAGAGCCTGTCCATATGACCCGAAAGCCTTCAATCCGTTGCTCGCTGGCCTGGCTGGCGCTGGTTCTGACATTGTTGACTGCCGGCTGCGGCAGCGATGCCCCCGATTACAATGCGCACGATATTCAGGGGGTGATGCCCGATCTGGCGCTGGACCTGGTCAGCGAATCCGGTGCACCGATCGATGCCGAGGATTTTCAGGGCGACACTACCCTGCTGTTTTTCGGCTATACCAACTGCCCGGATATCTGCCCCGCCACAATGGCGCGTATTCGTGCCGCGCTGGGCGGGCTGGACGACGCCGCGCGCAAGCGTATCAAGGTACTGTTCGTCAGCGTTGACCCGGAGCGGGACACACCCGAACGTATCCAGCGTTTCACATCAAGCTTCGGCCCGGACTTCACCGGCGCCACCGGCAGCCAGGATCAACTCAAGCAACTGGCCAAGCGTTATCGGGTCACCTACGGCTACGGCGAGCCAAACGACAACGGCTTCTATCTGGTCTCGCACAGCAGCGCGATCTTTGTGTTCGACCCCCAGGGCCGGGCACGACTGCTGGTCAATCAGAACGAAAGCGTGGACGCGCTGACCAAAGACCTGAATACGCTCATGGATCATCTCGACGACGCCCCACCCAAAGCCAACGGCTGATCTTGGCCGGGGGCTGCGCGTGGGCGTGTAGGCGTTGAAACTCAACCCTGTCCGCGCTCGATGGTCTGGCGCAGTGCCGCGTGGCGCTGGCGATCCAGCGGGAAGTTCCACATGAAAGCGACCACCCCCAGCTTGATTGCGACCGGCAGCAGGCCGTAGAGCGCAGCCAGCGTCCACAGCGCACCCGGGTCGTTGTCTGCCCCGGCGTCGAAGCCGGCCAGCCAAAGCAGCGGATAGGCGATCCCCAGCGCCACCGCGAAGGCCAGCTTGGTGGCCATGCCCCACAGGCCGAAATACAAGCCGGCCCGCCCATCGCCGCCGGCGGCCGTATCCTCGTCGATCACATCGGCCTGAATGGAGGCGGCTGTTGCCTGGTCCACACCCAGACAAGACCCGCCCAGAATGCAGATCAGCGTGTAGGCCACGAGACTGTAGGTATTGCTGGAAAGCGTCACCGTGAACACGAAGACGAAAGCGACCCAGAGCATCGACGCACACCACAGCCGATGCTTGCTCCAGTGCCGGCCGATCCGAAACCACACCGGCAGGCCGAGCACGGCCGACAGAAAATAGATCGCCAGGAAGATACCGGCCGTGGCCTGACTGGCCCCAAGTATGCCGGTCACGAAAAACAGGAACAGGGCGGCCGGCAGCCCGTTGGCCGCGCCGTTGAGCAAATAGGCGATCAGAAGCCGTCGAAACGGCGCGTTCGCCGCCAGCAGCCGTACGCTTTCGGCCCACTTGACGCGCGACCGATCGCCGCGGGGTTCGGGCACGCGCCAGAGAAACAGACCGGCGGTCACCGGGAGTGCGACGAGCAGGAAGAATGCGATGGCTTCGAGGCCGGCCGCCTGACCGCCGGCCACTCGACTAATTCCCGCCGGCAGCATGATGGCGACCATGGTGCCAAGAACAAAAAAGCCTTCACGCCAGGCGGTGATACGCGTGCGTTCGTCGTAGTCCGACGACATCTCGGCGCCCATGGTCGTATACGGCAGATAAATCAGCGTCCAGCCCAGATAGGCCAGCATGCTCCACAGCAGCAGATAGAGCGCACTCGCGCTGTCACCGGGCACGAACAGAAACCAAGCCGCGATCATCAGGATCGGCGTGCCCAGCGCGATATACGGCCGGCGCCGCCCGATCGACAAGCCGGTGCGATCCGACAGCGTACCGATCGCCGGGTCGGTGAGCACGTCGAACAGTCGGGCCGCAAAGATCATCACGCCGACGATGCCCGTGTTGAGCCCGGGCATCTGAGAGTAGAACGGCGGCAGAAACACGGTCAGTGGCAGGCCCAGCGCGGCCAGCGGCAGACCGAGCAGACCGTAAGGGATCAGTTGGCCAAGCGGATACCGATGCCGGCTCACCGCGTGCCCACCGAATCGGCCGGCCGCTCGAGACAGGTCTGCATCAGATCGATGTTTCCGGAGGTGAAACCGGCTGCACAGTAAGCCAGGTAGTAGCGCCACATGCGATAGAAAGGCGCCCCCCGGGTGGCCACGATCGTATCGCGCGCGGCGACGACCGCTTTGTCCCAGCGCATCAGCGTACGGGCATAGTCACGCCGGTAGAAATCGCTCTCGCGGGTGGTCAGCCCCTGCCTACGCGCCTGATCGGCGAAGATCTCCGGCGAGGCCAGCATGCCCCCCGGAAAGATGTATTCCTGGATGAAGTCCACGTTGGCACGGTAGTAGGCAAACCGTGCGTGTTCGATCGTGATCGCCTGGATCGCCGCCCGTCCGCCGGGCCGCAGGGCATCATGAATGGCACGGAAATACGCCGGCCAGTAGGCCTCGCCTACCGCTTCGTACATCTCGATCGACACGACATGGTCGTATTGCCTGTGTACATCGCGATAGTCGCGCAGCTCGAAGTCCACGGCATCCGCTAGACCTTCGTCGCGTGTTCGACGCCGCGCATAGTCCAGCTGCTCGGTGGACAGCGTCAGCCCGGTGACCGACACACCGGCATGACGCGCCGCGTAGCGTGCAAAGCCCCCCCAGCCGCAGCCGATCTCGAGTACGTGCTGGCCCGGCCGTGTATCGAGCCGTTCCAGCAATCGTTGATATTTGCGCCGCTGGGCGGCCGCCAGATCCTCATCAGGGTGATCGAACAGGGCGGCCGAGTAGGTCCAGGTCTCGTCGAGCCAGTCGGCATAGAAATCGTTGCCGAGATCGTAGTGATAGGCGATGTTGCGACGAGAGCCACGCCGCGAATTGCGTCGCAGCCGGTGGCGAATCGCGCTGAGTACCGTGTATACGTGTTGCAGCCGGGAAAAATCGGGTTCGAGCGAATCTTCGTTGAGGTGCAGCAGATAGATCAGTCCCGCCAGGTCCGGGCAGTCCCATTCGCCGTTCATGTAGCCTTCGGCAAACCCGACCGAGCCCGCCTTGAACAAACGCGTGACCATGGCCGGCGAGCGGATCGTCAACGACGCCGACGGGCCGGGCCGATGCCCTTGGAAGATCGCCAGCGAACCGTTGGGCAAGACCACCTCCAGCCGGCCCGTATGAACCCGGTCCAGACGCTTGACGACCTGGCGCTCGCGCCAAGTCTGCGGCACACCCTGCTGCTTGGTTGCGTGATAGATCGAATACATGAGATTCCATTAGGATATGGGCGGCCGTTCTTGCTCGGGCTTACGATGAAATATCGCGCCCCTGGCCCAGATCTTGAGGGCCTGCCAGTGAATGGCCGCGCTGACCTTGAGCGTCAGCAAGGGTACGGCCAGGCCCGCGCGCAGAATTTCGGCACTGTTCAAGGCCCGGCATTCGCCGGTCAGCGTCGTCGCCAGACGCAGCGTCTGGCCGCTGTCATCGTACAAGCGGATGCCCACGCCAAGCCGCGGCCCGGGTTCGGCGAAATGAAAACGATAGCCGCCGCTGCGATCGAAGAACGGCGACACGTGGAAGCGCTTGGCCTTGTAGGCGGCTCCGCCCCACGTCATCGGGCGGCCTTCGTCGTCGAGCACATAGACATGGTGCTCACCGAAGGTGTTGTGCACTTCGACGATGATTGCGCGCAGATGGTCTGCCTCGTCCTGACAATAGAACACGCTGATCGGGTGGAATCCGTAACCCAGTACGCGTGGCATGGTCAGCAGCCGCACGCGCCCCGCACCGAGACGGATGTCACGTTCGGCCAGCCGTTTGTCGACCCAGTCGCGCAGCGACGCACCGTCACGATGCGCGCCGTGCTCGGCGTCATGAAACGACAACAGATTGAATCGGTTACGCGACAAAAGCGGCGAGGCAGCACAGGCGTCATCGATCGCATCGATATCCAGCAGCAGGTAGTAGCTGCGATAGACGAAGCGATACCGCGGCGCCCCCGGGCGCCGATGCATCACGTGACATCGATACAGATATCCAGGCCGGCTCATGCTAGCCGGCCCAGGGGGCGGTCACGCCCAGGCCTTTTGCGACACGCGTCGCTGCCGCCAAGCCGTCTTCGTGGAAGCCGTAGCCGCACCAGGCTCCACAGAACCACGCGCGATCGATGCCCTGGATGTCCGCGAGCTGCCGTTGAGCGGCGATAGCGCCCGCATCGAAGATGGGATGGTCGTATTCGATTTCCCGGATGAGCTTGTCCGGTGCGGGCTCGACCAGCGGATTGAGACTCACGAAGTAATCGGTCGGGCCCTGGATCGACTGCAGCCGGTTCATCCAGTAGGTCACCGATACCCGCTGATCATCGACGGTCGCCCGATCCGCGGCATAATTCCACGACGCCCATACCGCACGCCGGCGAGGCATCAACGCGGCATCGCTGTGCAGCAGGGCGCGATTGGGCTGGAAGCCGAATGCCGAGAGCACCCGAGCTTCGGGCGGCGAGGCGTCGCCCAGGATCCGACGCGTCTGATCGGCATGACAGGCGAAGACCACCTGATCGAAGGCCTCCGAGCGACCGTCCTCCAGCGTCACCGTGACGCTCTGCGTGTCGCGTCGCACGCCGCCGACCGGACTCGAAAGTCTGAGCCGTTCGCCGAGCACATCGGCGATCGCCCGAACATACCGGCGGCTGCCGCCGGCGACGGTGCGCCACTGGGGCCGGTTGGCCAATTCGAGCAGGCCGTGATTGTCGAAAAACCGCAGAAACGCGCCCACAGGAAACGCGCGCATACCGGCCGTGGGCGTGGACCAGATCGCCGCCGCCATGGGTAGCAGATAGCGGGCCGCGAACGCCTCACTGTACGAGTTGTTATCCAGAAACTCGCCGAGTGAACAGTCGGGCACCCGATCATGCGCCAGCAGTCGCTTGGCCTGTCGATTGAAGCGCAGGATATCGGCGATCATGCGCCAGTGGGCCCGGTCGGCGATCAGCGATTTCTGCGCGAACAACGTCCGCCAGTTATCGCCGGCCCATTCGATGGCGCCATGGCCGATGGTGACCGCGAACGACATGTCACTGTCGATCGTTTCGATCGACAACTCATCCAGCAGCGACTCGAAATACGGATAATTGCGGTCGTTGAGCACGATGAAACCGGTATCGACCGGCTGGTCGCCGGCCATGACCGTATTCGCATGCCCGCCGGGCCGGTCCTCGGCCTCGAACACGGTCACCGAGGCGCGCTCGCGCAGCAGCCAGGCCACGCCCAGCCCGGCGATACCGCTGCCGACAACGGCAATCTTTTCCATGGTTCCCCCGTGATTCGAAGTGGGGCGCGGGCCGCGCCTAGGTGATTACGAAAACAGGCCGTTGGCGGATGCTTTTTACCCGTTTTCCGGTTTGGGCTATGCTTTGGCCCGGCTTTGAAAGTCGCAGACACCATTCCGCCCGTTCCGCTCGGCCGTCGAGTCTATACAAAATCGGGCCGACGACCGACCTGGGTGCCTGCGACCCGATTCACCGTTCATTCAAGGAGCAGCCATGAAACAACCCGTACGTGTGGCCATTACCGGCGGTGCCGGCAATATCAGCTATTCGCTCATCTTTCGTATTGCCGCCGGCGATATGCTGGGCCCCGACCAACCGGTGATTCTCCAGCTGCTCGAGATTCCGCCCGCCATGGACGCTCTCAAGGGCGTCATTATGGAGATCAACGACTGCGCGTTCCCGCTGGTGCACGGCATCTCCGGCAGCGACAAGCCGGAAGAAGCATTCAAGGACGTCGACATCGCCCTGCTCGTGGGCTCCAAGCCGCGCGGCAAGGGCATGGAGCGCTCGGACCTGCTCAAGGCCAACGGCGAGATCTTCTCGGTCCAGGGCAAGGCGCTCAATGACCACGCCTCCAAGGACGTCAAGGTACTGGTGGTCGGCAACCCGGCCAACACCAACGCCCTGATCGCGGCGGCCAACGCACCGGATCTGGACAACCGCCAGTTCACTGCCATGATGCGGCTGGACCATAACCGCGCCCTGTCGCAGCTGGCCGGCAAGACCGATAGCCAGGTCACCGACATCGACAAGATGATGGTCTGGGGCAACCACAGTTCGACTCAGTTCCCGGACCTGTCCCATTGCACCGTCAACGGCAAAGCGGCGACCGATCTGGTCGATCAGAACTGGTACGAGAACGATTTCATCCCGACCGTCCAGAAGCGCGGCGCAGCCATCATCGAGGCACGCGGCGCCTCGAGTGCGGCCTCGGCTGCCAGCGCTGCCATCGACCACGTGCGCGACTGGGTGGCAGGCTCCAACGGCATCGTTTCCATGGGCATTCCCTCGGACGGCAGCTACGATATCGCCGAAGGGATCATGTATTCGTATCCGGTGATCTGCCGCAATGGCGATTACGAGATCGTCCAGGATCTGGAGATCAGCGATTTCGCCCGCGATCGCATGAAGGCCACCGAGGCCGAACTGCGCGAGGAGCGGGAAGCGGTAGCGCATCTGCTGTAGACCGGCGCCTACGAACTGCACCAAAAAAACCGGCGTCATGCCGGTTTTTTTGTGAGCGCCCGCGCAGCAGGTGCGCCTTAATTCAGCCGAATTCGCGCGGCAGGCGGCTTACACCCAATTGCTCCTTGAGAAAACGCAGCAATGCCGCGCGCGGCTGGTTCCGGATTCCGCCGTTGGTGATATGCACGATACAGTCTGGCTGTTCGGCTTCCATCGCTTGAGTGATGAAACTCATGCCTTTGTCCGGCATGTGTGTCGGGCCGTCGCTATCCGCCACGCTGTATAGACAGGCCTGATCGGAGCCCCATCGGCCGGTCGCCACGGCTTTTTCCCAACGCCGAACGATGGGCATGCCACGACGAGTATCGAGGACCACGACTCCGCCATGAAACGCGCCTTCGCATGGCTTGACGTCGGGGTAACAGAGCATGGGCGAAACCTCCAGCCCGGGCTGCATCATCCGTACCCAGTCGACGAACGGCGAAGTGATCACCAGATCCGAATCCAGATAAACGAACAGAGGCTCCTCGACATGGCTCATCAGGACCTGCTTGCACGCCTTGGCGATGAGCCTGTGACGGGTGGGAGGCACGGTGATGACGCGCACGTTATCCAGTACGGAAAACAGCTCGGGCCGATCGGTGATCACATAGATCGGTCCGCGATAGGCACCTCGCTCTCGCAGCGAGGTGAGCATCGTCAGACACCAGTCCGCGTATTTCTCGCCCATCGCCACGGCGCCCACCGCCAGGTCCGGTAATGCCGGGTCCGGACGGGTCGAACCCAGCGCCTTGCCAAGCCGCGGGTCAGCGGCCATCGCACGCCGCCAGCGCCATGCACGGACCCTGTGCCGCAGCTGGCGCTTGAATGGACGAGGTGCCGGCAAACCCGGTCGCGAATAATCTGTCATCGGTCGTGCTGCCTTTGCCCGGATAGCCCGCGCAGGCGGCGCAAGCGTAGGCCGGAATGCTCAGTCAAGTAAGCCGCAGGCGGCCCGCCCGAGAGCGACACGCGGGGCAGCTGCTCGCCATGGTAACGCTGGGACACCGGACTCGCCAGCCTTGCCCGGTGGCCCGACAGCGCGCCACCAAGAACTCTAGTTGGCGTGCCGGTTCCAAGGATTTGCCATGGCGTCGGCGTCCAGCCGACAACGGTCACAACCGAGACCACCGCTTTACGCGGCAGGCATGCCAACCACCGAATGTTCGCAGACGGCCGCGCCAAAAACCGCGCGTCGCCACCCCGCCGGTCTTGCACCCGTTCGCATGGGCGATTCCAGCTGTGAGGGCTGCTCGGCCATGCCACGATGTCGCCGTACACGGGCCCAAGTTGCCGCACGACGAGTGTGCGACTACGGTGGCCCCAGATTCGCCGGGCCGGCCGGGCCGGCGATCGGTTCGGGCCGTCAACCGGCGGTCTCACATCAGGAGTCGCCATGCGTCGAATTGCGATTGTCTTTTTCGGAATGGTCATGATGAGCGCGGTGCAGGCCGCGCCCGAAGCCGACCTGTGGTCGCGCTGGCAGGCTCACGATGCGCAATCCACCGCCACCATCGACCATGGTGTCTTCGATGCCTTCCTGTCGCGTTATGTGGTCGAACACGAGCATGCGCCGAACGGCGTTCGCTACGATCAGGTCAGCGATCGTGACCGCGAACGGCTGGACGACTATCTCAAAGCCATGCAGGCGATCGATATCGATCGCTACAACCGTGACCAGCAACGTGCGTACTGGATCAACCTGTACAACGCCGCCACGCTGAAAGTGGTACTGGATGCCTACCCCGTGGATTCGATTCGCGATATCGGCGGCGGGCTATTCTCCTCGGGCCCCTGGAAGAAAAAGCGCCTGAGGGTAGAGGACGAAAAACTCAGCCTGAACGATATCGAACACCGGATTCTGCGTCCGATATGGAACGACGGCATGACCCACTACGGCGTCAACTGCGCCTCGGTCAGCTGCCCGAGCCTGCGGGCCGAGGCCTATACCGGAGCCAATATCAACGCCGCCCTTCGGGCCAACGCGCGCGACTATATCAACAGCGCTCAAGGCGTATCGATCGACAACGACAGGGTGACCGTATCGAGCCTGTACGAGTGGTACGCCGCGGACTTCGGTTCCGACGAACAGAGCGTTGTCAGCCATCTGCGGCAGTTCGCGGCACCGGCGCTGTCCGCCCGGCTGGACATGCTGGACCGCATCGATGCCTACGCCTACGACTGGGCACTCAACGACGAGAGCACGGTCGCCCGCGTGATCGAACAGGGCGACTGATACTACGGCCCGTCGAGCCGACGCCAGTTCAGCTGGTGCGTCGGGCGATCGGCGAGGTCCACATGAGCTTGCCAGCCGGCGCGTCGAGATCGGCCACGTTGGCGGCGTCCTCCATGGACACCATCAGCGTGGCTCGCTTTTTCATGTAGCGCACGGCGGCATCGGAGACCGGCATCTGATGGCGGCCCTGCGTATGCGGCCATTCGCCCAGACGCATGGGCTGACCGTCTGCGGGCACCAACCAAGCCTGAAGCACCTTGCCGTCCGGCACGTCGTAGCTGGCCAACGCGGTCACCGACATCTCGTGGCTCCCGTCGTGGGCGGTAACCAGCCAACTGGTGCCGGTAGGTGCGTCGTAGACCATGCTGGCATAAGCCGGTGCCGCGTCGGCGTCGTCGCCCGGCGCACGCGTCGAGCCGATAAAGAGCATCCCAGCCATGACCAGCGCCGCCACCGAGGCCGCCACCGCCAGATTACGCCAGCCGTTGCCGCCACGCGAACTGCGCTCAGGCGGTGCCGTACTGGGCGTAACCACGGGCTCATTCACCGCGCTCGCATGGATGCGCTGTCGAATCCCCTGCCACACCTGAGCCGGTGGCTCGACCGGGCTGAGAGCCAGCCCGATGGCCCCCAGACGCTGCTCCCAGTAAGCGAGCTCAGCGCGTGCCGACTCGCTATCGGCCAATTCCTGCTCGAATCGCGCACGCTCGTCGCTTGTAAGTGTGCCCAGCACATACTCGGCGGCGCGTATCGTCAGCGGCGGCTGTTCGAGATCGGCCATCACGCGTGCTCCGCCAGACATTCGCGCAGCCGCATCAAACCGCGCCGAATCCAGCTCTTTACGGTGCCCAGCGGTGCATCCATCCGCTCGGCGAGTTCCTGGTGCGTGAGCCCTTCATAGTAGGCCAGCAGCACACTGTCGCGTTGTTGCGGTTGCAGGGTTTTCAAGCAGACTCGTATCGCATCCAGCGACTGTTGATTCTCGTTCTCTGCCAGAGGCGACAACGATTGTTCGTCTTCCAGGAGTGTTGCCACCAGATCAGGATCCTCCGGCATTGCCACTTCCGGGCGTTTGCGGCGGAGCATATCCAGGGCGCGGTAGCGTGCGATCGACAGCAGCCAGGTCAAGGGCGCCCCCCGATCCGGCGCATAGGTATCGGCTTTCTGCCAAACCCGCACGTAGGCGTCCTGAAGCGCGTCCTGCGCACGCTCCGGATTACGCAGAATACGCAGCAAGACGGCATAGAGTTGCGACGACGTAGCGGCATACAGGCTTTGAAAGGCCTGCTGGTCGCCCCGAGCGGTCGCGGCGAGCCATGCGGCGAGTTGTTCACGTTCGGCCATGGCTCAGCCGACCCGCGAAAGATAGGTGGCCGGCGACCGCGTCGCTAGACCGCAGGTCGGCCCGCGCGGACATTCGCATCGGAGAGGGTTGCTCATGCGAGGGGTAAGGCTCTTGATTATGGCCGCTAGTGTGGCCGCAAACGGCCAACGACTCAATGCGCCGTCCGCATGAAGAACTCAGTTGAGGGCGCCGCCGCAGCTGCTGCCCTGACCGGCGGTACAGCCGAAGCAGTGGTCGCCCACGGCAATGCCGCGACCGGATAGATCCGTATCGATGAGCTCGCTCAGATGAGTCGGCCCTTGGCCGCCGACCGGCAGATCCAGCATCTGGTTGAAGTCGCAGTCGTACACATAACCCTGCCAATCCACGCTCACCAGGCCTCGGCACATCACCTCGGCCAGATTTTCCCGTCGATGGGCGGAACGCAGCAACGCCATGTATTCGCCCAAACGCTGTTCGCGCATGAGCCAGTGCGCATAGCGCTTGATCGGCATGTTCGCGATCGTGAACAGCTGGTTGAAGACCAGCCCGAATCGGTCGTAGAGAAAATGGCGATAATCGGCTTCGAGTGCGGCCTGCGGCGGCGGCAGCGCCGGCCCGATCGGGTTGTAGACCAGGTTCAGGGCAAGTCCGCTATCGGATTGGCCGTAGCCGAGCGCGTTGAGCTTGCGCAGGCCGGCGATACTCGCATCGAACACACCGCGGCCGCGCTGGGCGTCGACATTGTCGGCGGTATAGCACGGCAGCGATGCGATGACCTCCACCCCCTGCTCGGCAAGAAACCCCGGCACCCAGTCGTAGCCGGGCTCTTCGATGATGGTCGGATTACAGCGATCCATCAGATGCACGCCCAGCGCGCGCGCCTCACGCATGAACGGACGAAACAGCGGGTTCATCTCGGGCGAGCCGCCGGTCACATCCAGATTGCGAATGCCCTGTGCCCGGATGAACGAAAGCGCGGTGTCCATCGTCGTCCAGTCCATCAGCTCGGTGCGTTTGGGCCCGGCTTCGACATGGCAATGGCTGCAGGCGATATTGCACAAATAGCCCAGATTCATTTGCAGCGTATGCAGCCTATCGCGGCGGATGGATGGAAAATCGGTGGGCGTCGACGACGTCACGGCGGGCAACATGTACTTTGATCCATTGCGTCCAATCGATCATTCGAGTCTATCAGGTGTTGAATTACTGCCGGACGCGACCTATTTTCGCGAGCATCGCACCGCCGTCGAGCCTGTTTTCATGCCCCACACCTTCCCCGGTCATTATCCCGCCACGCGGCTGCGTCGCGGCCGCGCCCATGCGTTTTCCCGCCGTCTGGCTCAGGAAACCCGCCTGAGCGTGGACGATCTGATCTACCCGCTGTTCGTCACCGAGGGCGATCCCGTGGATGTCGCCGCCATGCCAGGCGTGCGCCGCCACAGTCTCGACGACTTGCTACGCGAGATCACCGACGTGGTCGATCTCGGTATCCCTGCGGTGGTGCTGTTTCCGGTCATCGATCCGGACAAGAAGACGCCGGATGCCGCCGAAGCCGCCAACTCCGATGGCCTCATTCCCAATGCGATCCGCGCGATCAAGCGCGAATTCCCTGAACTGGGCGTGATGACCGACGTCGCGCTCGACCCGTATACAAGCCACGGCCAGGACGGCGTCATCGACGATGCCGGCTATGTCCTCAACGATCCGACCATCGATATTCTGGTCGCCCAGACGCTGGCGCACGCCGAGGCCGGGGTCGATATCGTTTCGCCGTCCGACATGATGGACGGCCGCATCCAGGCCATGCGTACGGCGCTGGAGACGCGCGGGCATGTCAACACGCTGATCATGTCCTATGCGGCCAAGTTCGCCTCGAGCCTGTACAGCCCGTTCCGCGAAGCGGTCGGTTCGGCGGGCAATCTGGGCAAGGCCGACAAGCGCACCTACCAAGTCGACCCGGCTAACACCGACGAAGCCCTGCGCGAGGTCGCGCTCGATCTCAAGGAAGGCGCGGACATGGTGATGGTCAAGCCGGGGATGCCGTATCTGGATATCATCCACCGGGTGAAACAGACGTTCGGCGTGCCGACGTTCGCATACCACGTCTCGGGCGAATACGCGATGCTCAAGGCCGCGATCGACCACGGCTGGCTGGACGAACGCAAGGCCGTACTCGAGTGCCTGGGCAGCTTCAAACGCGCCGGTTGTGACGGCGTACTGACCTATTTCGCCAAGGACGCGGCGCGCTGGCTTCGAGACTGATCGCGCTCGATCGGCCAAGCGCGCGACGACGACGCAGGCGAACATGAACTCGCATATCCGGCGTCTGCCACAGACCGATGGCTGTGGCGGGTTGTGGCATCTGACGCTCGACAACGCCATCGATTTGCCCGACTTGATCCTGGCCAGCACGCTCCATCATGTCGGACCGCATTCACGGGTATATCGACATGCGGGACCGCCGGCGTTGCTGATCAAGCTGGCCGTTCCACGTAGCCGCCCCCGGGATTCGGTACGCAAATACTTTCTTGGCCAAGGCCGCCGCGAGTACGACAGTGCATGCAAACTTCGCGCAGCCGGCCTGCGCGCACCGCAGGTCTACGGTTGGGGCATATCGCTGTCGCCGGTGGCCCGCTTCGAATCACTGCTGGTCATGGAATGGATCCGGCCGTTCAATTCGGCGCTGACCTTCATCCGTCACGAAGCCGACCGCGACCGCCGCCTGGCGTTTCTGTACTGCTTCGCCGACGAGATCGCCCGTCTTCATGGCCACGGATTGATCCACAAGGACGGCCACTTCGGCAATTTCGGGCTGTACGATGACCGTTCGCTGATCTGGATCGATAACGATATCCGGGCGACAGACGGCCCGCCGACGCTGAAGGCCGGTTTCGTTAAGATGCTCGATCTGCTCGTTCGTACCGCGCGCGGCGCGATCGAGGCCGACGAATGGCGCGCGTTCTACGACCGGCTCGCCCAGGCGCTGGCCAAGTGGCCCAAGGCAAGGATACTCATCGATGAAATTCAACGACGCGGCTAAGGTCCTCGACGGTATTCCGCATATCTCCCGCCATTCCGCGCGGGTACTCTACGACTTCATACGCGCCGAAAAACCGGTCGACTGTCTGGAACTGGGCTTCGCCCACGGTGCCAGCAGTGGTTATGTCGCCGCTGCCCTGGCCGCGAACGGCCAAGGCCATCTCACCAGCGTGGACCTGGAGGCCAGCCGGGAGTTCCACACCACCATCGAGCAGACGCTGGCCAGCCTGAATCTGGCGTCGATGGTCACTGTCTGCCGTGAGCTGAACTCCTACAACTGGTTCCTCAAGAAGCAGATCGAGGCTCAAACCACCGACGACGTCTGCGCCCCCTGTTACGATTTCGTGTTCATCGACGGCAGCAAGAACTGGACGATCGACGGCCTGGCCTTCTTCCTGGCCGACAAGCTGCTGCGACCCGGCGGCTGGATCCTGTTCGATGACTACAGCTGGCGTTATGCCGATGCCATAGAACGCGGCAAGACACAGAGCGACGGCGTCAGCGCCCGCGATCTCTCGCCGGACCAGATCGACGAACCCAACGTCGCCGCCATTTTCCATCTACTGGTCGCCCAGCACCCCGACTACAGCCGGTTTCAAGTACAGGACGACAGCTGGGCCTGGGCGCGCAAGGCGCCGGGCACGCGAGAGGTCAAGAAGACCGGAAAATCGGTGCTTGGCAGCCGGCTATCGCGCTGGAAGGCCCGCGTGAGCGGCAACGCCTGAGATCAGCCGGCGCGCTGTCCGGTCGCCTGCGGTATGATTGAAAAGGTCTCAATGATTGCTGCATCTTGCAATGATCGTTCTCGTCGCGGCGCCGGATGTCGAGATTGGTACAGCCGGAACATCGGCCGGCGGTCGTGAATGCCCATGGACGATACACCGTGCCGTTCAGCGGATGGGTGGGTTCACGGCCTTAAGGTGCGTGCCCGTATCGCCGATGCATAGCCTGTTCAAAGCGGTCTCATGAGCCCAAGCCGACGACATCCCGATATCGCCCAGCCCGTCGACATCACGGTCGTGTTCGCGACCTGTAATCGTGCCGCCCAGCTGCGCGCGACCCTGGATGCCTACCGCCGAATCGACACCGCTGGTATCCATTGGGAGCTGCTGGTCGTCGACAACGACAGTCAGGACGAGTCGCAAGCGATTCTCGCCGCAACCTCGGATCTGCCACTGCGTTGGCAAGTGGTGACCGCACCGGGGCAGAACAATGCGCGTAATGCGGCGCTCAAACGCATTCGCGGCGCGTTGATCGTATTCACCGACGACGATGCCATACCCGAGCCGGACTGCCTGCAGGCGTATCTCCGGGCAGCCCGGCGCTGGCCGAACGAGGCAATTTTCGGTGCGCGTATCGACCCGCGGTTCCCCGCGGGGACGCCGCAATGGATGCAGCAGGCCAACTTCCGCTTTGCGTCGACCGCCTTCGCCCGTTACGCGCCACGCAACGATGAAGGCCCCGTATCACGCCATCCCTATGGACCGAGTTTCGCCGTGCGTCGTTCGGCACTTGGCGCCCATCAGTTTCCAACCCACCTGGGGCCCCGTTCAGGCAGTTATGCTATGGGTGGGGAGGGCCATCTGTTGCGCCGTCTTCGCCATGAAGGTTGGCGCTATATCCACGTGCCCAGCGCTCGTGTCGAGCACGTGATCCGGCCCGATCAGATCGCTCCGGCGTGGCTGTTCGCGCGGGCCAACAAGAAAGGACGCGGTCAGGTCTATCTGCCCAGCGACAAGCCCGCGAACCGGTATCACTGGCGCGGCGTGCCGCTACGGCTCTGGATGTCGACCATCCGGTGTGGGCTGCGCTTCTACCTGCTCGGGCCATTCGTGAACGACCGGCTGCGCACCCGCTACGGCATCAAGTACGAACTGCGTCGTGGCGAGATACAGGAACGCCTGCTCAGCCGTACGCACATCGAGCAAACCGACTACCGCCCGGCGCCCGGCCGCAACCGGGGCAACTACTCGAACTGACATGACAGATACCACCCGTTACGCTCATGATTTCTACGACGATCGCCATGCACAGACCGGCTACGCCGCCGAACGCATGCTGGCGCTGGTCGCCGAGGTGGTACCGCCGATTCGCTCTGCCGTGGATATCGGTTGTGGCGTGGGTACCTGGCTTTCGGTGCTGGCCAATCGGGGCGTCGAACGCCTGCAGGGCTTCGACGGACCGTGGGTGGCCGACGAACTGCTCGAAATCCGCCGCGACCAGTTCGCCCGACGGGATCTGAGTAAGGAAATCGCTCGGCCCGATCAACGCTACGATCTGGCGATATCGCTGGAAGTCGCCGAACATCTACCCGCAGACAGCGCCGACACATTCGTCCGCTCGTTGACCAACCAATCGGATTTCGTGCTCTTTTCGGCGGCCATTCCCCACCAGGGCGGCAAGCATCACGTCAACGAGCAGTGGATCGAGTATTGGGTCGATCGGTTCCAGTCGCACGATTATGTCGGCCTGGACGTACTTCGCATGCCGCTATGGTCGGATGAGCGCATACAGCGCTGGTATCGACAGAATGCGGTCCTTTTCGCAGCGCGTACCCGTGTGCCCGAACTCACGCTGCCACGTCCGTGTTCCGAGCTCGCGCCGGTATCGCTGGTCCACCCTCGCACGCTCGAATATCGCTTCGCACGCCAACAACGCGAAAAGGCCAAGAGCCAGAGCCTCAAGGGCTCATGGACACTGTTCCGGCGGGCCCTTCGCCAGAGTGTCGGCGGCCGCTAAGAAGCCGATTCCGAACCGTCGTCGAGATCATCGGGACGACGACGTCGCACCACCTCCAGATTGAGCAACACATTGAGCGCTTTTTCGTGATTGGCCACGCCGCGCCGCTGCGCCTCCAGCAGTTCACCGGCGTTGATCCAGGGAACCAGCCTCGAGGCGTCCAGCCCTGCCATACAGTCGCCGAACAGGCGGGACAGGTCCTCGCGTTCGGTCAGGCTGCGCTTGAAGTCGATGTACTGCCAGCGTCGATTGCCCGGCGGTACCGATAGCCATGGCAGAAACCGCTGGAACTTCGCTCGCCAGCGGCGTTGCCGCTTGAGCCGGCGTGTTCGAGACGCGAGCGCCGATTCGCTGGCGGTGAGAGGCAAACCGGCCGTGGCCGCGGTCGGCAGCTCGAACAGATCCGGGAAGCCGGTCAGAAACATCTTCTTGTACAGCCTTCGCCCGCGCCGCTGCTCGTCGGTCAGCGCCATCGTGAATGCGACCCATTCTTCGTCGAGCATCGGCGCGATGCTGTCGAAATCACCGCGCATCACGATCGGCCGCATCTCGCATTCCTGGCGAACCGCGTATTCGAGCTGATCGTCGTAGTTCAACAGCTCCGGGGGCACCCACGGCTGGCCTGGCAGCGATTGCGCCGGATCGGCCTGCGGGTGGGTGAGCGTGGCGGTACGTGAATGCCGATGTCGCTCGGCAAACAGCTCGCGCGCTCGGGCCCAGGTCTGGCTGGTTTCGGCCCCGGCATACTTGCCGGCCAGCACATCGCTGATATAACCGCTCAGATAAGTGTAGCCGGGACCGTAGCGGTCGGTTATCACCCGGTTGAAATACATGTCCATGACGAAGGACAGCCGCCCGGGTTCGTCGGCGATGGCCTCGATGCGTTCGGCGCCCACACTGACCTCGGCCAGATCGATCCGGTCGTTGGCCACTCCCGCTCGTCGTGCGATGTCCGGTGCAATTTCATAATCGAAGGCGCCGGCGATTCCGTAAGTCACCGTATGCAGTGACGGCGCCTGCTGATCGACCATGCCCGCCAACACGGCTCGGGAATCCAGGCCGGCGCTCAAGGGCAACAGAAACGGCCCCGAACGGCGCTCGAGTATGCGTCGGCATACCCGTTTCCAGGTCGCCAGGCCTTGTCGACAGATCGCATCTTCGCTGAGCGTAGCAAAGACGCGCCGCTGTTCGCGGGCGGCTTCGAGCGTGTCCACGGCAAACGGCAGTGCCGGGCGTCGACCGGCTGGGTTGATGCAGTAGCCATAGTGCAACAGCGCATTCAGGCCGGGCGACTGCGCGTCCATAGCTCTTCCTCGGACCAGGTTCAACGGAAAACGCGCTGAACGGCCTTCATCGTTTGCTCTAGAATTGTGGCAATTCTAGCAGCTATATCTCAGGCATTCGGTCGCGCGGCCATCGGAATCGCACATGTCAGAAGTCAGTCTCGTTGTCACCAGCTGTGGGCGCCTGGATCTGCTCGAACAGACGATGCGCAGTTTCCTGGCTTTCAATCGGTATCCGATCCGCAAGGCGATCCTGGTGGAGGACTCGGCCGATGCCGATACATATGCTCGGGTCAGGGTGGACTTCGCCGACATGTTCGACGAGGTGCTATGCAATGACCCCAAGAAAGGTCAGATCGCGAGTATCGACCATGCCTACGCGCACGTGGATACGCCCTATATCTTCCACTGTGAGGACGATTGGCTTTTTCTGCGCGGCGGCTTCATCGAAGAGTCGTTGTCCGTTCTTGAGCGGGACCCGAGCTTAATCACCGTCTGGCTACGCGAGCTGTGGGATACGAACAAGCATCGCATCGAGCGGGATATTCACTACACACCCAAAGGCGTGATGTATCGCAATGTCGCGGTCGAGGATGAACTCGACTGGCACGGGTTCACATTCAACCCCGGCCTACGCCGCCTGAGCGACTACCAGCGCATCCAGCCGTTCACCGCCGTCGGTCACGAGTACGAGATCAACAAGCGCTACTGGGAACTGGGCTATCACGCAGCGATCCTGGAACGCGGCGCGGTCGAACATCTGGGCCATCGGCGATCCGAGCGCAAGAAGGAGCTCGGCCAGGATCGCAGGCGCGCGAGCCAACGGCTCAAGGCGTGGTGGCGCCGTCAGCGGTCACGCGCCCGCCCGGACTGACGTAGCATAGGCAACCGTTGCCCGGCACGGCCGTTCGCCGTAGGCCCGCCCCATAGCCGATCAGAGAAAGACGATGCCCGATCCGGATGCCCAGGCCGACGTACCGGTCCTGTCTCGCAAGAAAGTCATGAAGCAGCGCAAGCGCTACTGGCGCTGGCGTCTGCCGACGAGCATCCTCCGTCCACTTCATCCCATCGAGCCGTGTCGCGACGATCCGGCGTTCGAAGACTTCGCCATTGCCATCATCGCTCTGCGCAGCCGTTTCCATCGCTGGAGCCGGGTACTCATCCAGAGCCTGCGCGACAGCGGCCAGTACCATGGGCCGATCTACGTGGTCACGGAAAAACCGTCGGCGTTCGCCGGCCTGGACAACGTCGCCACGATCAAGGTGGCGCCTACGCGGCACCAGATGGTCGCCAAGACCTGCAAGACCTTTCTGTGCGACTGGGTGCCGCGGACGCGCATCCTCTATGTGGATGCCGATATCGTCGTCGGCGAACCGATCAAACCCTGGTTCGACCGTAGCATGGCCCGCCACGCCGATACGCCCACGCTCTTCTATCACGACCCGGGCGAGCGCAAGCTGCCCTTCCACGGTGGGCTGATCCTGATGGATCGCCAGCGCTCGCGCGCGTTGTTCCACGATTGGCGCCGTCAGCTGGCCAGCGGACGTTTCCGTCAGGATCAGGAAGCCCTGTTGACGATCGCCGACGCCTACGACGTTGGCTATTTTCCGGAGGGCGGCATCCTGTTCCCGACCGAGCAGGCGATCGAACAGGCGCAACGTGCGTGTTTCGTACACATCACGCGCCATCGTTATCGTATGCTCGGCCACGAGCGGCTCCGCCACTATCTTGAAGACGTGCTGGAGATCGGCGATGCCGGAGGGCGTCTGGACTTCAGCTGACCGGCGCCGCCGGCAGGCCGGCCTGTCGGTAGATGGTCCGGGTCGAGGCGAAATTTGCCGCCTCCGTGTTGCCGGCGACTGCGCGCAGCCCTGCCTCGGCCGAGGCGGCACGCCGTGCGGGGTCCGAGATCAGTTGCCGTAGGCCGGCGCTCAGATTTTCCACGGTCGGTGCGGGCGCGAGCTGGCTCTGCCAGTCGGCCGAGAGCAGTTCTGCAGCACCCACCCGGCGGGTGGTCAGCACCGGGACACCGCAGGCCATGGCTTCCTGCACGCTCTGACCGAACTCCTCGACACGCGCCGGGTGAACACAAATATCCAGAGCATGAAAATAACGCTCGGGCGCACGCGTATGGGCCACGAAATGCATGCGTTCGGCAATGCCCAGCGATCGGGCGCGCTCGACGAACGCGCTGGCACCCGCCTGCTTGCCGAGCACCAGGAGCCGGGTCCGATTCCGAAGGCCCGCCTCCAGCCCTGCGTATGCGTTCAATAGCAAATCCAGCCCGCGCTTGACGTAATCGCCCGAAGTCACCAGACCGATCAGCAGGTTCTCCCCCACGCCGAGTTCGGCCCGGACCGGCTCCCGATAGCGCTCACGGTCGGCCCGATTGAACTGCTCGGGCCGATAACCGGGGTAGACCACCGGCAAACGATCCTTTTCGATGGCGTACCGGCGTGACAGATCCGCCTGCATGAGTTGTGAGTTGCAGATACAGCGATGAAAGCGTCCAGCACCGAGGATGCGATCGTGTATCTCGACCAGGCTGCCGCGCGAAACCAGGGGCGTATTGTTGACGATCTCATGGGCCAGGTGCAGGCAGTTGTGCATCGACAACACCTGCTGTCGTGTGTGATGGCCGTGGCCGGCGACGAAATCGTAGCCGTTGCGTGCGACCACGCGATCGGCCCGCGCGGCGAACCAGCGCCACTTGTAACGCCCCAGCAGCAAAACCCTCGGGATTCGCACCGCTCGCCCCATATCCGCAGTGACACCACCTTTGCCCACCTTCTCGCCGATCAGATCGACCTCGTATCCCAGCGCCCGAAAATGGCGCGCATGATCGGCAATGGTGTTGTTGGTACCGCCTATATCACCGATGCCACGGAACACGATGGCAATACGTCGTGTGGCCTCACTCATGTCCGGCTCCTCCAGGAATGCCTTCGGTCACCGGAAGCCGGCCGGTCGCGGCAAATCCCGACACCGCGGCCAGGGCGCGCCGTACGTGCATATCGAAATCGAAACGCGCGTCCACGGCGCGAATGGCCGCTGCGCTCATACCCCGGTAACCCGGCCGGTCGTCCAGGATGCGCATGATCGCCTCGGCCAGCCCGTGCGGGTCCACCAGCCGCGGTGGGCCGATCGTGTCGGTGGCCGGGTCGTAGACGAACGGCGGCAGATCTTCGGTGCCGCCCCCCAGGCCGGCATAATCGGCCAGCGGCAATGACGGTCGGACACAGAGGCCGGTCACGCCATCGGTGATCACCTCCACCAGCCCATCGACCGCAGCCACGACCGCCGGTATGCCGTACGCGTTGGCTTCGACCGCGATCTGGCCGAACGGCTCGCGTAGGGCCGGATGAACCAGCAGATCGATATCGCGATAGAACGCGGCCATGTCTTCGACCAGCCCGGCGAAAAGCACCCGTTCACCCAGACCCAGCCGGCCAGCAAGGGCTTCAAGCCTGGCGCGCTCGGGCCCGTCACCGGCGATATGCAGGCTGACATCGTAGCCACGGGCACGCAGCACGGTCAGGGCTTGAATCGCCAGTGCGACGCCCTTGATCGGCTGCAGGCGCGCGACCAGGCCGAGCCGCACAGGGCCCTGGTCCGGAAGTTCACGGGGCCTGGTCGAGGCCGGCTTCAACGACGGACGCAGCGCGTTCGGTATCACCTGCACCTGACCGGCGTAGGACCAGCGCAACTCGAGCATGCGCTTGGCCGCGAGGCTGTTGCAGAGTACCGCTTGGACTTCCGCGATGAAGCGCCGCTTGGCCGGCGATTCACCGGCAAACCAACTCGCCCCACGCTCCCAGTACACACAGCGCTCGGCCCCGGCAGCGGCCAGCGTATCAAGGCTGTCGCGCAGACGGTTCCATATGATCACAGCCTGCGGCTGCTGGGTGCTCACCACGTGGCGCTGCCGTGCCGCGCGCAGCGCGGCGGGCCATTTCGGCAATTTCACCGCTCCGGCGTATTTCTCGAACGTTACCGCCACGCCCGCCTCTGCCAGCTGCCGAGCAACCAGCGGGTGGACGGTCTTGCCGCAGGCGACCACGGCATGTCGGTAGTCCGCCAGACACGCGGCGGCATGTAGGAACTCAACGAACTGCAGCTCCACGCCGCCCGCGCCATCCAGGCTGACATAGTGCAGCAGCGATCGACCCGTCACGAGCCGCTTTCCAGCGTGCCGGTCTCGGCATACTCGGCGGCGGCTGCGAGCACCCGATCGACATGGTGATCGAAATCGAACCGGCTGGCGACACGGTCGATGGCAGCCTGGCTCATGCGCGCATAACCGTCTGCATCGTCGACCACTGTCGCCACCGCCTCGGCCAGATCCGCCGGCTCGCAGATGCGTGGCGCTTCCACCCGATCGGAGCCCGGCACGTACACAACGGGCGGCAGGCCGCCAGTCGAGCCGCCCAATTCACGATAGCGCGCCAAATCGCCGCTCGCCGGCACGCAGCGGCCGGTCTTGCCATCAGCGACGACTTCCGGCAGTCCGTCGACCGCGGTGCAGACCACCGGACAGCCGGCCGCGCCGGCCTCGGCAGCCACCACGCCGAATGGCTCTCGCAGGGCGGGATGCAGCAGCACGTCGATCTCGGCGAAAAACGCCGGCATATCCCGAACCACCCCCTTGAACTCGACGTGATCCGCCACGCCAAGCGCACTGGCCAGCGCACTCAGCGAGGCTCTAAGTGGCCCGTCACCGGCGATGGACAAGCGCACGTCGCGGCCGCGCTCACGCAGTATCGCGAGGGTATGCAGCGCCAGGCAGGTCGCCTTGATAGGCACCAGGCGACAGGCAACGCCCAGGCGCAGCGGCCGGTCGAAGCGACGTATTCGCGCAACGCCGGGACGGCCGGCCGAGCGCATACCGTTGAGACAGACGCGAACGGTGCCGGTATAGCCCCAGTGCAGTTCCAGCATGCGTCGGGCGGCATGCGAGTTGCAGATCACGGCCGGCAGGCGTTCGAGCACCGACGCCTTCTCGCGTGACTCGCCGGCCAGCCAGGCCGAACCGTGTTCCCAGTAGAGACACCGGCGCACGCCGACGGCATCCAGCACCCGCGCCTGCTGGCCAAGCCGATTCCACAGCAGGGCCACATCCGCGCGTGGGTGTCGGGCCACCCAGCGGTAGCGCCACCGGCGCAATGCGGCCGGCCGGTGCGGTATCGATAGCCGCAGAACCGCCTTCTCGTAGTGCCAGCCGGACATATCGGAAAGCAGCGACCGATGATGTGGATGAACGCTGCGGCTGGACACCACGACGTTCTGCGTCAGATCGTCGCGCCGGGCTGCGTGCGCCGCGAATGCACGGAACTGCTGTTCGACCCCGCCAAACCCCTTGAGGCTGACGTAGTGCGTCAACGCCAGCGTCTGATCGGAATCGGGGCTCATGCAACAACTCGCTATAAATTTTAGCTTAATATTATGTTAAGATCAGCGGATTGGACGAATCCGCATGCCTATCGTCGCTTGGATACTCGCGCGCTTACAAGCTCGGGCCGAGCTTCACTCTACGGGCTGTGAATCCGCCGCGCCTGCCCCGGAGCCGTGTGTGACATCTTCAACTTCCAGCGTCTCGAGGCATGGCTACTACGCCGGCGCCGCTGCCGTTGCGCTCGTGGCGATCAATCTCGGCCTGGACCAGGCGTGCCGCGCGGGCTGGGGGGCGGCACGGTGTCTACAACCCGGCTTCACCCTGTTCCCACCGTACGGCGACGGCGAGCTTCTGTTGTGCGAAGTGGTTTCGCTGGTGTTGTGCCTGTCCGGCATTCTGGTGTCATTGATGTCCTATCTGCACGGCCGACATACGCATGTGCGGGTATCGGTCGTGTTCCTCTTGCTGTTCGTCGTCGCTTTTCTAGGCGAGAACAACCTCATGCGGGACGACCTCAGACCCCAATTCTTGATGGTGCTGTTGGTCTGGCTCGGCATTGAACTGCTGCTCAGACGCGCATTCTGGGCGATCGGTCTGCTACTGGCTGGTTGCGCTGCCGGGTTTGCCGGCACGATCGGCGATGCCAGCGCGCAGGCAGCGCTCGAGAATCTGCTGCAGCGCGATATCGGCGCCACGGTCGTAGGCACGATCGCGACCACGTTCGGTCGCGCCGAAGAGTTCCTCGAGCTCTCCGGCTGGCTGCTGTTTTTCCTCGCCGCGCTGGCCGCCCTGGACCTTCGGTGGCCGTCAGTGCGGACGTCGAGCTTCGTCGCGATGGCTGTGGCAGCGATCATGGCGCTGGCGGTGGGCGACTCGTTCCTCCATATCCGCGATAACGAGCAGTTCGAGGCCGCTCGCAAGTTCGGCTTCTTTTGCGCTGTCGCCGGCGTTGCGATCGCCTCGGCCGCCGCTTTTCGTCATTACGCGCACGGCGAGCCGATCAACCGTGCGTATTGCGCCCTGTTCTGTCTGGCGCTTTACTGGATCGGGCTGTTCACGCCCGCGACCTACACCCATGAACACAGCAAGACGATCAGTTCCTGGACCTGGATCCTGCCCTTGCTGGCCACGCACTATTTCATGGTCACCGCACGAAATCGGCACATGTCGCCATCGCGGGCCAGCGCCTGAGCGAAGGGTTCCACATTCGCTAGCCGCTGTTTTTCGTTAGGCTAATGGGACGGTACCCGGGCCGCGCCGGCGCACCCAGCGCGCCGTCCGTGCCGCCCGACCACCACGCCATCGAGCATGTTCCGACTGGATCCCGCCCTCGACCCAATGTCCGCCACGCCCCAAATTCTCGTTGTCGGCCCGAGCTGGATCGGCGATATGGTCATGGCCCAGAGCCTTTTCATGCGCCTGCGGGAACGCTTCCCGGACGGCCGACTGGATGTGTTGGTGCCACCGGTGACCGCGCGTCTGGTCGAACGCATGCCGGAAGTCGATCGGGCTGTGACGATGGATATCGGTCATGGCGAGTTCGCGTTCAGCAGGCGCCGGGTTGCGGCACGCCGGCTGCGCGAGACTGGCTACGATCAGGCGATCGTGCTACAGCGCAGCGCCAAGGCTGCACTCGTGCCGTGGTTGGCCGGCATCCCACAGCGTACCGGCGTGCGCGGTGAACTGCGTTTCGGCCTGATCAACGATGTACGCCATATCGATACCGAGCGCTACCCGCGCAAGGTCGAACACTACGCCCTGTTGGGCTTGGCCAGTGACGGCGATGCGCTCGGAGAACTGCAGCTGCCTCGCCTGACGATCGATGCCACGCAGCGCGAGCGCCTGGTCGAAAGCCTCGGCCTGGATCTCGACCGGCCCGTCATAGGTTTCGCCCCTGGAGCCGCCTACGGCGGAGCCAAGCAATGGCCGGCCGACCATTTCGCCCGCCTGGCCGGCGAGCTCGATGCACGCGGTATTGCGGTCTGGGTGTTCGGCAGTGCCGCCGACCGTACGCTGGCCGAGCGTCTGGCCACAGCGGCGCCGCGTCATGGCGTGAATCTGTGCGAACGCACGTCGCTGACCGATATCGCGGATCTGGCCTCGCTGACCACGGCATTTGTCGGCAACGATACCGGAGTGATGCATCTCGCCGCCGCGTGTGCGCCCCGCGTGCTGGCGATCTATGGTTCGACCGACCCCGACTATGCTCCACCCCTGGCGCCGTCCGAAGCGCGGTTCTGGCTCGGCCTGGCCTGTTCGCCCTGTCGAGCGCGTGTCTGCCCGCTGGGCCATAACCGCTGCATGCAGGATATCCGTGTCGTCGATGTGCTCACCGCCTGCCTGGACGCCGGTGCAACCGATCTCCCTGGTCTGCACTACGCATGCTGATCGCGCTAGCGTAGCGTACGCGCTGTCGCCCATTCCCCTGCTGTCATGACCGATATGCCCGACCGTTATGCCGTCATCGGCCACCCCGTCGAACATAGCCGCTCGCCCGAGATTCATGCCGCATTCGCCCGGCAGACGGGCCAGCGGCTCAGCTATGACCGGCTGCCGGCGGCGCCGGATGCCTTTGTGGCCGTCGCCCGTGGCTTCTTCGAGGCCGGCGGCGCCGGGCTGAACGTGACGCTGCCTTTCAAAGGCGACGCCGCGGCCTTCGCGGATCGCCTGACCGAACGCGCGGTTCGTGCCGGAGCGGTGAATACGCTGGCGCGCCGCGACGACGGCCTGCTGCTGGGCGACAACACCGACGGCGCCGGTCTGCTGAACGATCTGAGCGCGCGCGTGGGCCTGTCGATCGCGGGCGCGCGCATACTCATCCTGGGCGCGGGCGGGGCCGTGCGCGGTGTGGTGCCCGTGCTGATGGGACAATCGCCCACCCGCCTGCAGATCGCCAATCGCAGCCCGGACAAGGCCGAACGCATCGCACGCGACTTCGCTGATCTGGGGTCCATCCAGGCCTGTAGCCTTGCCGAGGTCGGCCCGGGCTGGGACCTGATCATCAACGCGATTTCCGCCGGTCTGGGCGGCGAGATGCCAGCCTTGCCCACACATCTGCTCGACGGCGCCGGGCGTGCCTACGACATGCTGTATGCCAACGGGCCCACGCCATTCATGCAGTGGGTCGGTCAACACAGCGATATACCCTGCTCTGACGGCTTCGGCATGCTGGTCGAACAGGCCGCCGAGTCGTTCTTTGTCTGGCGCGGCGTGCGCCCGGATACCGCGCCGGTGATCCAGTCCCTGCGGCCGGGTGCCGGACCGGCCTCGACCCGCGACCGGTAGGCCGCGGTATAATGCGGCCATGAGCGCAACCAAGCCCGCCCAACCTCTCGATCACGTGCTGCGCGGCGATACGTCCGGCGAGTTGCTCGACCCGGAGGTTCATGCGCGCCAGTACAGCTACGTGCGCAAGGCCCACGAGACCGAACTGGTGGAAGATTATGTCGAGCTGATCGCCGACCTGATCGATGCCAAGGGCGAGGCGCGCGCGGTCGAGCTGGCTCAGCGCATGGGGGTCACCCAGGCCACGGTCGGCAAGATGATCCGCCGGATCAGCGAGGCCGGACTGGTCACAAGCGAGCCCTATCGTTCGATCTTTCTGACCGACGCCGGCAAGGAAATGGCCGAGCAGTCGCGGCGGCGCCATATCGTTGTGCTGCGTTTTCTGCGCGCGCTGGGCGTTTCCGAGGCAACCGCCCGCAAGGATGCCGAAGGCGTGGAACACCATGTGAGCGCGGAAACCATCGAGATCATGCGCCGGTTTGCCGACGCCCACGACGACACGCGCTGACGCGTATCGTGTCCGGTCTGCAGGTATTCGACGCAGACGCGCTGGTCCGGGTCGAACACGATTGGCCCCGCGACGCGCCGGCCTGTCGCGCGTTGCAGACGGAATTGACCCGGCATGTCGTATTCGAAGACCGGCTGGGGCCGGTACGCACGATCGGCGGCGTGGATATCGGTTTCGAAGACCAGGGCCGCATTACACGCGCGGCGGTGGTCGTACTCGACGCCCGGACCCTGACGGTCGTTGATCAAGCATTGGCACGCGTGCCCACACGCATGCCGTATATCCCGGGGTTGCTGTCTTTCCGTGAGGTTCCCGGTGCATTGGCCGCGTTATCGCAACTCGCCCATCCGCCGGATCTGCTCCACGTCGACGGCCATGGCATTGCGCATCCGCGTCGCCTGGGCGTAGCGACCCATCTCGGACTGGTTTCCGGGCTGCCGACGCTCGGCGTGGCCAAGAAGCGGCTCACCGGCCACCACGAGCCCCTCCCGGACGAATACGGAGCGTGGGTATCGTTGATCGATCGCGGTGAGACCGTGGGCGCCGTATTGCGATCCCGCGTCGGCGTTAAGCCGATCTTCATCTCTGGCGGGCATGGTATCGGCCTGGAGACGGCTATCGCCTCGACGCGGAGCGCACTGACCGGCTACAAGCTGCCCGCTACGACGCGGGCCGCCGACCGTCTGGCATCCGATCGTGGGTAACGACCGGTATGTTGAAACGGTCAGGCCGCAATTTTCATTGATTTGGGCTTTTTGAGCCCAATATCGGGCACTGTTAGGCTGTCAAACGGTCTGAAGCTGTCCATACGACATACGCACAACGGATTTTCCTATGATCAAACGCGCAACTTCGATTCTGGCCCTGGCGATCGCCGCCCTGACCTTCGGCACGATGACCGGTGTGGCCAGCGCCCAAGGTAGTGGCGCCACTGCCGATCAGCAGCAGGCGCAGCAGCTGATGCAGCAGTACCGCCAGAAGGCGGCCAAGCTGCAGCAGATTCACCAGGAGACGATCCAGGCCAACCCGAAGCTGGCCGCCGAACAGGAGAAGTTCGAAAAACAGGTTCGTAGCGCCGTCGAGAAGCAGGGCTACGACGTGGACAAGGGCCAGCAGCGCGTGCAGGAGATGGCGCAGAAGCTGCAATCCGGCGATCTGAGTGACTCCGAGCGCCAGGCGCTGATGAAGGACTTCCAGGCCGAGCGCCAGCAGATGGTCCAGGCTCGGGATGCCGCCCTCCAGAAGCCCGAGATCAAGTCGGCCGGCGAGAAGCTTCAGGAAGACACCCTGGCTGCCATGAAGAAGCAGGACAGCCAGACGTCTCAGCTGCTCGACGAAATGGATTCGCTGCGCAACCAACTGCGCGCGGCCATGCCCGCCCCGGCCGCCGCTGGAAACGGCTGATACGGCGCGCCCTTCGGCACCTACGAAAAACCCGGCACAGGCCGGGTTTTTTCATGGATGGCAGTTGTCGGGCCTCAACGGTCGGCGTCGAGCAACGAGTTGACCTTTTCCACATAGCCCCGCATGGCCTGGTCGGTATCCATACCGTCGAGCTTGGCCCAGGCGTCGTACTTGGCGCGCCCCTTGAGGTCGGTAAAACCCGGACGCTTGCCTTCCACATCGCCGACCGTTGCCTGTTTGTAGTGAGCATACAGCGCCAGAAGATCATTGTTGTCGGGGCGCTTCGACAACGTCTGTACGTCCTGCTGCGCTTTTTCGAAATCCGCGGAAAGATCTGCTGCCATGAGGGGCTCCTATCGAGTGATGCAAAACATGGCCGGTTCCGGCCTGCTGGCTGTTATCGAGTCTACGGGCTGTCACGATCCCATGTCATGAACCGATGCGCCGGGGTGTCTTCGGTGGCGTCCACCGCCTGATCATCTATACAGCGCCAGTCGGCCGCCTCGAAAGACGGAAACCATGTATCGCCATCGTATTCGGCCTCGATTCGTGTGATCTTGAGCCGATCAGCGCGCGGCAGGGCCAATGCATACACCTCGGCGCCGCCGATCACGGCCAGTTCCTCGGCCTCGGCCGCGCGCGTGCGTTCGATGGCCTCGGCCAGGCTGGCCACACGCTCTACGCCGGGCGCTGTAAAGCGCGTATCGCGGGTCAATACGAGGTTGAGCCGTCGCGGCAGCGCGCGGCCGATGGATTCGTAAGTCCGCCGGCCCATGAGAATCGGGCGGTCCAGTGTCTGCTGCTTGAACCAGCGCAGATCGGTTGGAATATGCCATGGCATGCCGCCGTTTGCACCGATGACCCGGTTGCGGTCCATCGCGGCGATCAGCGTGATTCGGGGTCGATAGGAGCTCATTGGCGCGGTCGGTTTCGAAAACCGCATGGTAGCCCAAGTGGGACCGATCAACGTCCGCTATGGCGTCGGCGAGCGGTCCAGATCGTTGAGCGTGATCCGAAAACGAGTCCCATCCGGCCCGGTTTCCACGATCCGCAGGTCCCCATGGTGGCGTCGGCAGATCCGCTGGCACAGCGACAGACCGATACCGGTACCGCCGCCGGAACGATCATCGCGTCGATGGCCAAACGGCGAGAAAACGCGCTCGGGCTCGTCGATGCCTGCGCCGTTATCCACATACTCCAGATGGACCCGATCGCGCTCGTCGACGGCCGGCACGACCGCGATCCGTATCCGCGGACTGCGTTCGACATGGCGATAGCGAATACTGTTATCGATCAGATTCTGGAACAGGGCCCGTAGCTGGTCGCTATCTCCAACCACCGTGCCCAGCGCGCCGATATCGAACTCGGCCTCGTGCTCTTCGATGAGCACCGCCAGATCGGCGCGCGCTTCGTCCACCGCGGTCTGCAGATCCAGGCTGACACCCTGCCCGCTGCTGGCATCGACCCGCGCCAGACGCAGCATGCCACCCACCATGGACTGCATGCGCTCGGCGGCGGCCTGCATGCTCTCGAGTTGTCGTCGACCATCGTCGCTGAGCCGTGTGGCTTCGCGTGTCTGCAGTTGCTGGGCGTAATGCTGCATCTTGCGCAACGGCTCGCGCAGGTCGTGGGCCGCGCCCAGCAGGCCGTCGTTGCCATGGGTCGGCGGGGGCAACGCCACCTCGTCTATAGTTGCCGCCGACACGCCGGGCGCTTCCTCGAGAACCAGGGTAAACCCGTCCAGCCGCCCATCCGCGGTATTCAATCCGACCAGCCGGGCGGTGCGCGCCTGGCCGCCGCCCTCCTCGACGCTGCTGACGTCTACGTTGATCGCACGCCGGTTGCGCACGACCCGGTGCAGGATCACCGGCCACTCCGCGTGTCCGGACGGCATCACACAATCGCTCAGCGGGCGGCCCAGCGGGTCCTCCACGTCGCAGGCCATCCAGTCGGCCGCGCGACGGCTCACACGAGTGACCCGCATGGACAGATCCAGCCCGATCCAGGCCGGCTCTTCGTGGGCACGCGCGAGGTTCGAGCGATGCGCGACCACCAGTTCGTCACCCGGACCCGCCGCCTCGAGCGATCGCACGGGGCCCGAGGCACGCATGAGCACGATGAAGCCCTCAACGTCCTGCGCAGCGTTCACACAGGGTTGAATATCAAGCGTGCACACGCGGCGCTGGCCGTTACGGGTCATCAGGCCCGCGTTGCTACGTGAGCGACCCTGCGCGCTGGCGTCGAACAGCGCGCGGGCGAGCGCAGCCTCGAAACGCCGCTCTTCAGGGAACAGACTTTCCAGACGATGGCCTTCGACCTGGCCGGCGACATGTCCCAACAGCTTTTCGGCGCTCGCGTGCCAGCTCTGGATCACGCCGGCGGCATCGATCAGACAGACAGCCGCTCCCGGCAGTTGCTCGAGCAGCAAGGCCAGCGCGGCACTGCCCAGAACCTGGACATCGGAAGGCTCGGAAAAAAGACGGCCGACAGCACTCATAAGGCCACCGGCTGCGACATCGATCGACTAGTGGCTGGCAGGCAATACATCGCGACCGCCCTGTAGCAGCCGGGTGCAATCGGCAACCGGTAGACCAGGCGCATAGAAAAATCCCTGTCCGAACTCACAGTTGTTCTCAACCAGGAAACGGCGCTGCAGATCGTTTTCCACCCCTTCGGCCACCACGCGCAGCCCGAGGCTCGCCCCGAGTGCGATGATGGCGCGAGCCATGGCGCGATCGCGTGCGTTGTCGTTGATGCCGCGCAAAAAGCTCAGATCGATCTTGAGCGAGTCCACCGGCAGTCGGGTGAGATAGCTCAGCGAGGAATAGCCCTTGCCGAAATCGTCGATCACCACCTGCACGCCCAGGCCCTTCAGCTCGCCCACCAGCGGGTTTGTATCATCGGGTCCGAGCATCAGCGCATTTTCGGTGAACTCCAGTTCCAGAAGATCGGCCGGCATGGCCAATTCTTTAAGCAACTGGCGCACCATCGGGAGAAAATCCTCGTCGCGGGCATGCTGCGAGGACACGTTCACCGCGAGCACCACTTCATCGTCGAGCAGCCCGGCGTCGCGCCACGACAGATACTGTCGACAGGCGGTATGCAGTGCCCAGCAGGTCAGTGCGCGGATACAGCCCCGTGACTCGGCCAGCGGTACGAACTCCTCGGGCGGAATCGGACCCAGCCGGGGATGCTGCCAGCGCGCGAGTGCCTCGAGGCCGACGATTCGCCCGCTGGCCAGGTCGAACTGCGGCTGGTAGACCAGATGCAGCTCGTTGGTTTCGATGGCCGCACGCAGTTCGTTTTCCAGCCCGACGCTGCGTGCCGGTCGGCCATCGTTGTCGCTGTCGTACCAGTGGTAAGTGTCACGCCCGCCCTGCTTGGCCAGATACATCGCCGCATCGGCGTTGTTGATCAGCTCGCTGGCATTGTCACCGTGCTCCGGATACAGCGCGATACCGATCGATGTGGTCACGAAGATCGCATGATTGCCGATCAGCACCGGCTTGCGGAACGACTCCAGGACCGACTCGAGAATCGCATCGAGCTTGGCACGATCGCCGCTGTCGATGACGGCCACGAATTCGTCGCCGCCCAGGCGCGCCAGCAGTGAATAAGGGCCGCACTCGGATTTGAGACGACGCGCGGCGGTATACAGAGCCTTGTCGCCGATGCCGTGGCCCAGGCTGTCGTTGATCGACTTGAACCCGTCCAGATCGAAATACATCACCGCGAAGTCGCGTCTCTCGCGTGCCGGGCGCTCCAGCATGAACGCGATGCGCTCGAGCAGCACGCTGCGGTTGAACAGCCCGGTAACCTGGTCATGTCGCGCCAGATAGGTAAATTTCTTCTGCGATTCGTGGTGCTGGATGGAATACCGGATCGCGCGTTCGAGCAGCGCCGACGTCAATTCGCTCTTGGGTAGAAATTCGACCGCACCGGCTTCCATGACCGCCAGGTCGACTTCGTAATCGTCATGGCCGCTGATGACCACGATCGGCGCGTCCAGCCCGGCCGCGGCCGGGCTGCGGATCAGATCGAGACCGGTATGACCATTGAGTTCGTAATCGAGCAGACAGATATCGATGCCGCCGGCGCGTATCGCCGCCATGCCGTCTGCGTAGCCGTCGACCATGGTCAGCTCGTAGCGACAGCGTGTCGCCCCAGCCAGCAGTTCGGCAATCAATTGCCGATCTTCCGGATCGTTGTCGACGATCAGAACACGAATGGTTCGAATTTGCGCCATGGACGGGTGGGTAAACTTGAATCCTCTCAAGTCTAGCCGAAAAACCACCCACAAGTCGCGCAGCCGCGCGGTTGGGAAAATAAATCTGACCAGAACTGCGACCAAACCAACGCCGCAGCGTAGCGGCCGAGCTGGTGCGGCGTGCGACGCCGCGATCCAATCGTATTCAGGCGTGACGCTCGCCTAGGAAATATTCATTACCGATGCGGTTCTCTCGAACCCGCCTAGACCGCGATCGGCGCCCGGATCGCGGGGTGGCTGCGATAATCCTCGAGACGAATATCGTCGAAACTGAAAGCGAACAGGTCGTCGACGGTCGGGTTCAGCCAGAGCGTGGGCGCATCCAGAGGCTCACGGGCCAGCTGGCGATCGGCCTGCTCGAGATGGTTCAGATACAGATGTGCATCACCCAGGGTGTGCACGAATTCGCCGGGGGCAAGCCCGCACACCTGTGCAATCATGTGGGTGAGCAGCGCATACGAGGCGATGTTGAACGGCACGCCGAGAAAGATATCCGCACTGCGCTGATACAGCTGGCACGACAGACGCCCGCCCGCCACATAGAATTGGAACAACGCATGACACGGCGGCAGCGCCATGTCATCGACCTGAGCCGGATTCCATGCCGAGACGATATGCCGCCGCGAATCCGGGTGGTCACGAATCGAATCGACAACACGCGCCAGCTGATCGACGCTCTGCCCATCCGGCGCTGGCCAGCTACGCCACTGGTAGCCGTAGACCGGACCCAGATCGCCGTTCTCATCGGCCCACTCGTCCCAGATCGAGACCTTGTTGGCTTTCAGATAGGCGATATTGGTATCACCGGCGATGAACCACAGAAGCTCATGAATGATCGAGCGCAGATGCAGTTTCTTGGTCGTGACTGCCGGAAACCCGGCGGCCAGATCGAAGCGCATCTGGCGACCGAACACCGAGCGCGTGCCGGTACCGGTGCGATCGGATTTGTCCACGCCGTGATCACGCACTTCGCGCATCAGCGCCAGATAGGGTGTCTCGACAATACTCATGCGGCGGCGGGCCGGCGTCCGTAGGCCAAGCCCAGTAACAGGACGCCGCCAAAGATCATCGGCACACACAGAATCTGGCCCATGGTCATCCAGTTAAACGCTACGAAGCCAAGAAACGCATCCGGCTGGCGGAAGAATTCGGCGGTGAAGCGAAAACAGCCATAGCCCAACAGAAACAGCCCCGATACGGCCATTCGCGGGCGCGGCCGGCGTGCAAACCACCACAGGATCGCGAACAGCAGCAGCCCTTCGAGTCCGGCTTCGTACAACTCGGACGGATGGCGCGGAGCCATGTCCACATGCGGATAGATCATCGCCCAGGGCACATCGGTGACCCGCCCGATCAGCTCGCCGTTGATGAAGTTGGCGATCCGGCCAAAGAACAGCCCGACCGGCACGATGGGCGCGACGAAATCGGTGATATCGAAGAAATGCCGGTGCGTACTGCGCGCGAACCATCCGGCCGCGGCGAACACGCCCAGCATGCCGCCGTGAAAGGACATGCCGCCCTGCCAGATATAAAACAGCTGCAGGGGGTTATCCAGCAGCAGGCCCGGTTGATAGAACAGCATATAGCCCACGCGCCCGCCGACGACGACGCCGAGCACGACATAGAACAGGAAATCGCCGACTTCCTCGCGTTTCCAGTGCACGTGCGGCTGCTGGGTTCGAACGATGCCCAGCCCCCAGCCGATGAGAAAACTCAACAGATACATCAGCCCGTACCAGTGCACGGCCAGCGGGCCGAGCGAAAAGGCGACGGGATCGATATCGGGGTGTACGAACATGGGTGCGGATTCTAGGGCCTGTTGCCGTTTCATGCGAGCGTCGCGTTCGACGCCGCGCATTGTTGTCTGCACCGCGCGAGTCGCGGGTGCATGGCCAGCCACGCCCGTGACTCGCAACGCCATCGGATGCCCGTGTCGGATTTCACCCGGGCCGGCCCCCGATCGCCGGCAGAGGCTGCCTTACGGCAATACGCGGTTGTAGCAGCGTCGGCGGGCTGACGGCACGGCAGGCGTGCCGTCTTGGCCTGGCCGTACAATCGCGTCCGTCCGGCTGCCCGGGGTGGACAGGCTGCTAGCGTGTCCAGGCGTACATGAACACGTCTCGTGGACGCCGAGACTCGTCGAGATTGGGCCGCTCAGACCAGCAGCCCAGGCGCGCCTCGCAGCGCATACCGATCTTTTCGAGCACGCGCGCCGAGGCAAGGTTCTCGGTATCGCACGTCGCATCGAAACGGTAGATGTCGTCGATCGATCGGCCGGCCTCGAACACGGTCCGAGCGGCCTCGGTAGCCAGCCCCTGACCCCACCACGGTCGGGCCAGCACGTAGCCCATATGCATGCCCTGCTCGTCGAACTGACAGCCGATCGCACCGATGAGCGCGTCGGTATCGCGCAGAACCACGCCCCAGCAGTAATCGTCGCCGTCGGACCAGCCGGCCATCACGTCCTCGATGAACGTTTGGCTATCGAGGCGTGTTTCGTGCCGAGGCCAGTCCATCAACCGGGTTACGACCGGATCGCTGGCATAGGCGAAGACCGCCTCGGTATCGTCGGCCTCGAACGGCCGCAGCAGAAGCCGCGCGGTCTGCATGCGCCCGGGCATGACGATCACAGCGGTCGGCCCTAACCCAGCTCGCGCTCGAATTCCTGCCGGTAGCGAGCGGCGAAGTCGCTCATGGAGAACCGGTGATTCTGCGTGCCCGGCCGCTCGATCTTGATCGCGCCCATGAGCGAAGCCACGCGTCCGATCGTCTCCCAGTCCATACCCTGCTGCAGACCATAGATCAGCCCGGCGCGATAGGCATCGCCACATCCGGTCGGGTCCGCAAGTGCCGTCGGCGAAGCCGACGGGATCTCGTAGGTCGCACCGTCTGCGCGGATGATCGAACCGCGCGGGCCGCGGGTGATGATCAGCGCCTTGAGCTGGGCGGCGATCTCGTCGACCGTCAGACCCGTGCGTTCGCGCATCATCTCGGACTCGTAGTCGTTGACCGCGACATAACTGGCCTGCTCGATGAAGGTTCGCAGCTCGGCGCCGTTGAACATCGGCAGCCCCTGACCCGGATCGAAGATGAAGTCGATGCCCGCCTCGGCGAACTGGGCCGCATGATTGATCATGCCCTGTCGACCGTCGGGCGAGACAATGCCCAGAGTGATGCTGCCGTCACTCGGCACGCTCTGCTCATGGGCGTGATTCATCGCGCCGGGATGAAACGCCGTGATCTGGTTGTCATCCAGATCCGTGGTGATATAGGCCTGGGCGGTATAGGCCTCGTCGATCTGCTTGAGGTAGGTCCGCGAGAGTTCGTGACGATCCATCCACTCGGCGTAGTCGTCGAAATCGCGCCCGACGGTACCCATGGGAACGCCGTCTCCACCGAGCAGCTTGAGGCTATAGGCGATGTTGCCCGCACAGCCGCCGAATTCACGCCGCATTTCCGGCACCAGGAACGACACGTTCAGCATGTGCACGCGATCCGGCAGGATTTCGTTCTTGAAGTGGCCGGTGTAGACCATGATGGTGTCGTAGGCAAAAGAGCCACAAATCAGAGCTGACATATACCTTCCCTAAGCAAACGGGCGAAATTCGTGCACGGATGTGCTGGGCCGCGATCAGCCGAGCATGATGCCACACACGCCATGGCCTGTTGATGGCATGTGCGCACGCTTGACCGGCCCAGCGTCGGCCACTTTCTAGGCGTCGACAGCGATCGTCGAATCTGCGCGCAGATCGAGCTTCTTGGCGGCGGCGACCTCGTCGAGCCGGCGGACCGGCAGGTCGAACGGGGCGTTGCGCAGCGTGTCCGGATCGTCCTTGGCCTCGGCCCAGATCGCGGTCAGGGCAGCCACGAACCCGTCGAGCGTCTCACGCGACTCGCTCTCGGTCGGCTCGATGAGAAAACATTCGGGCACCAGCAACGGGAAATAGATCGTAGGCGCGTGATAGCCGTAGTCGAGCAGGCGCTTGGCGAAATCGGTCGCCGTGACCTCCAGCTGCTGTTTCTGGCGTTTGAGCGTGATGATGAACTCGTGGCTGGCCCGACGATCGGGAAACGCCACGTCGAAACCCTGTTCGCGCAGGCGCGCCATCAGATAATTCGAATTGAGCGTGGCAAATTCGGCGACCCGGGTCATGCCTTCGGCCCCGAGCAGGCGGGCATATACATAGGCCCGCAGCAGCACGCCAGCGTTGCCCATGAACGTGGACAGGCGTCCGATGGTATGAGGCACGTCGGCTTCGGTCAGCCAGCGGTAGCGGGCCTCATCGCCCTCGCCTTCGCGGCCGACCACCGGAATGGGCATGAAATCGCGTAGGCGCTCGCCGACTCCGATCGCGCCCGAACCCGGACCGCCACCGCCATGCGGCGTCGAAAAGGTCTTGTGCAGGTTCATGTGGATGACGTCGAAGCCCATGTCACCCGGCCGGACCTTGCCCAGAATCGCGTTGAGATTGGCGCCGTCGTAGTAGAGCAACCCGCCGGATTCGTGCACGATCCGTGCGATCTCGAGGATGTCCTGCTCGAACACACCCAGCGTGGACGGATTGGTGAGCATGATGCCGGCGGTCCTGTCTCCGACGGCATCCCGCAGCGCGGCGACATCGACATCGCCGTCGGCGTCGGTCGGTATCTCGCGTACCGTGCAACCGCACATCACCGCCGTCGCCGGATTGGTGCCATGAGCGGCATCCGGTACGAGAATCTCGGTGCGCGCGGTATCGCCACGAGACTCGTGGTAGGCCTTGATCATGGCCACGCCCGCGAACTCGCCCTGAGCACCGGCCATCGGGGTCAGCGATACCGCAGCCATGCCGGTCACGGTCTTGAGCATGTCCTGCAATTCGTACAGACACGCCAGCTGGCCCTGTCCGTGGCTGACCGGCGCAAGCGGATGGCGCCCGAGAAATCCGGGCAACGACGCCAACGTATTACAGGCACGCGGGTTGTGCTTCATCGTGCACGAGCCGAGCGGATAGAAATGCGTATCGATCGAGAAATTGAGCTGCGACAACCGCGTGTAATGCCGCACTACATCCATCTCGGAAACCTGCGGCAGGCCGAGTTCGGTTTGACGCCTCAACGCCCTCGGCACCGAATCGATCGCCGCCGGCACGCCGGCCGGCGACTGGGCCCGGGCCCGCCGCCCGGGACGACTGTATTCGAAGATCAGTTTTTCGGTCATGACGGGTTCACTCGAGAAGTTCTCATATCGGGTTCATTCGCGGGCGCCGGCCCGTTGCGTGCCCGAGCTGGCGATCGGCCGCTCAGACCTTGAGCGCGGCCAGTGCGTCGTCGTAGTTCGGTTCCTGGGCGATCTCAGGCACGAGTTCGCTGTGCAGGATCGTGTCGTGTTCATCGGCTACGATGACCGCACGCGCGCACAGTCCGGCCATCGGGCCATCGGTGATCAGCACCCCGTAGTCCTCGGCGAAACGCTTGTCCCGCATCATCGACAGGGTCACGCCGTTAGCGAGTCCTTCGGCGGTACAGAACCGTCGATGCGCGAACGGCAGGTCAGCCGAGACCTGGAACAACACGACGTTGTCGACCGTATCCACGGCCGCGTTGAACCGTTTGACCGACAACGCGCAGGTCGGCGTATCCATGCTCGGGAAGATGTTGAATATCTTGCGCTTGCCGGCGTAGTCGGCCAGATGGACATCGCTCAGCTGGTCGGTGGTGAGGGTGAAATCGGCGAGAGTCTCGCCAGCGGCCGGCAACTGCCCGGCGACCTCGGTCGGCGTGCCACGCCGGGTGACGGTCTGAGTCATGATCGCTCCTTGCAAAAATGTGGGATCAGGCAACCGAGGCCCGGGCCGCGTCGGGCATACGCGCCAGCACCTCGGTCAGGGCCTGGCCATAAGCCTCGATATCGCCCTCTGTGCGTGTTTCGGTGGCACAGACCAGCACCGCGTTGTCCAATTCGGGGTAAAAGCCGGCCAGCGCCAGGCCGCCGAAGATATCGCGCTCGGCCAGCGCGGCGAGCACGGCGTCGGCATCGGCCGGCAGACGCAGCACGCATTCGTGGAAGAACGGCCCATCGAAGACGCGTTCCACACCCTCGATCCCGGTGAGACGCTCGGCCAGCGCGGCGGTGCGCGCCATCGAGGTGGTCGCGACCGCGGCCAGACCTTCCGGGCCGATCAGGCTCATATGGATCGTCGCCGCCGTAACAAGCAGGCCCTGGTTGGTACAGATATTGGAGGTCGCCTTGGAACGGCGGATATGCTGCTCCCGCGGTTGCAGGGTCAGCACATAACCATCGCGGCCTTCCATGTCCTGGGTTCGACCGACCACGCGCCCGGGCATCTGACGCACGTGGGCACGACGACAGCACAGGATGCCGAAATACGGGCCGCCGTTGGCCAACGGCGCGCCCAGCGGCTGACCCTCCCCGACCACGATGTCCGCACCGTCCCCGCTTCCCCAGCCGCCCGGCTCGCTGAGCACCGCCAGGGATACGGGGTTGACCACGCCGATTGCGAGCGCGCCGTTGGCGTGCGCCCAATCCGTCAGGGCGTCGACATCCTCAAGCCCGCCGAAGAAATTCGGCTGCGGGATCACCAGTGCGGTGACGTCCTCACCGGCCCAGCGTGCCAGCCCGGCTTGGTCGACCGTGCCGGTGGCCGGATCGTATTCGACAGGCTGAAAATCAATGCCCTGATTGGCACAGATGTTGTGGGCGACCTCGCGATAGAACGGGTGCACACCGGCCGGCATCAGCACGCGCTTGGATTTCGACTTCCGATTCGCACGCACGGCCATCAGCACCGCTTCGGCCAGCGCCGAGGCGCCGTCGTAGAGCGAGGCGTTGGCCACGTCCATGCCGGTCAGCCCGCACATCATCGTCTGATACTCGTAGACCAGCTGCAGCGTGCCCTGGCTGGCCTCGGGCTGATACGGCGTATAGGCGCTGTAGAACTCTCCGCGCGTGGCCAGCTCCCATACCGCGGCCGGCACGTGGTGCTCGTAGGCCCCTGCGCCGATGAAGTTCAGCCCGGCCGCATCTAGGTTGGCCCGCTCGTGCATGAGCCGCGTGATCGCCTGTTCGCCGGCCCCCTCGGGAATACCGGCGAGCGAAACGTTACGCAGGCTGGGGTCGATCTCGTCGAACAGATCATCGATGGTCGATACCCCGATGGCCTCCAGCATGGCCTGGATATCGTCGTCAGTGTGCGGAATAAACGGCATGACACCTCACAGGTTGAAGCGCGTCCCGGGCCAGCCCGGTGCGGCTAGTCTTCGGCGTCGTCGACAACGCCCTTGTAGGCGTCGGCGTCCAGCAGCTCGCCGAGCGCAGTCTCGTCATCGATCGCCATCTTGAACAGCCAGCCCTGGCCGAACGGGTCCTCGTTGACCAGTTCCGGCGAATCGGCCAGCTGCTCGTTGATCTCGGCGATCTCGCCGTCGACCGGTGCATAGATGTCCGAGGCGGCCTTGACCGACTCGACCACCGCCACGCCGTCGCCGGCGCCGACCTTGGTGCCGGTTTCCGGGAGTTCGACGAATACCAGATCGCCCAGCGACGATTGGGCGTAGTCGGTGATGCCGACGGTGATCGTGCCGTCGCCGTCGTTACCGATCCATTCGTGGGTCTTGGTATACGACAGATCCTTGGGGATATCGCTCATGGCTGGGTCCTTGTGGGTTGTTCCGTGCGATGCGTTGGGGCGCGGCTCAGTCCGGTTCGATCAGGGACTTGCCGTGGCGGACGAACGGGGGTTTGACGATGCGCGCAGGCTGCCAGCGATCGCGGATCCGTACCTCGACGGTGTCCTGCCAGTCGCGCGGTATGCGCGCCAGCGCGATCGAGCAGCCCAGTGTCGGTGCGAAACTGCCGCTGGTGACTTCGCCGTCGGCGGCATCGGGGTCGTCTTCGTCGCTGTCGGCGGCGCGCACGGCGGCATGCGCGCGAATCACGCCGCGGCCTTCGAGCACTAGGCCGACCAGCTTGTGGCTGACCCCCTGCTGGCGCATGTGCTCGAGCGCGTCGCGGCCGACGAACTGCCGTTCGGCGGGCTTGAAGGCCACCGTCCAGCCCAGGCCGGATTCGAGCGGCGTTCGGTCCTCGTCCATATCCTGGCCGTACAGATTCAGCCCGGCCTCCAGGCGCAGCGTATCGCGCGCGCCCAGGCCCACCGGGGTGACCCCAACATCCTGCAGACGACGCCACAGATCGTGCGCCCGGTCGCCCGGCAGCACGATCTCGTAGCCATCCTCGCCGGTATAGCCGGTACGGCCGATCGAGATCCCGTCGGTGGCGAATCCTTCAAATGGCTTGAGCTTGCGGGCGGCGTCGGCGGTCTCGTCGGACATCGCCTGCCCGGCCAGTTCGCGGGCACGCGGGCCCTGGACGGCGATGATCGCCAGATCCTCGCGGTGGGTGATCTCGACATCGCGCCCGCGCGCCTGGCTGTGCAACCAGGCCAGATCCTTTTCGGCCGTCGCGGCGTTGACCACTGCGCGATAGCGCTCGCTGGCCAGGTGGTAGACGATCAGATCGTCGATGACGCCGCCGCGCGTGTTCAGTACGCAGGTATACAGCGCACGGCCGATATCGTCGATCTTGGCGATATCGTTGGCGAGCACGGCCGACAGGAATGCGCGCGCATCGGGCCCGTGAATATCCACGACCGCCATGTGCGAAACGTCGAACATGCCCACGTTGTCGCGCACCGCCTTGTGCTCGGCGATCTGGGAGCCGTAGTCGATCGGCATGTCCCAGCCGGCGAAGTCCACCAGCTTGGCGCCGGCGGCGACGTGCGCTTCATACAGGGGCGTGCGGTGGGCCATGCGGGTACTCTCGCTGCAGCGGGTTGACGGACACGAAACGACCTCGGCTTTCGCCTGTCGCCCCTCTGTCCTGGCACCTGAGAGATTTGCCCCGTCGGTGAACCGCATGTGGCGGTTGCTCTCCAGAGTCGATCTTGCCCCTGGCTTGCGGGGCAACCGTGCGGTCCTTTTGCCTGAGCGTTTCCGGGCGGTGTGCGCCTTCGGCGGCGGGCTGGCCCGCTCTCTCCCACACGACTGGCGATCGAGTCACGACTATACCGACGTGATCGCCTCGCGCCAAGGCGCCCGGATCCCGGCCGGACCGAGCCGGCCGGCAAGAGCGCTCCGTCCGGTCGCGCGTGTCAGCGCAGCAGGCGCGGTCCGTCGGTCGAAAGCCCGACCGCATGATGGATCATCAGCTGGCGGATCGGGGCCAGACCGGCCGCGGCGCCGATCGCATGCCGGCGCAGACGACGCACCAGCGGATTCGCGCTGCCGTAGGCGCGCTTGAGCAAATCCGTGGCACCGAGCATCATCAGGTTCTCGGCCATACGGGCGCGCTGATAGCGCAACAGATCGGTCTGCTCGCCGGGTCCGCGCCCGGCTTGTCGCCCGGTTTCCAGGGCGCCGACCAGTTCGGCAACATCCAGCAGACCGAGGTTGACCCCCTGGCCGGCCATCGGGTGCAGCACATGGGCAGCATCGCCCACCAGGGCCACGCGCTCGTCGCAATAGCGCTTGGCATGAAGCAGCTTCAACGGGAACGCCGCACGCGTATCGATCGCTTCGATATCGCCGAGCACGCCGCCGCTGGCCTCGGTCAGTCGTGCACGGAAGGCATCGTCATCGAGTGCCGCCAGCTCGTCGGCCAGCGCGGCGTCGGCATGCCAGGCCAGCGAACAACGGCCGTCGGACAACGGCAGGAACGCCACCGGCCCGGTTTCGGTGAAACGCTGCCAGGCGATATGACGATGATGCCGCGCCGGCCGTACCGCGCCCACCGTGCAACGCTGGCCATACCCCCAGCCGACGGTGCCGATGCCCGCGGCTTCGCGCACGGGCGAATTCGCCCCTTCGGCGCCGACCACCAGCCCGGCCGTGATCACCCGATCGTCGTCCAGACGCAGACTCGCCCGATCGGCCTCGACGCGCAGCGAGGCCATCTTCGCCGGACAGTAGACATCCACCCGCCCCATGGCCTGCCAGGCGGCATCGACCACCAGCTCGTTCTCCACGATATGGCCCAGTTCCGGCAGGCCCACCGCCGTATGCTCGAGAAACAGCATCTCCTGCGCGCCGGCTTCCCATACCTTCATGCCGGTGAACGCACAGGCGCGCGTGTCGGCGACCGTACGCCACAGGCCGAGGTTGTCGAGCACGCGGCGCGGGCCGGGCGCGATGGCCGACAGACGCAGATCGTAGTCGGCGCCGGGATCGAAACGCGTCGGCTGGCGGGCCTCGACCAGCGCGACCGAGAAATCGGCCTGTTCCAGGGCGACGGCCAGTACCGCACCCACCATCCCGCCGCCGACGATGGCGACATCATATTGGGCCCGTGGGGTGCGACTCATGTTCGGTGTCCCGTATCCAGTGGCGGCGCCACGGCCAGCCCCATGCTGCGGCGGGCCATGTCGTCACGGATCGCCGGCCAGAGCGAAAGCCCCGCCAGGCCGGCGCCGCGCGCATGCCCCAGACCGGGTATGCGATTGGAAAACACGCGGACGATGGCGTCGGTGAAATTGGCCACCCGCTGCTGGTCGGGCGCGCGCGCTTCGGCCCAGGCCGCCAGCAGATCGGCGTCGCCCGGGTCGGCGCCCGGATCAGCTTGCATCCGCTCGCCCAGCATGGCCGCGAATACCAGCGCATCGCGGATCGCCAGGTTGAAGCCCTGGGCGGCGGCCGGATGCAGCGCGTGTCCGGCATTGCCGATCAGCGCGGCCCGTCGCGATACCGGCTTGTCGCACAACACGCGCGCCAACGGGTAGCTGCCGCGCGGCCCGGCCAGGCCGAGCCTGCCCAGACGCTGGCCGAAGGCCTCCTGAAGAGCGGCGACGAAGGCATCCTCGCCGATTGCACACATCTGTTCGGCGATATCGCTGGGCAGCGTCCAGACTGCCGCACAACTTTCGCGGGTCCGGGGCAGCAGCGCCACCGGACCGTCGGGCGTGAAGCGTTCGTAGGCACAGCCGTCATGCGCGCGCTCCGGTTCGACGATGGTGATCAACGCGCGTTGCCGATAGTCGTCGATACGCGCGCCGATGCCCAGCGCCTCACGGACCGACGACCGCGCACCGTCGGCGCCGATCAGCAGGCGCGCGCCGATCTCGCGGCTGCCGCCGCCCGGCTCGGACAACGCCACCCGAATACGGGTGTCTTCATGCGACAACGTCTCGAACCGCGCCGGCGCAATCACATCCACACCCTCGAGACGATCCAGGCGCTCTCGCAGTGCGGCGATCATGGCCAGGTTGGGTATCACATAACCCAGTGCCGGCAAATCGTAGTCGGCCGCGGACACACGCACCCGACCGAAATGGCCTTTCTGAGAGACATGCAGCTGCCGGATAGGCGCGGCATCGCGGGCCATCGCAGACCACAGGCCCAGCTGCTCGAACAGCGTCCGCGTCCCCCAGGCGATCGCCGTGGTCCGGGCCGCCATCTGCTCATCGGCGGGCGCATCGAAGGCCACCGCCTCGACCAGCGCGATACGCAGCCCGCTATCGGCCAGCCCGCAGGCCAGGCTCGCACCGGCCAGGCCGCCGCCGATCACCACGATGTCGTAATCGGTGCTCACGCGCTGTGTCCGGCCATGAGCGCTTCGATCGCGTCGGGGTCCTTCGGGACACCGGCCGTGAGCACTTCACTGCCCTCGGCGGTGATCACCACGTCGTCCTCGACGCGGATGCCGATGTTCCAGTATTCGCGCGCCACGCGCTCGTTGCCCGCCCTGACATACAGCCCCGGCTCGACTGTCAGTACCATGCCCGGCTCGAGCGGGCGCCATTCGTCGTCGGACTTGTAATCCCCGACATCGTGGACATCCATGCCCAGCCAGTGGCTGGTTCCGTGCATGAAGAACGGCCGATAGCTTTCCGATTCGATGACTTCGTCGACGCTGCCCTCGCACCAGCCGAGCGCGATCATGCCGTCGACCAGCACCCGCAGCGCCGCCTGGTGCGGCGCATTGGCCGGCGCCCCGGCGCGCGCGGCGGCGATACCGGCACGGTTGGCGGCAAGCACGATATCGTAGACGCGCCGCTGGGCTGCACTGAAGCGGCCGTTGGCCGGAAACGTACGGGTGATGTCGCCGGCATACCCGCGATACTCGGCGCCCGCGTCGATCAGCACCAGATCGCCGTCGGCGATCCGTGCGGCGTTCTCGATATAGTGCAATACGCACCCGTTCTCGCCGGCGCCGACAATGCTCGGATAGGCCCAGGTCATGCCCTCGGCTTCGAAGGCGAAGTGCAGTACCGCGGCCAGCTGGTATTCGGCGACCCCGGGGGCCGCAGCCTGCATCGCCGCGACATGCGCGCGCGCCGAAGTAGCCGCGGCCTGGCGCATGAGCGCGATCTCGGCATCGGATTTGCGCAGCCGCATCTCATGGACAATCTTGTCGAGAGCGACGATCTGCTCGGGCGGCGTGCCGCGCCGGCCCTGGCTGCGCAGCCGCTCCAACGCCTGGAGCACGCCGTGCTCGAAGCTCTGATGCTGGCCCAGCGTGAGATACAGCCGTTCGCGTCCGTCAAGCAGGCGCGGCAGCCAGGCCGAAAAATCGTCGATGGCCACGGCATGATCGGCGTCGTACCAGGCCATCGCCCCCTCGAGCCCGGCGCGTCGGCCGACCCAGGTCTCGGCCTCGGCATCGCGCTCGCGACAGAACAGCAGGTAGTCGCCCTTGTCGAACCCCGGCGCGATCACGGCGATCGCCTCCGGTTCGGAGAAGCCGGTCAGATAACGGAAATCGCTGTTCGGACGGTAGGGGTAGTCGACATCGTTGTTGCGGTTGCGCTCGGGCGTGGCGGCGATGATCGCGACCCCGCGCTCACCGACGATCTGGGCAAGCTGACGCCGGCGCACGACATGATCGGGCTGGTGATCGGCATGCGCCAGATGCGAGATATCCGGTAGATCGAGCGAACGCTGGTTATTCATCAATGCAGCGACTCGCGCTTGATCGGGCCTTCCCGCTTGGGCTGCAGCTCCAGAAATATCATCTGTACGCCGACCCGCACGTATTCGACCAGCTCGGCGTAGTCGGCCTCGGCCGATTCGGCGTCGCTGTCTTCTGCGGTCAGCCCGGCGCGTGAGAGCTCGGTCAGATCGGACACCACTTCGCGCACCTCGGCCGATAGCCGCGACAGGTCGAACTCGCTGTCTGCGCTCAGCCCGTACAAAAAGCCGGCGCACCAGCGCGCCAGCGAACCCACCCGGTTCTCCAGGGCGACGTCGTCGTCAGGCAACAACGGGCGAAAACTCAGATCGGGGTCGAACAACCCTTCCAGGGTGATCTCGCGCAGCGCATCCATGGCGGTATCGAGGCTGTCGGTTTCGACATCCTCGAGCGCGCGGCGGCCGTTGGCTTCGTTATCAATGCACAGCATGCCGGTCAGCGTGCCGTGCACCTCGCCCGGTGTCTGAACGGATTCGGCCTGAGCCAGACCGTGGGCGAGCGCGTCGAACAGGTTGGCGGTGTCTTGGGTCATCGCGGTCTCGATTGCAATCGGCGCATGGTAACAAAGGCGTCGCCGCGCGCGGCTCAGGCGACAGTCAACAGACACAGATAGACCGCGTTATAGCCGGCATGCAACAGCACCGGCGCGGCCAGCCGGCGATGGCGTTCGTAGGCCCAGCCGAACACCAGCGCGGGAAGCACGGTCGCCAAGGCCCAGGCCGGCGGGTGAGTCCACAGATGGCACATACCGAACACGACCGCCGTGATCGCGTTGGCCAGCGTCAGCGGCCCCACCCGCGCACTCCATCGGGCGGCCAGGCAATCGTGCAGTCCGAAGCGGAACACGACTTCCTCGAGCACCGGCATGAGCCCTGCCATCAGCCACAGCGCCTGCAGGCCGGGCCAGTGCAGGGCCAGCCGGGCGGCGGGCGTGGCGGCAATCAGCGCAACAGCCGGCAGCGCCGCGGCCAGGGCCAGACCGTAGAGCGGATCGCACCACAGCCTCGCCCTGACCTCGACGGGTTCAGCCTCGCCGGCGCCGATAGCCAATACTCAGTGCGGCCAGCACGAGCATCGCCAGCCAGAGCGGGTCGGCCCGCTGGCCGCCGACCAGCGTACAGCCGCCGCCGCTGCTTGTGCTGTCGTCGCCGCTGGAAACCGCCGTGTCCGCGTCGATCTGGGCATCGACGCCGTTGACCGAGGCCGGTTCGCGCGTTGTATCGGCCGGCGCTCCGGCAATCGCCGGAGCATCGATATCCGGACAGCGCGTGCCGTTGATCAGCGACCAGCCGATATCTTCGAGCACGCAGGCCGACAACCCGATGCCCGCAGTGACTTCGTCCTCGTCGGTGGCGAACGGCTCCATGATCTGGTCCGGCGTGAGGCGCGTGTCCCAGTGGGAGATCGAACTCCCGGGGCGCATCACCGCCGGTGCATACAACTGCAGCCGCCCCTGTGAAAATCCGTCACTCAACACCGTCATCGCCTGGCTGTTGGTGTTCGCTGCCGACCAGACGACATAAGGGTCGTTGGTCAACGAGGCCGCACGTTGTTCGTCGGTCAGGTCCGGCCACAGCGGTTGGCCGTCGAACGACAGATCCTGAATGAAACTGCTGAAGATATCCGGCAGCCGCCGGCCATTCGATGCGGCGGCCGGAAACTGGCCGACACGCGCACTGGCGCTATCCTGCAGACGCACGAGCGATACGAATCCCAGCCCGTGGGTGAGTTCGTGCACGGCGGTGCTGACAAACCGTGAGGCGGCACCCGGCTGTGCGCCGTCGAGGCCGTAATACCAGCGGCGCCCGCGCAGGCAGTCATTGTCGCCGGCATCCAGCGCAGTGTTGAAGGTGGCCTGGATATCGTTGTCCACACCTGCCACGCGGCGACCGCGCAGCGCATTGGCCAGTGCCACGGGGTAGTAGACGTCGGCGCGCGCGGCCGAGGCGCCGAAGTTGGCGGTATAGGTCGCCGGCGCGGCCTGACCGAGCGTGGCGCTGTTGCGCGTACAGCCCAGATTGTCGAATCGCGCCGCGATACGAATCGGCACGGCGCTGTCTATACGGCTGCCGAGAATATCCGCGGCGTACTGCAGCGCGACGCGCCGCTGAGCGCCGAGTGTGGTGCCCTGGTTGCCGCCTACCGGGCTGACCGGCGTCGGGTCATTGAAGCCCTCGCCGGGGGCATCGTCGATCACCAGTTGCATGGTGGCCGCGATGGTCGGCCCGGCCAGCAACGTGCCGACAGCCACCAGCAACAGCCGCAGCCCGGTTTGCACGGTCAGGGCTTGTTGCGTTCGCACAGCGCCTCCCGGGCATCCTGGCCGTGCGTTGCGCGAGCATGGCCCATGCGCAGACTGCCATCGTCGCAGTGCACGGCTTCCAGCGCCGGCGCATCGGTCTGATCCGGGGTATACATGTCGGCACCGTCGGCGTTGGTCCAGGCCTTGCCCTTGCCCTGGTCCGGCGCGGCTCGGCGTGCAGCCGGTGCCGGCGAGCCGGCAGCCGGCGGCTGATCGATCACGTCGCCGGTATCCGGGTCCAGATAAATCGTCTGACCGGTGTCGCCAGTGGCCAGCGTCGTGCCCGCGTACAGGCTCAGCCCGACCAGGCCCAGCGCCGCAAGGCTCGCAATCTTGATACGCATGCTTCGAGTATCCATCCGTTTTAGAAAACGCCAAGCGCGCTCGGCGCCGCTTCGTGCCCGGTTTCGGCGGGTTGTATCATGATAACCGCAACGCCGAAGCCACCCCATTCCGCTCGCCACCCGACAGGAACGGTTCATGACGACTCTCGACTGGCGCGACACGCTTACCGACCTGATCGGCCACCGCACCGTCAGCAGCGGCGATCCCGCGCTGGACTGCGGCAACCGCGAAGCGGTCGGGGCGCTGGCGGACCGGCTCGAGGGCGCAGGCTTTAACTGCGACATCACGCCGATGGCCGCGCGCGCGGATAAGGTCAATCTCATCGCCCGGCTCGGCCCGGCCGAGCGCGCGGCGGCGCACGGGCTGGTGTTCGCCGGCCATATCGATACCGTGCCCTACGACGACCGCGGCTGGCAGAGCGATCCGTTTACCCTGACCGAGCGCGACGGTCGGCTGTTCGGGCTGGGCAGTTGCGACATGAAAGGCTTCATCGCCATCGCCGCAGCCGTGGCCAGCGAATACGCCGAACGCGATCTGGACGCGCCCATCAGCCTGCTGGTGTCCGCCGACGAGGAATGCGGCATGGACGGCGCCCGTGCGTTGCTCGATGCCTATCGTGAGCACGGCCGGCGACCGGGCCGGTTCTGCGTGATCGGCGAGCCGACCAACCTGGTTCCGATCCGCCAGCACAAGGGCATCTTCATGGAGACGATCGAGGTGCACGGCGCCTCGGGGCATTCCAGCAACCCGGCGCTCGGTGCCAACGCGATCGAAGGCATGTATCAAGCGCTTGGCGCCATTCGCGCATTGCGGGACGATTTGGCCGAGCGTCAGCGTATTGCCGGTTTTCCGGTGCCCCATGCCACACTCAATCTCGGCGCGATTTCGGGCGGCGACAACGCCAACCGCATTCCGGCGCGCTGTCGGCTGGATATCGACCTGCGTTTTCTGCCGGGCATGACCATCGACGCCCTGCGCGCCGAATTGCACGAACGCGCTCGGGCTGCGGTTGCCGGCAGCGACTGCCGGATCGAATTCCGCGAGCTGTTCACCGGCACGCCGGCTTTCGAAACCTCGGGCGAGTCGCCGATCGTAACCGCCTGCGAAGAGTTGTCGGGCCACGCCGCGGCGGCGGTGGATTTCGGCACCGAAGGCGCGTTCTACAACGCCATGGGCATGGACAGCGTGGTCCTCGGCCCCGGCGATATCGCCCAGGCCCACCAGCCCGACGAATATCTGGCGCTGGAGCGCATCGCGCCCATGCAGCGCATCCTGCGTGGACTCGTCGAGCGCTTTTGCCTCGCCGAATAAGCCCTTGGTGCGCATAATGCGCGCATGAGCAGCCATCTCGCCGACCTGTCCGCCGCCGATCACGCCGACCCCGATCAGGCCGCGCTCGTGCGCGCCCTGCGCGCGAGTGCGCCGTATGTGCACGCGCACCGCGAGCGTACTTTCGTGATCCACCTGCCGGGCGAAGCCGCGGCCTCGTCGGCGTTTGCGGATCTGGTCTACGACATCGCCCTGCTCGCCAGTCTCGGCGTACGGCTGGTGATCGTGTTCGGCGCGCGCCCGCAGATCGATGCCGCGCTCGCACAGGCCGGCATCGCCAGCCGGTTCGTCGACGGCGTACGGGTGACCGACGCCGCGGCACTCGCCTGCGTGAAACAGGCAGTCGGCAGTCTGCAGATGGATCTGGAAGCCCTGTTGTCGACGAGCCTTGCGAGTACGCCCATGGGTGGCGCGCGTATCGCCACGGTCAGCGGCAACCTGGTCACCGCACGCCCGGTGGGTATCGCCGGCGGCGTCGACCATGGCCATACCGGCGAGGTACGGCGCGTGGACGTGGCCAGCATCAACGCGCATCTCGAGCGCGGCGCGATCGTGCTGCTGTCATGTATTGGCTATTCGCCCTCGGGCGAGATCTTCAATCTGTATGCCGAGGAAGTGGCCACTGCCACCGCCACCGCGCTCGCCGCCGACAAGTTCGTGGTGCTGCACCCGGGCGCGGCCCTGCACGAGCGCTTTGCCGACACACCCGCCGAACTCAGCCCGCAGGCTGCCCGCGATCTGCTGGCCACCGCCGATGCTGCCCTTGAGCCGGCCGACCGGGCACGTCTGCAGGCCGCCATCGCGGCCTGTCAGGCCGGCGTCGCACGCGCGCATCTGGTGAGCTTCGATACCGACGGCGCACTGCTGCGCGAGCTTTACTCGCGCGACGGCGCCGGCACCATGATCGCCGCCGACAACTACGACATCACCCGCACCGCTACGCCCGAGGATCTGGGCGGCGTGCTCGCGCTGATCGAACCGCTGGCCGCCGCCGGCGTGCTGGTGGCGCGCTCGCGCGAACAGGTGGAACTGGATATCGGCCGCTATATCGTCATGGAACGCGACGGCCTGATCACGGCCTGCTGCGTGCTCGTGCCCTACGCCGACGAAGGTGTGGGCGAGCTGGCCTGTGTGGCCGTGCACCCGGCCTATCGCGGTCAGGACCGCGCCGCACAGCTGCTGGCCGACGTCGAACGCCGGGCGGCTCGCGAGGGTCTGGCACGCATCTTCGTGCTCACCACCAAGACACCGCACTGGTTCATCGAGCACGGCTTCGCACCCGCCGACCTCGACGCCCTGCCGCTGGCCAAGCGCGCGCTCTACAACTACCAGCGAAATTCGGCGGTACTGATCAAACGCCTGGCATGAGCCGGCGCGCGCACGTCCCGCGGGTGTTCGTCGACGCCCCGCTCGCCGCGGGCGCGACCGTCGAACTCCCCGAGGCCAAGCGTCATCACCTGGCCACCGTGCTGCGCCTGAAAGCCGGCGCGCCCGTCACCCTGTTCAACGGCGATGGCAATGAATACGCCGCACGTATCGATCACACCGATCGCAAGCACATGACGCTCGCCGTCGAAGCCCGGCACTCGCCGCGGCGCGAATCGCCGCTGTCGATCACGCTCTACCAGGCGATCGCCCGCGGCGACCGGATGGATTTCGCCTTGGCGAAGGCCGTCGAACTCGGCGTGACCGCCATCCGGCCGGTGTTCACCGAGCGCAGCAAGGTCAAGCTCGACGGCGAACGCCTGGCCAGGAAACAGGCCCACTGGCAGGCGGTGGTCGAATCCGCCGCCGAGCAGAGCGGCCGGCTCATCCGGCCAACGCTCGAATCCGCCACCGACCTGTCGCGCTGTATCGCAAAGGACACCGATCGACTGCGGCTGATGCTTGCCCCCACGGCCACCGGCGGCCTGCAGAGCGTCACCGCCACCGATCGCATCGCCCTGCTCATCGGCCCCGAATCCGGCCTGTCGGATCATGAAATCGATACCGCCGCCACGGCCGGCTGGCAAGCCGTCACCCTCGGCCCGCGCATCCTGCGCACCGAAACCGCCGGCATGGCGGCACTCGCTGCATTGCAGTCGCTTTGGGGGGATCTGGGCGGTTGAGCGCCTCGGTTTTCCGGCTGGAGGACCATGGCCGGTACCTAATGCCTCTCGTCCGGCAATCGGCTATCGCTTGTCTATCGAGTAGTCGTCCGTTACTTCGGTGATTGGTCGGCTACCGGCCAAAAGCGGACTTTAGCGCCGCGCTCTTGAACTATCGTTACAGTTCGAGCTAAGCATGGCTAATGTCTAAACGAGGAGAAAGCGATGGTGACGCCAAAAAGTAAGGAAAAATTTGTTGGTTTCGTGGATATACTCGGCTTCTCGCAACAAGTGGAGTGGCGAGAGCATGACGACGAACTATCGATAAACGACTTGCTTAAAGCAGCGGAGGCATTAGGTTCAGATAAAGATAAGCGTGATATCGAAATCGACGGCCCGACGTTGTGCCCTGACGCAAAGAAAATTCAGAAGAATTTAGACTTCCAAATTACCAAGGTATCCGACTGTGTAGTTGTTTCCGCAGAACTCTCTCCGGCAGGCGCACTTGCTGTAGTTTTCCACTGCTGGAAGGCCGTTCTTAGATTAATGATCGAGGGATTCATGTGTCGCGGCCATATTAGGCGAGGCAACATCTACCACGACGGTAGCCGGTTCATAGGGACTGCTTTTCAAGATGCATATAAGGCTGAGGGCAATGTCTCGGCGTTCCGTACCGATGACAAGGAAAGCGGGACGCCCTACGTCGAATTAGACGCATCTATTACTGACTATGTTTTAGGCTGTAACGACGAGTGCGTTATTGAGCAATTCAAAGATCTTACTATCGAGGACGATGGCACCTACGTCCTTTTCCCATTCGGTCAATTCGTCCGTATGAGCCAGCCCAATTCGGAGACAACCTTGCATAAGCTGCGACGCGACATCAATCTAATCAAAAATCAGATTCAGGCGGTAATCGACACCGTTGAGAATAACGTTAACCCCAGCAACGCCAAGGCGTGGCGTAAAGGGCAGCACTATATAAATGCGTTACGGCGCGAGCGTGAGCGCGCCGAAAACCAGTATAAAATGTTTGAACGATTGCAGACGCCGTTCCCTAGCTAAAGCTGAATAGATCAAACCACTACGGCCAAACTTAAGGCGGTCACGATTGTTAAGCCGAAACCGATGTTCTCATTTACCTGATCGAAAGCAATAGTCGAATAGCGCTGGCCATATCAGAGTGCGCGAAAAGTCTATAGCTCGAGGCGGCCAACGCTGCGCCTTCACAGCCAGCTATCCATGTCACGGGCTTTTATGCGTAGGCGATCCGTGGACGTTGCGACCGCACTCAATAGGTCACTGGCCCGAAATGCCCGATATATCCAACTTGAGTAAGAACTAAGCGGTTGATGCACTTGACGTTCGCTAATCCGCTCGCGACCGGTTGCCCGAATAAAGCAAAGTTCCGGATGGTAAATGCCTCTGCGTATTTATCCCGCTCCGGGAGATAGCGCCGTAGAGAAAGACCATAGGCGGTCTCAAATGGACGACCACCCGTGCGGATCAAGCTGAAAAATGACGGATAGATTATGCCGTCGAACCCCGCGTCTCTTGTTGCCATCGCGATTGCTCGTGAAATTTCGTACGAATGAGATCGCGCAAGGAACAGCATGTGGATAGCCATATCAAGACTTTCGAATTCAGTCCCTTCTTCTTCGAGTACATGCGTAAGGTCGAGAAGACGCAAATCCCGTTGTGCGGTGAGAGTAGCGACATAAATATCGTCTTCAGCGGAGGCGCGGCACTCATGGATACAGACATCGATATCCTGTGATCCGTACATCACCGAAAAACCGGCTGAATCCAGGCGACCGTTGCCTGCGAGGTGAACCGGCGGGCTGTCGTACTCCAGCGGTTCCGCAGGATGCTGAGGGCTAACTCGAAGTCGATAGAACTTCGTGTTTTTCGCGAGTTTTTTCTCTGGGTATTCGCTCAACACGCGGCTAATGATCTGGGGTCGCGTCGCGCGCCTCTGCAACGCTTTGAGTGGCTCGACTTCGCCGAGCATCCAAAGCCGTGGACCATAGTGGAAGAAGCCGACCTTTGCAGCGTCTTCAATCAGTTTGATATCGCTCTCAAGCCATGGCGAAGGCGAAATATCGCTTTTCCCGTAATGATATTCGTTGAATTGGACCACCGGCGCTGCGCCGTAATCGCAGCGGATAGTGGTGCCACTAACGAAGAAGCGCCACGCAAGACTCTCGACGTGCGCTTTCGCTAGCTTTCTCCCATCTGATCTCCCGCAGTTCGGGCATTTATCCTGAGAATCAAGGCCATGGTTCCATGCATCGATTCTCAGCCCCTCGTCTGCAAAACAATTCGAGCAGAGAATAGGTCTGTCGTCGTTATTATTTGTCGTTTCTTCGTTCACCTGCGCTCCATCGCGGATTGACGAAGATTCACGTCCAGTCGTGTCAATCCGAACTTACGAAACACCTCACACAGCTATCGGGTACAACAGCATTTAATAACAGAATAAGCTATACCGGGAATGAACTGTTGCATATCACGTACGAGCGTCCGCCTTGGGTCGCAATTGGCCTAAAGCGGGCCTGCGAACGCTCATGACTGTGACTCAGAATTTTTTATGTAGCATACAGCCGCGTCGTTGTTTGATCGGGAGTTACTATGGTCGGGCGCTAGCTCCGGCTACAGTCAAACCCCGAACGGCTCGATGGTTTTGATGATCCCTGTCGTGGTCATGTTGCGTCGGAGTTCGAAACGTTCCAACGTAACTATTGGGTCTACGCCAGCTAGATTGTCGAAATTCATGTTCTCAAAAGTCTTGCGATCAGCGATCACGCTATAGAGATAGTCGTCATGCTCGCGGCCGGTACCGGTATCGACGCGCTGGGAGTAGCCGGACAGAAGTACCCTGTTTATAGTCGGCAGAGTCCAGAAGCATTCCCCAAGCAGCCGCACGGCAATGCCGTGTATATGATTGGCATACAGTAAGCGCAGCCGCTTTTGTGACAAGCCTTTCAAATTGAGCTTGTTAGCACGCGCCGCCACCGATGCCTCCCGGGCCGGGATATCCTCGATCTCGGGGAGATCGACATCGAGCACTAGATAATTGGCATCCGTCAGATCAAAGGATATTAGCGTCTCGTAGGGCCAATCTAGTCCTTCGAGGCGTTCTTCTAGAACGCGCTCCATCGCATCCGATACGCCGCGTCGAGCCTTCTCAAATACTTCCGCGCGTTCTTGCTGTTGTGTGTCGTGCGCGGCTTTCCGCGCCGTCCATTCGCTTAACTCTTTTTCATAGCGCGTTCTGCGTTCCGCCATTTCACGCTCGCGTTTGCGCCTTAGGTGAGGAATCAGCCGCTCCCAAAACGTGGATGTGCATGGCCGCGGCGGTTCCGGAGCCGCTGGAACGAATGGTTTAGGATTGAAGATGGCCTGCTGAGTGATCGCAGGGGTCCGGTGGTGTATAGATTCGAGTTTAGCCAACTCCCCGTTGATCTCGTCGGCACCACGGCGTAGGAGGTCTTCAATATCGTGTTTGCCTTCTCGCCGCGCTTGACGTTCGACGCGCTCAGGTAACCGTTGACCATTTTCGTCATAGAATTCCAGTTCCCCGGTTTCGTGATCCAAGCCGATCTTGATACGTACAGCTTCCCCGGACGCATCCGCTGGGCGGTGGCGGGCCGGCGTACGGCTTTGGGCCGATTTGCCACCGATGCGTTCGCTCCAGGACAGACCGGTGCCAGGAATACCTGCGCGAACTCGTGTGCCATTTGGGCCAAAACTGATACCGCCGCCTCGGCCGCCGACACTAACCCCGAGACCACGTTTTCCCGCATTCAAACGAATACCAGGGGCGATCTTTACTGAACGACGAAATCGAAACGTCATGTGGCCGCCTGCGGCGTTAACCTCTCCTTAAACCAAAATAGCAAGAAAAGATTTCTTAGCGCATTTTTTATTAGCTCAACATTAGTAGGGGTGCGGGGGTTAGATCAGTTGCTTTAACAGGTCCGCTTAGGGTCGAAAACGGCCGATAAAATCCGACTGGTGATCAGTCTGGTTAGTTCACATCAATAAATTCTTCGCGTAGCGCGGACAGCCCCGGTCGACGAATAGAAAGCGCGCGAGTCTGGCGTCATCGCCCTTGCGTTACGTTTGATTCCAGATCCGTATTCTCGCTTATCGGGCGGCGCTTCCAGTAGCCCGCGAGTATCGATCCGGACACGTTGTGCCAGATGGAGAACAGCGCGCCGGGTAACGCCGCCGTTGCAGTAAAGAACTGGTTCGCCAGTGCCACGGCGAGGCCGGAATTCTGCAGCCCGACTTCGAAGGCGATGGTGCGTGCCGTGCGGGTGTCAAAGCGCATTGCGCGCGCCAGCCCGTAGCCGCCAGCCAGGCCGATGGCGTTATGCGCGATCACGGCCAATGCGACCACTGGCCCCAGCGTCGCCAGGCGCCCTGCGTTTAGCGCCACGACGATCGCGATGATCAACACGATGGCCGCCATCGCCAGTGTGGCCAGCGCGGGTTCGACGCGTTCGAGATGACGCCCGAAGAAATGGTGGATCGCCACGCCGATGACCACGGGCGCCACCACCAGCTGGGCGATACTCAGCAACATGCCGATCACGGGGACGTCGATGCTCTGGCCGACCAGCAACAAAGTCAGCAGCGGCGTCGCAACCACTGATATCAACGTCGATACCATGGTCATGGAAACCGACAGCGCGACGTGGCCACCTGCCAGCCAGGTCATCACGTTCGACGAGGTGCCGCCGGCGGTCGAACCGACCAGAACCATGCCGACGGTCAGCTCTCGGGAAAGCCCCAACCCGAGCGATACCAGCAGTGCGGCGATCGGCATGATGAGAAATTGCAGGAACACGCCGGCCGCGATCGGCCACGGCGATTTCACGACCTGCGCGAAATCTTCCCTGGAAAGCGTCAGGCCCATGGCGAACATGATGATGACCAGCAACATTTTGATATAACCGGCCAGGCCGGTAAAAAGCTGGGGTACGAAGGCCGCAATGACCGCAAGCAGGACGGCCCATACCGGAAACAGACGGTTGAGGCGTTCGAAAATAACCATCGGTGGTTCCTTACGCGTGGTTTCGTGTCGAAACTCTAGGGCCTGCTGCCGTTTCGTGCGAGCGCCGCGTTGGAGACCTCAAATCGTTTCAGGCAAGGCGCGAGTCGCCGATCGTGGCTCGCCCCGATCAAGACTTGCAACGCCGTATGAGGCGATTTGAGGCCCAACCCTTCGGGACAAAGGCTGTTTTGCGGCAATTTAAAGTGTTGCAGCACGCTTGCCTGGAAGGACTACGCGGCACGTACTGGCGCCTCGTCTTGCCGCAAAACAGCGCTTGGCGCGGTCTCCCGTGAAACAGCAACAGGCCCTAAGCCTCAACGCGCGAAAAGAATGAAGAGTACAGCTATAAAAACAGAGCAGGCATTACTCAAACATGCGCGATCCGCGCCGCCAGCGGGTCTCTTTCACGCCGCACACCTCTGAAGCGATCGAACGCAACCGAGCTGCCTGCACGAAATTGGCGTTGATCCGCTCGAATCTGCGGATACCCGGGAGCGCGACGCTCCACCCGCCTGCGCTACCATGCGCGTTTGTCGATAATCGTCGCGGCGCGTTCGACATACGCGGTGCGATTTCAAGGAGCCCGGCATGGCCACCCGTCTCGGCGTCGTGATGGATCCCATCGCGGATATCACCCCCTATAAAGACACCACGCTCGCACTGCTATTGGAGGCGATGCGGCGCGGTTACGAGATCGTGTACTTCGAGATGTCCGATCTGTTCGTGCGCGATGGCGTGGGCTACGGCACGGGCCGGCGGCTCGAGGTGTTCGACGACAACGACGACTGGTATCGCTTTACCGGCGAATCCGAGATTCTGCCGCTAGCCGATCTGGACACGATCCTCATGCGCAAGGATCCGCCGTTCGATACCGAATACATCTATGCGACCTATATCCTCGAACTCGCCGAGAACGAGGGCACGCTGGTGGTCAATCGCTGCGATGCGTTGCGCGACGTCAACGAGAAGATGTCGATCAACCGTTTCGCGCATCTGACCGCGCCGACACTGGTGGCCCGCCGCAGCGCCGATTTCAAGCGCTTCATCAAAGAGCACGGCGACGCGGTGATCAAGCCGCTCGACGGCATGGGCGGTTCGCGCATCTTCCGGGTGAAGACCGGCGACGACAATATTTCCGTGGTGCTGGAAGTGCTCACCGAACACGGCACGCGCTATGCCATGGCCCAGGCCTATCTGCCGGCGATCAAGGACGGCGACAAGCGCATCCTCGTGGTCGACGGCAAGCCGATCGACTATGCCCTGGCGCGGGTGCCGGCCGAGGGCGAACTGCGCGGCAATCTGGCCGCCGGCGGCCGCGGCGTGGGCCGCCCACTGACCGATGCCGATCGCGCCATCGCCGAGGAGATCGGGCCTTACCTGCGCGACAAGGGGCTGCTGTTCGTGGGTCTGGACGTGATCGGCGACAAGCTCACCGAGATCAACGTCACCAGCCCGACCTGCGTACGCGAGCTGGACACGCAGTTCGGGATCAATATCGCAGCCTATCTGTTCGATGCGATCGACAAGCGCTTGGGTGGCTGAGGCCGATCGCCCGTGTCGGAGCGCCACACGCGGCTGATCCTGTGCGTGGCACTGGCCCTGGCCTGCCACGTCGCCCTGCTCGGCTGGGCCGTGGGCACCAACCCCACACCTGCCGACCGGCCGCTGCGAACGACACGGGCGGCCGGCGAGGCGGCCGCGGCGACGCCGACCGACGTCGTGGCCGCCCAGGACCAGCGCGGGTCCGCACGCTATTCGCAGCAGGCGCGATTCGCCGGGTTACCTTCGAACGGCGCAGCGGCCGCCGCCCAGCGCGCGAACGCCGGCCAGACCACACGCTTCGTGGTCGTGGCAAACCAACAGGCGGGCCGCGAGCGCAGCCCGCAAACCCTGCTGGACCGGCCGAATGCGCCAGACCGGGTATCGCGCGCCGCCCGCATCCACAGTGCAGTGGGCGATCCGCGCGCACGGTATCTGGCGGCCTGGCAGGATCGTATCGAAGCCCTTGGCAGCCGGCGCTACCCGAGCGAGCTGCTCTCGCCGGGCGAGCCACGCCGTCTGACTCTGGCGGTACGGCTGGCGCCCGACGGGCGCCTGCTGGCGCTGCGCGTGGTGCATTCTTCCGGCCAACCGGCGCTGGATCGCGCCGCGCTGTCGATCGTGCGGGATGCCGCGCCGTTCGCCGCGTTCGGACAAACGCTCGGCGACGATGCCGGCACGCTCAGTTTTGCCTACGACTGGCTGTTCGAAGCCGGGGCGCACACCCGCCTGCGTCCGGCCGGCTGAGCGGGCCGCGCACCCGGCCGCGAACGGATTCATTTGCCCACGCGCGATGGCCCGGCGGATAATGAACCCATGAGCCATGGAATCTTCCGCAACCAGTTTCTACTCGCCATGCCGGGCCGCGTGGGCGGCGACTTCGCCGATAGCGTGACCTTCATCGCCGAACACAACGACGACGGCGCGATGGGCCTGGTGATCAACAAACCCAGCGATCTCGCCGTGCGCGACATGCTCGCCCACATGGACATCGAAGCCCATGTCGACAAGGGCCTGCCGGTGTTCTGGGGCGGGCCGGTCCAGCCCGAGCGCGGCTTCGTGCTGCATCGCGACGAAGGCGAATGGGAATCGTCTCTCAAGATCGACGGCGGCCTGGCAATCACGACCTCGCGCGACATCCTCGAAGCCATCGGCAACGGGTTCGGCCCGAGCGCCTATCTGATCACACTCGGGTATGCCGGCTGGGGCGACGGCCAGCTGGAGTCGGAAATGCTGGCCAACAGCTGGTTGAGCACGCCCTCCAGCGAGCAGATCATCTTCGATACGCCGGTCGCGGCACGCTGGGCCGATGCCGCGCGCCTGCTCGGCCTGGAAGCTCACCAGCTGTCGGGGCTGGTCGGCCATGCCTGATCGCACGCAACGCACGGAGTTCCGCGATGGCCGGTAACGCCGATGTTCTGCTGGGTTTCGACTTCGGTACCAAACGCATCGGCGTGGCCGTGGGCAACGCGATCACCGGCAATGCGCAGGCGCTGACCACACTGCACAACCGGCACAGCGACAACGGCGGCCCCGATTGGCAGGGCCTGACCCGTATCGTGGCCGAATGGCGCCCGGGTGCGCTGGTCGTCGGCCTGCCGTTGGCCGCGGACGGTACGTCGCAGGCGATGACCCGGCACGCACGGTCATTCATGGAGCAGCTCGGCGCGCATTTCGATATGCCGGTTCATGCCATGGACGAGCGCTTTTCCACGATCGAGGCCATGGAACGATTGCGCACCGCACGGGCCACCGGCAGCCGCGGCCGTCGCCTGGCCAAGGGCGATTCGGATGCCATGGCTGCCCAGGTCATTCTCGAAGGCTGGCTGGCCAGCGCCCCCGATGCCGGGTGAACGCTCGTGTAGATGCGGTGGCGCGGATTGCGCCTCATCGTCGGTCGCGCGCGAGCGGCCCTTCGTGGCCCGGGGCGCCTCATTGGCGGGTATGCCGGGCAGCGCGTTCGTCAGGCCGGCACCTTCAACACCCCATCACGCCCCAGCCTACGGAACTGCGCCATGACCCCTTCCCAGCAGAGTTACGATGTCGATGCCGCGCTTGCGGCCCTGCGCGGACAACTTGCCCCGCTGGTTGAGGCCACGCCCGACGCCGTGATGGTCGGCGTGGAGACCGGCGGCGCCTGGATCGCGGAGCGCCTGCACGCCGATCTGGGGCTGAGCGAGCCGCTGGGCACGCTCAACATCAGTTTCTATCGTGACGATTTCTCTACGGTGGGCCTGCACCCGAGCGTCGGACCGTCCAGCATCGAGGCCGAGATCGATGGCCGCACGGTGATTCTGGTGGACGACGTGCTCTATACCGGCCGCACCGTGCGGGCCGCGCTCAACGAGCTGTTCGACTACGGCCGGCCGGCCGCGGTACGGCTGGCCGTGCTGGTGGATCGCGGCGCGCGTGAACTGCCTTTCGCGCCCGACGCCGTCGGCCTGCACATAGATATCGAACGCGGCCGCCAGATCAAGCTCACCGGCCCGGAGCCGCTACGGCTGGAGATGCGATGACCGGCGTCGCGGCGGACCACCCGGCCCGCGGCCTGCTCGCACGATTGAAGCCGATACGCCATGCCGGCCGATATCGGTTCGTCGCCCTCGAGGATCCCGTATCACTCCCCGCCGAGGCGTGTATCTGTCTGATGCGCGAAGCCGAAGGCCTGTCGGCGATCGTCGCCGTCGAGCATGTGCCCCCCGGCGCGCGAGTGATGGATTTTCCGGCCAGCTGGATCACGCTCGGCGTCGAGTCGTCGCTCGACGGCGTGGGTCTGACTGCCGCGGTGGCCCAGCGTCTGGCGGACGCGGGCATCGCCTGCAACGTGGTGGCGGCCATCCACCATGACCATCTGTTCGTGCCCGAAGCCGACGCCGATCGGGCCATGGCCGAACTGTGCGCCCTGCAACAGGCCGCCGCACGGGCCGGCGATATCGCTGGCGAAACCACTGCTACCAGGACCACACCGGCATGACCGATCTACAGATCGACGCCCACGGGCGCCTGCGCCATCTGCTGACCACCGAAGGGCTGCCTCGCGCGCTCATCCAGCGCATTCTCGACACCGCCGAGACATTCGTACCCGAGGCCGGCGTGCCACCCAAGAAGGTGCCGCTGCTGCGCGGCAAGACCGTATTCAACCTGTTCTTCGAGAACTCCACGCGCACACGCACCACGTTCGAGCTGGCGGCCAAGCGTCTGTCGGCGGACGTCATCAACATGGACGTCGCGCACTCGTCCAAGTCCAAGGGTGAGGACGACCTCGACACCCTCTATACGCTGCAGGCCATGGGCGCCGACATCTTCGCGATCCGGCATCCGGAAAACGGCGCGGCCGCCCGGTTCGCTGCACATGCCGCACCCCACGTGGCGATCGTCAATGCCGGCGACGGCAGCCATGCGCACCCCACTCAGGGCTTGCTGGACGTATTCACGATCCGCCGTCATCGGCCGGATTTCGATGCCCTGCGCGTGGCGATCGTCGGCGACGTGCGCCATTCGCGCGTGGCTCATTCGACCATTCATGCTCTGCGTACGCTGGGCACGCGCGATATCCGCGTGGTCGGCCCACGGCATTTCCTGCCGGCCGACCCGGCCGCCCTCGGGGTCTCGGCCACCACTGACACAGCCGCCGGCCTGAACGGCGCGGATGTAGTCATGGGCCTGCGGATTCAGCGCGAACGTATCGAGGGCGATGCGCTGGCAGACGTTGCCGACTATCACAGCCAGTTCGGCCTGCATGCGGCCAACCTCGCCCATGCGTCGGCCACCGCGCTGGTCATGCACCCGGGGCCGATCAACCGGGGTGTGGAGATCAACGCCGATATCGCCTACGGCCAACAGTCGGTGATTCTCGAACAGGTGCGCAACGGTATTGCCGTACGCATGGCGGTCATGGCGATCATCGCCGGCAACCGTGCGCCCGGCGGCGGGCCGCCCTCGGCCTGAGCCCGCCGGCGGATAGTCACACCACCGGCGGCTCGCCGGATTCGCCGGTCGAGTTCTTGCCCTCGTCGGGCTCGTGGGCAGACTGATACGCCTCGACGCGACTGGCCAGCTTCTGAGCGCCCTTGACGCGGGCGACGTGGTAAAGCGCATCCCCCGCATGGGCCAGCGGAAGGTAGGACCGGCCGATCACGATGCCGGCATGCTCCGAGCGAACCTCGATCTCGGTTTCGCCGAACGGGTCGGCCACATAGGCCAGCACCTGATCCTTGCTCACGTACTCGCCCAGTTCGACCAGCGAACGCAGAATGCCGGACTCCGGCGCGCGCTCCCAGTTGGAATCGAGTGCGACCACCGGCTTGGGCGGCACTTTGCTGCGCCGACGCCGGGGCAGCATCTCCAGTTCCCGCATGACGTTGGATATGCCGCGTACGCCCGCCCGGATCGAGAATTCGTCGAAACGCAGCGCTTCGCCGGCCTCGTAGAGCAACAGCGGCACGCCCTTGCGATCGGCGTATTCACGCAGCGAGCCTTCACGCAACGAGGCGTCGATCAACAACGGGCAACCAAAGGCATCGGCCAGGCGCTTGACCGTGGCCTGCGACAGATCGGCACGAATCTGTGGCAGGTTCGAACGGTGGATGGCTCCGGTATGCAGGTCGATACCGTAATCCGACTTCATCACGATCTCGTCGACGAACACCTTGGCCAGACGCGAGGCGACCGAGCCGTTGGCACTGCCGGGAAACGAGCGGTTGAGATCGCGCCGGTCGGGCAGATAACGCGAATGTCGCAGAAAGCCGTGCACGTTGACGATGGGCACCGCGATGAGCGTGCCGCGCAGCTGCTTGAGCCCGCGCAGTTTGAGCACCCGGCGGATGATCTCGACGCCGTTCAGCTCGTCGCCGTGCACGGCTGCGGATACGAACAGCACCGGGCCCGGCCGGCGGCCGCGCACCACGTTGACGGGCATGGTCAGTTTGGCGTGGGTATACAGATCGGCGACCGGAATATCCACGGTCGCACGGCTGCCGGCTTCGATGGTCTGGCCGCCGATGACGAGCGGCTCGGGCTTGTCCGTGCTCGCCCGCTCGGCAGGCCGGCTCGGCTGGGAATCGGCGGTTTGGCTCATGGCATGACGGTCGTGGGCGCTGGAGGGCGCCGGAATAGCGAAACGGCGACGGCCTGCGAGGACCGTGTTCAAAGGCGCGGGCGCGCGCGACAGCTGTCTAGCCGCCGCCGCGAGTCCGGGTCTTGCCGCGCTTGGAGTAGTTTTCGATGAAGGCGATGATCTGGCCGGCGATGTCCTTGCCGGTCGCACCTTCGATACCTTCCAGGCCCGGCGAGGAGTTCACCTCCATGACCACCGGCCCGTGGTTGGAACGCAGCAGATCCACACCGGCGACGTTCAGGCCCATGATCTTGGCGGCCCTGACCGCCGTGGACCGCTCTTCCGGGGTGATCTTGATCACCGTGGCGCTGCCGCCCCGGTGCAGGTTCGAGCGGAACTCGCCTTCCTTGCCCTGGCGCTTCATCGAGGCCACGACCTTGTCGCCAATCACGAAACACCGGATATCGGCGCCGCGGGCCTCCTTGACGAACTCCTGCACCAGGAAATGCGCGTCCAGGCCGCGGAAGGCATCGATCACCGACTCGGCCGCACCGCGGGTCTCGGTAAGTACCACGCCCTTGCCCTGGGTCCCCTCGGTGAGCTTGATGACATACTGGTTGCCGCCGACCAGATCCAGCAAGTCGTCGGTATCGTCCGGCGAGTGGGCAAAGCCGGTCACCGGCAGGCCGATGCCCTTGCGCGAGAGCAGCTGCATGGAGCGCAGCTTGTCTCTCGAGCGCGAGATCGCCACGGACTCGTTGAGCGGATAGACGCCGATCATCTCGAACTGGCGCAGCACGGCGGTGGCATAGAAGGTGATCGAGGCGCCGATACGCGGAATCACCGCGTCGATGTTCTCGAGCTTCTTGCCCTTGTAGTGAATCTCCGGCGCATGCGGCACGATGTTCATGTAGCAGCGCAGCGGATCGACCACCGACACCTCGTGCTCGCGCGCCTTGCAGGCCTCGATCAGCCGCCGCGTGGAGTACAGGTTGCGGTTGCGAGACATGATGACGATGTTCATAGGGTTCCGGCTCCCGGCGGTCGGCCAGTAATGAAGGACGCAAGAGGATCCACGCGCAGAGAGCGCATCGCAGTGCGCCCCACCAGCATACGGAAAAGCATTGTATCGCGCGCGGTCAACGTCAATTCGATCGGCCAGCGGCGCGGTCCCATACGAACATCGGTGGCGATCACGAAGCGCCATTCCTGGTGCCCGCCGGAATCGCGCACGCGCCGCTCGTCGACCACCGGCGCCTGACACCAGACGATCGTATCGACATCCTTCTGGAATGGATGAACACCGAAACGGGCCGTACGTTCGCCGGCCTCGTGTGCCACCTCCAGCGAAAAGGTATGCAGCGCGGAGGTTCGTGCGCCGGTATCGATCTTGGCCTTGATGTACTCGATGCCCAGATCCGGCAGCCCGACCCATTCACGCCAGCCGATCAGCGTCTTGTCCGGCGCGTCAGCCATCGCGGCAACCCCCGTAAAACCTCAGGTTAGCATGCAGCCCGCCCGGCCCCGGTCTGGTTGGGCTCAGATCTTCTCGAAGGCCAGGCGGCTCTGCAGGTTATCGCGCGAATCGGCATAGGACAGCGCCTGCTCGGCGGAAATGCGCCGTGCGCGCACCAGAGCCAGCAGCGAATCGTCGAACGTGGCCATGCCGTCGGCCGCATCGGCTTCGTCCATGGCTTCGCGCACCGAATCGATCCGGCCCTTGCGGATCAGATCGGCGATATAGGGCGTGTTCAGCAATACCTCGTAGGCGGCTACGCGGCGCCCGTCCAGCCCGGTGACCAACCGCTGGGAGACGATGGCCCGCAAGTTGAGCGACAGATCCATGAACAACGCCTCTCGCGCGGCCTCGGGAAATAGCGAGATCAGGCGCTGCAGACACTGATAGGCGTTGCTGCCGTGCAATGTCGACAACGCCAGATGACCGGTGCCGGCCAGCTGCAGACAGGCCTCGGCGGTGGCCAGATCGCGGATCTCGCCGATCTGGACCACGTCCGGTGCCTCGCGCATCGCCGAGCGGATGGCACGATCGAATGCACGGGTGTCGGTGCCCAGCTCGCGCTGGTTGACGATCGAGCGCTTGTGACGATAGAGAAACTCGATCGGGTCCTCGATGGTGAGGATATGCCCGCTGGCGTTTTCGTTGCGGTGGTTGATCATCGCCGCGAGCGTGGTCGACTTGCCCGACCCCGTCGCGCCCACCACCATCACCAGACCACGTTTCTGCATGGCCAGGCGCTTGAGCACGTCCGGCATCTCGAAATCGTCGAAGCTGGGCACATTGCCGATGTTGCGCAACACGATCGCCGCCGAGCCGCGCTGGCGAAAGATGTTCACCCGGAACCGCCCCTGCGCGCCAAAGCGCACGGCGAAGTCGATTTCCTGTTCGCGTTCGAACTCGGCCTGCTGGTGTTCGTTCATCAGCCCGAGTGCGAGGGATTCGACCACCTGCGGGGTGAGCAACTCTCGTGCTTGGCCCTTGACCGGATAGATCTCGCCCTCGACGCGCAGCATCACCGGTGCATGCGTGGTCACGTAGACGTCCGAGGCCTGCTTGTCCATGGCCAGCTGCAGATAAGGGTCGAGCGTGTCGATCGGCGCGTCCGGTTCAGCCATGATCGCCTGCCACGTCATCGTCGTCGTCGGCCTGCATCGACATCGTCTGCACGCGCGGGTCGGCACGCAGATCCTGACGCCCGCGTTCGCTGTTGAGCTTGATGTTCAGACGCAGCTCGTTCTGGGAATCGGCGTTGCGCAGCGCTTCTGCATAGTCGATCACGCCGGACTCGAACAGTTCGAACAGCGCCTGGTCGAAGGTCTTCATGCCCTGCTCCTGGGCCCGAGCCATGGCCTCCTTGAGCTGGCCGACCTTGCCCTTGAATATCATGTCCGAAACCAGCGGCGTGTTGAGCAGCACTTCCACCGCGGCCGCTCGTCCGCCGCCCACGCGGCGCACCAGGCGTTGGGAGACCAGCGCGTTCAGATTCAGCGACATATCCATGAGCAGCTGCTCGCGCCGGGACTCGTCGAAGAAGTTGATGATGCGATCCAGCGCCTGGTTGGCATTGTTGGCGTGCATCGTGCACAGCACCAGGTGGCCGGTCTCGGCGAAGTTGATCGCGTATTCCATGGTTTCGCGCGTACGTACTTCGCCGATGAGGATGACGTTGGGCGCCTGGCGCAGCGTGTTCTTGAGCGCGTTCTCCCACGACTGGGTGTCCACACCCACCTCACGCTGGGTCACGATCGACTTGCCGTGCGGATGCACGAACTCGATCGGATCCTCGATGCTGATGATGTGACCGGCCGAATGGGCGTTGCGATACCCGAGCATCGCAGCCAGCGAGGTCGACTTGCCCGAGCCGGTTGCGCCCGCGAAGATCACCAGCCCGCGTTCGGCCATGACCACGTCCTTGAGCACCGGCGGCAATCCGAGCACGTCGAAATCCGGAATCTCGGTGTTGATCACGCGCAGCACCGCCCCGACACGCCCCTGCTGGACGAACGCCGATACGCGATAGCGCCCGGACGGCGGCGAGATCGCGAACTGGCATTCCTTGAACTCGTCGAACTCGCGCGCCTGACGATCGTTCATGATCGAGCGCACGATCAGCGCCGACTGCTCGTGGGTAAGTGGACGCTCCATCAACGGCGAGATCTGGCCGTCCTTCTTGATCGCCGGCGGAAAGCCGCTGGTAATGAAAAGATCCGAACCGCCCTCGGCCGACAGCCGCTCCAGCAGCACCGTGAGCAGCTTGGTCGCCTGCGCTCTATCCATGCGATGGTCTCCCTGCGGCGTATCGTTTGGTCGCGCGGGCGCGGCAGGCTCTGCCTCGAGCAAGACCGGTCACGCCGAGTTGCCGGTTGTCGCGCATGTCCGAAGCCGCCTAGCCGTGACCGGCCAACGCATCGCGATTGGCCGCGCGGCGAGCGGCTTCCTCACGCGCTACCACGCCGCGCCGAACCAGGTCGGCCAGACACTGGTCCAGGGTCTGCATGCCCGCCGACTGGCCGGTCTGGATCGAGGAATACATCTGCGCGACCTTGCCTTCGCGGATCAGGTTCCGGATCGCCGGCGTGCCGATCATGATCTCGTGGGCAGCGATCCGGCCGCCGGCCTTTTTCTTGAGCAGGGTCTGCGAGATCACCGCGCGCAACGACTCCGAAAGCATGGCGCGCACCATGTCCTTCTCGGCCCCGGGGAATACGTCGATCACGCGATCGATGGTCTTGGCCGCCGATGAGGTATGCAGCGTGCCGAACACCAGATGGCCGGTCTCGGCCGCAGTCAGCGCCAGGCGGATGGTTTCCAGATCGCGCAGTTCGCCGACCAGGATGGTGTCCGGGTCCTCGCGCAGCGCGCTGCGCAGTGCCGCCGAGAACGAATGCGTATCGCGCGAGACTTCGCGCTGGTTGATCAGACACTTGCGCGATGCGTGCACGAACTCGATCGGGTCCTCGACAGTCAGGATATGGCCGAGCTCGTGTTCGTTCTTGTGGTTGACCATCGCCGCCAGTGTGGTCGACTTGCCCGAACCGGTCGGGCCGGTGACCAGCACCAGCCCGCGCGGCAGCGCGGCAATCTCGCGAAAGATGCGCGGCGCATCCAGATCGTCGAGGCTGAGCACCTCCGAGGGAATGGTCCGGAATACCGCGGCCGCCCCGCGATTCTGGTAGAACACGTTGACACGGAAACGGGCCAACCCGGCAATCTCGAACGAGAAATCGGTCTCCAGATTCTCGTCGTATTCCTTGCGCTGACGATCGTTCATGATGTCGTAGACGAGATCGAACACTTCCTTGTGTTCCATCGCCGGAAGATTGATCCGACGCATATCGCCATCGACACGGATCATGGGCGGCAGCCCGGCCGACAGATGCAGATCGGATGCGTTCTGCTTGACCGAAAAGGCCAGTAACTGAGAAATATCCATGCGCCCCCAAATTCCGGGTTTGGTTTGTCCCCGCCTGAGCTTATCCTAACCCAATGTCGGTTAAGGAAAACGCCCCATGAACGACTCTTCGGCCAACCGCTCGGCCATCGACCGGCACGATATCGCCGCCCGCCTGGCTCGGGTCCACGAACGCATGCGCACCGCCGCCGAGCGCCACGGACGCGACATCGGCGATATCGCGCTGGTGGCCGTGAGCAAGACCAAGCCCGCTGCGCTGGTGGAAGCCGCACTCGCAGCCGGCCAACGCGATTTCGGCGAGAACTACCTGCAGGACGCATTGGCCAAGATAGAGGCCCTTGCCACCCATGACCCGATCTGGCATTTCATCGGCGATATCCAGTCGAACAAGACCCGCGACATCGCCGCCCGGTTCGCCTGGGTACATGCGGTGGATCGCTACAAGATCGCGCGCCGACTGTCCGATCAGCGGCCCGAGGATATGCCGCCACTCAACCTGTGTATCCAGATCAATATCGACGACGAGCAGAGCAAGGCCGGCATCGCGGCCACGGACGCGCCGGAACTGGCCGAGCAGATTGCCCAGCTGCCCGGCGTACGCCTGCGCGGGCTGATGAGCATTCCCGCCTACAGCGACGACCCGGATGCCCAGCGCCGGCCGTTCGCGGCGCTGCGTGGTCTGATGGAACAGCTCAACGACCGCGGCCATACCCTCGATACCCTGTCGATGGGCATGAGCGCGGATCTGGAAGCCGCGATCGCGGAGGGGGCCACGCATGTGCGGGTGGGCACCGACATCTTCGGCGCACGCGACTGAGGCCAGTTCGGACCGCCGCGATTCCAAGCCGGCGGCGAACCCTTTAGACTCGCGCCAAACCCGCCGCGAGCCACGCCATGAACAAGCAGGACGAACTCAAACGCGCCGCCGCCGAGGCTGCCTACGAACACGTACGCGACGGCGAGTACCTGGGCGTGGGCACGGGCTCGACCGTCAACCATTTCATCGACGTGCTGGCCGAGCGCCGGCCGGAGATTTCAGGCTGCGTGTCCAGTTCCAAGGCCACCACCGAGCGCCTGCGCGCCGCCGGCTTCGACGTCGTCGATCTGAACAGCAGCGGGGCGCTGGGGGTGTATATCGACGGCGCAGACGAAGCCAACGAACACCTGGAGCTGATCAAGGGCGGCGGCGGCGCACTCACCCGCGAGAAGATCATCGCCGGCGCGGCGCGCACGTTCGTGTGCATGGTCGACGAGTCCAAGCAGGTGGATCTGCTCGGACGCTTCCCGCTGCCGGTCGAGGTCATCGAGATGGCCCGGTCGAGCGTGGCCCGCGCCCTGGTCAAGCTGGGCGGCGAACCGGAGCTGCGCACCGGCTTCATCAGCGACAACGGCCATCCGATCCTGGATGTACACAATCTGGAGATCCTCAACCCGATCGAACTGGAAGACGCCATCAACGCCCTGCCCGGGGTGGTGACCGTGGGCCTGTTCGCGCGACGCCCGGCCGATGTGCTGATCGTGGGCACGCCCGACGGCGTTCAGGTCAGCCGCCGGAGCGCATGAGCCCGCGCCCGGCGCCGGGCCGGGGCTGGATCGGCAGTTCCAGTCGGGCCGACAGCCCGCCCAGGGCGGCCGGCGCGAGCGACAGCCGGCCGGCATAAGCCGATGCCAGATCGCTGACGATCGCCAGCCCCAGGCCCGAACCCGGGGTGGATTCGTCGAAACGCTGCCCGCGCTGTACGGCATCGCGCCGCTGGTCGGCGGTCAGACCGGGCCCGTCGTCGTCGACACGAATATGCAGCCGGCCATCGCCGGGTACGGCCCGCACCTCCACGATGCCGCGCGACCACTTGCACGCATTTTCCATGAGGTTTCCCATCATCTGTTCCAGGTCCTGCGCCTCGCCGGCAAACAGCAGATCCGGGGCACACTCGGTATCGATGACGCGCCCGGCATCGCCGAACAGCCGTTGCAGCGTGCGTGTCAGCCCGTCGATCACCGGCGCGACCTCGGTGACCACGCCGGAACGGCGCGCACCGGCGATGCGGGTACGCGCCAGATGCCAGTCGATCTGGCGGCGCATGGCATCGACCTGGCCCTGCAGCCGATCGGCACGTGCACTGTCGCCGGCGCGGGACAGACGATCCGCCTCGTTCGCCATGACCGACAGCGGTGTCTTGAGCGCATGTGCAAGATTGGCGGCCTGCTGACGAGCGCGTTCGATCAGCGCGTCGTTGTCGTCGAGCACGGTATTCAGGTCGTCCACCAGCGGCGCGACTTCGCCGGGATAGTCGCCCGAGACACGGCGCGCGCCAGCGCTGCGCATGGCAGACAGTTCGGCGCGCAGCTGGCGCAGTGGCCGCAGACCGAGACCGACCTGCAGTGCCGCGGCACCGATCAGCCCGGCTGCGAGCAGCCCGAGCGCGAGCACAAGGATGCGTCGGAATGCCGCCACCGCCGAGTCCACCGGCGCCAGCGTCGCGGCCACGGTGATCGTCAACGGTGAGCCATAGCGCGGCAGCGTGATGGTGCGCGCGACCGCCAACAGCGGGGCATCACGAACCCCGGTGATCCGCTGCGCGCCGTCGCCGACCGACGGATCGGCACTCAGCCGCTGCTGCCACAGTGAGCGCGAACGCAGCAGCGGCTGGCCGTCCGGGCCGCTGATCTGCCAGTAGCGACCCGACAGGGCGCGTTCATAGAGCGGATCGCTCAATGGCCGAACCGCGCTCAGCCGCCCGTCCGCGGTGACCGACAGATGCGACACCAGCTGTAGAAAATCGGCCTCCAGACGGCGACCCATTTCGCGTTCGATATGCTCCCGAAACAGCAGCGACAGCGCCAGACCGGTGACCACCAGTGCGACCACGATCCAGACCAGCGCCCCGGCAAAAAGCCGGCGTTGGAGCGAGGCACGGCTCAATCGCCGCTCCCCGTCCCAGCTGCCTCATCGGCAAAGCGATAGCCGAAACCACGCTCGGTGACGATGGCATCGACGCCGAGTTTGCTGCGCAGCCGGCGAATGAACACCTCGATCGTGTTCGAGTCACGATCGTAATCCTGGGCATAGATATGTTCGATGAGTTCGCTGCGTGAGACCACTTCGTCGGCATGATGCATCAGATACAACAACACCCGGTATTCGTGCCCGGTGAGCTTGACTGCCCGCTGGCCGACGCTCACCCGGGCGCTGCGGGTATCGAGCGTGACACCGCCGCGTTCGAGCACCGCCGAGGCCGAGCCGTTGGCGCGCCGGATCAGTGCACGCAGGCGTGCGAGCAGCTCTTCCATGCGAAAGGGCTTGGCCAGGTAGTCGTCCGCGCCGGCGTCGATGCCGTCGACCTTCTCGTGCCACTCGCCGCGGGCAGTCAGCACCAGCACCGGTACATCGACCCCTTCGGCGCGCCAGCGCCGCAGCACGCTCAGGCCGTCGAGCTGCGGCAGGCCCAGGTCCAGCACCACCGCATCATAGGGCTCGGTGGCCCCGCGGTAGGCAGCGTCTTCGCCGTCGTGCGAGACATCGACCGCATAGCCGGCTTCGGTGAGCGCTTCGAGCAGTTGTTCGGCGATGGTGGGTTCGTCTTCGACGATGAGCAATCGCATGCGGTGTGCTTCCTCGGCAATGAAATCGCCGGACCCGTCGGGATCGTCGGCGGCTTCGGACGTCAGTCGGGCGTGCCGGCGGGCACGCAGCGCAGTTTCGCTAGATGGTGGCCTTCGGCCTCCAGCAGCCGCAGATCGCGGGCATCGTATTCGAGTTCGGCAACATCGCCACCCGGGCCCAGGAGTTTGATCTCGTAGATCCATAGCCCGTCGTCGCGATCCAGCTCCATTTCCACAAAGCGGGCGTCGCAATCCCGCTCGATACGGGCCAGCAGGGTGGAAAACGGCCGTATTTCGCCGGCGGCCAGAGCGCGGCGCGCCGCCTCCATATCGTCGTCGTCGGCATGTGACACTCCGGCCGCGAGCGCCAGACCCAACGCGGCCGCAACCGACCACAACGGTACCGATAGTCGTGTGTGCATGGCGCGATTGGACGGCTGCGGCGATGAATTACCGATGAACGTCATGTTCACGATCGATTCGTCGGCCCGCCCCTAGTCTTCGTCTCGAACTCACCCAATGGAGACCTCCATGCACAACCGGAAACTCATCACCCTGACCGCCGCCGCCGCTCTGATGGCCGGCAGCGCCACCGCTATGGCCCAGACCGACAACAGCCAGACGATGCCTTCGGGCATGTCGATCGGCGAGATCGCCTCCGCGCTGGAAGACAAGGGCTATACCCGGATCGACAGCATCGACCGAGAGATGGATCGCTACGAAGTCGACGCCACCGACCCCAACGGTCAGCGGGTCGAGCTGACCGTCGACGCGCGTTCGGGCGAGGTGCTGCGCAGCGAGCGCGACGACGATTGAGACCGGCCTGCCCGGCCCTCGGCGCAACACACGTCGAGCACGAAAGCCCGCCCGTCATACGGCGGGCTTTTTTGTGGTCGCTGCCGGCCCGGTGACCGACGCCGGTGCCTGCGCTAAGCTTGCGCGCCGTTTTTCTGCGGACCTGCGCTTGAACCCGACTCATTCCCCGCCTCCGAACCCGCCGGTACTGACTCCGTCGATGCCGCTCGTCTGGCTCATGGCCGTGGCCTGCGGCCTATCGGTCGGCGGTATCTACTACGCCCAGCCGTTGCTCGACCTGCTCGCGCGCAGCTTTGATGTATCCGGCGCGGCGGCGGCGTCGATCATCACCGTGGTTCAGCTCGGTTTCGTCGGCGGGCTGGTGTTTCTCGTGCCGCTGGGCGATTTCGTCAACCGCCGGCGTCTGGTGCCGGCCATGAGTCTGGCCGCCGCGGCGGCCATGGGCTGTGCCGCGGCCGCCCCCGGCTTCGCCGGCTTTCTCGCGGCCAGCTTCTTCATCGGCCTGAGCTGTACCGGCGCCCAGGTCATGGTCCCCATGGCCGCCCATCTGGCCGCTGAAACCCAGCGGGGTGCTGTGGTCGGACGGGTGATGAGCGGGCTGCTGATCGGTATTCTGCTGGCACGGGCCTTCGCCGGACTGCTCGCGGACGCCTATGGCTGGCGAACCGTCTTCGCCAGTGCAGCGCTACTGATGCTGGTGCTCGCCGGCGTGCTCTACCGCTATCTGCCCGACACCGCACCCAGCGAGCAACGCATGGGCTATGCCCGCATGCTGGGCTCGATCGGCGCCCTGCTTGCCCACGAGCCATTGCTGCGTCGGCGTATCGTGTACGGCGCACTGGGCTTTGCGGGCTTCACGATCCTGTGGACCACCTTGCCGTTCCTGTTGGCGCGTGCACCATATGGCTACAGCGAAACCACGATCGGCCTGTTCAGCCTGCTGGGCGCGGCCGGCGCGGTCGGCGCATCGCTGGCCGGCAGCCTGCACGATCGCGGACGTACGCGAGCCGGCACGGCCCTGTTCATCGGCGCCGCCCTGCTTGCGTTCGTTGTCATGGGCGTCCTGCCGCACTCGCTGGCGGCGGTGGTGATCGGCATTCTGCTGATGGATCTGGGCGTTCAGGGCGTCCAGATCCTCAACCAGAGCACTATTTACACCCTCCGACCGGACGCCCGCAGCCGGATCACCACGGCCTATATGAGCGGATTCTTCATCGGCGGCGCGCTCGGTTCGCTGCTGGCCGGGTTGGCGATCGACGCGGCCGGCTGGCCGGGCGCAATGGCGCTGGCGGGGCTGCTGGAGGCCGCCGCCCTGGCTTTCTGGTTCACCGAGCCGCGTCAGCGCAGCCGATGATCCATCGCCCGGTATCGGCCGGCGCTAACGCCGTTGCGCCGGGCGTCATCGCCGTCTAGCCTTGGCCCAGCCCTGCGGTACGCCGCCCCACCTGCAGATCTCATGAGCGAACTTGTCAACGTCACCGTCGAGTGTTTCGGCGCGCTGGAATCGAGCCTAGGCGATGCACGGCTGACGCTTGCCGTCGGTCCGCCGCATACCGTGGCCGCACTGATCCAGACCGCCCAGCGCGATTTCCCCGGCGCCGCCGATCTGTTGTCGCGCACCGCCTGCGCGCGCGGCGACCAACTGCTTGCCGCCGATGAACCGCTGCGCGAGCACGACACCATCGCCCTGATCCCGCCGGTCTCGGGCGGCCAGTGCGATCCCGGCACACAGGCGCACCTGACCGACGATGTCCTCGATCTGGACGCGCTGCTCGACGAGACCGACGATCCAGCCTGCGGTGCGCTGGTGGTGTTCGGCGGCACGGTGCGCCTGACCAACAACGGCCGCAACGTCGAGTCCATGGACTACTCGGCCTACGGCCCGCTTGCCGCACGCACGCTGGCCGATATCGAGCGCGAGACGATTGCCGCCTTTGATATCCACAGCTGCCGGCTCCAGCACCGGACCGGGCGGCTGACGCTGGGCGAGGTCAGCGTGTACGTCGTGGTACGCGCAATCCACCGTGACGCCGCGTTCGAGGCCGCGCGCCATGCGCTGGAACAGCTCAAGGCCCGTGTCGCGGTCTGGAAGAACGAATACTACGCCGACGGCAGCAGTGCGTATCTCGAAGGCACGGAAGTACCCCGGCCCGAGCGTCCGGTCGCCGATCAGAACCAGGAATCCGAATCATGAAAGACGTCGGCATGAAGCCCGAATCGCTGCGTTCGGCCACCGCCACGGCCACGTTCCACGCGCCGGCCGACTGTATCGAGCGTATCCGCCACCGCGATACTGAAAAAGGCGACCCGCAGGCCACTGCCCGAATCGCCGGTATCCTGGCGGCCAAGCGGACCGACGAGCTGCTGCCGTTGTGCCATCCGCTGCCGATCCATGCCGCCGAGGTGCACTTCGAGTTCGCCGACAACCGGGTGATCATCGAAGCCGAGGTTCACACGATCGGGCCGACCGGCGTGGAGATGGAAGCACTCACCGCCGCCAGCATGGCCGCACTCACGCTCTACGACATGCTCAAGCCCTATGCCGAGCCGGCCGATCTGGCCATCGGCGAGACCCGGCTGCTCGACAAGACCGGGGGCAAGAGTCACTACAAGCGCACTCTCAAGCGACCGCTGTCGGCCTGCGTGCTGATGGTCTCGGACCCGGTGGCCGACGGCCACAAGCTCGACACCGCCGGGCGCCAGGTCGTCGACGGCCTCGAGGGGGCGGGGTTTATGCCCGTGGATTACCAGGTGCTGCCCGACGACGCGCCGCGCGTCGACGAGGCGCTGCGTGCGGCCATGGCCGCCAAAACGCATCTGATCATCACCGTGGGCGGCACCGGCATCGGTCCGAAGGATCGGGTGGTCGAGACCGTCGAACCGCTGCTGACCACACCCATGCCGGGTCTCATGGAGGCCGCCCGGGCCTTCGGCCAGCGGCGCACGCCGTATGCAGTGCTCTCGCGCGGGGTGTCCGGCTTTGCCCATGACAGTCTGGTGGCGACTTTTCCGGGCAGCCGCTCGGGCGCGAAGGAGACGCTGGCCGCACTGTTGCCAAGCCTGATTCACGTGTTGGAGATCCGCCAGCGCTTTGCCGGCCATGCCGGCTAGCAAGCCGGCCAGACCGCCGGGCAGCCGACGCGTCCCGACGGCTTGTCGGCGCCGGCTGCATCCGATGCACCGTCGTACGCGCCGTACAACGGCCAGACCGCGCTCATCAGCAAGCCGGGCTACAGACCGGCCAACCGCTCCCAGGCCTGTTCGGCCAGCGCCAGACTCTTGATCACGGCATGAACGGGCTGACCGACGGCCAGGTCGAGGGCGTCGGCCGAGCGTCGGGTAATACGCGCATCCAGACGCTGGTCGCCGACGCGGAGCACGACTTCGACGGCATAGTCCCCGTCGGCCTGTACGGCTTCGACGCGCGCCGCGAGCAGATTCAGCGCGCTGATTTCGACCGGCCGCTCACGCGCGAGCATGACATCGCGAGCCCGTACATGCAGGGTCACCCGATCGCCTGCGGCCTGCATCAGCTGCGGCACGTACAACGGCTGACCATCGCAGTCCAGACGTGTCAGCCCGTGCGGGCCGAGATGGTGGTCGATACGGGCCTGTAGCAAGACGCCGGCCTCGCGCGCCTGCCGCGCCCCCAGCAGGTCCGGGCGGGCCAGAAATTCCGCGGTCGGCCCGGAAAAAGCCACTCGGCCGTCGCGGATTGCCACGACATGACGACGGGCAAGGCGCAGCATCTCGTCGAGCTGATGAGACACGAACACGATCGGCAATTCGGTGTCGCGGCTGAGCCGCTCGATATAAGGCAGCACTTCGGCCTTGCGTGCCGCATCGAGCGAGGCCAGCGGTTCGTCGAGCAGCAGGAGGTCAGGCTCCGATAGCAACGCGCGGCCGATCGCAATCCGCTGCTGCTCGCCGCCGGACAGTCCGGCGACGCGGCGCCCGAGCAACGTTCCGATATCCAGCATGTCGACCACCTGATCGAAGTGCGCGCGGCGGCGCCGTCGGCCGGCGAACCACGCGCCGTAGCGCAGGTTGTGGGCCACGTTCAGGTGGGCGAACAGCCGCGCCTGTTGGAACACATAGCCGATCCGGCGTCGGTGGGCGGCCACCCGGATACCGCGGCTTTGATCGAACACGCAGCGGTCACCGATATCGACACGCCCTTCGCCCGGCTCGATGAGCCCGGCAATGATGCGCAGCAAGGTGCTCTTGCCGGCGCCCGACGGGCCGAACAGGCCGGTAATCCGTGCGTCGCTGGCAAAGCGGCAGCGCAGCATGAAATCACCCTGTTGATGGGTCACATTCAGCGAGATCATCGGCCGCTCGCCTGGATGCGTTTGACATGGCGGGCGACCACCTCGGAGGCGATCAGCGCGGCCAGCGACACCGCGACCGAAATCGCGATCAGATAACCCGCCTGGCGTTCGCCGCCCGGCACCTGGATGAATGTATAGATCGCCAGCGGCAGCGTACGGGTCTCACCCGGAATATTGGCGGCAAAGGTGATGGTGGCGCCGAACTCGCCCAGTGCCCGTGCGAACGCCAGGACCAGCCCCGCGATGACCCCCGGCAGCGCCAAGGGCAGCGTCACCGACAGCCAAACCCAGATCGGCGAGGCGCCCAGCGTGGCCGCTGCATCTTCCACGCGCGAGTCGATGGCCTCCAGCGACAGCCGGATGGGCCGGACCATCAACGGAAAACCCATGATCGCACCGGCCAGCGCCGCACCGGTCCAGCGAAAGGCAAAAACCAGCCCGAACGTGTGTTCCAGCCAACCGCCAACCGGGCTGTTGCGTCCCAGCGCCACCAGCAGAAGATAGCCGGTCACCACGGGCGGCAGCACCAGCGGCAGATGCACGACGGCGTCCACGACCATCTTGCCGCGCCAGCGCGAACGCGCCAGAAACCACGCCACGGCGAGCGCGAGCGGCAGGCTCGCGGCCACGGCGGTGGTGGCGACCTTCAGGCTCAGCCACAGCACCTCGGCCTGGGCGGTATCCAGCATCGCCCGTGCTCAGCGGCGACGCGCCGGCGCCGCGGCCCGCGCGAACCCCCAGCGCTTGAAGATCGCCGTCGCCCGGCTGCCCTGCAGGAAGCTCATGAACGCGTCCGCCAGCGGTTTGTCGACGTGCTTGAGAATCGCGGCCGGGTAGACGATCGGGTCGTGGCTGTCGGCGGGAAAGGTGTCGACCACGCGCACGTGAGGTTCGGCCACCGCGTCGCTGGCGTAGACCACACCCAGCGGCGATTCGCCACGTGCTACCAGCGCCAGCGCCGCGCGTACGTCGTCGGCCTGGGCGATATGGCCCTGCAGCGCCTCCCAGACGTGCAAGTGCTCGAACGCCTGTCGCCCGTACAACCCTGCCGGCACGGCCTCGGTATTGGCCATGGCCAGATAACGATCGCCGAGCGCACTCACGATCGGAAACCCCTGGGCGATTTTCAGCCGGGTATCGCGGTTGCGCGGTGCGACCAGCACCAGCGCGTTGGCCAGCAGATCGATACGGCTGTGGTTGTCGATGAACTCGTCGGTCTCGACCCGATCCATCCAGTCCTGGTTCGCCGAGACATAGATATCGGCCGGCGCGGCGCGCTCGATTTGACGCGCCAGTGTCGAACTGCCGGCATAGCTGATTCTGATGTCGCCGCCGTGAGTTTCTTCAAACGCCGTGGCGACATCATCCATCGCGTTCTTGAGGCTCGCTGCGGCAAAGACCAGCAATGAATCGTCGGCGGCGTAGGCCGGCCGGTAGAACATCGCAAGCAGACACAGGGTCAGCAGGACGGCCCGGGAACCGAGGCCGCCGACAGAGCGATTCAACATGCCGGATTTCCTATCGGAGCGCGGAACGTGGTCGCCGTCCGCGCGGATTTCGATATATAGCCTACTACATAGCGGCCCGCACGGTCGACCGCCGGACCGGCCAAGATGCGCGGCGCGTCGATTTCGATCGCGCGCTATTGTTTTTCCCGCAATCATCCCTATATCTATCGCAACGCAGATTTTGATAGTTCCATTTCATAGACCGCCCCGCGCGGATGGAGATTTGCCATGAGCCATAAGACCCCTCTTCTGAGCGCTGTTGCCGCCGCCCTGCTGCTCGGCGCCTCGAGCGTTGGCCTTGCCGACACCGGTGCCCGTGCCGACCAGGAGCCCCCGATCAACATCGAGGCCGGCGGTACGCATCTGGAAGACGGCATCACCGGTACGCCGGAAACCAAGGCCGCACAGGTGCCGAACCACAGTCGTTCCGAGCACGGAAGCGACAACCGCAGCGATGTCAGCGTGGACAGCATGTCCAACCGCCGTGATCCGCTGCCCAATGACGGCGACCAGCTGAACAACAAGGCGTTCTGATCGCCGCCTCGATTCGATCCGCCGATCTGCCCAACCAAGGAATTGCCATGTCATACGACCGATCCACACTGACCCGTATCGCGGCGGGCGCTCTGTGCGGCATCGCCGTGCTGAGTGGCGGCGCGGCCGTCGCCGCCGGCCAGTCCGAAGCGCCGAGTGCCGAGCAGCATGAGCCCTCGGACAACGGCGACCGGATGAGCTACGACCACGCCACACGGAAACAGACCGACGACCGGGCCAAATCCGACACGTCGGCCGCGCCGGCCGATCCGGCCAAGCCCAACCAGGACGCCGGTACGACCCAGGGCTCGGACTACACGCAGTAATCGCGCGAGTCGAATCAGCCGGCACACGGCCGCTCGACGGCCGTGTACCGAGTCTCCCGGCAGCCCGCACAAGGGGCCGCCGGGGCTCGGTCTGTAGAACTTCGGATAGTTTTCCCGGTCTGATGTCGTAGTATGTAAGCGTCGCGCAGGGCCGGCGCGACCCGGTTTGTCGTTCGGCGGCGTACCGCGTTCGGCCATACCGGGCATAGCAGCCCGGTCCACGAAAAAAACAAGGAGCATCCAATATGCAGTCATCCAAACGCACCACCACCGCATTGATGTGCTCGCTGGCATTCGCCGGCGCGCTCACGTTCGGTACTGCCGCGCTTGCCCAAAGCAGCAGCACGGGCGACACCGACATGTCCACCGATAGCGGCATGACACACGAAGACAGCATGACCCCGAGCGGTGAGAGCAGCGGTACCATGAAGCACGACAGCATGGACCACGGCACAACCGGCCAGGACAGCGAGTCGACCCACGACCAGATGTCCAGCGAACAAGGCATGACCGATGACAACTCGTCGTCGCAGCCGGAAAATTCCAACATGGACATGCCCGGCGATTCGGATAAAACCAGCACCGACAGCATGTAGTAAGACTTCGCCGAAACGCCGCGCGCGTTTCGCAGTCGAAAAAAAGACGGCCCTCGGGCCGTCTTTTTTTTGGCGTGAAAACCGCGTTCTATACGCGATGGCCATCGAGGCGATTCAGCTGCTGGGCAGATCGAACATCATCCGCGCCCCGGCCCCGGGCCGGCTATCGATCTGAAGACGCGTGCCATGTCGGTTACAGATGTCCTCGACGATCGACAGGCCCAATCCCGATCCTTCGCCGCGCTCGCGCCCGGCACGCGTGCGATAGAACCGCTGAGTCACCAATCCGATCTCTTCCTCGGCCAGCCCTGCGCCGGTATCTCCGACACACACCTGTACGCGATCGCCTGTCGCCACGGCATCCAGCCATACCAGCCCGCCGGGGGGCGTCGCCTGCAAGGCATTGTCGATCAAATTGGTCAACAGTCGGTCGATCAGCGCCAGATCGGCCCGGACCAGAGTCTGGGTGGACATACGACGTATCTCGAGCCGCACCTGTGCGGCCTCGGCCTGCGGCTGGAATTTGCCGGCGATGTCATAGGCCAGCTCGGCCAGAGAAAATGGTTCTTCGTTCAAGGGCCGTTCGTGTGCATCGAGCCGTGCGAGCGTGGACAGCTGCTCGGCGAGCTGGGTCAGCCGGGCTGCGTTCGCCAGAATCGCATCCAGATGTGCGCGGCGGGCCGCCGACGTCAGCGTGTCGCCGCCCTGCAGCCGCTCTGCATAACCCTGTAGCGAGGTCAAAGGCGTACGGAAGTCGTGCGACAGATTGGCCACCAGTTCCCGGCGCTGGCGATCGTTCTCGCGCAGCGCATTGAGCTGGATCTCAATGGTAGCCGCCATGTCGTTGAACGCGCGCCCTAGCCGGCCGATCTCGTCGTTGCGTATCGGAGTAATACGCTGGCCCGAGTGGCCCTCGGCAAAACGCTGTACCGCATGGGTCAGGCGCGTGAAACGCCGTGTGAGCACGGCAAACAGCAACAAGCCGAGAATACCGGACAGCAGCAGCGCGAGACCGCCCGCGATCAACAGCGTCCGCGTAATGCTGCTGGTGCGCAGCATGGCGAACATCGACATGCGTCGCCCGGCATCCAGCACCACGAACAGATAGCCGGGCGTGGCCTGGTGACCGTACTCGACCTGAGCCACCGAAAACACGCTGGCCTGACGACTGCAAGGCGCGACGGCGAACACTGGCAGCATCGGCTCCGCACCCAGCAGCCGGTCGAGCGGCTGCGTATCCACCGGCGACGGGCGCGTACAACCGGGTCGGCCATAGTCGCCGACGACCCGGCCCTGGTGATCCAGCACGTACAGCGACAGCGAAGGGTTGATCGACAGGATCAGTCGCGCGGCCTCGGCGGCCGCCGCGCTGGCCGGCCCGTCGGCCAGCGGCGCGCGCATGACCTGGGCCAGATTGTCCGCCAGGTCGATCTGCATCCGCTGCTGGAATTCGCGGCCGAGCTGATCGAACTGGCTGACCGCGATCCAGGCCGCGGTTACCGACAGCACCAGCAAACTCGCCAGGTAGACCAGCGCGATCCGCGCATACAGGCTGTGCCAGAAAGCCCGCAGCGCGTCCGCTCCGTATCGGCGCACGCTCAAGCGCCGGGTCCTCGGCGCTGATGCGCGGCTTCGCTGACGGCGTCGGCGAACCGATACCCCACCCCCCAGACCGTATGGATATATCGCGGACTGGCTGCATCGGCCTCGATTTTTCCGCGCAGCCGGTTGATATGCGTGTTGACCGTATGGTCGAAGCCGTCGAACTCCGGCCCCCAGACGGCGTCGAGCAGCTCGCCGCGCGAGAACACCCGGCCCGGATGACTCGCGAACAGCAGCAGCAGCGCGAACTCCTTCGCGGTGAGGGCCAGCGGCGTGCCGGAGAGGGTGACCCGGTGCGCCTGCCGGTCAATGCTGAGCTCGCCGAACACATGCGGCGTGGCTTCACCGGCGGGCGCGTCGGCAGGCGCGGGCGGGCGACGACGCAGCAGCGCCTGAACGCGCGCCAGCAGAATGCTCGCCTCGAACGGCTTGGTCATGTAGTCGTCAGCGCCGATCTCCAGGCCTCGCACCACATCCGAGGTGCCGGCCTTGGCCGTGAGCATGATCAACGGCAGGCCACTGTCGCGACGTCGGATTTCCCGGCAAACCGTCAAACCGTCGGTATCCGGCAGCATCAGATCGAGCAGCACGAGCGAAGCCTGCGGCCAACGTGCGAGCGCCTGCTCGCCGGTACGTGCCCAGTCCGCCGGATAGCCGGCCTCGCCGAGGATCGCCATCAGCAGGCGGCCGATGTCCGGGTCGTCTTCGACGCAGAGAATGCGTTGTGCCATGAATCGGTGCTCGGGCGGATACGCGTGACGTGCTTATCCTAGCGCTCGCCACGCCCGTCCTCATCACGATCGCGTCACGAACGTGATCTCGCGGGCGTGACCGATTCGTGATGACTGGTCCGGTTGTGCATCACAGGATGGACTGCGATCGTACCCAACGGTGCGAGCACCTCGGGCCAAGCCGGCCCGGTGTCATCATTCGAAAATCCAGAGGAGACGCACAATGTCCCTATCCAAACCCTCCAAGTTCACCGCCCTCGCCGCAGCGCTGGCCTGTTCCACCTGTCTGTTCTGGGCCGCCTCGGCCAGCGCGATGGACGACGACCACATGTCCGATCAGAGCACGACGGGCATGCAGGACGACAAGGCCGCCGAAGGCCATACCCAGGGCATGAAACACGATGACGGCATGTCCCACGACAACAAGATGAAAAGCGACAGCATGTCGCCCGACGACAAGATGTCCGGCGACGCCATGAAAGGCGACAAGGGCGAGTCGCACGACGGCATGAGCCACGACAACAAGATGTGACGAGCACGGCCTGCCGGCTGCCCCAACCGGCCGGCAGGCTTGTCTGTTCAGCGAGTACATCATGAATACATCCACCCGTCCCACCGACACGCCGCGCGCACCTGCAGCCAGGCTGTCGTCGACCGTCATCAAGCGCCACGGCTGGGCGACTCGTGCCTGGCATTGGCTCAACGCAATCTGTCTGCTCGTCCTGCTGATGAGCGGCCTGCAGATATTCAACGCGCATCCGGCCCTGTACTGGGGCCAGACATCGCATTTCGATTCGCCGTTGCTGGCCATGGGCGCAATGCGCGGCCCCGACGGCAACCCGATGGGCGCGACCCGCGTACTCGGGCACCAGTTCGATACCACCGGGCTATTCGGGCTGTCGGAGGCCAACGGGGAGTTGGCCCAGCGCGGCTTTCCGGCCTGGGCGACGCTGCCGAGCTCGCAGTGGCTCGCGCTGGGCCGCAACTGGCACTTCACCGCCGCATGGATTTTCGGCCCGTCGCTGCTGGTCTATTTGCTCTATACCGTGGTCAGCTCGCGCCGTCGCCGGATGATCTTTCCTTCCAGAGCCCAATGGCGGGGGCTACCGCGCACGATATGGCATCACATGCGGTTTCGGTTCGATCACGCGCGCGATTACAACGGGCTGCAGAAGCTGACTTATATCCTCGTGCTGTTCTGCCTGCTGCCGCTGATGATTCTCACCGGTTTGACCATGTCGCCGACCATGAACGCGGCCTGGCCGTGGCTGCTGGATATCTTCGGCGGCCGGCAGAGCGCGCGTACCCTGCATTTCATCTTCGCCTTTTCGCTGGTGGCGTTTTTCATCGTGCATATCCTGCTCGTGCTGGTCTCGGGCGTATTCAACAACCTGCGCTCGATGACCACCGGCGGTTATCGCCTGCCCCAGGATGCGAACGACGGCCGGCCGGCCGCCAAGGGAGCCGCCGACCATGACTAAGCGCAAGCTCATCGTTCCCGATCCGCGACGTCGCCGGCTGATTACCGGCCTGGGGGCGCTCGGTGCCACGGCCGCGCTGACCGGCTGCGACAGCCTGTCGCGCAACGACCAGGTGCAGTCGTTTCTGGACAATACGCAGTGGCTGACACGCTATGCCCAGCGGCTGGTCGCCTCGCGCGAGTCGCTGGCTCGCGAATTCGATGCCTCCATGATCGCCGACACCTTTCGGCCCAACGGCACGACCAACCCCGACAACGAAGACTATCAACGAATGGCCGCGGCCAACTTCGTCGATTACCGACTGGCCGTCGACGGCCTGGTCGATCGGCCGGGCGAGTTTTCGCTTGAACAGCTCAAGGCACTGCCGTCACGTACCCAGATCACCCGTCACGACTGTGTCGAGGGCTGGAGCTGCATCGGCCAGTGGACCGGCGCGGTGCTGGGCGATCTGCTGGACCAGGTGCGGCCCAAGGACAGCGCCCGTTTCGTGGTCTTCCATTGCGCAGACAACACCTACGGCGGCCCGGTGAAGTACTACGAAAGCCTCGATATGGTCGAGGCCTATCATCCGCAGTCGCTGCTGGCCTACAGCCTGAACGGCGCCGATCTGCCGATCGCCAACGGCGCACCGATTCGTCTGCGGGCCGAACGCCAGCTCGGCTACAAGAACGCCAAGTATGTGATGCGTCTGCAACTCGTCGACAACTTCCGCGATATCCAGGGCGGCAAGGGTGGCTACTGGGAGGATCGCGGCTATGAATGGTGGGCCGGGCTATGAAAATATCCTCGAGACACGCACACGCCTCTGACACCATCGCCGACCCGGGCCGCCGACGCACGCTCAAGCTGATCGGGGTCGGCGGTGGCGCGCTGGCACTGGCCAGCCTCGGTCTGGCACAGGTGGCACGGGCGGCCGAGCCGGCGACCGTCCGGCTCGTGGTCTTCGACGAAAACGGCCAGCGCATCGGCGAACGCCGGTTGGCCAAGGTCGTCAAAAGCGACGCCGCCTGGCGCGAACAGCTTTCGGACGCCGCCTATCGGGTGACCCGTCAGGCCGGCACCGAGCGCGCCTACAGCGGAGATTACGAGAAGCCGGAGCAACCCGGGATCTACCGATGTATCTGCTGCGATACCGCGCTCTACGATGCGGCGACGCAGTTTCATTCCGGCACCGGCTGGCCGAGTTTCTGGCAACCCATCGCCCCCGAGAACGTCGCCGAACACACCGATACCAGCTTCGGAATGCGCCGCACCGAGATCGTGTGCCGGCGCTGCGATGCGCATCTGGGCCACGTGTTTCACGACGGTCCACGGCCGACCGGCCTGCGCTATTGCATGAACGCGGTGGCGATGCGCTTCGTGGCTACGGCCTGAGCTAGCGGCGGCCGATCGGCCCAGACTCGAATCTCGTAAATACCCGGGACGACATACGACTTTAGGCGTATTTTTTTGCGCTGCAACACTTGATCGCTTCGAGACGGCCCCAAACATCTTCGGCATACAGCTTTCGATGTTTGTCCAGACTCCGGAGTTCTCATGAAGTCTTCAATATTGCAGACCGGCCGGTTGCTCGCCGTCTCGACCCTACTCGCCCTGGGTGCCGCAAGTACTGCCTCGGCCCAACAGGGTGCCCTTCAGGCCTTGCAGCCCGATCCTGTGGCGACACCGGCGCCGGCCGCAGACAACGGTCATGCCGCCGCCGATCGTCTGGCCGCCTCCCTGGATGCGTATAACGCACGTGCCGTACCCGGGGCCATTGCCGACGGCCATGCCGCGCCGACGGCTATCGGCGACGCCCCGGCCCCCGCGGCCGGCCGACTGGCAGCCGCCGTCGATGCCTATAACCAGCGCGACGTCGCCGGCGCGATCGCCGCCCGTGACACCCATCCGGTAGCGAGCACGTCCGGCCCGCACCGCGAGGCGCTTGATCTCGGCCGCGAGATCACGCGCTACAACGCGACCGGCGGGCACAGCAATATCCTCGACGGTCAGGCGTCCAACCTGCGCTAGGCGAACAGGCGATCTGCCGGCAGCCCTGGTCGCTCACAGGCGCCGGGGCTTTTTTATGCGGCGCAAGACACAAAAAAAAGCTACGCTGGGGATCACAACAATAAAGGCGCCGTCATGAGCGCCGGAGGGAGACCATGACAGACCACCATTTCGATCGTTTCGTTGCGGCCGCCGTTATCGCCGCCGTCACCGCGCTGAGTCCGCTTGCACCGGCCTGGGCCGCGGGCGAGGCAATGGCCGACCGGTCTTCGGATCAGACTGAACCGCTGGCCGACAAGATCAACAAGTACAACGAACGCCACAATGAGTCTCCCGCCATCGCCCACGATCGCGACCACGCGCAGCGCGACGACGGCGCTGATACGGGCATGACCGATCCGTCCCAGGCGTCCTCGATGGGACAACGTGTGGATCGCTACAACCAGTCGAGCGAGCCCGATCGCAGTGGCGCGGCATTGCCCGAGCAACAGCCACCGGGCGCGGCCGACAACAGCGGCGACTATGGCAACCCCGAGGCCGAAGGCTTGGGTCACCGTATCGACCGCTATAACCAGCAGAACGAACGGAGCGGTGCTGTCCAGAAATAGCCCCGTGTCCCCGTACCGGCCGCGGGCGGGGTCCAACGCCGGTGGCCGTTCGCAAGCCGCACGCTGCCGGACGTGACCTGCAGTCGGCGCCGGTGCGGATCGGGCATAGCCTGAGCATGTACCGGCCCGAGCCCGGATGACGACAGCGCAATCACGACCACGGCTGGTGCCCCCACCATGGCGTCTGACCGGACACGCTTATGTGATCGGGCTCTACTGCAGCCGTGCGTTCGCACAGGCCTGCCAGACAGAGGCATCCGGCACACCGGGCCGCGCACTGGGCGGGCTCGGTGTGTTGATGGTCGTCGATTATCACGCGAGCGATATCGGCCCGTACCGCGAACTGCTGCTGTGCCCTGGCCGGTTCGCTTCGGGCGGACGCCGAAGGCCGGCGATCACCCATATCTGGGTATCCACCCGCGAAAGCGTCGTCAACGGCCGCCACCACTGGGGGCTGCCCAAGAAGCTCGCGGAATTCGATAACCGGTGCATCGGCGGGCGCGAAATCATCCGGGTGCAGCGAACCAGCCGGCCCGCGGTCACCTTCGACTTCCGACCGACGGGGCCGCGGTTGCCAATCGGTACGGCGCTGGTGCCGCGCGCCTGGCGCACCCTGTTACAGACTGCACAAAGCCAGCGCTATGCCACAACACCGACCGCAAGTGGGCGGCTGCGAGCCGCGCGCCTGTGCGGCTATCATAACCCGCCCGGCAGCGGGTTTCCGGATATCAGCGGCCAGCGTCGGCTATGCGTTCTGGCCATCGATTCGCTCGTACTCGAATTCCCGACAGCGTGCGTGGAACCAGTGCAAGGCTGATCGTTTCCTGTCTGGCACGCCCATTGCCTTGTACATGAAACCGTTTACCGCCGTGCGGCAACCGCCCGCGCTTTCCAGCTGACAGCAGAGCCATGTCCGAAACCCACACGACGTCCGACGATTACGAATTGACCGCCGTACCGGCGCACGCCAGGCGCGGCTTCTGGACCATGTTCGCAGTGATGCTGGGCTTCACCTTCTTTTCGGCCAGTATGTGGGGCGGCGGCACGCTCGGCGAAGGGCTGACGCTGGCCCGATTCGTGTGGGTCGTGCTGGCGGGCAACCTCGTGCTGGGCCTGTATGCCGCCTGTCTGGCCCTGGCCGCCAGCCGCACGGGGCTGTCCACCCATCTCATCAGCCGCTATGCCTTTGGCGTCCGCGGCTCCTGGTTGCCCTCTTTCCTGTTGGGGGCGACCCAGGTGGGCTGGTTCGGCGTGGGTGTGGTGATGTTCGCCCTGCCCGTACAGGTGGCCACGGGCATCGATACCTACCTGCTGATCGGCATCGGCGGCGTGCTCATGACGGCCACGGCCTATCTCGGTTTCAAGGCACTGGCCGTATTGAGCTTCATCGCCGTGCCCGCCATCCTCGTGCTGGGCAATCTGTCGGTCGGCCTGGCTGTGGGCGAGGTCGGCGGGCTCGACGCACTCGCGGCGATCCAGCCGTCGGACCCGATCACGCTGGCGGTCGCGCTGACGACCTGCATCGGCTCGTTCATCAGCGGCGCTACGCTGACGCCGGACTTCGTGCGTTTTGCCAAGACACCCGCGATCGGCGTCGCCACCACGCTGATCGCCTTTTTTCTGGGCAATTCGCTGATGTTCACTTTTGGTGCAGTGGGCGCGCTGGTCTATAGCGAGTCCGACATTTCCCAGGTGATGTTCGCCCAGGGATTGATCATTCCCGCAATCGTCGTGCTCGGGCTCAACATCTGGACGACCAACGACAATGCGCTCTATGCCGCGTCGTTGGGATTTTCCAATATCACGGGCTGGCCCAAGCACTGGATCGTGCTCGCCAATGGGGCGATCGGCACCCTGGCCGCGTTATGGCTGTACAACAATTTCGTCGGCTGGCTGAGCTTTCTCAGCTCAGCGCTGCCGCCGATCGGCGCGATCCTGATCGCGGATTTCTTCGTCCTGGCCCGCGGCCGCTATCGCGCGCTCGATCAGATCGATCTCCGCGACGTCAACTGGACCGCCGTAGCCGCCTGGGCGGCCGGTTTTGCCGCGGCCAACCTGTTGCCCGGCATACCGCCGATCAATGCGGTGGTAGCCGCATTCGTCGTGTACCTGACCGCCAGTTATGCTTTTGGACAGGCCGGCGAACGACGCGCCGCGGCCTCGACGCGCTGACCGTATCGGCCTGCAGATCGTCGATACGCGCCTGCCGGATCGCGACGGCCGGTTCACGATCGATCTTCGGCGCTCGCATTGCGTCCATCCGCCCCACCGAGCCGTCGGCGACGCGCGGCGATGCGCCCGATGCCGATGGCCACGGATTGCCCGCAGGGCGTCCGGCCCAGCTGAACATCCTGGCTGGCGTGCGCATGTACGACGCTGTCCGGGCCCGCCCGACCGCGACGAGGGTATATCTGGATACGCTGCGCGCGGTGGCCTTCGACTTCTGAACACGCGCTCGCGTGGCGGGCAGGCGCCCGACCGACGTCCCACGCAGCAACGAACGACGACGCGTGCCCCAGTGCCGGGCGCGGCCTTGGCCTATTGCAGACACAGGCTGCGTCCCCGCTTGAAGATCGTCGTCGGGTCGGCGCTACCGTAATCATTGTCGGTCGCCGATGGGTCGTCACGGCGCGATCGCGGTAGACTGGCGCGCTGATCGTCACAGCCTCGCCCACGCGTACCGAAGCCGGATGTTTTCTTTTTTCGAGCGCCTGATTGCGCCGTTTCCCGACGACCCACGCGAGCCCCCGCGCGGCAACCTGTGGCGGTTCATCGTCTTTTACGCGCGCCCGGTCTGGCCACTGCTGCTGGCCATGGCGATTCTCACCGCGGCGATCTCGATCATCGAGGTCTCCCTGTTCGCCTTTCTCGGGCATATCGTCGACTGGTTCGCCCACAGCCCGCGCCAGACATTCGTCAGCGACAACGCCTGGGCGCTGTCGGGCATGGCGCTGGTGGTCCTGGTGATACTGCCGCTGCTGGTTTTCATCGAGGGGCTGGTGACGTTCCAGGCGCTGTCGGGCAATTTCCCGATGCGCTTTCGCTGGACGACGCATCGCTGGCTGCTCGGCCAGTCGCTGGATTTCTTCGCCGACGAATTCGCCGGTCGGGTGGCCACCAAGCTGATGCAGACCGCGCTGGCCGTGCGCGAGACGGTAATGAAGTTTCTCGATGTCATGCTCTATGTGGTGGTCTACTTCACCGGCATCGTGGTCCTGGTCGCCGGCGCGGACTGGCGCCTGGCGACGCCGTTCATCGCCTGGCTAGCTGCCTACGTCAGCCTGCTGCGCTACTTCGTGCCGCGGCTGGGGCATATCGCCGAGCGCCAGGCCGATGCCCGGGCGGAGATGACCGGGCGTGTGGTCGATGCCTATACCCATATCGCCACGGTCAAGCTGTTCGCCCACACAGAACGCGAGGGCGACTATGCCCGCGCGAGCATGCGCAGCTTTCTGAAGACTGTTTATGCCCAGATGCGCCGAATCAACGCGTTCTACGCCAGTCTGTATCTGATCAACTCGCTGCTGCTGCTCGCGGTCGCCGGCCTGGGCATCGCGCTATGGCAGTCGGCGTTGATCAGCGCCGGCGCGATTGCGGCTGCGATCGGCCTCGTGCTGCGGATCAACGGCATGGCGCAATGGATCATGTGGGAAGTCTCCCAGCTATTCGAGAACATCGGTACGCTGCGGGACGGCATGGCCACGTTCGCCCGCACCCAGTCGCTGGTCGATGCCGAGCACGCCGCGCCGCTGGCGGTCTCGGCCGGCGCCATCGCTTTCGAGCGGGTCGGCTTTCACTACGGTCGCGGCCACGGGGTGATCGACGACTTCTCCCTGACCATCGAACCCGGCGAGAAGATCGGACTCGTCGGCCGGTCCGGCGCGGGCAAGTCGACCCTGCTTTCCCTGCTGCTGCGTTTTCACGATCTAGAGACAGGCCGTATCGTCATCGACGGCCAGAACGTGGCGGATGTCACCCAGGCGTCGTTGCGAGCGGCGATCGGCATGGTCACCCAGGACAGCGCATTGCTGCACCGCTCGGTGGGCGACAACGTACGCTACGGCCGGCCCGATGCGAGCGATGCCGAGGTACGCACCGCGCTGGCCGCCGCTCATGCCGACGGCTTCATCAGCGAACTGGTCGACGCCCAGGGCCGGCGCGGTCTCGAGGCCATGGTCGGCGAGCGCGGGGTCAAGTTGTCGGGTGGCCAGCGTCAGCGTATCGCGCTGGCACGGGTGATGCTGAAGAACGCGCCCATCCTGCTGCTGGACGAGGCGACGGCCGCGCTGGATTCCGAAGTGGAGGCCGCGATCACCGAAAACCTGCATCGGTTGATGGCCGGCAAGACGGTCATCGCGGTCGCGCACCGGCTGTCGACCATCGCGGCGCTCGACCGGCTGGTGGTGATCGATGGCGGAGCCATCGTCGAAACCGGCCGCCACGAGACGCTGCTGGCCGCCGACGGATTATATGCGCGTCTCTGGCGCATGCAGTCGGGCGGCTTTCTCGCCGAAGACATCGACACGCGGGCGAGCGCGTGATGCCGGCGGTTCAGGGCAAGGCCTGGCTGGCCTACGTTCTGCTGCTGGCCACCACGCTGGCCTGGGGTGCGAACGCGGTGGCCGGCAAGTTCGCGGTCGGCCATATCAGCCCGCTGCTGCTCACGAATCTGCGCTGGGGTATCGCGGGGCTTGCCGTGCTGCCGTTCGCCTGGCCGCACCTGAAAGCCGATGCGGCGATGATCCGTCGTCACGCCCCGCTGCTGATCGCCTACGGCGCGATCGGTTTCGCCGGGTTCAACGGCGCACTCTACAGCGCACTCAATCACACCAGCGCGATCAACGTGGTCATTGAACAGGCCGGCATGCCGGGCGTGATCTTCGCGCTCAATTTTCTGGTCCTGCGCCAGCGCGTGACCACCCGTCAGATGCTCGGCTTCCTGCTGACCGTGGCCGGCGTGGCGTTGATCGTCTCTGCCGGCCAGCCGGCACGCCTGCTGGCCCTGGATCTGAACCGGGGCGATGCGCTCATGCTGGTGGCGATCCTGTGCTACGGCGGTTATACGGCAGCGTTGCGCGCCAAGCCCCGGCTGCACTGGCTGAGCTTCATCACCGTGATCTCCCTGGCCGCCTGGCTCGGCTCGCTGCCGCTCGCGGCCTGGGAGTTCACTGCCGGCACCGCCATCGTCCCGGACATCCGCGGCTGGGCGGTCGTGCTGTTCGCCGCGCTCGTGCCGGGGCTGATCGCACAGACCTGTTTCATCCGCAGCAACGAGCTCATCGGCGCCAATCGCGCCGGCGTGTTCATCAACCTGATCCCGATCTTCGGCACGCTGCTGTCGGTCGCCCTGCTGGGCGAAACACTGCATCTGTTCCACGTCGCGGCGCTGACCCTCGTGCTGGGCGGTATCGCGCTTGCCGAACGCCGACGCGCCGGCCGGTCCTAGGCCAAGGCCTGCGGCACCTGCCGTGTTCGGACCCGCGTTGGCCTGAACCGACCGAGCCGCCGATCAGAGCCTCGCGCAAGCAGCCATGGATCGCGTGGCCCGCCAGGCCGAAGCGGGCCGCGGTGCCGATAGCCCGGAGCTGGCCCGGGCGCGATCCGCATGGCCCGCCTAGGAGGCCTGCCAGCGCAATAGCGCCCGATCGGCGATCAACACCAATACCAGGCTGGCGCCGGCCAGCGGAAACAGCCCGATCATCGCGATCACGATCGCACCGAGATACCGCGTACGCAGTGGCGCTTTGCGCGGCGGTGCGCCGAGCCCGCCGGCCGGCCGTCGGCGCCACCACATCACGATGCCGGTGATCACGAGCATCACGATCGCCAGACAGGTCGCCAGCATCACCAGCTGATTGATCAGCCCGAAATAGTTGCCCATGTGCAGCGCCACGCCGAGCTCGACGACCTGGCCGACCGGCCCGTACTGGGCAAAACCCACATCGCGCAGTACCGCGCCGCTGTATCGATCGATATACAACGTGCGCTGGCCCTGCGGTCGGTCCGGATAGGTCTGGGCGGTATAGACGCCGCGTGCGCCGGCCGGCAGCATCAGCCAGTAGTCGGCCGCCAGGCCCTGTTCGGCGACGACGCGGCGGGCCCGGTCCACGCCGATATCCGGCGCGGGCAATACGGTATCGGCGGCGCCTGCGCTCATGCCGTGATGGGCATGCCCGCCGGAGGCCGGCGGGGCGACGCTCTCCAGTGCCCAGGGGCTGCCCCGGCCCTGTTCGGCGGCGGTGGCCGGCGGGTCGGCTTCGGGCTGCGCGGCCGGCGCCGAGACCGGCGGCGTGCGCGCGCCGGAGTAGCCCAGCCCCAACGTACGGATGGCCGGATCGAGCAGCTGGCCGCCCCAGACGCCGGCCCAGGGCAGGCCGGTGAACACCAGAAACAGCACGAATGCGGCGACATAGAGGCCGGTCACCGCGTGCATATCGCGCCACAGGCGTCGCCCACGCAGGCGCAGCCGCGGATACCACACGCCGCCGCGGCCGTTACGGCGCGGCCACCACAGATACAGCCCGGTCACGATCAGAATCACCGCCCAGCAGGCCGCGATCTCGACAATGGCATCGCCGACCCAGCCGAGCATGAGCGAGCCATGGATCGTATCGGCCAGGCCAACCAGCGTGCGCTCGTAAACGAACGAGCCCAGCACGGTGGCGCTCGCCGGATCCACGAATACCCGCCGCGGTGCGCCCTCGGCCGGGGTGACGAACAACATGGCACTGCGCCCGGGCGCGCTCGGCATGTTGACCCGGGTGACCCGACCGCCGGGATAGGCGGCTTCGGCGCTGGCCACCCAGCGGCTGGCCGCCACCGCCTGGGTACCGGCGTTGTCGACGAACATCAGATCCGGGTAGATCGCGTCGTTGAGCTCGGTGTTGAACAGATAAATCGCCCCGGTCACCGCCAGGATCAGCAGAAACGGCGCGACCGCAAGGCCGGCATAGAAATGCCAGCGCCAGACCGTGGCATACCAGCGCCCGGCCGGGCGCGCCGCCGGCGACGCCGATAGCGCAGGAGCCGGCGTGGCGGCCGTGCTCAAAACTCGCCCGTCCAGGCCAGCTCCACGCTGCGCGGTGCCCCGATATAGATCTGGCTCGAACTGTAGCCGGACCACTCGCCGTAAAGTTCGTTGGCTAGGTTGCGCCCGCGCAGGGTCAGCGTGCCGCCGGCCACCGGTGTGCTCACCGAGGCGCCGAAGATCGTATGCCCGTCCACCTCGATGGTATTGGTCTGGTCGGTATAGAACGCGCCGGCGTGCTGGACGTCCGCACCGAGGGTGAACGGCAGCCGTGCCAGCGTGTAGTAGGTGGCCAGGTTCGCCACCCGTTCGGGCACGTTGATCGGCGTGTTGCCGGACAGATTCTGCCCGTTGCCATCGACCAGATCGGCGTACTCGGCGTCGAGCACGGCCAGGTTGGCATCCACGCGCCAGCGATCGGTGACATCGAGTCCGAGGGCGACTTCCACGCCTCGCGATTGCAGGCGCCCGCCCTGCAAGGTCTGCTGCGGGTCGTTCGGGTCGCGGGTCAAAATATCGTTCTGCTTGATCTGATAGAGCGACGTGGTCAGCGTGGCGCGGTTGGCCCAGAAGCGATTGCGCATACCGATCTCGATTGCGTCGCCCTCGGACAGATCGAATTGCGCACGCGCCATGTTCGACAGCACGAAGTTGGTCACCGGCGAGACGGCGTGGTTGAACTGCGCATAGAGCTGGTCGTCGTCGGACAGCTCATAGACCGCGCCGACGCGCCACGACACCGGATCGAACGAGCGGCCAAAGCGCTCGCTGGTATCGGCGGCCAGATCGTCGATGCGCCGATCCAGATCGATATGCTCGTAGCGCAGACCGGCGACCAGGATGACGTCATCGGTAAGATTGAGCGCGTTCTCGACAAACGCGCCGACGGTATCGACCCGACTGTCGTAATCGACCCGGGTAGCGAAATTCGCCGCGCTGTCGCCTGGCACATGACCGCGGTCCGGGTCGTGCACGGCGACCGACGTGGCCGTGCCGAAACGCCGCGGCGTGCTGAACGTCGTGTGCTTGTACTCGCCGCCCACCGTGAAACGATTGCGCAGCCCGAGCAGGTCGCCGTCGAAATGCGCATAGGCCCGTTCGCTGACGAAGTCCTGATTGTGAGCGATACGCCCGGTCGAGCGGTCCAGCAGACCGGTCGCGTCGTTGTAGGTATAGCTGTCGGTCTCCACCCAGTTGCGATCGGCGGTGTAGTAGGACAGCTCGTTGATCGCCTCCCAGGCGTCGCTGATGGTGTAGGCCGCGCGCGTGCGCAGCCAGTGGCTTTCCGATTCCATCACCGCATTCAGCGGGTTGTAGTTGGTGTGGCGCTCGGCGGCGTCGATGACCCGATCGCCCGGCGCGTTCACAATCCCCGACGGATCGCGCGCCGCGGCGCGGGCCACCAGCGGCGCGCCGTAATAGGACGCCGCATAGTTGTCGCGGAAATAATCGTAGGACGCCGACAGCGACAGCCGGTCGCTGGCCTCGAACAGCACGCCGGTGGTCAGCTGCGTGGTGCGCGAATCGTTGTCGTCGATGAAGCCGTCGGAGCGGCTGTGCGACAGGTCCGCTCGAACGGCTACCCGGTCCGAGAGCACACGGTTGCCGCCGATGCCGGCTCGCAGCGTGTTGAAACGCCCGATACTCGCCAGACCCTCGGCGCTGTTGGCCGCCAGCGACGGCTTTTTGGTCACGAAATTGACCGAGCCCGCCAGCCCGCCGTCGCCGTGCAGCACGGACGCCGGGCCTTTGAGTATTTCGATCCGTTCGAAGTTGAAGGTGTCGAAATCGCGGGCGACCAGCTCCGAATCCGCGGCGCGCATGCCGTCGAACAGATAACTGACGTTGCCGCGCGGAAAGCCCCGCATCGACAGCGATGCCGGCGAACCCGGAATATTGCCCGCAGTCACGCCGGGCAACGTACGCGCAGCTTCGGTGAACGTACGCAAGCCACGTCGTTCGATGGTCTCGCGGGTGATCGTATCCACGGTCGCGGGCGATTCCTCGGGCGCGAGATTCAGCCGGTTGCTGACTTCGGTCTCGCCGGCGATCGCGGGCACGACCGCCGTGCCTTCGACCGTTAGCGCTTCGAGCGTGCCAACCGAAGCGCGTGATGGCTCCAGCGCCGTCTGGGCGGCCGCCATATCGGCGACCGTGAACAGGGCCGCGGCAGCGGCCGGCAAGAGGCGGCGCAGCGCGCAGCAGGACGAACGAACGGACATGCGAACGACGGGCAAGCAAGCGGTGCCCGAAATTCTAGTCGCGTCCGGTATTTACGCCGATAGGGCAAATTGTCGCAGGCTTGCGGCGTTCGTCGTTGTCTCAGGCGTGCGGCGTGATTCCGCTCTCGCCGAGGGTGACCACGTCGGTGATCTGGGCGCCGTCCCACACGTAGCCGAAATGCCGGCCCTGCAGCGCCGGCGACAGCACGCGCGGACGGAACACCGCCACGCATTCGCCGGCGATATCCCGCACGCTCGGATAGACGATACCGTTGCCGCCGGCAGCGCGTTCGGCACCACCGAAAGCCTGCGCGGCGCGATAGTTGTCGGCGGCCAGCAGGGGCGCGGCTGCCGCGGGCTGGCCGCGCAGATCCCGGAGGTCACCGGCAACGTCCACGTGATAGACCCGCATCTCCAGCGTCATCGGCGGCTGGGCGCTGTCGGCCATGAACCGTTCACGATGATAGACCGTCTCCCGTACTGCCGTGGCCTGGCTGGCCGCCGCATAGAACACCCCGTACGTGCCGTCGGAAAAACGCGAACCCGCCGGGTTGAGATGGGTGAAAGCCGCCATCACCGGCGTTGCCCCCGGCCCGGCCATGCGGTCTTCGGCCGCCACCAGCGACAGATCGCCCGCCTCGTCGCGCAACCGGTCGTTGGTCAACGACTCAACCGCCAGCGCCGCATCCAGATCGGCCGGGTCGGCGACGCGGTCGAACAATCCGCGCGGCGGAAAACGCGATGGCACGATGCGATAGGACGGCCGCCAACGCACCCGGGCCAAGGGAAACACGGCGTCACCGGGCGCGCTCACGCCCAGCCGCCGCGCTCGGCGTCCAGATGCCGGCGCACCACGGCCAGATCCTCGGTATGCCCGGCCAGCATGCGATCCAGCGGGCGGGCGCCGCCGAACAACGGATTCGAATTCGGCTGCTTGATCCAGCCATCCGCCGCGTCCGCGCGCGTCAGCAGCATCTCCAGGCTCTTGTAGATCCCGAGCAGCAGCGACAGGCGCTCGATCTGGCCGACATCGAGAGTAACGTCGGGCGCGCGCTTCCAGCGGCGATAGGTACTCGTGGGCGTGCCGAGCAGCCGTGCGGCCTGGATATCGGTCAACCCCCACTGAACCGCAATCGCGAACCACGTCCGCAACGCGCCGGGGCTCATGCGCTGGCGCAGCTGCGCATCGTGAATATCCGGACGCGGATTCAGTTGCTCAGCGGTCTGTGGGGCCATGACAAGACGCGTTGGTTTTGCTCATATGATCATATTATTATTTTTATCGATCAAATGATAGCATTTTGTCTCTATCGACCGGGCGCGCACGTAGGGCAACCGGCGAAACGTCTTTGCACCGTCTTGCTCGCCCCCCGATAATGCGACGCCGTTGTATAAGCCAAGAGACTGCACATGAGCGCCGACATGATCACCATCGAGACCGACGACGGCGTTCGTTTTTCGGCTTACTGCGCCCTGCCCGCAGCCGGCACGGGCCCGGCGGTGATCGTGCTCCAGGAAATCTTCGGCGTGAATCGGCATATCCGCGAGGTCTGCGACTTCTATGCCGAGGAAGGCTATGTCGCGATCGCGCCGGATCTGTTTCATCCGTTCGGTCCTGGCATCGAACTGGGCTACGAGCCGGCGGATTTCGAACAGGCTTACGATTACTTCGAGCGCCTCGACATCGAGCGAGCGGTCGCCGATATCGGCGCAACCGTGCGCGCCGCACGTGCCCTGCCCGAGGTCGCCAGCGCGCCAGGCAAAGGCGACGTGGGCGTGGTCGGTTTCTGTCTCGGCGGCAAGCTCGCCTACCTGGCGGCCGCGCGTTGCGACGTCGATGCCGTCGTCGGCTATTACGGGGTGAGCATCGACGAGGCGCTCGACCTGGCCGGACAGGTTCGCTGCCCGATGGCGCTTCATTTCGGTGGGCTCGATCGATTCTCACCGCCCGCGACGATCGACAGCATCCGGTCGGTTTTTGCCGATCGCAACGATGTCCAAGTGTTCGTCTACGACAACGCCGATCATGCCTTCAACCGCTGGGGCAACGATCATTACAACCCGGGCGCAGCCCGTCTGGCGCATACTCGCACGCTGGCCGTGCTGCGCGCCGCGCTTGGCCCGCACTATGACCTGGCCGGTCTGGCCGATCACCATTTCGAGCTCGAGTTCGCCGCCCGCGACGTGGATGCGACCATGCAGACCATGGTCGCCGAGCCTTACGTGAACCACGTGCCGACCATGACAGGCGGCACGGGCTACACCGCGCTCAAGCGCTTCTACAAGCACCACTTCATTCCGAAGAACCCGGCCGATCTTCAGATGAAGCCGATCTCGCGCACGGTCGGCGTCGACCGCATGGTCGACGAATTCGTGCTCTGTTTCACCCACGACTGCGAGATCGACTGGCTGCTCCCGGGGATCGAACCCACCGGCCGATACGTGGAGATTCCGTTCGTGGCGATCGTGACCTTTCGCGGCGACAAGCTCTATAACGAACACATCTATTGGGATCAGGCCTCGCTACTGGTCCAGATTGGCAAGCTCGACCCCGCCGATCTGCCGATCGCCGGTATCGAGACGGCCCGCAAGCTGCTGGACAAGGAACAGCCCAGCAACGATCTCATGGCCAACTGGGCCACCAGCGCAGACGCTCATTGATTCGTACACGGCCCCTGCGCGCGCGGTGCGCGCGCACAATGAGGCGGCGATGAACTTCGAACGCATGCTCCCGCTGGTCTTCGTCGGCCTATGGTCGACCGGCTTCATTGCGGCCCGCCTGGTCGCGCCCTATGCCGATCCGCTGACGTTCCTGTCTTATCGCTACGTTCTGAGCGCGGCCGCGTTCATGGTGATCGCGATCAGCCAAGGTGCACCCTGGCCGCAGGGCGCTCGTGCCTGGGCCAACGCGCTGCTCGCCGGGGTGCTGCTCCAGGGCGTCTATCTCGGCGGCGTGTTCTGGTCCGTGCGCCACGGCCTGCCCGCGGGTATCGCGGCACTAATCGTGGGTCTGCAGCCGCTGCTCACGGCCCTGCTCGCTTTTCCGTTGCTCGGCGAAACCGTGGGATCGCGCAAATGGGTCGGCATCGTGCTGGGCTTTGCCGGCGCCCTGATGGTACTCGGGCCCCAGCTGCAAATGGGCACACTGGCCGTGTCGGCCGGCCCGCTGGTCGCCAGCGTCGCGGCGATGCTCGGTATCACCCTGGGCACCATCTGGCAGAAACATATTGGCGCCGCCGCCGATATCCGCACCGGCGCTGCCACCCAGTTCATCGGCGCGGCCGCGATCACCATTCCCATCGCGCTATCCACCGAAGCCGGCCGGTTCGAGATGGTCTGGCAATCGTGGGTCGGCCTGCTGTGGTCGGTCTTTGGCCTCTCGGTTGGCGCGATCTCGCTGCTACTGTTCATGATCCGGCGCGGCTCAGTGGCGAGTGTTGCCTCGCTGTTCTACCTCGTGCCGCCGGTGGTGGCTGTTTTCGCATATCTGCTTTTCGACGAAACGCTCGACGCACTACAGATAACCGGCATGGTGGTGGCTGCGCTGGGGGTCGCCACGGCCACCGCCGGTTCGCGCGCGTAGAGTCCGACAGCTTCTCGGCACGGCAAACTGGCCGAGGCGGCCACCACGGGCAGCGGAAGCACCGGCCCGCACAACGACCGGGCCGATTCGATACGACGCCTTTGCCCTGGACAGCCGCGACCTCGGTTTCATCGACCATGTGCACTGCCGCCTGGCGTCGAGAAACCAGTACCGGATGTCGGATAAATGAACACTGTCCGCGTCGGCCCGGACGGGACCATCCAAAGCCCTGGATCGCTCGATTTGCGCCGGGTGGCGCGGATAACTGATGTTCGCGCTTGCCGATCGCCGCACGCTCGGCAGGCGTCCGGCCGGATGCATCGGCCGACCGACCGTATTCAGGGCCCCGGCAGACGAACCTGGACGCGCGCGATCACGACGCAAACAGACGCCCGGTATTTCTCCGCGCTTCAAAGAGTTGGCCGGCCGATCCGACCGTTTGCTGCGAATGATCCGAACCGCGCGGGGTTTATTAAATGCGGCCCGATATTACGTTATCCATATAAATGCCGCGAACTTAATTTGTGCATTAAATACGCTGCGACCCATTTATTTAGTCAACACATGATTGCATCGACCAAAATGCCACGGATATCCTCTATTTGGTAGAATTTTCCCACATTGAAGTCGACAAATCACGATTTGTCGAGTCTTATTACACTTTATTAAAATCTTTCGGCCTTGGATGGTACTGCGACCGCTAAAATCGACCTGTTTCATCACCTTGGTTTCTGCTGGCCCGTTTCTTGTTGAGAAAGGCCTCGACGCCGCCCGCGCATCACGAAGCACGGCGTTTGGGCTTCACAATGCAAGCATCGATACGAGGAAACGACCATGACCAGTCTCAAATTCGAGTCGCTCAGAAAAAGATATCTGGCAGGGCTTCTTCTCACGGGCATCGCTGCCGCGGCGCTATCGCAATCGGCCATCGCCGGCCCTTTCATTCTCGACCTGACCGACGCGGACGATCACGGCTTCAGCGACGGCACGGCGAATCAGGACGGCTGGCTTTACATGCAGCGCGTGCTGGAAACTCTGGCACCGGGCGTGACCAACAGCCAGATGACGGTAGTCAATCTGGGTAGCAATCAATCGACCCAGGCCTATAACGCGGCCTTCTCATCTTTCAGCCTGTCGGGGCTGTCAGGTATGGGATGGAACTGGGTGAACATAAACGGCGCGATAGACATCGCCGCGTTTTTCGACGGCACCGGCACCTATAACATCAATAACACCGGCATCATCCAGATCGATTCCGGCAGTAGCAACGTCACTGGAGGCATTTCGACCGACGAACTGGCGGTGGTGAACACCAACGCAACAGTTCTCGACAACTTCCTGGGCAACGGCGGTGCCCTGCACAGCTTGGCCGAAGATACCGGCGGCCAATACGGCTGGCTCGGCACCCTGCTACCGGGTCTTACCTTCAACACCTTCCAGGATCAGGGCTTGTTCCTGACTGCGGACGGCCAATCCGCGTTCCCGGGGCTGACCAACAGCGATCTGAGCGCCGGCCCGTTCCACGGTACGTGGACCGGCGGCCTTGGCGGGCTGACGACCCTGTTCACCAACTCGAACGGCAACGCGGTCGGCATTGGTTCCGGGGGCGGCTCGGTGACCAATCCGGAACCGCCGTCGACCGGCGTGCCCGAACCGTCCGGCTTCATACTGTTCGGCGCGGGGCTGGTGGCGATTCGGCTCGCAATGAAACGGCGCCGGCATCTGGCATGACCTTCGACCGGCGTGCTGGCCAGCCGGAATCGTGAAATCAGATGGCGTCGGGCGGTTCCGCCCAGCACGGCTGGAACCGCTCTTTCGCCACGGCTTGGCCATACAACCCGCCCTGTGCGGCCAATACCTGTACACGCAGGGACACGGCGACGACGAACGGCCGATTAGTGACGTATGCGATGGCGCAAAGATCGGAAAAGCCGCTTCTGCCAATGCTGGAGACGCCATTCCAGACCGTCGACATAACGCTGTAGACGCAGCGTCGCCGGCTTGCGGGGGCTCACTCCGCTGGAGCGCGTATAGCCGAGGGCGTCCATGAGCGGGCCACAGATATATTCCACCGATCGCAGTTCGCGCCGTGTCAGACGACTGGCCGCGTCGGTCGACGCGCCCGGGCCATAGAAGCCTGCGGGATCGTTGGCGATCACCTGGGGTGCACGTACGTCGGCGCTGCCCTCCCGCAGCCGGTCGATCCGGCACCGGTCGAATGCGTCGGCCTCGAACCCAGGCGGTCGGTCGAGCCCGAGCCAATCAACGATACGGCCCAGCGCCTGTGGGCCGTCGGCGCCGGCGAGATCCTCGTAGCGCAGTTCCAGACACCGGTCGGTCAGTCCGGCAATCGCGCGGCCGGCAGCCACATCGGCCACCCATCGTCGAGCGTTCTCGGCACAGTCGGGCGCGGCCCAGTGGGCGCCCCACGAGCGGCCCACCGTGGTCAGCGAAGCAGTGACCGCGCGTGGATCGCGTACGAGGTGAACGAAGTACGCACCCGGCAGCAGCTGTGCGATGGTCCCTACATGGCGTACATGCGCCGGCGTTTTCTCGAGTACGCATTGGGCTTCAGGACGCATTCCGGCAATCTGGTCGAGTGCGCGTGCGGCGATATCGGCACACAGCGCATCGAAAGCCGACTCGGTGTAGACCGCCTGCAGGCCGATACCGCGTGGATCGTCGGCATGGCGTGCCCACAGCGTACGCAGCTCCGACAGATAGCCGTTGAACAAATGGGTTTCCTGTGCCGTGGCGATCGCCGGATGCTGGGCGAGCAACATCTGCAGCCAGGTCGTGCCGCTACGCGGGCAGCCCACCACGAAGAGATACTTCATCGCACGCCTTCCTCGCTATCCATCGTGTATCACAGACAGGCGAGGCCTGCGGTGGACGAACTCGAAACGATCGTTACACGCGCTGCCCCGAATGCGAAAGAGCCCGTGATCTGCACCGGGATCGACCGTTCAGCGGTGGCGACTGCGGCGGTTTCTGTTCGCGCGCCCGATGCCGGTAACCTGGACTTAGACTCTCGTCGGACGTCATAATTCCGCCGCGCGCGTCAGGCGTGACGCTGCCCGTTGGTCTTTGACCCGCGCTACGGCGCAACAGAATGAGGTTCGGGCGATCCACGACGGCCTACACGCCGTACCGCGTAGCGCGGCAACGCGCGCTGGCGCCGTGCAGCGTCCCCTCTCAGGCCGTCTTTCTCGCCTCGGCCTGCAATGCCTGTTCGGAAATTCGAATGACGAATGTGGTGCCGGCCGTCTCGCGGACTTCGATACGCGCGCCCAGCTGTTCGGCCAGCGTATCGACGAGTTCGCGGCCAACCCCGGGCGCCGTATCGTGGCCGATCCCCTGCCCGCGGTCGGCGACGGTCACCACGATATCGTCGCCGGCGCTGGCGAGCGTGACCTGAACCTTGCCCTGTCGATGCGCGGGGAATGCGTGCCGGGCGCTGTTGGCAATGAGCTCGTTGATCATGAGTGCCAGCGGGATGGCACGGTCGAGATCGACGAACACCGGTTCGACTTCCGCATACACGCGCACCGGCTGGTCGTCGTTGCGATAAAAGATATCCAGATTGGCGCACAGTTCGCGCAGATAGCCACCGAACTCGATATCACGCGCTTCGCCGGCCTGATAAAGGTGGTTGTAGATCCGACCGAGCGTGGCTACACGGTTACCCACGGAACGGAATCGGGCCTTGGCTTCGACGTCGTCGAGGCGCGAGATTTCCATGGCGAGCAGATTGCTGACCACCTGCAGGTTGTTCTTGACCCGATGATTGAGCTCGTCGAGCAGTGTTTCCTTCTCGCCGATGAGCTGGTCTTTCTCCTGGAGGGCGGTCTCGAGTTCGACTTCCACGCGGCCACGCTCGATGCCGGAGGCAAGCACATGCGCCAGCGATTGCAGGAAGTCGACGTCGTCTTTGTCGAAGGTTCCGTCGGATGGCGCGTCGGCTTCGAGTACACCGAACGGCTCGCCGGTGGCCTGAATGACCACGTTGATGGCACGCGTCACGCCGTGTTCGGCGAGCAGATCCGGGGTACGAAAACGTGTCTCGTCGTCCAGATGGTTGCTGATCACCGGCTCGCCGGTTTGCAGTGCATATCCAGCCGGCGAATCCAGCGCGGCCCCCACCGTGGCATGGCCGACCACGCCCTGGCGCCAGCCCACACCGGCAAAGACCAGAAAATCGTGCTTGTCCGGTCGATAGCGCAATACCTTGGCCATGCCCGAACAGACGCCTTCGGCGGCGATCCGCGTCGCCTGTTGGGCCAGATCGGCGAAGTCGCGGTTATTGAGGGCATACAGGCCGAGTTCGGAGACCAGCGATTGCTGGCGCAGACGATATTCGAGGCCTTGCTGTGTCATGAGCTTTCATCCTGACGCCGACCGACCGGCGTGTGCACATTTTCAATGGGCAGACTGCGGATTCGACCGGCACCGGGGCAGCCCGTCGCCGCGCGAACAACGCTAAAGCTTAACCGTATGGGCCGCGCGCTCCAACAAGACAAGCGGGCGGCGCCGCGGCGCACTGCCCCGCACCGAGCCCGGCACGACCGGCCTGGCTGAGCCGACTCAGCGCCCGGCGATCGGGTTGATCAGACGTCCGGCCAGCTGAAGATGACCGGCCGGATCGGACAGGTCGATCATCTGACGGTTGTCGCGCAGTTGCAGCCGGTTCACACAGGAGCGAGCGAAATCCTCGGCGAACAGATCGTAGCGTGCAAAACGGTCGGCGTATTGCGGATGCGCCGCCTGGTAGGCATGGACACAATCGGCGACCCGTTGCCAGAAAGCGTTCTGCGGATAATCGCGCTCGATTGCCAGGATCGCGGCCAGATATCGGAAGATCAGATCGAACAGATCGGTGAACAGACTCAGTATCTTCAGCTCTTCGGGCACCTCGACCGCGATGCGCGCCACTTCGGGCGGCAGATCCGCCGCCGGGTTCATGACCGCGATCTCCTCGGCGATGTCCTTCATGATCGCCCGTACGGGCACGTGAGCGTCGAGCACGAGGATGAGGTTCTCCCCGTGCGGCATGAACACCAGCTCGTGCGCATAGAAACAATGCAGGATCGGGCGCAGATAGGCGTCGAGATAGGCCGACAGCCAGTCGTCGATCGAGCGGCCCGATGCGTCGATGAGCGCACCGACCACCGATCGGCCGTCGTAGTCGCTATGCAGCAGCGCGGCCATGGTCATCAGGCGCTCGCCCTTGCCCAGGCCAGCCAGCGGCGACTCGCGCCAGAGCGCGGACAGCATCTTGTTGGCGCCGTCGGTGCGGGCGGCGGCGGCCTCGAACAGCGGATGCCGGTAGCCGATGGCCGCGACTTCCCGCAGGATCGAAAAGCCGGTTTGGCACAGATAGGCATCGCCACGCACGAGACCGTCCACCCAGTCGCAGATCGCCGGCGTACCCGCCATGTAGTACGGCGACAAGCCGCGGGTGAAGCCCATGTTGAGAATCGACAGGCTCATCTTCACGTAGCAGCGCGTCGGCGTATCGCGATTGAACAGCGTGCGGATCGATTGCTGGGCCTGATAGCCGTCCGGGGCAAAGCCCAGATACACCAGATACCGGCTCGCGATCTCGCCGGCAAAGGCGAACACCAGCTTGTTGTGCCATTGCCAGGGATGCACCGGCATGAAGTGGTAATCGTCTGGCGCCAGGTTCGCCTCGACCAGGCGGCGGCGGAACTCGGCCCGTGTCTCGGCATCGAGCTCGCTGTCGAGATGGCTCTCGACCGTGCGTCCGGCCCCGACCGAGAACGCCGCACGGCTGGTGTGTACCGCAATCCAGATCAGCCGGATCGGCGCAGCCGCTTCGGGGGCATAGGCGCGATAGTCCATGCTGTCGAAGCCGATACGGCCATTGTTGGCCACGAACGCCGGATGGCCCTCGGTCATCGCGGCCTCGATTTGCTGGAAGTCCGCATCCACGAACGCCGCGGCCGCGAGCGGCCCGGCGCGGCGCTTGTAGCAGGCTGAATACAGCGTGCTGGCGATCTCTTCCAGATACAGCGCCAGCACCGTCTCGGACAGCCCCAACTGTGCCCGGCATTCGATGAACAGTGCTGCCGCGTCCAGCGGCGCGGGTGCGCCGGCGACCACCTTGCCGATGGTGGCCGGCTCGATATGCCAATGGTCCAGCCAGAAGCGTCGCGCCACGAACCGGTAGACCACGGCCGGGTCGTCGGCCACGACTCGCCAGGCGTGCGATCGGTTGTCGTCGAGACACTCTTCGTGGCTGTCGGGTACGGGTACGATCAGCCGTTCGTGGGCGAATTCCGACAGCGTCTTGGCGATCAGCGCGGCGTTGGCTGCTGCCCAGTTCGGGCCATCGAGCCTGTCGACTGCGCGTTCGCTCGGAGTCTGCGCCAGGCCGGTCATGCGCTGGCCTCATGGCGCGCGGCCAGCCGTGCCATTGCGGGGTCGAGTTGCTTCATGGCGCGTGCGTGGGCCTCGCGCGTACAGGTCGCCAGCCATGCCGTCTTGTCGGGCAGCTCGATCTGCCGATGGTAGACAAAGCCTGCCCGTCGATTGAGCGCATGGATGCCGCGGTTGGCGATATCCGGCTCCACGACCACACGCTCGACGCGGGGATCGGCAAACAGATAGTCCATGGTCAGCGCGAACACGGCCCAGGTGAAGCCGTGGATCGGCCGTGACGGCGGCGCAATCAGGATATGCATGCCGCGATCGCCGCGCGCAGCCTCATGAACACGGGCCAGCGGTGGCTCGGCGGCCGGGTCGTAGGTCTCGATATAAAACGCGGGCGAGCCCTGGTGCAGCCCGACCAGTCCGGCGCGGGTGGCCGATGTCTCGATATCGGCGAGATAAGACGCCACCGCAGCCGCGTTCAGGCTTTGCATGCCCCAGAAACGCGCGTGATCGCTCGCAAGCCAGTGATGCACGCAGGCCGCATGTGCGGCGAGACACAACGGACGGATACACAATTCGCCGACCGCTGGTACATCGCGGCGAAAACGCAGGGTCGTCTCGGTCATTGAAACTCCGAAATGAAACGTACCGGCTGCCGCAGTCAGGCGCGGCTGCGACCGTTGGCAGGTTGTGCCACGTGTGCATGGGCATCGAAATGCTGAAAGGCGATACGGCGTTCGATCGGGTAATGCGCCACGCCGGTCACGGCCTGCAGGATCACGGCGTTTCGATAGCAGGCCATGCCCAGATCAGACGCCGAAAAGCCGTGCGTGTGCAGTTCAGCGTTCTGAACGAACACGGCCGCCGCGCCATGATCGATCCGATAATCGCGGCTGACCGCGAATCGGCCGCGGTCGTCCCAGCAGATCCGATCCACGATCGATCGCAGATAGTCGGGCACGCGTTGGGCAAAGCCGGTTGCCAGAATCAGCGCCTGGCTGCGATGCCGGAATCGCAGGCGCTGCTCTGTCTGCTCGAACGACAGTTCGTAGCAGCCGCTGACCGGGTCACGCGTGGCCGCACTCAGTTCGGCGTTGGCCTGCAGGCCAACGTTGGCGGTGCCGTGGACATCCTTTTCATACAGCCGATCGAAGATGGCGTTCGACAGATCCTCGGAAATGCCCTTGTAGAGGGACTTGTGAGAGTCGCGCAGCCGACGACGGGAGTGTTCGTCCAGCCCGTGGAAATAATCGATGTACTCCGGCGAGGTCAGCTCCAGCGTGAGCTTGTCGTAGGCCATGGCGAAAAACCGGGGCGAGCGCGTGAACCAGTCCAGACGCTGGTCTGGCCCGGCCAGATTCAACCGGTCGTGGAAGATCTCGGCGGCACTCTGGCCGCTGCCGACGAGGGTGATCGATTCCACCTCGGCGAGCGCGTCGCGGTGGGACAGATAATCCGCGGCGTGAAATACCGGCCCGTCAAGACCACGACAGCACTCGGGCACGGACCGCGCCGGGCCGCTGCCCAGCACCAGGCGGCGCGCGCGGTACAGTGATCGCCCACCGCCGACCGGGTGTTCGACGCGCACCCGGTAGCAGCCGAAGCGGCCGTCGTATTCGATATCGGTCACACGGGCATCGAACACCAACGACGGCAATCGCTCGCAGACCCAGCGGCAATAACGATTGTATTCGGCCCGCAGCATGGAAAAACTTTCCCGAATATAGAAGGCATACAGCCGCCCCGTCTGCTTGAGATAGTTGAGAAAGCTGTAGGGGCTGGTCGGGTCGGCCAAGGTCACGAGATCGGCCAGAAACGGGGTCTGCAATGTCGCGCCTTCGATCAGCAGCCCAGGATGCCAATCGAAAGCGGGGTTCTCGTCGACGAAGATCGTGTCCAGATCGTCCAGCGGCTCGGCCAGACAGGCCAGGCCTAGATTGAACGGGCCGATGCCCACGCCGAGCAGGTCGTGGATAGGCTCAGCCATGACGACGCCCACCCTCTCCATGCGCCGTGGTGGACTGCGGCGGCTGGGCGAGCACGGGCGAGTGGCATGTCCCTGCCGGCGTCTGCCCGTGCAGGCCCTCGGCCAGGCGCTCGCCGGCCGCGACGATGAGAGCCAGGATCTCGGCCATGTCGTCGAGCCCGGTGGCCGGGTTGAGCAGCGTGAATTTCAGATAGCGGCGTCCGTAGACACGGGTGGCGGCTATCATCACTTCGCCCCGACGGGCCAACTCGGTGCGGATCGCATCGTTGAGTGCGTCCAGCCGTTCGCTGGCCACGGTCATCCACGGCCGGAAACGAAACACGATCGTGCCGAGCGCGGGCCGATGCAGCAGCTCGAAGCGCGGCTCGGCGAGCATGAGGCGATAAGTCGCCCGCGCCAGCGACAGGGTCTGGTCGAACGCACGGCCGATCGCGTCTGCGCCATCCGCGCGCAGGGTCAGCCAGAGCTTGAGCGCATCGAAGCGGCGGGTGGTCTGCAGGCTCTTGTTCACCTGATCCGGCGTACCGGCCTCGGCGGCTTCGCGCGGGTTGAGATAATCCGAATGGTGCGTCACATGTGCCAGCCCGCGCCCATCGGCCACGATCAGCGCGCTACACGCCACCGGCTGGAAGAACGATTTGTGGTAATCGACGGTGACCGAGTCGGCTTCCGACAGTGCGCGGCATTCATGCCGTCGGCTCGGTGAGACCAGCAATCCGCCGCCATAGGCGGCATCGACATGCAACCATAACCCATGGGCCCGACAGATCGCCGCGGTCGCGCGGACATCATCGAGGCTGCCGAAATCGGTACTGCCGAAGGTGGCCACCACAGCAATCGGGCACTCACCCGCTGCCCGTGAGGCGTCGATCGCCGCCGCCAGCGCGTCGCTATCCATCCGCCAGCCGGCGTCGACGGACACCGGGACCACGGCTTCGTGGCCCAGACCCAGCAGTGCGGCTGCCTTGCGAATGCTGAAGTGACCGACTTCGGACGCGAATATTCGGAATCGCGAGGCCTCGGGCGGCAACCCGTGACGCTGTACCCAACCGGGGCCATGGCGCGCGGCGCAGCAATGCTCACGGGCCAGCAGCATGGCCATCAGATTGGATTGCGTGCCACCGCTGGTGAAGATGCCGTCAGCGCGCTCGCCCAGGCCGGCACGCGTGGCCGTCCAGGCGATGAGCGTCTGCTCGATGAACGTCGCCCCGCCGCTCTGATCCCAGGTATCCATCGAGGTGTTCAGCGCCGACGCCACGGCCTCGGCAGCCAGCGAACTCGTGGTGATCGGACAGTTCAGGTGCGCAACATAGCGCCGGTGGTGGAAATACACCGCGTGGTCGAGATACAGCGGCCCGAGCTCGGCGAGTGCAGCCGTTAAGCCCTGGCCGCCGTCATCGAGATCGATCCCGGCGAACGTGGGTGCCAGCTTCTGTGGGGCGACGCCGCTGAACACGCGCTCGGCGGCGGCCATCGCCTGGCTCGCCGTGGCAACGGCCGACTCCATCGCGGCGCGGTAGTCATTCAGGCTTGCGCTATCGAACAACAGGCCCGGCCGAGCGCCGGGCTCGGCCGATGGGGTCGGTCGCGGGTCGAGGGTGTCGTGCATGCGCGTGTTCTCCTTCGAGTCGGCGTGCGTGATTGAACCCGTGCCGCAGGTGCCCGGGCGCTGTCCCCTCGTGACCGGCCCGGCCGGCGACCGGACCGCTATCGGCGGCTAGAAGCGGTAGTCGACCGTCGCGGTGATCGTGCGCGCCTGGCCGTAATAGCAGTTGATCTCGCTGAAGCAGGCTTCGACATACTCCTTGTCGAACAGATTGTTGGCGTTGATCCGCAGCGTGGTGTCGTCGAGCGCGCTCACGAATTCGCCGAGTTCGAAGCTCACCGATGCATCGGCGAGGGTGTAATCGGGTACCTCCCGGGTGTTGGCGCTGTCGGCATAGCTGCTGCCGACATAGCGCACGCCCGCGCCGGCGTTGATACCGCGTGGCAGGTCGTAGGACACCCACGCCGAGGCGAGATCGTCCGGTGTGCGCACGAAGGTGTTGCCTGCCCGCACGTCCAGCCCGTCGCTGGTGACATCGTCCTGGTACTCGACCTCGCTATGGCTGTAGGAGGCGATCACGTGCAGCCTGTCGGTGAGATTGGCCCGGCCGGAGAGTTCCACGCCCTGCGACTGGACATCGCCGATGCTGGTGAATACGACCGGGGTGACGCCGGTACGCTGCTGGACGTTATTCTGGTTCAGGTCGTAGAGCGCGAGCGTGAACAGCGCATCCAGGCCGGGCGGCTGGTACTTGAGACCGACCTCGACCTGATCGCTATCCACCGGCTCCGAGATCTGCCCGGTGCCCGATGCCGGCGAATACGCGCTCGGATTGAAGGCCTCGCTGTAGGAGATATACGGCGACAGCCCGAACGCCGACTGGTAGAGCAATGCCGCACGGCCGGAGAAGGCATCGTCGCTGCGCTGTACCCGTGACTGGTTGCCGCCGATGGTGTATTCACGCTTGAGATAGTCCTGACGCCCGCCAAGCACCAGATTCCAGCGATTCCATTCCAGCTGGTCCTGCAGATAAAGCCCGATCTGGCGCGTCTGGCGGATATCGGCCGGAGCGAACACGGCATCACCGCTGACCGCGTTGTCGTAATCGGGGTTGAACGGGTCCAGGTTCGTGGCGGCTGCGCCGCCATAGCGGACACGGTTCTCACGCCGTTGGAAATCGAAGCCTGTCAGCACCGTATGGTCGATCGCGCCGGTCGCGAAATCGAACCGGGCGTTGTTGTCGACGGCAAAACCCTTCAGATGTTCTCTGGCCGCCGTGGCATAGCGCAGCAGCTCGGCGCCATTGCCGGTGAAACCATTCTGATAGACCTGCTCCAGGTCCACGTCGACCTCGGTGTACTGGGCCTTCGAGCGCAGCGTGACGTCGTCGCTGACCTGGTGGGTGAGCTGATAGGAGAAGATCTCGGTATCGCGGTCGAACTTTTCGAAGTCTTCCGAGGTATCGACCCATTCATCATCGACCGTCCGTCCGAAACGCGAGCTGCTGACGCTCAGGTCATAGGGCACCGAGCCGTGGAAGCCGCCGTCGGGCTCGCGCTGTATGTAGGCCTGCAGCAGCAGCGTCGTGTCTTCGGCCAGATTGAGGCTGACCTCGGGCATGATCGTATAGCGTTCGCTTTTGACCACGTCGTACTGGGTGTCGGAGGTCTCGGCGCTGGCCACCACGCGATAGCTGCCGAGCGCGGCGTCGGGCAGCGCGCCGGTGACATCGAAGCCGCCGCCGAAGGTATCGAAACTGCCCCCGTAGAAGCGGACGAGCCCCTGCTGCTCGGCCTGCGGTTTCTTGGTGACGAAGTTCACGAGACCGCCCGGCTGGGCACGACCGTAAAGCACGGAGCTGGGGCCCTTGACGACGTCGATGCGTTCAAGAAAGAAGGGATCGATCTGAATATTGGAATAGGCCCCGGCGTCGTTGGCCAGACGCAGACCGTCGAGGAACGTGTTGTTGACATCGCCACCGGGAAAGCCGCGCAACGACACCGTGGTCTGACGGGACGACGATCCGGCGAGCCCCGTGAACACGCCCGGCGTATACCGCAGCGCGTTGTTGACGGTCAGCGCGCCCTGGTCCTCGATCTGGTCGCGCGTGACCACATCGACGGTCTGCGGCGTGCGGATCAGTGGGGTATCGGTCTTGGTAGCCCCCTGACTGGAATCCACGACGTAGCCCTGGGTGGGCTCGTCGGCGCCGGCGATACCAGAGCCGCTGACTACCAGCGGCGCCAGACGCTGCGCGGGTTGATCCGCCTGGGCCAGCGTCTGCCCTGCATGACCGAGGCCCGCGGCGACCAGTAGCCCGGTCACCCACGCGCCGCCCACCCGGCCGGTGGCTCGCTCGGTTTGCGCATCCCCAGAAACCCGTCTATCCACTGTGCCCCCTTTTGGTGTTGCATCGTCTGCCGCCGGTGAACCGACCGACGCACAGACGATATCGTTTTGCTAATACGAACGATTATCATTTAGATATTCAGGCACGTCAACACGGCGAGCGGTCGTGGGGCTGAACCTCGGTTGCGGCGGGCCGACGACTTACCCCGGACAAGAGGCTGCCTGCGGCCGCTGGGGGATTCATCCGGTCCTGTGGGTCAGCCTGGGCAGGGCTGACCCGCGTTCCAACGGGCGGTGGTGGCCTACCGGCCCGGGGCCGGTTCGATTTCATGGCACAGCGCCAACCACAAGTGCGCCGGTCGGCGTCGTCACCGCTGTCCACCGTCACGCCCCGGCGGCGCGCGTCGAGGGCCGCGGGCGCGGCCGGCCGCATCCCTGCGGCCGTCTCTCGCCCGATATCGGCGGGTTCTAGTAGAAGATCGCGACGTTCTGACGACCGACGATGACCGGTTGTCCCGCGCTATTCCATACCGTCATCGCCTGCGAGGAATAGCCGTCGGCGGTCGATTCGGCGACGCTCCGGCTCAGCCACCAGCCATCGTCGGTGTGCGGCGTGTCGTCGAGCACGTCGAACATCCAGGTCATGGTGCTGATCGGCGCCCGTTCGGCGAAACAGGCCATGGCGGCTGGCGGCAGCGCATCCGCCAAAGCCACGAGCCCGACCAGCGACGCTCGTGATGCACTGTCCTTGTGCTGCATCCACACCGTGAACGACGGGTCTTGCGCGCCGCTGGCAGGCAACGCGCCGCCGGCAAACCGGCTGTTGAAGTGCTGGGCGAAATTCGGGCCCTGGTTGCGGCCCTCGGCGTCGCGGAAGAAGTCGGCACAGTCGGCCACGCCCGCCACCACGGGCGCCGGACAATCCACGATCGACAGATGCGACGACCGCGCCCGGGCGAAGCAGAGCGTGGCGCGTACGGCGAGCTTGTCGTCGCTACTCATGTCCACGGTCACGAACGTGGTCGACTTGCCCTGACGCACGATCTCGGGCGACAGCCGAACATCGCTGCCGGCCGGGCCGATGAAGCTCAACTGCACCGAGCGCAGCGGCGGCAGATCGTCGCCGAGCCCCTCGAGCGTGGCCTGCAGGCATAACGCGGCCGACAGCCCTCCGTAGACCGCACGGCCCTGCAGCCAGTCATCGGGAATATGTACACGAACGGCATCGCCGTCGGCGCTCATCGAGGCCAGCAGCTCGGACAGGGGTGTACGCGAATCGGAATCGGTCATGGCGAATAACGGGCCGGCGGGTGATGGCGATAGAGATTACCGCAGTACGCCCGCGTATGGCACCAGTGTCTCAGACGCGACAGGCGCGTAGTGCTTCGTCCAGTTCGGCCAGAGTGGCGAAATAATGATCCGGCTGTTCGGCCATCAGTTCGTCGCGGCTGCCGTAGCCGTAGCCGACCGCTGCCGCGGCCACGCCGTTGTGGCGCGCGCCGATCAGATCATAGCGGCGATCGCCGATCATCAGCGCATGCCCGGCTTCGATGCGCTCTTCGCGCAGGATATGGGCGATCAGTGCGTGTTTTTCCACGCGTGTGCCGTCGAGCTCGCTGCCGTAGACCCGGCCGAAGAACTCGTCCAGTCCGAAATGAGTGATGATCTGGCGGGCGTAGAACCATGGCTTGGAGGTCGCCACGAACAGCTGGCGTCCGCTTCGCTTGAGCCCGGTCAGCAGTTCGACGATGCCGGCATAGAGGGTGTTCTCGAACATGCCGATCTCCCCGAAACGTTCTCGATAGTCCGCCACCGCCCGATCGGCGGCGTTGCCCTCCATGCCATACCAGTCGATGAACGACTGCTTGAGCGGTGGTCCAATGAAGCAGTCGAGTTTCGAGCGATCCGGCTCATCGATCTGCTGACAGGCCAAAGCATGTTGCACACAACGCGTGATGCCCTCACGCGGATCGGTCAGCGTGCCATCCAGATCGAAAAGAAGAACCTTGTATCTCATACGCACCTTGCACCATCTCCCGCGCGGGGAGAAAACCCTGCCGTTCTGTCGCGGCATTTCGACGCTGCCTGCTGCCAGAGCCCTGACAAGCAAGAACCCGGCCGGTTGCGCATACCACAGCAAAAATCGTGCACGCTCGCCATCGGCAGGGCGCGGCCGGCCGCCGCAGCGCCGGACGCGCATCGTCGGTTTGGACCCCGGGGCAGCCACCGGGGGTGATGTGCGGATGATATACCGCGTCCGCCATGACCCGTATCAGTACGCGCGTCCGGCCGGGCCCATCCCGTGCAGGCCATGCTCGCGCCGTCGCAGGAAAAAGCCTTAGATTATTCGACGGCACGCATCGCCTTTGCCCGGCGCCGATTCACGAGACCTTTCGTATGCCTGTCGATTTCCGCTTGTTGATCCTGTGGTTGCTAATACTGACTCTCGCCGGCTGTGCCGCGGCCCCCGGCAGCGGTGGACCGGCATCGTCAGGCGAGCGGGTCTATCAGCGCGGCGAGGCGGCCTACTATGCCGCCTCGTTCGATGGCCGCCGCACGGCCAGCGGCGAACGCTTCGATTCGCGCGCGCTGACGGCTGCCCATCGCACCCTGCCACTGGGCACGCGGGTGCAGGTGACCAACCTCGACAACGATCGCAGGGTGACCGTGCGTATCAACGATCGCGGTCCCTATACCCGCGGCCGGATCATCGATCTGTCTCGCGCGGCGGCCGAACGCCTGGGCATGGTGGCCGACGGCGTCGCACCGGTGGAGTTGCGTATCCGCTCGCGCTAGAGATGGGCGGCCGCGTGCCGGCCCGCGCAACGCCCCGAGAAGATGCAGCCGCCCAGAAACGTGCCTTCCAGCGCGTTATAGCCGTGGTAGCCGCCGCCGCCGAAGCCGGCCACCTCGCCCGCTGCATAGAGCCCGGCAATGGGCTCGCCGGCGGCGTCGAGCACCTGCCCGTCCAGATTGGTATGCAGCCCGCCCAGCGTCTTGCGGGTGAGGATATGCAGCCGGACCGCGATCAGCGGCCCGTTGGCCGGGTCGAGCATCTTGTGCGGGGACGCCGTGCGGAACAGCTTGTCGCCGATATAGCGCCGCGCACCGTGGATGGCCGTGACTTGGGCGTCCTTGGAATAGGCGTTGTCGATCTGGGCATCGCGGGCCACGATCTGGGTCTCCAGCGCGGCGCGGTCGATCAGCTCGTTGCCGGCCAGCCGGTTCATGCCCGCCACCAGTTCGCCGATATCGTCGGCCACGATGAAATCCTCGCCGTGCTGCTTGAACGCCTCGACCGGCGGCGGTGCGCCCTTGGACAGCCGGCTCTTGAGCACCTTCCGCCATTGCTGCGACGTCATGTCCGGATTCTGCTCGGAGCCGGACAGCGCGAATTCCTTTTCGATGATCTTCTGGGTGAGCACGAACCAGGAGTAGTCATGGCCCGTGGCCAGAATCTCGCGCAGCGTCGAGAGCGTGTCGAAACCGGGCAGACACGGCGCGGGCAGACGCCGGCCGGTGGCATCGAACCACAGCGACGACGGGCCTGGAATGATGCGGATGCCGTGCATCGGCCAGATCGGGTGCCAGTTCTTGATGCCTTCGGTGTAGTGCCACATGCGATCGCTGTTGATGATCGCAGCACCGGCCTCATGGCTGATATCGAGCATGCGCCCGTCCACGTGATGCGGCACGCCCGAGATCATGTGCGCGGGTGCGGCGCCCAGACGCTCGGACGGCCAGTTCGCACGCACGCGCTCGTGGTTGCCGCCGATGCCGCCGGCCGTGACCAGCACCGCCCCGGCCGCGAACTCGAATTCGCCGTCCACATCGCGGCTGGATTGCTGGCCGCGTTCGACCGTGCTCGGCGCCAGCACCTCGCCGGCCACGCCGGTGGCCGCCCCGTCGGTCATGACCAGGCGGCTGACCTGGTGCCGGCATTTGAGGGTGATCCGCCCGGCGTCCATATGCTTGCGTACGCGCCGCTCGAAGGGCGCGACCGTGCCCGGGCCGGTGCCCCAGGTCAGATGAAAACGCGGCACCGAATTGCCGTGGCCGCTGGCCAGCGAGCCGCCGCGTTCGGCCCAGCCCACGACCGGAAACCAGCGCATGCCCTGCTCGTACAACCAGGGCCGCATCTCGCCGGCGGAGAACTCGATGAAGGCCTCGGCGACCTTGCGCGGCCAGTAATCCTCGGGCCGGTCGAAACCGGCCGAACCGAGCCAGTCGGAGAGCGCCAGCTCCGGACTGTCCTTGATACGCATACGCCGCTGCTCGGGCGTATCGATCATGAACAACCCGCCGAGCGACCAGAACGCCTGGCCGCCGACCGAGTTCTCGCCTTCCTGTTCGACGATGATCACCGACTTGCCCGCATCGGCCAGTTCCGCGGCGGCAACCAACCCTGCCAGGCCCGCGCCTACAACGATACTGTCCGCTTTTTCCACCATGCCCTGCCCCTCATCGCGCTATCGACACGCGTTGTTTTCGTTTGCCCGAGTGTAGCGGCGGCTACTTGCGGGCGACTACCGAAAACCGCGCGTTGTGCAGCACAAGCGGCTGGGCTAGGCCGACATGGCGGCGTTGGTCTCGGCCTGGCCGAAGACGCTGACCAGATGCTCGCGATAGCGCGCCCGTTGGGCATCGACCGACGGCGCCTTCATCACGTCCGTGGCCAGAAAGGTCGGCATCGCTTCGAGGCCGAGAAATTCCTGCGACTTGTGGAACGGGAAATAGACGCCGTCCACGCCGCGGCCCTCGAAGAATTCATCCGGCCGGTCGAAGGCGGCCTGAGGCGCGTTCCAGGTCAGCGACAGCATGTAGCGACGCCCCTGCAGCAGGCCGCCGGTGCCGTAATGACGGTCCGGATCGCGGCTGCTGCGGCCGTCGCTGGCATACAGGCTGCCATGGCCTTCGGTAAGCACTTCGTCAAGATAACGCTTGACGATCCAGGGCGTGCCCATCCACCAGCCGGGCATCTGGTAGACGATTGCATCGGCCCAGAGGAATTTTTCCACTTCCGCCGCCACGTCGTAGCCGGCGTCGATATCGGTGGTACGCAGATCGTGGTCGAGGGTCGTGAGTGCCTCGATCGCAGTGTCGTGCAGCGTGGTGTTGAGCCGGCCGCTGGAATGGGCGAACGGGCGCTGCCCGTTGAGCAGAAGGATATTCATGGCAGAGGTCTCGAAAACAGTGCGAAGGATGAAACGACACGCAGTCTGGCGCGTCCGCGCCCTGCTCGAAACGGGATAAACTGCAAATCATTATTGACTGGCAATCAACAATGAAAACGACGCTGGCAGAACATCAGGTCTTCGTCGCGGTCGTCGACAGTGGCTCGATCACCGCAGCAGCCGAACGGCTCGGCCAGACCGTATCCGGTGTCAGCCGAGGGCTCGCCCGGCTGGAAGACAAGCTGGGCACCACCCTGCTCGCCCGCACGACCCGCCGGGTGAAACTCACCGAAGAAGGCCGCGAACTGCTGCCGCATGCGCGCGCCCTGCTCGACGCCGCAGACGATGCCGAACAGGCCATGGCGCTACGCCGCGCACAGCCAGCCGGCACGCTGCGTATCAACGCGGCGCCGACGTTCATGCAGTCGGTGATCGTGCCGCAGATCGGGGCGTTTCGTGCCCGCTACCCGCAGATCACCTTGGCGCTGGATACCCACGACCGGTTCATCGATCTGCTAGAACAACATACCGATGTCGCGATCCGGATCGGCACGCTTGAGGATTCCACGCTGCACGCGCGCCCACTCGGTCATACCCGTCTGCGCTTGGTCGCGAGCCCGGCCTACCTGGCCCGCCACGGCATCCCGCAGTCGGCGGCCGATCTGGACGAGCATTCACTGCTCGGCTTCAATCAGATGCCGCATCTCAACGCCTGGCCGCTACGCGGTGCGCAGGGGCGCGATCTGCGGATCACGCCGAGCGTTTCCGCCTCCAGTGCGAGCACCCTGATCGCGCTGGCGCTGGCCGGCGAAGGCATCGCCAGCATGGCCGACTATGTGACCCGCGAGCTGGTCGCCGACGGCCGGCTGCAGCCGGTACTGAGCGACCGTATCGAAGATCGGCGGCAGGCGATCCATGCCGTCTATTACCGCAACACGGCGCTGTCGCTGCGGATCGAACTGTTCCTCGATTTCCTGGCTGGACGCATCGCCGGACTGCTGTGAGCCGGCATCAATCGCGGGCGATCAGCCAGTCGGCGATCGCGGGCCAGCTTTGGCGCGCGGCCTGCTCGCCGGAGACGATACTCACATGTCCGCCTGGCTCGACCTTGCAGGTGATATCCGCAGCACCGACCAGATCGGCCATTGCCTGACTGCACCGGGGGGTGACGATGAGATCGTCTTGACCGGTGATATTGAGAATCGGCGCCCGCACGTCGGCCAGGGTCGCCTGGGTATCCGCCATGGGCAGACGACCGTCGGCCATTACGTTATCCACCCACAGATAGTCGATGAAGTCGGCCACAACGCCGCCCGGATAGGCGACCATACCGTTCAGAAAGGCGGCATGGGTGGCATGCGACCGCACGTACTCGTCGTCATGCAGGTTGCGCAACAGCCGCCCATAGCTGCGCAGGCTGGCCATGGGAGTGGTCAGCTTGAACGCCAGCGAATTGACCCAGCCGGGTGAACGCAGCACGGCGGACGGCAACTGCGCTGCGCTCAGGCCCGTGAGCTCGTGAAGACGTCCGGCATGCCGGCTGAGCCAGCGATAGCGCTCGCCCAGCACCCCATTGTCGTGGTAATCCACCGGCGCACCGACGACGACCAGATTGGCGATTTCATCGTCGGCCGCGAGTGCGGCCTGGCACAGCACGAACAGCCCGCCCAGGCTCCAGCCATGCAGGTTCAACCGCTTGCAGCCCGTGCGCGCCCGTACGCGGTCGAGCATCTGCGGCAACAGCTGAGCAAAATAACCCGCCAGATTGCGTGCGTTCTGGGCACGCGATGGCCGGCCCCAGTCGATCAGATAGAGTTCGAATCCGCGCGTGCGCAGATAGCGCACCAGGCTGCGGTGGGGAAAGAGATCGTAGACGAGCATGTTCACCGCGAGCGGCGGCACCAGCACCAGCGGCGTGCGCGGCGGCTGTGTCACCTCACCCAGCGGCGGGTAGTAGCGCAGATGCATGGCGCCATCGGACCACACCGTTTCGAACGGCGTCTGACCGGCCTGGCTCAACGACGCGCGATCGAACAGATGGCGACGGGCATGCTCGGCCTGTCGGCGGGCACGATCGATATGGCTGCCCAACTGGACACGCGCCTCGGCAAGCGGTACGGACACGATTCGAACTCCCCTGACTCTGACATTGAACACTGACAGTATAGACGAGTCGATGGATTCACGGCGCCAGGGTGTTTGCCGTCACCGATCCACGGTTTGAACAATCGGGCCAACGCACCAATCGTTCGGTCACTATCGAACCACGGAACGACTTCCATGCAGTACCGTCCGCTTGGCCGCTCCGGCCTCAGAATCTCGCAACTCACGCTCGGCACCATGACCTTCGGCGGCGAAGGCGCGATGTCGAAGGTGGGCAACACCGATATCAAGGGCGCCGCCCGGCTGGTCGATCAGGCGATCGATGCCGGCGTCAACATCTTCGATACCGCCAACATGTATTCGGCCGGCGCCTCCGAGAAGATCCTCGGCAAGGCGCTGGGCAAGAAGCGCCGGGACGTGCTGGTCGCCACCAAGGTGCGTTTCCCCATGGGCGACGGGGCCAATGACGGCGGGCTGTCGCGTGCCCATATCCGCCAGCAGGTCGAGGCCAGCCTCAAGCGGCTGGATACCGACTACATCGATCTCTACCAGATGCACATGTGGGATGGCATGACGCCGCTCGAGGAGACGCTCGAGACCTTCGATACGCTGGTGCGGCACGGCAAGATCCGCTATTACGGCATCTCCAACTTCTCGGCCTGGCATGCGATGAAGGTCATGGCGGTGTGCGAGCGCGAGGGCTTCATCAAGCCGATCAGCCAGCAGATCCACTACACGCCGCAGGCACGCGAAGCCGAGTACGAACTCATGCCCGCGGCCGTGGACGCCGGCCTGGGCACGATGATCTGGAGCCCGTTGGCCGGCGGCCTGCTGTCGGGCAAGTACCGGCGTGATCGGGAGCAGCCCGAAGGCACCCGGTTCGCCGACGGCTGGAACGAACCGCCGATCTCGAACGAAACCCGGCTGTTCGACATCATCGAAACGCTGGTGGAGGTCGGCGAGGCCCACGGCGTATCCGCCGCCCAGGTCGCCCTGGCTTGGATCACGCATCGCCCGGGCGTATCGACGGCGGTGATCGGCGCGCGCAAGGCCGATCAGCTGGCCGACAACCTGGCCTCGGCGGAACTGACGCTGAGCACCGACGAGATCGCGGCGATCGAGAAGGTCAGCCGGCCGGAGCTGATCTACCCGTACTGGCATCAGCACGACAACGCCAGCGATCGTTTCGGTGAGGCGGATCGCGTACTGCACGCCTGGCACGACGACTGATCGGCGAAGCCGGCCGCTACGCCCGGCTTCTACGGGCCGCAGACGCGGCCCGTCGATTCAGAGTACCGGCCCCAGCATCGCCAGTGCGTTGCGCCAGGCTCGGCGTCCGCGACCGACCGACTCAACCTCGGCCAGCGTCACCGGCTGCGAATCGGCGATGAATCGCAGCTGGCGTTCACGGACCGCCGCGGTGACCTGTACCGAGTGCAGCAAGAGGTTGTTCTCATAGTTCAGATCGAAGCTGCGGCGGTCCAGGTTGGTCGAGCCGATGAGCGTAATGTCGTCGTCGACGGTCAGCGTCTTGGCATGCAGCAGCCCGGGGCGGTATTCGAATATGCGCACACCCGCGACCAGCAGGTCGTGGTAATAGCTGCGGCTGGCCGCGGCCACGATGCGGGAATCATTGCGCGCCGGAAACACGATGCGTATATCGATGCCGCGATAGGCCGCCGAACACAGCGACTGCAGCAGCGCGTCGTCGGGCACGAAGTACGGCGTGGTCACGATCAGCTGGCGGCGTGCCGCATGGAGCGGACAGCAGATCAGCTCCGGTGCCGCCGAATAACGCTCGGTCGGGCCCGTGCCGATGGCCTGGGCCACCACCCCGCCGGGGGTCGGTATGGGTGGGGCGACGAGCAGTTCGGCACAATCTTCATCCGAATAGGTCATCCAGTCGGTGACGAACAGATGCTGGTTCTGCCGCGCGATCGGCCCCTCGAAACGCATCATGGTGTCCACCCAGGGCGCGAAACGCGCCTTGATCGCGAACGCGGCGTCGGCACAGTTCTGGCTGCCCGTGTAGGTAATGCCGTGATCGATGACCACGATCTTGCGATGGTTGCGCAGGTCCAGCCGGCCGAAGAACACGTGAAACGCCGGGTTGCCCACCGGCAGCGCGACCACGGTGTGGGCCCCGGCCTGCGTCATTGCCTGCCAATGCGGCGACTTGATCAACCCGCGCGAGCCGACCGCATCGACCAGCACGCGGCAGGTCACGCCCCGTGTGGCGGCCCGGCATATCGCCTCGACCACGCGCAGGCCGTTGTGGTCGGTCAGCCAGATATAGAACAGCAGATGCACATGCTCGGTCGCGGCATCGATATCGGCGACCAGCGCATCGATCGTGGCATCGGCGCCGTCGGGAAAGACGAACGCATTGCCGCCACAGGGCCGATAGCCGTTGATCGAGGCTCCCATGTCGAACAGATGGGACACGCGCGGCGCGGTTCGCACCGTGGGCGTGAGCGTATCGGGCGCCGGCAGACGCGACAGGATCTCGCGCCGGCGGGCGATATAACGACGGCCGATGCTCGTCTCGCCGAACAGCAGATACAGCGCGATCCCTACCACCGGCAGAGCGACCAGCACCACCAGCCACGCCACCCGTGCCGACGGATCGCGATACGGGCGCAACAGCACGCGCCCAATCAGCAACAGTTCGACGATGAGGTGCGCGCCCAGCAGCCAGGCGGGCAGAAAACCGAAATGAGCCATCGACATACCCGGAAAATCGTTACCCTGTCGTGATGAAGCACAGCATATCGTCCCGCGGCCCGGTGCGCCTGCAACCGTGATCGACCTGCACTGTCATTCGACCGCCTCGGACGGCCGCTTGCGCCCGGGCGAGGTCGTGGCACGCGCCGCGCAGGCCGGTGTACGACGCCTGGCGCTGACCGACCACGACACCACGGCCGGCCTGGCCGAGGCCCGCGACGTCGCCGACCGTGTGGACGTCCGCCTGATCGCCGGCGTCGAGATCTCGGTGACCTGGCAAAAGCGCACCCTGCATGTCGTCGGCCTGGGTTTCGATGCCGACGACCCGGGCCTGTCGGCAGGGCTGGCCGAGCTGCAGCAGGCCCGCGACCATCGCGCCCGCGCGATCGCGCAGAAGCTGTCACGCCTCGGCCTCGACGACGGGTACGAGCGTGCCTGCCGGCTGGCCGACGGCGGCCAGATCGCCCGCCCGCATTTCGCACGCCTGCTGGTCGAGGACGGCTTGTGCAAGGATATGAATCAGGCGTTCAAGCGTTATCTCAGGCCGGGCAAACCCGGCCATCGCAGCATCCAGTGGGCCGGGCTGGACGACGCGATCGGCTGGATCCACGGCGCGGGCGGCATCGCGGTGCTGGCCCATCCGTTCGGCTATGGCTTTTCCGCAGCCTGGCGCCGGCGCGCGGTCGCCGCCTTCGCGGACGCCGGCGGCCACGCGCTCGAGATCTGTACCGGCACCACCGAACGCAGCCAGGAAATCACCGCCGCCGCCCATGCCCGCGAGCATGGCTTGCTCGGCTCGGTCGGCTCGGATTTTCATGCCCCCGAACAATTCTGGCTGGGCCTCGGGCGGCTGCGCGATCTGCCCTCGGGCGTAGCCCCGGTCTGGGACGATGCGCGCCTGAACGTCTGACCCGGCCGACCCGAGGCATCGCGCCCGCCCGGTCAGGCGATCGGGTGCACCGCGACTCCTGCTTGTCCGATCGGCGCCGGCTCACTATGTTGGCATGTTCCAACTCGTCGACCCGAGAGTCCGATCGCGATGACCATCACCGTCTATACCGCCCGTACCGTGCATACGATGAACCCCTCGCAGCCGGCCGGCGAATGCGTGGCGGTGCGCGACGGTCGCGTGCTCGGCGTGGGACCGATCGACGAGATACGCCGGTTCGGCGACGTTCGGATCGACGACCGCTATGCCGACAAGGTGCTCGTACCCGGTTTCGTCGAGGGCCATAGCCATGCGCTGGAAGGCTCGGTCTGGAACCATCTCTATCTGGGTTATTTCGATCGCCGCGACCCGGAAGGCCGGCTATGGCCGGGGCTGAAATCGCCCGAGGCGGTCCAGGACCGGCTTGCAGAACACGTCTCCCAGGGCGATAGCGAGGCCCCGCTCGTCGCCTGGGGGCTGGACCCGGTCTATTTCGATGACGCGATCATCGACCGCCGGCTGCTGGATGCGGTCAGCGAGACCCGCCCCATCGTCGTCATCCATGCCAGCCTGCACGTGATGTTCGTCAACAGCGCGACCATCGCCCGAGCGAACCTCCACGACCTGGACATGGAAGGCATCAAGCGCGGCGACGACGGCCGGCCCAGCGGCGTGGTCGAGGAATTCGCGGCCATGCATCCGGTATTCGATGCACTCGAATTCGACATCTTCGAGGGTGCGTCCGATACCGGCGCGCTCAATCGCTATGCTCAGGCCGCCCGCCGCGAGGGGGTGACCACGATCACCGACCTGCTCAACCCGATGAGCGATGCCGCCATCGCGGCCCTGCGCGAAGCCACCGCCGCCGAGGATTTTCCGGTCCGGCTGGTGCCGGCGCTGAATGCCCTGGCCTGGGAGCCGCAGGCCGGCAGCGAACGGGTGCAACAGGCGCTCGCCTACAATCACGAGCGCCTGCAGTTCGGCCTGGTCAAGCTCGTCACCGACGGTGCGATCCAGAACTTCACCGCGCGCCTGCAGTGGCCAGGCTATCTCACCGGCCCGGACAACGGCGTCTGGAACGCCCCGCCGGAGACGTTTCACGACATGGTCGGCCACTATCATCAGGCCGGGCTGCACCTGCACGTGCATACCAACGGCGACGAAGCCGTGAACGTGATCCTGGATGCGCTCGACGAGGCCCTGGCGATGTGGCCACGCCCGGATCATCGCCACACGCTGCAGCACGTCCAGCTCATCCGCCAGGACCAGCTTCGCCGTGTAGAACGCCTGGGCGCCTGTCTGAACATCTTCGCCAACCATATCTATTACTGGGGCGATATCCATCTGACCAAGACACTCGGCTTCGATCGTTGTCAGCGCCTGGAACCGGCGGCCAGCGCCGAGCGCCTGGGCATCGTCTTCGGCATCCACTGCGATGCGCCGGTCACACCGATCTCGCCGCTGTTCACCGCCTGGTGTGCGACCACGCGCCAGACCGCCGGCGGCGTGACGCTGGGCGAGGCCGAACAGATCAGCCGGGCGCGCGCGCTGGAAGCCATCACCCTGGGCGCGGCCTATACCCTGCGCATGGACGACCGGATCGGCAGCCTCGAGCCGGGCAAGCTCGCCGACATCACCGTGCTCGACGACGACCCGCTGACAAGCGACAGGCCGCTCAAGGACATCGGCGTCCACGACACGCTGCTCTCCGGCCGGCCCACCGGCGGCAGCTGATCCGGGCGGGGACGTGGACACGATGATTCCCACCACCCTGCTCTGCGGGTTTCTGGGGGCGGGCAAGACCACCCGGATCAACACGCTGATCGCCGCCGGCGAACTCGTCAACGCCCTGTTCCTGGTCAACGATTTCGGCCGTATCAATATCGACGCCGAGCTGATCGAATCGCGCGAAGACCATATCCTGCGGCTGTCCAACGGCTGTGCCTGTTGCGGCATCGCGGGCGATCTGTCCGCCCAGCTGCGCGAGATTCGAGACTGGCCGCAGCCGCCCGAACATCTGGTGCTGGAAGCCAGCGGCGTGGCCCGGCCGCGCCCGCTCATACAGCTGTTCGGCGCGGCACGCGGCTACCGGCTCGAACACGCGGAGACGCTGGTCGACGCCGCCGGCTTCGAACGCCATATCGGCGACGATGCGATCGCCGATATCGTGCGTGCCCAGATCCGCGAGGTCGGGCATCTGCGGATCAACCGGCTCGAATGGCTCGACGACGCCGCGCGTGCCGAGGTCCTGCAGCATCTGGAACGGCTCAATGCCACCGCCACCCGAACGATCGAGCCCGGCGAAGCGCCGGACTCACCGGCGCTGTCCGCCCCGGCCGCCGGGCCGGCCCGCGGGCGGCTGGTCACCGAAAGTGTGGAACTGACCGGACCGGTGGATCTCGCCGCACTCGAAGAGCTGCTCACCAACGCGTCCGCCACGCTGGTCCGGGCCAAGGGCCTGGTCGAGGCCGCCGGGCGGCCCGGCGGCTCTCATGTGGTCCAGGTCGCCGGCGGCCGGCTGCGGGTGATCGCGGCCCGCGCCCGCAGCACCCGGGCGCTCGTGCTGATCGGCTACCCGGGCCCTGCGCTGGACAAGTTGGTCGCGGCGCTGCGCCGGCTCTGAGGCCGGCTCAGGCGTTGGCGTACTCCTCGGCCAGTTCAGTGGATACCGGCCGGGTCGCCAGGCTGACCGCCACGAACACCACGATATTGCACAGCAGGCCCATGATCCCGGCGTTGATATCCAGCGGCGTCGAAGACGCGACGATCTGGTAGTAGTAGTTCACGCCGATGCCCACGATCAGGCCGGCGATCGCGCCGCTCTTGGTGCCGCGACGCCAGATCAGCGCGCCATAGACCGCCGGCACGAACTGCGCGATCGAGCCATAGGCACCGACCAGCAGCGCGATGATGCCGGCAGCCCCGAAGATCGACAGCCAGTAGGCTGCGGCCCCGATCGCGACCACGGCGATCCGCATGATCCAGACCTGGCTGCGTTCGCTCATGTCCGGCTTGAACGGCAGGATCACGTCGCGCCCGAGCGACACCGAGCCGCCGTGGGTGATCGCATCCGACGACGACATCGCCGCGGCCAGCGCGCCTGCGCCGATCAGCCCGTACAGCCAGCCGTTCGCGCCCAGATTGTGGGTCACCAGATACGGCAGGATCTGATCGGAGCTTTCCAGCGCGTCCGGGGCAACCACGCCGATGGCGGCAAAGCCCACGAACAGTACCGGCACCAGAAAGATGCCGAACAGCGGAAACGCCATGGTGGTGATCTTGATGCGTTTTTCGGTGGTCGTATAGGACTTGGTGAACAGATGCGGCCACATCAGAAAACCCAGCGCCGAAACCAGAATCACGCTCGAATAGGCCATCGCCGACATCTGCGAGCCCTCGCCGCCGATGGTCAGAAAGCCGGGTTTGGCCTCGGCGATGGCGGTGAACATTTCGGTGGGACTGCCCTGCAGCGTGTAGACCAGGTAGTAGCCCACGGTCCAGGCCACGATCAGCATCAGCGCACCCTGCAGCACATCACTCCAGGCCGCGCCGCGTACGCCCGAGGTCGCCACGTAGGTGACCACGATGCCGTAGGCCAGCAGTGCGCCGAACCAGTACGGGATCGCGCCGTCGGTGAGGATATTGAAGATGAACGCCATGCCCTTGATCTGGAGCGTGAGGTACTGGATGAAGGCCAGCACCGAAATCACGCCCACCAGCACGGTCAACGCGCGCGACTGGTAGCGATCGCCCAGGAAATCGCCGAGGGTGAAGAAGTTCTTGCGTGCCCCGATGCGCCCGACCTTCGGCCCGAGCACATACCAGGGCAGGATGCCGAGAGCGATATAGGCCGGCACGAAATACGACGCCGCGCCCTTGGAAAACGCCATCCCCGGCCCGCCGAGGAAGGAAAAGGCGCTGAACACGGTGCCGCCCATCATGAACCAGATCACGATCAGCCCGAGCCCGCGGTCGGCTACCGCGTATTCGGATACCGACCAGAACGAGCGCTTGCGCCCGGCCATCAGGCCGATCACGAAGGCGAGCACGAGATAGACCAGCATCGCGCCGAGTGCGAATTCCCAGTTGCTCATGAGCGACCCCGCTGACCGTATTCATAGCGATAGAAGCCGCACAGAACGACGAAGGCGATCACTTCCAGCAGCACGACCCAGAACAGCCCGAACGGCAGGCCGAGCACGAGCGGAAACACGCGATTGGCGATGCCGTAGAGCGGAAAGAGCATGAGCAGGAACATCGCCACTACGAACAGAACATATGCGCGAGTGACGTGTCTCGTACGTCCGGCGGTCATGGGCGTTCTCCCGGGTTGGAAACCGATGTCATGGCGGCGGGCCGCTCAGGCCGAGCGCCGCTCCGTGTCGCCTGAGGCCTGTTTGGCCAGCGAATCCTGTGCCAGTTCGGCCAGCAGACGGATACCGTCGGCCATGATCCGGTCGTTGAAGTCGTATTCCGGATGGTGCAGACCGCGGCTGTGCTCACCGTCGCCCGAGCCGACATGGATATAAGCGCCCGGGCGCTCGGCGAGCATGTAGGAAAAGTCCTCGCCGCCCATGCACGGCGGGTAGTCGGCGGCCAGCGTATCGGCGCCGAAACACCGGGCGATCGCCTCGCGCGCGGTTTCGGTCGCGCCGGGGTCGTTGTAGGTCACGCCGAACTTGTCCTCGATGGACAGCTCGATGGTCGCGTCGTAGTACTGCTCCAGGCTCGCGCACAGCCGGCGCAGGCCCGAGCGCACAACCTCGCGGGTGGCGTCGTCCAGCGCGCGGATCGTGCCGCAGAGCCGGGCGGCATCGGGAATCACGGCAAACCCGTTCAGGTCGCCGCCCTGCATGGCACAGATGCTCAACACCGCGGGGCGCAGCGGATCGACCTCGCGCGAGACGATGGTATGCGCCTTGTGCACCAGTTCGGCCGCGATCCGGATCGGGTCGATACAGCCGTGCGGGTTCAGCCCGCCGTGGCCGCCGCGGCCGTGAATCGTGATATCCACCCGGTCGCCGCCGGCCATGATCGGGCCAGCGATCAGCCCGTACTGGCCGATGGGCAGGGCCGGCCAGTTGTGCAGGGCATAGATCTCGCGCACGTCGAAACGCTCGAACACGCCGTCCTCGATCATCGCCTTGGCGCCGCCCACGCCCTCCTCGGCCGGCTGGAAGACGAAATACACCGTGCCGGCGAAATCGTCGTTCGTCTTCAGCGATTCGACCGCGCCCAGCAGCATGCTGGTATGGCCGTCGTGGCCACAGGCGTGCATGCGCCCGGGCTGTGTCGAGGCATGCTCGACGCCGCTTTTCTCCTCGATGGGCAGGGCGTCCATATCCGCACGCAGGCCGACGCTGGCGTCGCTATCGCCACCGCGGCCGGTGATCCAGGCCACGATGCCGGTGCCGCCGAGCCCGTCGACGTATTCCACGCCCAGCGCGTCCAGTTCCGCGGCGACCTTGCGCGCGGTCTCGCGCTCCTCGAAACCCAGTTCGGGGTGGCGATGCAGGTCGTGGCGGAATTCGACCAGCCGGTCGAGCCGGTCGCGATCGAGCGATGTAGCGTTCATGGCGCCTCGTTAGGTTGGGCCGTCGATGGAGCGATCCGGCCCGGGCAAATCAGCCGATAAGTGTCGCATACATGGTTCGACGGAAGAGGCGACGGCATCTACGACCATCGTCTAGCGCGCAGCCAGTCCGGCGACCGCTCGGGCGCTGTCCGTTGCCCGGCATCCGGGCCACGGGCACTATCGTGTCATCACCCCCTGGCCGGAAGCCGCCCCAATGTCCCGGACGCGCTCTGTCGCAGGTCGTGCCGCCTGGCCGGTCCTGTCGATCGTACTGCTGTGTTTGAGTCCGACCTGCGGCGCCGACGTCGGCCCGGACGACGAGATCTACTCGCCCATGGTCGAAGCCGGCGAGGCCGAGCTCGAAGCCCGCTACTATCATCTGGATGGCAACCGGCACGGCGACAATCATGCCCGCGAATACCGGCTGGAGCTCGGCTACAGCCCGACCGGTTTCTGGCGCGCGAGCGTCTCTCCGGTCATCGTCGACGGCTTCGACAGCGTGGCGCGACTCGCGCAGGTGCAGATCGAGAACGTCTTCCAGCTCACGCCGGCCGGCAACCCATGGGTGGATCTGGGCCTGTTCCTGTCCTACGAGATCGCGACCGTGGACGACGCCGACGACGAGCTGGTGGTCGGCCCGGTGTTCGAACGTCGACTGGGCACGCTCACGCTGCGCGCCAATGTATTCGTCGATCGCGCGATCACGAGTGCGCCGGACATCGGCCTGAGCTACGGGTGGCAGGCGAGCTGGCCGGCCGGCAAGCGCATCGCGTTCGGCGTACAGGGGTTCGGTGAGCGCGAATTCGCCGATGAAGAGGACGACGACGCCACCGCGGCCTACGCGCCTGGCGATCGTCTGGGCCCGGCACTGTTCGGCACGATTCCGGTCGACGACGAGGCTTCGCTGAATCTCCAGTTGGGCCTGCTGTGGGGCCTTGGCCATGCCGCGGCCGACCATACCCTGCGGCTGGCCATCGCCTATGAGCGCTGACTGAAACAGGTCGATGCGCGCCGCGCCGATCATCGCCGCGCCCCGGTGGCCGCCGGCACGACCGACCGGCCTGGCCCTATAGGCAGGCCCTTCACGGCAGCCATCAGGACGCCGCTGAACAAAGCTAGTACACGTCGCGCAGGTAGCGATGCTCGGACGACAGCGTTTCCACATAGCGCCTGGCTTCGGCTTCGCTCAGCCGGCCCTGCTCGGCGACGATGTCGTGCAACGCCGTATCCACGTCCTTGGCCATGCGCTCGGCGTCGCCGCAGATATAGATCACGGCACCCGCCTCCAACCAGGCCCAGAACTCGCGTGCCTGTTCGCGCATGCGGTCCTGGACATAGACCTTGTCCTGCTGATCGCGCGAGAAAGCGAGCGTGAGCCGGCTGATCAGCCCGCCGTGGCGCCATTTCTCGAGCTGATCCTTGTAGATATGGTCTTTCGCCGATTCCGGGTTGCCGAAAAAGACCCAGTTCCTGCCGGCATCGCCGCGTGCCTCGCGTTCCTGCAGAAAGGCCATGAACGGCGCGATGCCGGTACCCGGGCCGATCATGATCGCGGGATGATCGGGGTCGGCGCACACACGAAATTCCTGGCTAGGCTGGATATACAACGGTACTTCGCCGTGGCGCGACAGCCGCTTGGCAAGGAATGTGGACGCCACGCCCTTGTAGCCACGGCCATAGACCGCGGTCTTCACCACGGCGACGGTGGTATGAATCTCGTTCGGATAGACCCGCGACGACGAGGCGATCGAATACAGTCGCGGCTGCAACGGGCCGAGCGCGTCGACCATCGCCTGCACTTTGGGCCGCGCACTCGGATAGACGCGCACGATCTCGAGCAGGGTCTGGCCCTCTTCCACGCCGCGTTCGGCGAGCATGCGCAGATCCTCTGCTTCATCGGCGTCGGTAGCGGATTCCGCCAGCACGGAGACGACTTCGTCGCTGGGCTTGGTGATATCCACGTCCTTGAGCAGCACTTGGCGCAGGAGCTTGTTCTCGCCGTCCGGGGCCTTCACCTTCTCGCCACCCGAGGCATCGATATCCGCCAGGATCGCATCGACCGTGCGCGGGTCGTTCTCCGGGTAGATGCCCATCGAATCGCCGGCTTGGTATTCGATACCGGAATCGCCCAGATCGATCACCACGTGGCGGGTGTCCTTGGTCGAGCCTTCGGCATTGAGCGGCGTGCTCGACTTGAGCTTCGCCATGTAGGGGTTGTCGCGCGTGCCCAGCGGCGCCTTCTTCTTCGGCTTGGGCTCGGGCTTGGGCTTTTCTTCTTCGCCGCTGCCACTGTTGGCCGCGTCATGCTCGGCAACCAGCTCCTTGAGCTTGCGCTCGGTTTCCTTGGCCCCCGGCACGCAGCGGTTGAGATCCTCGCCTTCGAAGGCGATGGCTTCTGCATAGGTCTTGCACAGATAGCCGCACTGGCCACAGTCGAGCTGGGCCATGGCAGCCATCAGCTGGCGCTCGTGCGGCTTGCCTTCGGCCAGTTCCATGCGCTCGTCCATTTCCATGGCCGGGTCGTGCCAGGGAAAGGACTCCTTGGCCTCGCCGCCGCCCTGATCGCCCCCGCCGAGCGAGCCTTCCCAACCGGCGAGTGCGGCAATCAGGCCGTTGAGCCATTCGCGCTGCTCGGCCTCGAACGGCGCGTCCTCGGGAATCAGATCGACTTGTGTGGGCATGGGTTACCTCGTGCTCGCGCTTTTGCTTTCCTGCGGATCACCGTCTTGAACGACGCGTCGCTCAGGCCGTTTTCTGCTCGTCGTCGTCCGCCTCGTCCGGCGACCGGTCGTAATCGTCGGTGGCCGCGTCATCGCGTTCGGTCTTGGCCTGTTCGGGCGTATCGGCCCGGGCCTCGGCTTCGGAATACGCTTTTTCTTCGGATTCGCGCTGGGCTTGCCCGGCTTTGTCCGAGCGCTCGGCGAGCCGCTGCCTGAGCTCGTCGATATCCTGGCGCCGGGCATAGGCCACGAATCGCTCGCTGGCGTTGCGCTCGTCGAGATACAGCCCGAGCAGGTTCTCCAGATAGGCGTTCAGGTGCACGGCCGGAATGGCGGTCGCCAGCTCGCGGGCGATGCCCTGCTCGTCTTCGTAGCCGCCGCCGATATAGACATGGAAACCATCGACCTGATCGGCCTCTTCCGGGTCGACGGCGTCGGGATCGCTCACGCGCGCGCCGAGCAGCCCGATATCGCCGACATAGTGCTGGGCACAGGAGTTCGGGCAGCCGGTCATATGGATATTGAGCGGCGCGTCCAGCGCCAGCGTGTCCTCGAGATGATCGACCAGCGTGAGCGCCTTGGCCTTGGTTTCGGCGTTGGCGAACTTGCAGCCGAAGCTGCCGGTACAGGCCACCATGCCGGTACGCGCGGGACTGGCGTGCACATGCAGGCCGAGCTTTTCGATGCCGGCCACGAGCGCGTCCATAGCGGATCGGTCGACATTACCGAGCACCAGGTTCTGCCAGACGGTGGTACGCATCTTCGCGTCGGCATGGCGATCGGCGAGATCGGCCAGACCGTGCATCTGGTCGACGGTCAGCCGGCCGACCGGCAGCACGATACCGACATACTGCTTGTCGTCGACCTGATCGTGGATGCCCACATGCCCGGCCTTGTCCACCGGGTGCCGGGCCTCGCAACGCGACAGCGGGTAGCGGCGCAGGGTGAACGGCAGTTTTTTCTGTACCTCGCGCATGAACTTGTCGAAGCCCCAGCGATCGAGCACGTACTTCAGCCGCGCCTTGTCGCGGCTGGTGCGATCGCCGTTGGCCAGAAACACGTGCAGCACCGCGTGCGCGACGGGAACACATTCCTCGGGTTTGAGCATGACGCCGGTATCGCGGGCGAAGTCCTTGTGGCCGGTGATGCCGCCCAGGCCCATGCGGAAGTACGGCCGTCGCGGCAACGGTCCATCGGCCTTGGGCAGCACGGCAGAAAAACCGATGTCGTTGGTGCCTTCCAGCGCGCTGATCCGCCCGCCGCCATCGAAGGCGATATTGAACTTGCGCGGCAGGCCGTAGAGCTCGCGGTGGTTGAGGATATGGTGGTGCATCGCCCGGCAGTAGGGCGTGACGTCGATCAGTTCGTCCGGATCGATGCCGGCCAGCGGACTGCCGGTGATGTTGCGGATGTTGTCCCCGCCGCTGCCTTGATTGAGGATGCCGACGTCCTGCAGGCCCATCAGCACGTTCACCGAATCCCGCGGCCCGATCTCGCGAATCTGCAGATTGGCGCGCGTGGTGACATGGGTATAGCCGCCGCCGTAGGCCTCGGCCAGGTCGGCCACGGCACGAAACTGATGCGACGAGAAGATGCCGCCGGGCATGCGCAGCCGGCACATGTAGCTGTCCTGATTGGGCGCGACATAGAACAACCCGCGCCCCTTCATCAGGAACACGTCGCCGCCTTTCGGATACTCGCCCAGGTTGGCCAGCGCCACCATCTCGTTCCACATGTCGTTGGGGTTGAGATCGGCCTTGGCCTCCTCCTGGCTGGTCAGCTCGCCGCCCATCGCCTGGGCCCGAATACGCGCCTGGGAATGAAAATCGTCGGGGCGCAGACGCTTGCCGGTGGTCAGTCCGGTCATGCCGGGCACGCCGCGGGCGATATGCAGCCCGGCGGTCACGCCCTTGAGATAGCGCTGCTGTTCTTCGTCGAAATCCTGTGTGCTCATGAGGGGTCGATCCGTGTGGTCGAACGGTTGTCGATGAAATCGGGATGAATCATTCGCCCGCCTGCGCTTCTATCAGCGCGGCGATCTCGGGCTTGCAGGAGCCGCAGTTGGTGCCGGCATCGAGCGCGTCGCCGACCGCGGCCACGCTGGTCAGGCCGTGTGCATCGATCGCCCGCGCAATCGTGTTGCGACCGACGCCGAAGCAGGAGCACACCTGCGGGCCCGGGTCTGTACCGGGGTCGGCCGGGCGGCCCGCGAGCAGGCCCGCGCGTTCGGCCTCGTCGACCGGCTCGCCGGTGAACAGGCTGGAAAGCCAGCTGCGATCGGGTAGCGCGGCGGGCTCGGGAGCGATGAACACACAGGCCTCGACGTGCCCGGCATCCATATGCGCGGCGCGGTAACGCCCGGCGGCCGTATCCGCCGCTTCCAGCCAGTCTGCCGTGCGCTCGCCCACGCCGATCCAGGCGCGTACGGTCGCGGCCCAGTCGTCGGGGGTATGCAGGCCTGCGACCTCGTAGCGATAGAAGCGCTCGCCCGGAATCTTCACCCAGTAGTCGATACTCGCCTCGCCGGCCAGAAGCAGCGGCCGGCTGGCGAGAATGAAGCCATGCCAGGCCGCGTCAAAGGCCGCGATAGCCGCCGGCGTGTGCTTGAACTCCGGCTCGCCCGAGATCGGACAGACGGCCGGATTGGCGAGCGCGCCGACGCGTGCGCGGGCGGCGAACTGGTCGTTCCAGTGCATGGGTACGAACAGCGCGCCCTGGCGCTGACCGTCGGTGACGATCACGCGTAGCTGGGCCTCGCCCAGCGCGGTCGATACGGTCGCGATGGCACCGTCGTTCACGCCGTAGCTTTGGGCGTCATCCGAGTGCACTTCCACGAACGGCTCCGGAATATGGGCCGACAGCCGCGCGGATTTGGCCGTGCGCGTCATCGTGTGCCAGTGATCGCGTATGCGCCCGGTATTCAGTGCCAGTGGCCATTGATCGCTGACCCCATTGGCCGGACCGCGTGGCGTCACCGCGACCAGATGCGCCCGGCCATCCGATGTGGGATAGACGCCATCGGCGAATAGACGCCGGCTGTCCTGTGCGACCGGCATCGCACCCGCGGCACGCAGAGCCTGCGTGGCATGCACGGGCCAGCGTACCGGCTCGAGCGTGTCGTATTCGCTGTCGGCGAGATCGCTCAGGCCATCGAGATCGAGCACACGCTCGCCGTCGTTTTCGAACGCGGTGAGTGCCGCATGCTCACGAAAGATCGCCGCCGGGCTGTCGAAATCGAAACCGTCGAAGCCCATCCGGCGCGCGACGTCGCAGATGATGTCCCAGTCCGCACGCGCCGCGCCCGGCATGGGCAAGAACGCGCGCTGGCGCGAAATGATGCGTTCGGAATTGGTGACCGTGCCGCTCTTTTCGCCCCAGGCCGCGGCCGGCAGCAGCACATGCGCGCGATCGACCGTATCGGTATGGCGCATGCAGTCGGACACGGCCACGAACTCGCAGGCTTCAAGTGCGCGTTTGGCACGATCGGCATGCGGCAGGCTCACCAGCGGATTGGTCGCCATGATCCAGACCGCCTTGACCTGGCCGGACTCGATCGCCTCGAACAGTTCCACCGCTTTCAGGCCGGGCTCGCGCGCGATCACGGGCGAATCCCAGAACCGCCGGACACGATCGGCGCCGTCGAAGCCCATATGCGCGGCCAGCGTGCTGGACAGCCCACCCACCTCGCGCCCGCCCATGGCATTGGGCTGACCGGTGATCGAGAACGGGCAGGCCCCGGGCTTGCCGATACGGTCGGTCAGCAGATGGCAGTTGAGAATGGCGTTGACCTTGTCGGTGCCGGCCGAGGACTGGTTCACGCCCTGGGAAAAGACGGTGACCGTGCGTTCGGTCTGGGCAAACAACTCGAAAAAGGCTGTTACCGTGCTGGCATCCACGCCGCAGGCCTCGGCCACTGCATCGATATCGCCGATCTCGCGGGCCTCGGCAACAGCCTCCTGCGCACCGGGCAGATCGCTGCTGACCCCCTGCCCGGCCAGATAGCCCAGCAGGCCATTGAACAGATGCACGTCGGTCCCGGGCGCGAGCGGCAGATGCAGATCGGCGCCTTCGGCGGTGGCCGTCCGGCGCGGATCGATCACCACGAGTTTCTTGTTGGGGTCGTTCTCCTGCGCGGCGACGATGCGCTGGTAGACCACCGGGTGACACCAGGCCGTGTTCGAGCCGACCAAAACAACAAGGTCGGCGCGTTCCAGATCCTCGTAGCAGCCGGGCACCACGTCCTCGCCGAAGGCGCGCTTGTGGCCGGCCACCGCCGACGACATACACAGCCGCGAGTTGGTATCGATATTCGCCGAGCCGATATAGCCCTTCATCAGCTTGTTGGCGACGTAATAGTCCTCGGTGAGCAGCTGGCCGGAGACATAGAAGGCCACCGCGTCGGGGCCGTGTTCAGCGATGATCTCGCCAAAGCGCGCCGCGACCTCGTCGAGCGCGTTGTCCCAGCTCGCACGCCGGCCGTCCACCATCGGATGGAGCAGCCGCCCGTCGAGGCCGACCGTGTCGGCCAGTGCCGTGCCCTTGGAACACAGGCTGCCCAGATTGGACGGATGCGCCGCGTCGCCGGCCACGCGCACGGCGCCGTTCTCGACCACAGCATTCACGCCGCAGCCCACGCCGCAATACGGACAGGTGGTACGCGTGGTCAGGCCGGTCATCAGGCCGCCTCCGCCGCGGCGGGCGTGTCCTGCGCCACATAAACCTGGCCGAACAGCAGCTGATCGCGAAACGCCGAGACGTTCGTGCCCGCACGCATGAGCTTGAAATACCAGCCGCCGTCGCGGGTGTCGCCATAAAGCACCACGCCGATCACGCGCTCGTCGCGCAGCACGATGCGCTTGTAGACGCCGCGGCGCACGTCCGAAAAGATCAGGGTCTCGCTGCCCTCGGCGGCCGAGAAATCGCCGGCCGAGTACACATCGATGCCGGTGACCTTGAGCTGGGTGGCGGTCACCGAGCCTTCGTACTGGGTATGGCCGCGATAGGCCAGATGATTGGCACAGACCTTGGCCTGATCCCATAGCGGCGCGACGAGGCCATACACCGAGTGGCGATGCTCCACGCATTCGCCCACGGCATAGATCCGCGGATCGTAGGTCTGCATGGTGTCGTTGACGACGATGCCCTTCTCGCAGTGCAGACCGGCTTTTTTCGCCAGATCCACATTCGGGCGGATGCCTACCGCCATCACCACGAGATCGGCGGCAATCTCGGAGTCGTCGGCATCGTCGAAACGCAGCCCCGCGACCCGGCCTGCGTCGTCGCCGAGAATGGCGGCCGTTTTCGCGCCCATGCGAAACGACAGGCCACGCTGGGCGAGTGAATACTGCAACAGCTCGGCGGCTGCCGGATCGAGCTGGCGTTCCATGAGCGTGTCCATGAGATGGACGATGGTCACGTCCATGCCGCGCTTGTGCAGACCGTAGGCCGCTTCCAGGCCCAGCAGCCCGCCGCCGATGACGACCGCCCGGCCACCGTTTTCGCTGGCCTCGACCATGCGATGGACATCGCCGATATCGCGAAAGCTGATCACCCCTGCGAGCGTGTGCCCGGGCACCGGCAGGATGAACGGCGTGGAACCGGTCGCCAGCAGCAGCCGGTCGTAGCCGATCTCGCGGCCGGTGTCCGAGACGACCATGCGCCGGCGCCGGTCGATATCCACCACGGCTTCGCCCGTATGGAGGGCGATGTCGTGACCGGCATACCAGTCGCGGCCGTGGGTCTCGATCTCCTCGAAGGCCTTGTCGCCGGCCAACACGGGCGAAAGCATGATGCGGTTGTAGCTGACATGCGGCTCGGCGCCGAACACGGTCACGTTGTAGCGCTCCGGCGCGGCATCGAGCACCTCTTCGAGCGTGCGCAGCCCGGCCATGCCGTTACCGATCACGACCAGATCGAGTTTCGGTGGCGTGTTCTCGCTCATGTTGGTTTCCGACTAGGCCGGTTCCGGCGTGTTGCCGCCACGCGCCTTGATCGGGTCCTCGCCGGACGAAGCCGTATCGAAGGCGGCCTTTTCCTCGGCCAGTACTTCGGGCGAAAAGCGCACGAAGAAGGCGAAGAACGAACACACGATCACCGCACAGCCGAGAAACATCAGCCCCTGGCCATAGGACAGCGATTCGCTCTTGAACAGAAAACCGGCGAGCACCGCCCCGGCGTTGCCGCCGGCACCGACGATGCCGTTCACCCCGCCGAGCGCCTTCTTGTTCATGAACGGCACCAGCCCGAAGGTCGCGCCCTCGGACATCTGCACGAACAGGCTGAACACGATCATGGTGGCGATGGCGGTGGCCAGCACCTCCATCTGCGAGAACGTCACCAGGGCGATCCCCTCGATGAACATGGCAGCGAACAGAAAGCGCACCCGGCCGGTGAGGCCCATATAGCGCGCCGACAGATCCGAGAAGAAGCCGCCCATGGTGCGCGCGAAGATATTCATCAGGCCGAACAGACCGGCGATCAGGCCCGCCGTTTCCAGGCCGACCTCGAAGTTGTCGAAGAAATAGATGGCAGCGACGTTGTTGATGGTCAGCTCGACGCCGAAACAGCCGGCATAGACCACGAACAACGCCCAGACGCGATAGTCCGCCGCGGCCTTCTTGAAGCTGGCCATGCCGCCGTTCTCGCGGTCGGCCGGCGGAATCTTGCCGGCCGCGCGCAGGTCGGAATAATTGCCGTCCGGCGCGTCCTGGGTGAATTTCCAGTAGGCCAGGCCGAGCACGAACAGCAGGATGCCGGGCACCACCATGGCCAGGCGCCAGCCCAGGAATTCGTTGATCCCGAGCGAGACGATGACGGTGAAGATCAGCGGCATGACCATCTGTGTGGTGCCGCCGCCGAGATTGCCCCAGCCTGCGGTGGTGGCATTCGCCGTGCCCACGATATTGGGCGCGAACATCACCGACGTGTGGTACTGGGTGATCACGAACGACGCACCGATCGCGCCGATACACAGCCGCGCCAGCAGAAACGTCTCGAAGCTGTCGGCAAAACCGATACACATGACCGGGATCGAGCCCAGAATCAGCAGCGTCGAATAGGTCTTGCGCGGTCCGAACTTGTCGCACAGCGGACCGATGATCAGGCGCACCAGCACCGTGATCGCCACCGAGGCGATGATGGTCGAGCCGACCATCGACTTGTCGAGATTCAGATCCTCGCGCACCACGGCCATGAGCGGCGCGATACCGAACCAGCCGAAGAAACACAGGTGAAAGGCCACCCAGCTCATATGAAAGGCCCGCATTTGTACCGACTTGAAGTCGAACAGGCGGATGCGGGTGGCCTTATTGGCAAGTTCCATGGGTACTACTCCTCGAAGACAGGGGCCGGGCCGAGCGCCGGCGTGGAGAACATCGGATTGAGTGGCGCCAGTTCGGCCACACGCGCACCCCGGCGATGGACCGGGATGCTGCGCAGATAGGCCAGCACGTCGCCGGGGTCGAACACCCGGCCGTCGAAGAAGGCGTCGGCACCCATCGCGATCGGCTCGGCCTCGGCGCTGGCCAGCGTCCAGGGCTGGCGGTGTGTGCCTTCACGCTTGTGATCGGCCGTCGGCACCGCCAGGCCGAGACAGGCGACTGCCTCGCGGTAGATATCCGGCCGATATACCCGGGCCGCCGTGGCGGCAATATCCAGCGGCATGGCGATCTGGCCCCAGCGAATCATCTGGCTGAGCAGCCACATCGCATGCGAACGCCATGGGAAGGTCGCCGCATGGCGATAGAACACGTTGAAATCCGGCGCCGGCCGGGGCGCGGCACCCGGGCGATAACAGAACCGGCCACCCAGCGTGCGGCGAATGACGTCGGCCGGCGCATCGACATATTCGGTGCCGGCGAGCAGATCGGCCGCGTCCTGACGATTGGCGGGGTCGTCCAGCCAGCGGCCGGCACGTACCAGCGCACGAATCAGAGCGCCATGGGTACGCGGGTTCGTCCGTGCCCAGTCATGGCTGACGCCGAGCACCTTTTCGGGCGCGTTGTTCCATATCTCGTGGCCGGTGATCAGCGCATGCCCCAACCCGGCACGTACCGCCATCTGATTCCACGGCTCGCCGACGCAGTATCCGGCAACACGCCCCGCGGCCAGATTGGCGACCATACGCGCCGGCGGCACCACGATGAGCCGGACATCCCGGTCCGGGTCGATCCCCGCGGAGGCCAGCCAATAGCGCAGCTGATAGTTGTGCATCGAGGCCGGGTGCACCATGGCGAACGTCAATGGTTCCAGCCCGGCGGCGCGATCGGCGTCGATGATCCGCTTGAGCGCGGCCGCGCTACAGGGGCGGGCAGCCATGGCCACGGGGTCGACGGCCTGCATGCGCTCGAACAACGACGACGCCACGGTGATGGCATTGCCGTTGAGGCTGAGCGAGAGCGCGGTGACCATCGGATGCGGGGATGCGCCAAGCCCGAGCGTCGAGGCGATCGGCATGCCGGCGAGCATCTGGGCGCCGTCGAGCATCCCGAGCGCGACCTTGTCGCGAATGGCCGCCCATGACGACTCCCGCGACAGCGCCACGCCCAGCCCTTCGGCCTCGAAGAAGCCGGCCTCGCGGGCGACGACCAACGGCGCGCAATCGGTCAACGCGATGAACCCGAGTCGCAGCGTGTCGCGTTCATGGGGACGGCCGATATAGCGTCCCTTGCGGCCGAAGTTCACCTCATGCCATGCGGTCATCGCCGTGTCCCTGAGTGATGGGGCGCCTGCCGGATGACAGGCATTAAAAAAGCCCGGCCGCACACGGGCCGACGGCCTGTGGCGTACCGGGCTTCATTGCCCTGGAAACCAGATTGTCCGGAAAGTGGCCGCCGTATCGTTCGCCGGCCACGCCCTTCGTCAATGGTGTTGCATCGTCCGTGCCAGCTTGGAGCGCTTATCCAGTATTGGCCGCACACGGCACACTCGAGCAGGCAGAACGCTTAGGTCGCGCCGGACAATACGGGGCGTTCCTGTTCGGCTCAGCGCGTGCCCGCAGTGCATGTCGATTGCACATCGCACTGTTTTCGTGCGCCGGCCCGGCGCCTCACTCGGCCGCGCGGACCATGACCCGACGAGCGATCTCGGGCAGGGGCAGACCGTGATCCATGGCGCTCTTGCGCAGCTGCGAATAGGCCTGTTTTTCGCTCATTGCACGATGTTCCATCAGCAGGCACTTCGCTCGATCGATCACCTGGCGATCGGCAAGCGTCTCACGGGTTTCGGCCAGTTCGCGCTTGAGCGACTCCATCTGGCGATACTGGCGCATCGCCACGTCCACCAGCGATCGAACCAGTGCCGCGGACAGGCCATCCATCACGTAGGCGCTGATACCGGCCTCGGTCGCCCGCGCCATCAGTGCCCGGTCGTCCCGGGATGCCAGCATGAGCAGGGGTTTTGGATAGCGCTGGCCGAGCGTGGACAGATCCTCGAGCACGTCGCGCGAGGGTGAATCGGCGCCGACGATGACGGCATCCGGGGTATATCGATTCACGGCCGTATAGAGATCGGCGTCTTCACCCAATACCGCCACGACATTGAAACCGGCCGCCACGATCACCCGTTCGAGCGTGGCCAGACGCGCTGAATGACGATCCACGAGCAATACACGCATGATCACGACGCTCCCGATCGGCTGTGAGGCCTACGGGTATTCAGCAGCAAAAAGCGGGCCACACGGCAACGCCGAGGCTGGCTCACGCCGCTCTTCCCGCTCATTCCATACACCCTGGCGGTTCGCGAGCCGCGGCACGCGCTCCGCCGGACGGCGGTGACCATTCTGCCCCGGCGGCAGCCGGCAAGAGCCGTATTTATCGTCGCTGGATCTCGTTATCGGCCCATCACACGGCAAGCCAACCGGGCAGCCGTTCGCACAGAGCGGCCGGAGCTTCCACCGAAGGCACGTGGCCGACGCCCGATAGCATCTCGACCGGAGCGCCCCCGAGCTCATCGCCGAGCGTCTCCAGTGACGACACCGGCGTTGCGACATCCTCGTCGCCAGCCACCAGCCGTATCGGCCCAGCGGAACGACCGGCAAGAAGACCGCGGAAATCCGCCTCGGCCAGCAGTTCGCAGCAACGGGCATAGCTTTCGGCATCGGTATGTGCCAGCTGCAGCGCCCAGCCCGGCCGGGCACTCGGCTCGCGCACGGCGAGCGCCTTACCGAACCAGCGCGCGCTGATCGAGTCTGCCATCGCCGCCAGACCTTGCGAACGAACCGCCGTCGCCCGCTCGGCCCACGCCTGCGGCGAGCCGATGACCGGCCCGGTATTGGTGAGGACTACGTTATTCAGGCGGCCCGGCGCCTGGCAAAGCAGCTGCTGGCCGATGACGCCGCCGATCGACGTTCCCACGAAATGAAACCGGTCGACCGCCAACGCGTCCGCCAACGACAGCGCCTGGCTGGCCAGATGCGCGGCGGTCAGCTTGGTGTCAACCGATGCGCTAGCGCCGTGTCCGGGGAGATCCCAGCTCACCGTACGAAAAGATCCGTCGAGGCCGTCGATGACCTCATCCCAGACCGCTTGCGACATGCCCAGCGGATGGGCGAACAACACAGCCGGGGCGTCCGTCGAGCCGTGATCGCGATAACAGACCAGACGTCCGTCGATTTCGATGAATTTCATGACAGCGCTCCCGTCGATGACAAACCGGCCGATTTCATACGGCCGAGCGAAAGGCGCGCAGTCTAACCTGAACCACGCCGATTCAAGTTGCCCGGGGCGCCCGCGAAAGCGCCTAGCGCGGTTCTCGAACCGAGGGGTTCGAACCAGGATCTCTCCTCCAGCCAGCACCCATAAAAAAGCCCGCCATTCGGCGGGCTTTGGGTGCTGGCTAGTCAGCTTACTTTGGTTTCGACAGCCGTCGGACGAGCGGTTGCTTACGGATTATTCGCGGCTGGCGCCGCTCACCCCTTCGGGGCCCGTGGCGCTACGCGCCCCGGGTCTCGCGAGCAATGCTCGCTCGTCGAACCGAGGGGTTCGAACCAGGATCTCTCCTCCAGCCAGCACCCATAAAAAAGCCCGCCATTCGGCGGGCTTTGAGTGCTGGCTGGGGGAGAGGGATTCGAACCCCCGTTGACGGAGTCAGAGTCCGTAGTCCTACCACTAGACGATCCCCCAACAAACGCTTGCAACCGGCCGCCGGGACAGGCGACGACCGGTTGTTGCCAAGAGCTTTAGCGCTTGGAGTACTGCGGCGACTTGCGCGCCTTGTGCAGGCCGACCTTCTTGCGCTCGACCTTACGGGCGTCGCGAGTCATGAAGCCGGCCGCACGCAACGGCGCACGCATCATTTCGTCGTATTCAACCAGGGCACGGGACAGGCCGTGGCGGATCGCGCCGGCCTGGCCGTTCGGGCCACCGCCGCGAACGGTGACGTTGATATCGAAACGATCAGTCGAATCGGTGGCTTCCAGCGCCTGACGCACGATCATGCGCGACGTCGGCCGGCCGAAATAGTCGTCCAACGTCTTCTTGTTGACCGTGATCTGGCCGCTGCCGGGCTTGATGAAGACACGCGCGGTGGCGGTCTTGCGGCGGCCGGTGCCGTAGGAAGTTTCGGTTGCCATGTCTTAAATCTCCAGCGTCTGCGGCTGCTGCGCGGTATGCGGGTGCTCGGCGCCCGAGTAGACCCGGAGCTTGCGATACATCTGACGTCCCAGCGGGTTCTTCGGCAGCATGCCCTTCACGGCATGCTCGATGACGCGCTCGGGATGGGTCTTGAGCTGTTTCTCCAGCGTGATCGACTTCATGTTGCCGACATAACCGGTGAAACGGTAATAGAGCTTCTGCTGCGGCTTCTTGCCGGTGACCTTAACCTGCGACGCGTTGATGACCACGATATGATCGCCGACATCCTGGTTCGGGGTATATTCGGGCTTGTGCTTGCCGCGCAGACGAAATGCGATCTCGGAGGCGAGACGGCCGAGCGTCTTGTCGGCGGCATCGACGACGTACCAATCGGCAGCGATTTCGTCTTTCTTCGCAGAAAACGTCTTCATTTCACTTTACCTGAGCCAACGCGATTGCAACCGGGGCGGCTGCGAAAGCGCGCAATTCTATAGTGGGGCGACGGCATTTGCAACGGCTGGTTGGCGCCGATGTCGTCGGGTTACGGGCGCGACAACATAATCCCGTCGATCGGGGCTCGCTGACTGCGCGGACGCCGCTTCGGATAGCCGTACCAGACAATGCCGATACAGTATTCCACCGTGGCGTCGTACGCCAATATACGCGGCAGATCGGCATGCCGCGTCACTTCGCCACTGATCCACTTGCTGGCCACACCGGCGCTGTGCAGATACAGCGTCAGGTTCTGGATGGCACAGGCACAGGCCGCAAAATCCTCGCGCGCGGTGATCGGATCGTCACTCTGCGCACAGGTCACCGCCAACCAGCCCGGCATGCCCTGCCAGCGCTGGCGCTTGGCGTCGGCGACTTCGGCGTTCTTGCGCTCGGCCACGAGCCGGGCATTGAGCTCGATGATTTCCGATCGGGTCTGCGGCCCCACCAGATAGAACCGCCAAGGCTGTGTCAGATGATGATTCGGGGCCCAGCGTGCCGCCTCGACAGCGTCGCGCACGAGCGCTTCGTCGGGCACTTCCGCGGTGAACTGATCGACCGAGCGCCGCCCGCGCAGGAACTCGCCGGCGACTTCCGGACGGATCGGACTGGGCGTGAGCGCGGCGCGATCGGTCATGGATGAATCGCTCAGGACGCGGTGTCGGCCGAGGCGGGCACGAGCGTATCGTTCACCGTGCCGATACGAGTGAAGATCAGGTTGGCCAGCTCCTCGTGCATACGAGTGAGCAGATCGCGCTGTTCGGCTTCGGCTGCCAGACGCTCGGTGTCGTCGAAACTGTAGTTACGCGTTACCGACAGCGTTTCGTTGGACAGCTGCGTGGCACCGTTGACGGTGTAATCGAACACCACGCGTGTGGTCAGCTCGTACTCGGCCACGCGTCCGTCGAGCGGGCTGACGGACACGATGCGCTGCTGGTTGTCGATTCGCCGGATATCCAGCTGGGCGGGTGCATCGACCTGACCCAGCAGCCCCTGTTCCCGCAGCCGCTGTTGCAGGGTCTCGACCAGGGGCGGATCCCCGACCCGATAGTCGTCGTTGTAGTTCACGTACATCGAGTCCACACCGTCGGGCAACGGCGTCGCGCCCTGCAGATGAAAACCGCAGCCGGACAGAACGAGCATGCAGGCCCCGGCCAGCGCGAGCCGGGCGCGGCCGATCGGGCCGGGACGACGAAAACGGGTGGGAATCGTGTTCATGCGTTGTCTATACCACGAGGTTGACGAGCTTGCCCGGCACGACGATCGTCTTCTTGATCGGCGCGCCATCGACAAAGCGTGCCACATTGGCATCGGCGTGCGCCGCGGCGGCCACGGCTTCGCGATCGGCGTCGGCGGCGATCTCGATGCGAGAGCGCACCTTGCCATTGACCTGAACCACGATCGTCAGCGTATCCCGCACGAGCGCCCCATCGTCCGCCTCGGGCCAGGCGATATCGAGCAACAGATCGTCGTGGCCGAGCTCGCGCCAGAGCGCGTCGCAGATATGCGGAGCGATGGGGGCGAGCATCTTCACCACCGCCTCGAGTCCTTCCTGTCGCACCCTCCGCTGGGCATCGTCTGCGTCATCCGCCCGAGCCAGGGCGTTGCACAACTCCATGATCGCGGCAATCGCCGTGTTGAAGGTCATGCGGCGACCGATATCGTCGCCGACTTTGGCGATGGTCTCGTGAACCTTGCGACGCAGCTCGCCGGCCTCGCCGTCCGCACTCGAGCCCGCGGCGACGACACCGGCCTCGACATGGTCGGCGACCAGACGCCACAGGCGCTTGAGGAAGCGGTTCGCGCCTTCCACACCCGCATCCGACCATTCCAGCGACTGGTCCGGCGGCGCGGCAAACATGGAGAACAGGCGCACCGTATCGGCGCCGTAGGTCTCGATGAGCGCCTGCGGATCGACGGTATTGCCCTTGGACTTGGACATCTTGGCGCCGTCCTTGAGCACCATGCCCTGGGTGAGCAGCCGTTTGAACGGTTCATCGGCCTGCGTGAGGCCTTCGTCGCGCATGACCTTCTGGAAAAAGCGCGCATAGAGCAGATGCAGGATCGCGTGCTCGATACCGCCGATGTACTGATCGACCGGCAGCCAATAATCGGCGCGATCGTCGAGCATGGTCTCGGCATCCGGGCAGGCAAAACGCGCGAAATACCAGGACGACTCCATGAAGGTGTCGAAGGTATCGGTTTCGCGGCGGGCGGCCTTGCCGCACTGCGGGCAATCCACGTTCACGAACTCGGGCATGTCCGGCAGCGGCGAGCCGGCGCCTTCGGGCGTGACATCTTCAGGCAGCACCACCGGCAGATCCTGTTCCGGCACCGGCACGGCGCCGCAGTCATCGCAGTGGATGATCGGAATCGGCGCGCCCCAGTAACGCTGGCGCGACAGGCCCCAGTCGCGCAGCCGGTACTGCGTCTTGCGGCGGGCGATGCCGCGCCCTTCCAGCCGATCGGCAATATCGTTGAAGGCGGTGTCGAAATCCTTGCCGTCGTCCTCGCCGGAATTGATGAGCACGCCTTTTTCGACGCTCGCCGCCGTGCTGATATCCGGCGCGCTGCCATCGGCGGTCGCGATCACGGGCACGATGGGCAGGTCGTAGGCGGTCGCGAACTCCCAGTCGCGCTGGTCGTGGGCCGGCACGCTCATGACCGCGCCGGTGCCATAGCCCATCAATACGAAGTTGGCTGCAAAGATCGGCATGCGCTCGCCCGACAACGGATGCGTCGCTTCGATCGGCAGGCGATAGCCCTTCTTCTCGCGCGTTTCCAGACTGGCCTCGGCGGTACCGGCCTTGCGGCATTCCTCGCAGAACGCGGCGAGTTCGGCATCGTGCTCGGCGGCGCGCGCGACCAGCGGATGATCGGCAGCCACTGCCATATAGGTTGCGCCGTGCAGCGTATCCGGACGCGTCGTATAGACCGTCAGCGGCTCGTCATGGCCCACCACGTTGAAATCGATTTCCAGACCCGTCGAACGCCCGATCCAGTTCGCCTGCATGGTCTTGACCGCTTCCGGCCAGCCTTCCAGCGTGTCGAGATCGTCCAGCAGTTCGTCGGCATAGTCGGTGATACGCGCGAACCACTGCGGAATGGCGCGCTGCTCGACGATCGCGCCCGAGCGCCAGCCGCGCCCGTCCACCACCTGTTCGTTGGCCAGCACGGTCTGGTCGACCGGATCCCAGTTGACCACCGATTCCTTGCGATAGACCAGCCCCTTTTCGAACAGCTTGGTGAACAGCCACTGTTCCCAGCGGTAGTAGCTCGGATCGCAGGTCGCGATTTCGCGCGACCAGTCGTAGGCAAAGCCCAGCTGCTGCAGCTGCTCGCGCATGGCCGCGATGTTCTCGCGCGTCCACTTTGCCGGCGGTACGCCGTTCTTGATGGCCGCGTTCTCGGCCGGCAGGCCGAAGGCGTCCCAGCCCATCGGCTGGAGTACGTTCTTGCCGCGCATGCGCTGGTAGCGCGACATGACGTCGCCGATCGTGTAGTTGCGCACGTGCCCCATATGCAGCTTGCCGCTGGGATACGGGAACATCGACAGGCAATAGAATTTCTCGCGCTGGTCCCGGGTGACCCGGAACGCGTCCGTATCCAGCCAGCGTTGCTGGACCTCGGTCTCTATGGCGTCGAAACGATAGCTTTCGTCCATCGGGGGTGTCGGCTCGGGCGCTTAAATCGGGCCGGCTAGTTTAGGGCGTGTCGGAACAGGTTGCACGCCGTGCGCGCCGATCGGCAGGCCGATCAGGCACGGCCGCGGCGCCGACGCGCGATAGCCGCGATCAGCCCCACGCCGGTGAGCAGGAAGCCGGCCGTCCACAGCGGCCAGTCACCGATGCGCATGTAAGGGGTCAGTCCCGCCCTGGGCTGGACCCGCGTCTGAATATTGGCGATCTCGAACTGGCCGGTGCGTTCGCGTACCCGGCCGTCGAAATCGATCACCGCGGAAATACCGGTATTGGCCGCACGCAGCATGGGCCGGCCGGCCTCGAGTGCCCGCATGCGTGCGATTTCCAGATGCTGATCGGCCGCCGTGGTGCCGGCAAACCAGGCATCGTTGGTCACGTTGGCAAGAATGCCGGCAGCCGGCAGGGCCTTGGCGATCTCGTAGCCGAAGGCGTCCTCGAAGCAGATCGATAACCCGATCTTGACGCCGTCGACCTCGATCAGCGGCTGATCCTCGGCCCCGAAGCCGAAGTTGCTGTACCGCATATTGATGCCGTCGAGCCAGTGCATGACGAAATCCGGCACCGGAAAATACTCTCCGAACGGCACGAGATGACGCTTGTAGTAACGTCCATGTCCAGCGCCGAGCGCCAGCACCGCGTTGTAGTAGGGCTGGTCGTCGCCCTGGTGGACAAGGGTGCCCGCCAGCACGGTCTGGCCGCGGTTCGCGGCCATGGCGTCGATGTCATCGAAATAGGATTGGACGCGGTTCGCTGGCGCAGGAATCGCCACTTCGGGCCAGAGCACCAGATCCGCGTCGCTGCGCTCGGTCAGGTTGCGATAGCGGGTGAGCGTGGTCGCGAAGGTATCCGGATCCCATTTGACCTGTTGCGGAAAATTGCCCTGGATCACATCCACGCTGACCGGCTCGCCGGCCGGGCGGGTCCACTGGCTGGCAGGCGGCAGCAGCCAGAGTGCGAACGGCGCCGCGGCCAGTAGCGCAACCGATACGGCACGACCGATCAGCGAGCCGGCAAACAACAACACCACCATGCCGGCCGCCGCCACCATCAGTGCGCCCATGAAATACACGCCGCCGATCGGCGCCAGCGCGGTCAGCGGCGCATCGATCAGCGAATAGCCCAGCGACAACCAGGGAAAACCGGTCAGCACCCAGCTACGCATCAGCTCCGCGGCCAGCCAGGCCCCGGGCACCAACAGCAACGCCCAGAGCGTGCGCGGCAGTCCGCGCGTGAAACCGGCGAACGCGCCGACCAGCATGGGATAGGCGGCCATATAGGCGCTGAGCAGGCACACCAGACCGATGGCCATCGGCAGCGGCGCGCCCCCGTAGTAATAGGTGGATACGAACGTCCAGTAGATACCGGTGCCGAAATGAGCCAGGCCGAACACCCAGCCGCGCCATGCCGCGCGTCGGGCGCCGGCCTGCCACCACAGCGCTATCAACCCGACGATCGCAATCAGGGTCAGGCCGTAGTATCCGAAGGGGGCAAAACCCAACGTGGCCAGACCGCCCAACACGGCCGGTGCCAACAAATCCAGCCCGATAACGCGCACTGCCCTCATCGGTTCACTCTCTTTCTGACGGATACATGAGTCCCGGGGTGCGCGCATCATGCCCGGAATGGCGCGCGGCCGGAAGACACCGCACGCTGCGATGCGCGCCGGGCCAGCTCGGGGCCGTTCGCTGGCCGGGCCGCGATCCCCGCTATTCCGGCGCTTCGGGCAGGATCGTCATCTGAAACAGATGGATACGGCGGGAGTCGGCACGCTGAACATTGAACTGGAAGCGGCCGATCACCGTGGTTTCGCCGCGCTTGGGCATGTGCCCGAACTCGTGCACGACCAGCCCACCGACGGTGTCGAAGTCCTCGTCGGAGAACTCGGCGTTGAAATACTTGTTGAATTCGTCGACTGGCGTGAGGCTGCGAATCTGGAAGCGATTCTTCTCCTGGCGCAGGATGAATGCACCTTCGGCCTGATCGTACTCGTCATCGATATCGCCGACGATCTGCTCGAGCGCGTCTTCGATGGTGACCAGACCGGCCACGCCGCCGTATTCATCGACCACCACGGCCATATGGTTGCGCGAGGCCTTGAACTCCTTGAGCAGCACGTTCACACGTTTGGATTCCGGGACGTAGACCGCCGGCCGAAGCACGTCGCCCAGTTCGAAATCGGCGCGATCGCGATCCGACTCCGCCAGGGCGAGCATGTCCTTGGCCAACAGGATACCCACCACTTCATCGCGCGATTCGCCGATGACGGGAAAACGGGAATGGCCGGATTCGATCGCGATCGGCAGGATCTCGGCGGCGTCGGCGTCGGATTCGACCACCACCATCTGCGAGCGCGGGATCATGATGTCGCGCACCTGCAGTTCCGAGACCTTGAGTACGCCCTGCATCATCCACAGCGCGTCGACGTCCAGCAGCTCGTTCTCTTGTGCCTCGGTGAGCACGGCCACCAGTTCGTCCCGGTCGCGTGGCGGCCCCGTCAGACTCTTGCCGATCTGACGCAGCCACCCGCCGCTACTTCGTCCCTGTTCGCTTTCGCCCTCGTCGCTCATTGGTGTGCGGCCGCGACCGCGTCCTCCCTGATCGTGTTGTCTGGTTAACGGCGTCGCGGCCGTATCGGCCTGCTCAGGCCGACGCGCGTTCGCTGTACGGATCATCAAAGCCGAGCGTCGTCATGATGCGTCGCTCGAGCGCTTCCATATGCTCGGCCTCATCGTCGCCGATATGATCGTAGCCGAGCAAGTGCAGCACCCCATGGACGATCATATGAACGAAGTGAGCCTGCGCCGGCTTGGATTGCGCCGCCGCCTCGCGTTCGACCACCGGCAAACAGATCACCAGGTCGCCGAGCACGGCCAGACCGGGCAACGATACCTCGGCCGGGAACGATAGGACGTTGGTGGCACGGGGCTTGTCTCGCCAGGCGCCGTTGAGTTCGGCCGACTCGCACTCGTCGACCAGCCGCACCGACAGCTCGACCACCGCCTCGCCAGGGCTGAAGCCGGCCGCAGCCAACGCGGCCCGGGCCGGCCCTTCCACTTGGACATACGCCGGTACGCGGCCGATCGCCTCGGCGGCTTCCAGATCGATCTCGAGTTCCATCAGGCTCACCGTGCGAACGGATTGATACGGTTCAGCGCTCGCCGTCCTCGTCGTCACCGTGTTCGCGATCGTAGGCCTGCACGATACGCTGGACCAGCGGATGCCGGACCACATCGCGGGCTGCGAACTTGGTTACGCTGATGCCTTCGATACCGTGCAGCAGACGCACCGCATGACGCAGCCCGGAGCGCTTGGCCACCGGCAGGTCGACCTGCGTCATGTCGCCGGTGACCACGGCCGTCGAGCCGAAACCGATCCGGGTGAGAAACATCTTCATCTGCTCGACAGTGGTGTTCTGTGCCTCGTCGAGAATAATGAAGGCTTCGTTAAGGGTGCGACCGCGCATATAGGCCAGCGGCGCGATCTCGATGACGTTGCGCTCGATCAGGCGTCCGACCCGGTCGAAGCCGAGCATCTCGTAGAGCGCGTCGTAGAGCGGGCGCAGATAGGGATCGATCTTCTGGGCCAGATCGCCCGGCAGAAAGCCTAGGCGCTCGCCGGCCTCGACCGCCGGGCGTACCAGCAACAGCCGGCGTACACGTTCGGTTTCCAGCGCATCGACCGCTGCGGCCACGGCCAGATAGGTCTTGCCGGTGCCCGCTGGCCCGATCCCGAAGTTCAGGTCGTTGGACCGCAGATTGGCCAGATATCGGCGCTGGTTCGGCCCGCGGCCTCGCACCAGCCCCAGGCGGGTCTTGATGACCACGTCCTCGACCGCGCGATCCTCGGCGGCGGCGTCCCGTTCGCGCTCGGCGGTGCGGGCGGCGACATGGACACGATCGGCGGTGAGCTCACCGGCGGCGGTCGCGGCATACAGTTCGTTGAGCACGTCGATCGCCGCACTAGCCGCCGGCGCGCTGCCCTCGACCTGGAACAGGTGGCCGCGGTTGTGAACACCCACGTCGAGTGTCTTTTCGATCAGCCGGAGATGACCGTCCTGCGGCCCGCACAGGTGGGCGAGCCGGGTCATGTCCGGCGGTTCGAGCTCGAGTGTCTTGCGTACGGTGGAATCTACCAAGTGTCCTCGGCGAGGTGCGTGGATCAGCCGACCGAGGCCAGATCCGGAGTGGCGGGTGTCTCGTGGATCGTCGTCACGCGTCCGCGCAGCGAATTATCGAGCGCTTCGGTAATCTCGATATCGACGAAATGGCCGATCATGCGCGGATGGCCGTCGAAATTGACCCAGCGATTGGAATCGGTACGTCCGGCCATCTGGCCACCGCCGCGTTTGGATTCGCGTTCGACCAGCACGCGCTGGGACGTGCCGACCATGGACTGCATGTACTGGCGATTGAACTCGCCGATCCGGGCCTGCAGGCGCGCCAGGCGGTCTTTCTTCAACTCGCGCGGCGTGTCGTCGATCATGTCGGCCGCCGGTGTGCCGGGCCGCTTGCTGTAGACGAAGGAAAACGCGGCGTCGAAGCCGATATCCTCGACCAGCTGCATGGTCTGCTCGAACTCCTCAGCGCCCTCGCCCGGATGACCGACGATGATGTCGGTCGACAGGCTGATGTCCGGACGCACTTCGCGCAGTTTCGCGATGCGCTCACGGAAATGATCGGCCGTATAGCCGCGCTTCATCTGTGCCAGCACCGCGTCCGAGCCGGACTGCACCGGCAGATGCAGATAGTTGGCGAGCTTCGGCACACGGGCATAGGCCTCGATCAGCGCATCCGAAAATTCCAGCGGATGGCTGGTGGTATAGCGAATCCGCTCGATGCCCTCGATTTCGGCCACGAACTCCACCAGCATCGCCAGATCGCAGACCGAGCCGTCTTCCATCGGCCCGCGATAGCCGTTGACGTTCTGGCCCAGCAGCGTGATTTCCTTCACACCCTGCTCCGCGAGCTCCGCGACTTCCAGGATCACGTCGTCGAACGGGCGCGAGATCTCCTCGCCGCGGGTGTAGGGCACGACACAGAAGCTGCAGTACTTCGAACAGCCTTCCATGATCGATACGAACGCGGTCGCGCCTTCGGCTTTCGCCGGCGGCATGTGATCGAACTTGTCGATCTCGGGAAAGGCGATATCGACGATGCCGGCGCCGTTGTCCTGTACGGCATCGAGCATTTCGGGCAGCCGGTGCAGCGTCTGCGGGCCGAAGACCATATCCACGAACGGCGCGCGCTCGCGGATCGCATGGCCTTCCTGAGAGGCCACACAGCCGCCCACGCCGATCACCAGATCCGGCCGCTCGAGCTTGAGTTCGCGCCAGCGCCCGAGCTGCGAAAACACCTTCTCGGCCGCCTTTTCGCGGATCGAACAGGTGTTGAGCAGGATCACGTCGGCTTCTTCCGGCGTGTTCACGCGCTCGGCGCCGCGCTGCTTGCGCAGCACTTCGACCATCTTGGCCGAGTCGTACTCGTTCATCTGGCAGCCCCAGGTCTGGACGAAGACTTTCGGTTGCGTGGCGCTGGTCATGCCGCTCGGGCCCGCTGGCGGGCAGGTTCAAACAAGCCTTCTAGTGTAACCGATCTGTCCACGCATGGCGGCCCGACATCGACCACTTGCGCGTCCCGCCTTGAACAACGAAACGAAACACAATAAGACGAACGTCGTATTGCCTGTTTCACGACGCAGTACAAACATGCGCGCCCGTTATTTGCGGAACACAATTCCGCAATAATCCAGACCTGTTTGAAACGAGCGCTCATGCAGACATTAGCCAGCTTTTTCACCCGGCTGATCAGCCGCTACCTGCCCGATCCGCTCGTCATCGCGGTAATACTCACCGTGTTCACCATGACGCTGGCGCTCGCTGTGGAAGGCACGACACCGCTGGATGCCGTGCGCTACTGGGGCGACGGCTTCTGGGATCTGCTCGCCTTCAGTATGCAGATGACGGTGATTCTGCTGGCGGGCTATATCCTGGCGCGTACGCCGCTCGTGGATGCCCTGCTGGATCGCATCGCGGCCACCGTGTCCACGCCGTTCATGGCGATCGTGGTCGCCACGCTCGTGGGCAGCATCGGCAGCTGGCTGAACTGGGGGTTCGGCCTGGTGATCGGCACGCTGGTCGCCCAGAAGCTGGCCGTCAAGGTGCGTGGCCTGCACTATCCGCTGGTGATCGCAGCCGCTTACTCCGGCTTCTGCCTGTACGGGATCGGGCTGTCCGGCAGCGTACCGTTGCTGATCTCTACCGAAGGCCATTTCCTGCAGGACCAGATCGGCCTCGTACCGCTCACCCAGACGATCTTCTCGCCGGTTCTTCTGATCACCAGCGGGCTGATCGTACTTACCCTGCCGCTGTTCAACGCGCTGCTGCACCCGAAGAATGCCGACGAGATCATCGAGATCGACCCGGCGACCGTCACCCGCCCATCGGCCGGTCACGACGAGCACGGCAGGCGGACGGTCGCCGACCGGCTCAACCACAGCCGTGTGGTCGGTATCGGCATCGGCCTGATCGGTCTGATCTACATCGGCCTGCATTTCGCTGACGGGGGCACGCTGAACCTGAACACGGTCAATTTCCTGTTCGTGTTTCTGGGCATTCTGCTGTTCGCGTCTCCGGCCCGGTATCTGGCCGCGCTGGACGACGGCGTGCGGATCGTTTCCGGCATCATCGTTCAGTACCCGTTCTATGCCGGCATCATGGGCATACTGGTGGGTTCCGGACTGGTAGTCACCTTCGCCAACCTGTTCGTGGACATCTCAAGTGCCGCGACGCTGCCGATCTGGTCGTTCATCAGCGGGGCGCTGATCAATCTGCTGGCGCCTTCGGGCGGCGGGCAATGGGCGGTACAGGGCCCGGTGATGGTGCAGGCGGCGCAAGCGCTGGGCGCATCGAATGCCGCCACCGCACTCGCCGTGCAGATCGGCGACCAGTGGACCAACATGATCCAACCGTTCTGGATTATCCCCGTGCTGGCGATATCGGGGCTCAGGCTGCGCGACGTGATGGGCTATATGGTGCTCATTCTCGGCTACCTCGGCATCATCTTCGCCAGCGCCGTCCTCATCTGGGGCGCACTCGGCACCTGAGAATTCATTCGGAGCACCCTGCATGCCTTATCTCATCGAAACCTACGACAAGCCCGATCACCATGATCTGCGGCTGTCCACCCGCGACGTGCATCTGGCATATCTGGATGCCAACGCCGAGCGTCTGATCGCCTGTGGCGCCAAGCTCGACGATGCCGGCGAAATCGCATCGGGCGGCATCTACCTGGTCGATGTCGACACGCGCGCGGCCGCCGAGCGCTTCATCGAAGCCGATCCGTTCCACCAGGCCGAGCTGTTCGAGCGCGTGGTGATCACGCGCTGGCGCAAGGCCTATGTCGACGGCCGCAACGTACTCTAGGCGCGATTTCCACACCCGACGAAATCGTCCCCCGTAACCGCCTGTGCGCGCACAACGGCGATCGCTGCGGACGAGACAGCCCGCATGACCGAGCCCCTCTCGGCCCATCTTAACCAAGGACGACCCATGCTCTTTCATGTCGAGATGACGGTGCGCCTGCCGCACGACCTGCCGGCCGAACGCGCCGACGAGATCAAGGCGCGCGAGAAAGCCTATTCCCAGGCACTCCAGCACAGCGGCACATGGCGCCATCTCTGGCGGGTGGCCGGCAGCTACTCCAACGTGAGTATCTTCGACGTCGCCGACAACGCCGAACTTCAGGAAATCGTATCGGGGCTGCCGCTGTTCCCGTACATGGACATCCGCGTCAAACCGCTGTGCCGGCATCCCTCGGCGATACGCGAAGACGATAGCTAGACAGGCCACGGATACCGGCCGCCGGCGTTGTTCGCCGACGGTCGGTGCGCCACCGTGAGCGAGGGGACGCGATCAGTCCTGGTCGACAGCCCAGGCGCCCTGGCCGGCCCGCGTGCGCAACATGGCCGTATCCAGAATGTCGATTGCCCCAGGCAACACCCGGATCACGCCGTCGCGCTGCAGGCGGGTCAGCACCCGGCTGACCGTTTCCAGCCGCATCGACAGGAAGTTGGCCAGTTCGATGCGCTTCATCGGTAGCGGCAACGCGCCCTCGGGCAACCCGCGCAGCTGGCGCCGTCGTCGCATGGTCAGCAGCAGGCTGGCGATACGACCCTCGGCGTTCTTTCGCCCGAGCGTGAGCAGCAGCCGCTCTTCATCGGACAGCGCCTGGCCCATCAACCGCATGAGCTGATGCCGCAGGCTGGGCAATTCGTCGCTCAGATGCCCGAGCCGCTCGACCGGAATACGACACACCGTGCTGTCCTCGAGCGCGATCGCCGTGCATTGATGCCGCTGATTGCCAAACCCGTCCAATCCGAGCAGATCGCCCGGAAAATAGAAACCGAGAATCTGTTCGAGACCGTCCTCGTCCACCGCCACGGTCTTCATGGAGCCATCGCGTATCGCGTAGAGGGCCTGCTGAGCATCGCCCTGCTCGAACAGCGACCGATCGGTGCCGATCGTGGCTCCGGTGTCCACCAGCGTTTCCAGACGCACGACGTCATCGGCACTGAGCCCGTGGGGCAGGCAGAGATAGCGCAGCGAGCAATGACTGCAAGTCGCGCTGAGCTGCTCGAGCGACGCCGTATCGGCGGCCATGGCCATCATCCTCGTTAAGGCCGGCGGTAGCCGGTGATCGGCGCCCAGAATACCGGCAAACCATGCCGGAACGCAGGGACTGGTTTTGGACGATCGGTTCGTGCAGCGCCGACCCGCCCGCCATCGATTGACATGGATCAATCGGCCAGTGGCGCTCGGACGTGATCCTTGGGCTCCGTTCCCAGGGCATCACCGGAGACCATCCCATGAAAATGCCAAACCCCGGTCCGCTGACGCGCGTGCTGACCGGCACGATCGTGCTGTTGTCGCCATTCAGTACACAGGCCGCCGACGCCGGCGACTGGATCGTGCGCGGTGGCGTGACCTATGTCGCGCCCAACGACCACACATCGAGCCGCAACGGCGAGCTCGGGCCGGCTCTTGCCGGCACCGATGTCGCGGTCAGTTCCGAGCCGCAGTTCGGTGTCACCGCTGCCTATCTGCTGACCGACAACCTGGCGGTCGAGCTGCTGGCCGCCACGCCGTTCGAACACGATCTGACCCTGAGTGGCGGTGCGCTCGACGGCGTGCCGCTCGGCGATATCAAGCACCTGCCGCCCACCCTGAGCCTGCAGTACCGCTTCGATACCGACTCCGCCTTCACGCCCTATGTCGGGCTCGGTCTGAACTACACGTTCTTCTTCTCGGAGGATCTGTCGGACCAGGCGCGGGCGCTGGGCATCCAGCACATCAAGCTCGACGACTCCTTCGGCCCCGCCGCCCAGGTCGGGCTCGACTATGCGCTGACCGAGCACTGGCTGATCAACGCCGACGTGCGCTATCTGCAGATCGAAACCACGGCCGAACTGCGTACGGCCACCGGGACGACCCATGTGGATGTCGACGTCGACCCCTGGGTCTACACGCTCGCGGCGGGCTATCGCTTCTAGCCGAACCAAGGGCGGCGATCCGGATTTGATCTGGATCAACCCGCGAGGCCGGCGCCGGGCCTAGTCTGGCGCCGGCGCTTTCGAAAGCGTCGTTTGTTCGGGCCCATCGACGCTGCAACCATGTCCAAAACCACCCCCTCCGCTGGCTGGCTCAAGGCCGAAAGCGAGGCCGTACGCCGCCCGGTCGGCCGCGCGATTGCGATCGAGAGCCTGGGCGGCGGCCTGCTCATCGCCCAGGCCGCCGTGCTCGCGCACGTGGCCAATGCGGTCATCTTCGCCGGCGCAGCACTGGCCGGCGTCACCGCCTGGCTATTCGCTTTTCTTGCCCTCATCGGGCTGCGGGCCGTGCTTGCCTATGCTGGCGAGCGCGCGCGTTTCGAGGCGGCTGCGACCATCAAGACCGCGATCCGCGACCGCCTGTTTCGCCAGATCGAAGGCCTCGGCATCGTCTGGCAACGGCGTATGGCCAGCGGCGATGTGGTGGAAACACTCACCGACGGCGTGGAAAAGCTCGAGGCCTACTACGGCCGCTATCTGTCGCAGACCGCGATCGCGGTGCTGCTGCCGGTCTCCATCCTTGCGGTGATCACGCCCATCGAGTGGCTGTCCGGGCTGATCCTGCTGACCACCGCGCCCCTGATCCCGGTATTCATGATCTTCATCGGCAAGGGCGCCGAGAAGCTCAACCAGCGCCAGTGGCAACGGCTCGGGCTGCTGTCGGGCCATTTTCTCGATGCGCTGCAGGGCCTGACCACGCTGCGTATCTTCAACCTCGGCGCGCGCGAGGCACGGCTGATCGAGCGCCTGTCCGACGACTACCGCCGCAGCACGATGGCCGTGTTGCGTATCGCCTTCCTGTCGTCGCTGGTGCTGGAATTTCTGGCCACGGTGAGCATCGCCCTGGTCGCCGTGCTGATCGGCTTTCGTCTGATGTGGGGCCAACTCGGCTTCGAGGCGGGCTTTCTGGTGCTACTGCTCGCGCCCGAGTTCTATCTGCCGCTGCGCAATATGGGCAGCGTCTACCACGCGCGCATGGAAGCGATCGCCGCCGCCGAGCGCATGGTCGAGATCTTCGACGCGCCCACCCTCGAATGGCAGGGCAGGCGGCGCGACATGTTCGCCGCGACGGCGCCGCGCCTGACGCTGGCCGGCCTGACCTATACCTACCCCGAAAACGACGCTCCGGCGCTGGCGGGTATCGATCTGGCCATCGCGCCGGGTGAAACCATCGCGGTCGTGGGCGCTTCGGGCGCGGGCAAGAGCACGCTCGCGCTGGCACTGCTCGGGCTGATCAAGCCCGATCACGGCGATCTTCGTATCGACGACGTGCCGCTGGCCGATATCGCGATCGATGCCTGGCACGAGCAGCTGGCCTGGGTACCGCAACAACCCCGGCTGTTTCACGCCAGCGTGCGCGAGAACCTGTGTCTCGGCGACGCGGCGGCCGACGACGCCAGACTCTGGGCCGCGCTCGAACGCGCCCAGGCGCGTGACTTCGTCGCGGCCCTGCCGCAAGGCCTGGATACGCCGATCGGCGAACGCGGGCAACGGCTGTCCGGCGGTCAGGCCCAGCGCCTGGCGATCGCGCGGGCGTTCGTGCGCGACGCGCGTTTCGTGGTGGTCGACGAGATCAGCGCGCATCTGGATGCCGACAACGAGCGCCGCCTGATCACGGCCCTGGCCACCCTGGCCCGGGGCCGCACGATGGTACTGATCGCCCATCGCCTGGCCAGCGTCGTTCATGCCGATCGTATCGTGGTGATGGATGGCGGGCGTATCGTCGAACAGGGCCGCCACGCGCAATTGCTGGCGCGCGGCGGCGTCTATGCGCGCCTGGCCGCCGGTGCCGAGGGGCGCGCCGCATGAGTCACGACACCCACACTCTCGGCAGCGATCTGCGCTGGTGGTGGCGTCGGGCGCGACCTTATGCCGGCTGGTTTGCGCTCGGCATCGGCGTATCGATCGTCACGGTATCGGCCAACATGGCGCTGCTCGCCGTCGCCGGCTGGTTCATCGCCAGCATGGCCGCGGCGGGGCTGGCCGGCGTGGACATGAACTATTTCACCCCGGCGGCCATGATCCGCGGGCTGGCCATTACCCGCACCGGCGGGCGCTATCTCGAGCGGTTGATCACCCACGATGCGACGCTGCGCCTGCTCACGGGCCTGCGGGTCTGGTTCTATCGCCAGATCGAGCCGCTGTCGACGGTCGACCTGCACAACGGCGATCTGCTCGCCCGTGTGCGCTCGGATATCGACACGCTCGACCATGTCTATCTGCGCCTGGTCACACCCAGCATCGTCGGACTGGTCTGTCTGGCCGGTGCCGGCGCGGTGATGTGGTTGTACAGCCCGGCGATCGCGCTGGTGAATCTCGGCCTGCTCGGCGTCGCGGGTGTGGCGCTGCCGGGGCTGGTCTACCGGCTCGGCCGGCGCCCGGGCGCGGCCGCGGTCGATGACGCCGCGCGGCTCAAGGCAGCCGCGGTGGACTGGGTCGAAGGCATCGGCGAGCTGAGCGTCTTCGGCGCGGCCACCGCCCGACGCGAACGCATCGGCGCGCTCTCGCGCGACTGGATCGCACGCCAGCGAACGCTGTCCCGCCTCAACGGCCTGTCGAGCGCCGGCGTGCTCCTGCTCACGAATCTGGCGATTGTCGGCACGGCGGTCTTCGTCGTCCCGCTGATCCGCGCCGGCGCGCTGCAGGCAGTGGACTTCGCGCCGCTGGTGATGCTCGTCATGGGCTGTTTCGAAGCCGTCGCGCTCATGCCCGGTGCCTGGCAGTCGCTCGGCCAGGTTCGTGCCGCGACCGCGCGGCTGCGCGCGTTCGAGCAGCGCGAGCCGGCCGTTGCCGAGCCGAGCGAACCCGCGCCGTCCCCCACAGGCGACGCGATTCGCTTCCAGCAGGCGGGCACGCGCTACGATGCCGGTAGCGCCTGGGCGCTGCAGGGCGTCACGCTCGATATCGCGCCCGGCGAGCATCTGGCCATCGTCGGGCCCAGCGGTGCGGGCAAGTCGACGTTCGTGCATCTGCTGCTGCGCCTCGCCGATATCGAGCAAGGCGATATCGTCTGGGACGGCCGCCCGCTTTCGGCCTACCGCGCCGCCGATCTGCGCGCGCGTATCGCGCTCGTGCCCCAGCGCGTGTATCTGTTTCATACCAGCGTGCGCGAGAATCTGCTGGTCGGCGACCCGCAGGCTACGCCGGAACGGATGATCGATGCGGCCCGGATCGCCGGTATCCACGACGACATTCTGGCCCTGCCCGACGGCTACGACACCATCGTGGGCGAAGAGGGCCTGCGCCTGTCGGGCGGCCAGATCCGGCGTATCGGCATCGCCCGCGCGCTGCTGCGCGACGCATCCGTGGTGATTCTCGACGAACCGTTCGAGGGCCTGGATACGGCCACCGCGGCGAGCCTGTGGACACGTCTTGAGCAGTACCTGGCCGGCAAGACGCTGATCGTGGTCTCCCACGACATGGCCCGCGTGCGTGCCTTCGCCCGAGTGCTGGTATTCGAAAACGCCCGGCTCGTCGCCGACGGCGAGCCCGCAACGCTCGCCGCGCACTGCCCTACCTTCCAACGCCTGAGCGGCGCCCATTTTCAGCGCGAACTGGCGCCCGCGGACGCGCCGGCCCAGACCGCCGCGCCGCCACCGATCCGCCGCCGCGCCTGAGCCGCCCGCACGGGCGCGAGCGCGATTTGATCCAGATCAAAAAGCACCTCGCCCCGCCGGACTACGCTTGACCACACCAACCCGTCCTGGTCGTCCCGACCGCCTGACCACGAGCTTCGAGCCATGCAGGAACTGGAAACCGTCATCGCGCTCTCGCGCACGCAGTTTGCCGCGACCGCGCTCTATCACTATTTGTTCGTACCGCTCACGCTCGGCCTGGCCGTGCTGCTGGCGACGATGGAGACCATCTACGTCATCAGCGGCCGCGAGGTCTATCGCCAGATGACCCAGTTCTGGTCGAAGCTGTTCGCGATCAACTTCGCGCTCGGCGTGGCCACCGGGCTGACCATGGAGTTCGAGTTCGGCACCAACTGGTCGACCTACTCGCATTTCGTCGGCGACATCTTCGGCGCGCCGCTGGCGATCGAAGGCCTGATGGCCTTTTTCCTGGAATCGACCTTCGTCGGCCTGATGCTGTTCGGCTGGGACAAGCTCTCCCGCGGCAAGCATCTGCTGGTGACCTATATGGTCGCGCTCGGCTCGAATCTCTCGGCGCTGTGGATTCTGGTGGCCAACGCCTACATGCAGCATCCGGTCGGCTCGACCTTCAATCCGGCCACCATGCGCATGGAGCTGGACAGCTTCACCGCGCTGTTCTTCAGCCACGATGCCCAGGCCAAGTTCGTGCATACCAGCGTGGCGGGTTTTCTGACCGCGGCCATCTTCGTGATCGGCATCAGCGCGTTCTATATGTTGCGCAAGCGCCACATGGCGATCGCCGTGCGCTCGTTCCGGGTCGCGGCGCTGTTCGGCGTATTCGCCAGTATCGGCGTGATCTGTCTGGGCGACGCGCTCGGCTTCATCAGCGGCGAAGGCCAGCCCAACAAGCTGGTTGCCATGGAAGGCCTGTGGGAAACCGCCGAGGCGCCGGCCGGCTTCAACGTGGTCGCCTGGCCGGATCAGCAGGCGATGGAGAATCGCTTCGAGCTGCAGATTCCCTACGTGCTCACGCCGCTGGTCACCCATAGTTTCGACGGCACGATTCCCGGCGCGCACGATCTGGTCCACCGCGCCGAGACCCGGATCCGCGACGGTATTCCAGCACTCGCGGCCCTGGAAACGCTCAGCCACAACCCGAACGATCGCGACGCCCTGCGTACGTTCCGCAGCCACGGCGACAACCTCGGCTATGCGTTGCTGGTCAAGCGCTATGCCCCCGATGTCACCCAGGCGACGCCGGAACAGATCACCCAGGCGGCACGCGACACCATTCCGCCCGTGGGGCCGGTGTTCTGGTCGTTCCGGATCATGGTCGCTGCGGCATTCCTGATGCTCGGTTTCCTGATCCTGGCCACGATCTATTCGCTGCGCGGACAGATCACCGACAAGCGCATGTTCCTCAAGATCGCGCCGTGGATGATCCCCGTGCCCTTCATCGCCAACGAGGCCGGCTGGGTGGTCGCCGAGCTCGGCCGCCAGCCGTGGACGGTCTACGGCCAGCTGCCGACCTGGATCTCGGCATCGACGCACAGCGTGGGCTACATGATCTTCTCGCTGTCGGGATTCGTGGCGATCTACACCCTGTTCATCATCGTCGAGATGTTCCTGATGGTGAAATTCATCAAGAAAGGGCCGGACGACGGCCCGCCCGCCGCGGCCACCGTTGTCGGCCCCGGCCACACGTCGCAGTGGAGCGAGGCTTAAGCCATGGAAATCTATATCGTTCTCAAGCTCGTCTGGTGGGCACTGCTCGGCGTGCTGCTGATCGGCCTGGCCGTGATGGTCGGCATGGACATGGGCGTCGGCGCAGGCCTGCGCTACCTGGGGCGTACCGACGGCGAGCGCCGCGCGGTGATCAACATGATCGCCCCGCACTGGGACGGCAATCAGGTGTGGTTCATTCTCGGCGGCGGTGCGGTGTTCGCGGCCTGGCCGACGATCTATGCCACCGCCTTTTCCGGGCTGTATGTCGTCATGCTCGTGCTGCTGTGGAGCATGATCGTGCGTCCGCTGGGCTTCGAGTACCGCAGCAAGCTGCCCTCGCTGCGCTGGCGCGGCGTGTGGGATACCGCGCTGTTCGTTTCCGGCGCGGTGCCGATGATCGTGTTCGGCGCGGCCATGGGCAACATGCTGCGCGGGGTGCCCTTTCACTTCGAGTGGAACATGGTGTCCTACTACACCGGCAGCTTCATCGCGCTGTTCAACCCGTTCGCGGTGCTCTGCGGGCTGATGTCGATCGCGCTCGCGCTCTATCAGGGCAGTGCCATGGTGATGAACCGCGGCACGGGCGTGATCCGCGAGCGCGCGGCTAAACTGCTCACGATGGCCGGGCTTGCCGCCGTCGTGCTGTTCACGGTCTGCGGGCTGTGGGTATGGTTCATGCCCGGTTATGTGATCGCCGGCGGAGCCGACCCGGCCGGCCCGGCGATGCCGCTGCGCAAGACCGTCGACATGGTTTCCGGCGCTTGGCTGAATAATTTTGCTGCCTACCCGCTGCTGTGGCTGGTACCGGGGCTGGTGTATGCCGCCGTGCTGGCCGGCATCGCCTGTGCTCGCCGCGGCTGGTCGCATGCCAGCTGGTGGCTGGGCGCGCTGGCCTGGGCCGGCACGATCGGCACCGTGGGCACGGCGATGTTCCCGTTCCTCATGCCGTCGTCGACGAACCCCGGACACAGCCTGACCGTATGGGACGCCTCGTCGAGCGCGACCACGCTGGGCTGGATGCTGGTGTTCACCGCCATCTTCATCCCGATCGTTGCGATCTATACCAGCTGGGCGTTCTGGGTCATGCGCGGCAAGGTCACCCCGGAAACCATCGAACACGACGAACACGCCTACTAGCGTCTTTCAGGAGCTACCCATGAAAAACATTCTGCTGTTCGCGTTCTGGTTTCTCGTCGGACTGATCGCCCTGTTCCTGGCCATCGTCCTCGGCGAGGCCGGCGCCTGGTACCTGGCCTGGGTGCTGGGCACCGTGATGATGATGCTCATCGCGGCCACCGGCACCGTCATCCTCGAAGTCGACGAGCCCGCCGAGCGCGATTGAGCGGCGGTCGCCGCCGCGAGCGCTTGATCCAGATCAACACGCTGGGCCGGCCACGACCGCACACTGGACACCGAACCCGCCCCACTGGAGAACTCGCCATGTCACAGACCATCGTCGTTCCCCTGGATCTTAACCACGAACTCGTGCTCGACAGCGTCTTCGGCGCGGTCGAGCGCGCGCGGCTGGACGACCGGGATCGTATCGTGCTCCTCAACGTCATCCCCCAGATCGATGTGGGCGACTTCCCTTATGTCGCCACCGATCAGGTACGAGCGCTCGGCGAGCATGCCAAACAGGCGCTGGCAGACATCGCCGTACGGCACCTGGCGCCCGGGGTGGCGTGGGAAGCCGATGTGCGGGTCGGTCCGGTGGCACGCACGATCGTGCGCCGTGCGGATTATTTCGATGCTGATCTGATCGTCATGGCCTCGCACAACCCCGCGTTCTGGGATGTGCTGCTGGGCAGCACGGCAAGCCAAGTCGTCAAGCATGCCCGGCATTCGGTACTCGTCGTGCGCCAGAAAGCGATTGCCGACGACGATCCGGCCCGGGCTGATCAAAGCCGCAACGCGCTTGACTGATACCCGGCGCATGATGCTCAACGGGAGATCTGATCATGAACAACCGCATGCTGGTACCGATCGATCTAGGGCATGAAGCCGTCTTCGATCTGGTTTTCTCTGCCGTGGCCGCAATGGCCGTTCAATACGACGCTGAAATTCATCTGATCACCGTCGTGCCCGACGACGTGGCGATCTGGCCCTATGTGCCACGCAACAGCGTCGACGAGGCGATCGAGGAAGCCGGCACCGAACTGCGTGAAATCGCGCAGCTGGAATTTCGCGACGGCACCCACTGGCAAAGTACCGCCCTGGCGGGCCCGGTCGCACCGACCGTTGTCGGCCGGGCGGTGGACATCGGCGCCGGGCTGATCGTCATGGCTTCTCACAACCCCCGCAGCCGCGACATCCTGCTGGGCGGCACCGCCGATCGCGTGCTGCGCCGAGCGCCCTGCTCGGTCGTGGTACTGCGTGCCGCCGGCGGATGGCGGTGGAGCGGCTGAGCATCCGGCCCAGCGACGAGCGCGGCCATCCGGGCGACCTGTCGTTTGCCCCCTGCAAAAGCCGGCCCCGCCTGACCAATCAATCTACCGTCGCGACTTGCCGGTACGTCCATCGGCCGAACGGCAGGAGCAGGCGTATCGCGCATGGCGGCCCGAGGAGATCACAACAGGCCATGCTTGGGTATCGATCGCCGGGCGCGAGCAGGTGCCGCCGGCCGACCGGCGATACCTCCCCGTCCGGATAGCTGATCCGGTCGGATCGCCTGGCCAGACACCGATCCGCGCGTACGTCATCCATGGCACAGACCCCCTGCAGCGATGGATAAAACAGCCTCTCGCGCGAAACCACCTATTCACGCCGCGGCCAAGCCGGCAGGATCAACTACGGCGGACACCAACGGGTTAGCAGACCGTCGATCACGGTTCACGTAGAACATGCTGCCAACCGCCGTCGGGCGCACGTTCGAACAGACGTCGCAGCCGCGCCCGTTGCCAGCCCGTGGCCCAGAACTCCATTCGGATGGGAATCAGCCGGTAGGCAACCCAGTAGAGTGGTCTGGGTACCGGTTGGAAGTCGTATCGGTGGCGCCGCTGGCTGATGCGCTCGGGCAAGGTTACGGAACCAGCAGTGACGCGTTCCGGATGCGACGCGCTGGCAACCAACGAACACTCACGCGATCGCCGCGACCATAGATGATCGGCGCTGGCCTCATCCAACAACTCCACGGTACCGTCGATCACTACCTGTGTCTGCAGACTACGCCAGAAGAAACACAGCCCAGCGTGAGGGTTCCACTCCAGCTGCCGGCCCTTGCCGGTCCGGCTGTTGACGAACAAACCGAGTGTGTCGCCCAATCGATGTACGTACACAGTCCGTACCGATGGTCGCCCGGTGGTGGGCTCCACGGTCGCCAACGCCGCCGCCTGGTAATCGGGCACGCCACGCCTAACGGCTTCGTCCATGAGTTGGCCGAGGTAGGTTATGGGGTCGTTGTAAGAACACGGCTTAGCCATCGGATGTCACTCGTGTATCGATGCAAGCGTCACGATAATCACGGCACTCCGGCCCGGGATTGATCTGGATCAAACGCTTGCGCCAGATACGCGGTGGGTACCGGATCAACCGCCGAACAACAGGCGTTCGACGATAATGAAACCGGCGGTCGCGAGCATTGCAGCCGCAAACAGCCACTGCAACCGCGGCCCGGCCAGGTGACGGGCCAACCGGCGACCGCCGGCCATGCCCAGCACGCCGCCCACAACGAACAGCGCGGTCAGCGCCCAGTCGATCTCGCGGCCGGAAAACATCGCCGAGGCCACTCCCGACAGCCCGATCAAGGTAATCACGAGCAACGATGTCGCCACCGCTCGGTGGATACCCATTTCGGTGATCAGGATCAGCGCCGGCACGATCAGGAAACCGCCGCCGACCCCGAAAAAGCCCGACAACACGCCCACGACCAGCCCGACTGCGGCCAGGGCCGCGCTACAGGGCGCATTCAGACGAAGCCGGCCGTCGCCGCTGTAGCGACACACCGTTCCGGGATCGGCCGTCGCCTGTTCGGCAAAACGAGCCCGTACGACCGCGGATTCATCCGGCGTACGCCGCGCCTTCAAGCCCATGCGGACAGCCACGACGATCATCAGCCCGGCGAACAACAGCACCACCACCGTATCGCTCACCCGGCCGCCGATATATACGCCCAGCGGCGCGGCCACCATGCCGGCCACGGCGAAGATCAGCGCGGCCCGCAGCTCGACGACACCGCGATACAGGCCCTCGGCGGCCCCGAACGCCGCGGTGATCGCGACGGCGCCCAGCGAGATCGCCACCGCACTGGCCGGCGCCACGCCGAGGCCGTAAATCAACAGCGGCACCGCGAATATCGATCCGCCGCCACCGGTCAACCCCAGCGCGAGTCCCACGATGATGCCGAACAGTATGGCCATGACCTATTCCCGCAATGCCGCTCGTTGGCGCTCGAAGTATAGAATTATGAGATATATGGTTATAACAGTAATTATTGTACCATTACCTGCCGGGGTATCTGATCATACGATGATCGGCAGTTGACGGCAGAGGAGCAATCGGCATGAGACGGATTCTACAAGCGGTCATAACGACCCTTTTTCTGTTACCTGTCGCCACCCACGCAGCCTCGCCCGACGCCGCGTCGATCGCCAAGCAGGGCCTCGGCGACAAGATTGCCCCGTGCAGCAGTTGCCATGGCGCCGACGGCGGCGGCAATTCGGCCGCGGGATTTCCCCGCCTGGCCGGTCTGGGTAAAACATATCTCGCCGAACAACTGGATGCGTTTGCCTCGGGTCAGCGCGCCAACGCGGTGATGATGCCGATCGCAGGCGCGATGTCCGACGAGCAGCGGCAGGCGATGGCTGTTTACTACAGCCGGCTGCCGGTTCCGACCGCCCGAAGCACAGGCACCGATACCGGCGATATTCCGGCGGCGGGCACCGCGCTGGCCGAACACGGCCGCTGGGCCGACGGGATACCGGCGTGCGTACAGTGCCACGGACCGGCCGGCGTCGGGGTCGGTGAGTACTTCCCGCCTCTGGCCGGCCAGCCCGCCGGCTATATCGAAGCTCAGTTGCGCGCCTGGCGCACCGGCAAGCGCCCCGGCGGGCCCATGGGATTGATGGCATCCATCGCCAGCCAGCTGCACGACGACGACCTGGCGCCGGTCGCCGCGTATTTCGCCGCACAGACACCCGCTACCCACAAGACCGAAGGAGACGAACATGAGTAGCCGTATCCCGCTGCTGACCGTGGCCGTGTCCTTTTTCCTGCTAGCGGCGGTGATCGTGTGGGTGGCAAGCCATGCCGACGATCGCACGGCCGCGAGTCAGACCGGCCCGGTCACGAGCCCGGCCAAGGCCAATGCTGGCGCCCAGACAATCAACAAGACCAAGGACCATCCGCCGGCCACGGCCGACGAAGCGCCTGCGGACAAGGCCGACGCACCGGCCACCGCTCAGCCCGCCACGAGTGACCCGAACGAGGACGACACCGCCGTGTTCTCGCCCCCCGCCCGCGATGCGATACCCGACAACGAGTTCGGCGCGATGGTGCGCAAGGGCGAACAGATCTTCACGAACACCCAGCAGCATGCGGGCCCGTTCGTCGGCAACGATCTGCAGTGTGCCAACTGTCATCTGGATGCCGGGCGGCTGGCCGACTCGGCGCCGCTATGGGCTGCATGGGGCATGTATCCGGCGTATCGCGGCAAGAACAAGCACGTCAACGACTTCGCCGAGCGGATCCAGGGCTGTTTCCGCTACAGCATGAACGGCACCGCCCCGCCGCGCGGCGACGACGTGCTCACTGCACTGCAGACCTATGCCTACTGGTTGGCCAGCGGCGCGCCGGTGGGCAAGAAGATGCCGGGCGCCGGCTACCCGAAACTCGACGAACCCGAGCAGCCGCCGAGCTATGCGCGTGGAGAGAAGGTCTTCGAAACCCATTGCGCGCTCTGTCACGGCAGTGACGGCCAGGGTCAGCGTGCGGCCGACGGCAGCATCGCCTTCCCGCCGCTGTGGGGGGCGCGCTCGTTCAACTGGGGCGCGGGCATGCACCGAGTAAATACCGCCGCCGGGTTCATCAAGGCCAATATGCCGCTAGGTGCTGCCACCCTGAGCGACCAGCAGGCCTGGGACGTGGCCCAGTACATCGACAGCCAGCCGCGCCCCCAGGATCCGCGCTTCAACGGCTCGGTCGCCGAAACCGCCGAGAAATATCACGGCAAGCAGTCGATGTACGGCAAGACCGTCAACGGCCGCGTGCTCGGCGAAAACGCGCCGCCGGCGGGCACCGTACCCAGGACAGGCAAACCCTGACACTCATGAACACCAGGAGACGATGATGACGGACTACACCCAGGATCTGGCCAACGCGCGCCGCCCCGACAACGATATCGTCACCGCCGGTCAGCCGAGCGCCGACCAATTGGCCGCTGCTGCTGACCAGGGCGTCAAGACCGTGGTCAATCTGCGGCCCGTCGGCGAATTCGACGAGTTCGACGAAGCCGCCCATGTGCGCGATCTGGGCATGCGCTATGTGCATATCCCGGTCGCCGGCCCGGACGATATCAACGATGCCAATGCCCGCACCCTCGACGAAGCACTCGGCGCCGACGGCGTACCGGCGATGGTTCACTGTGCGAGCAGCAACCGGGTCGGCGCGTTGATGGCGTATCGCGCCCGCCATATTCAAGACAAGAGCGCCGATCAGGCCATGGAGATCGGCCAGGCGTCCGGGCTGAACAAGCAGTCGCCGCTGTTCGATGCCACACGCGCCAAGCTCGGCTGAGCACGTACCGGGGCCATGGGCGTCTACGCCCGATATGTCCTGCCGCATATGCTCGACTGTGCGTGCGGCCTGGCCCAGGTCGAGGCCGAGCGCGCCCGGCTCGTACCGCTCGCCCACGGACGCGTACTGGAAGTCGGTATCGGGACCGGGCGCAATCTTCGTCACTACGACGCCCGTAGGGTCAACGAAATCGTCGGCCTGGACCCGGCGACGGCAATGCAGCCGCGTGCCAAGTCCCGGCTTGCCGGACTCGGTCTCGATGTGTCCCTGCTCCCCGTCGCCGCCGAACGAATTCCGGCGGCGGCGAACAGCTTCGATACGGTCGTGGTCACCTATAGCCTGTGCTCCATCGCCGAACCGCTTGTCGCACTGGCCGAGATGCGCCGCGTGCTCAAACCCGACGGCACTCTGCTGTTCTGCGAACACGGCCTCGCTCGAGAGCCCCACATTGCCCGGTGGCAGGCACGGCTAACCCCGACCTGGCGCCGGTTGGCCGGCGGCTGTCATCTGGATCGAGACGTACCGCATCTGCTGGCCGGCGCCGGTTTCTCGCTCGACTGGCTGGACGCGGGCTATATTGCCGGCCCGAAACCGCTCACCCATCACTATCGCGGCCAGGCTCATGGCCACGGCTGAGAGCCTGCACGCAGGCCTTATCCTGTCAAAGCGGTCGGGCCGGCGCGGCGGCTGCTTGTAGCAATCGGCTCCAATGACTCACAGCCCGCGCTGGCGACGCTCTGGACGGCCCGGACACCGCGCCTGATCCGCATCGATCATCCCGCGGCCAGCACCCGCCCGTCGCAAGCCGTAGTCCACGCTGCGTACCCGAGCATGGCCCGGGCATTGGTCGATCGTGCCCGAGCGGCCGATCGCTGCAGTTCGATATGAATTCCGACCTTCGACTTAAGAATACGGTCGGTCGGAAACCCGCGGCAGCGACAGCAGGGCCACCAGGCCACCGTTGGCACGCGGCTCAAAGACGAGCTCGCCGCCCATCCGCGTTGCGATCGCGGCCACGATGGTCAGTCCCAGACCACTCCCGCTGTCCGGCCCGCGGCCGCAAGCACCACGCCAGAAACGACGTGTCAGGTCGGCGGTGTCGCGTTCGGCCGGCCAGTCGCCGCGGTCGCGTACCGAGAACACCACCTGTTCGGGCGTGGCGTCGATGGCCAGTTCGATCGAATCCGTGGCTGGCGAATGACGCAACGCGTTTTCGAGCAGATTGCGCAACGCCGCGGTCGCAAGCCCCTGTGGCGCTGCGATCGTCAACGACCCGGCGGATCCATCGTCGGTGCAGATACGTGCTGCATCGGGCAGGTCAGCGAGGGCCGCATCCACCACGATCGAACAGGCTACCGGCACCCGATCGAACGCCGTTTCGTCGGCTTCCACTCGTGCCAGAAGTAGCAGTTGCTCCAGGGTGCGCTGCAGGCGCGCGATTCCGGCTTGTGCATCGGCCAGCGCCTGGCCGGCGCGGGCAGGCTCCAGCCGCGAGGCAAGCTGTACATGGGTCTTGATGGCGGTCAGCGGTGTCCGCAGCTCGTGGGCGGCATCACTGGTAAACCGCTGTTCGCGTGTTAGTGCTTCACCGGTCCGGACCAGCAGCCGGTTGAGCGTATCGATGGCCGGGCGCAGTTCGCTCGGCGCGTGCTCGACCTCGATCGGCGTCAGGGTGTCCGGTGCCCGTCGGGACAGCTCTCGGCGCAGGCGTTCCAGCGGCCGCAAGCCGCGCCGCAGCCCCAGCCAGAGCACCAGCAGGCTGCCCAGCAGCGCGACCACGAACGGCACGACCGCTACGACGATGACGTTGCGCTGGAGCGTGACACGCTCGGCCAGGCGATCGGCGGTGGTGATATGCAGCCCGTTCTGTACATAGGTGAACAGGCGCCAGGGCTGGCCGTCGATAAGACGGTCGCTGAAGCCAGGGGCCGGCATATCGAGCTGACCGTCGAACTCGCCGTGCGTACGCATGAGTACCTGGCCGGTCGGTGAATTGATCTGACAGGCCACGCCGGCGCTCTGGGGAATCGAGAGTATCGGCTCGCCGGCCTGGCGCCAGGCATCGGCCGGCAGCTGCGCGACCAGCCCGGCAACCATGCGCGCCGAGGCCGCCAGCCGTTGATCGAGGGTGGTGCGCATCTGTTGACGCAGATCGCTGTAGAGCCAGGCCGCGGCGATCGTCCAGAGCAGACAGAACGACAGCCCGAGCCAGAGCAACAGTTGCCGTCGCAGACTCATGCCGGCGGGGTCCGTTCGATGTCCGCCGCGGCACCCAACTGGTAGCCCAGGCCGCGCACGGTCCGGATCACGTGGGCGCCCAGCTTTCGTCGCAGATGATAGATATGCACGTTGACGGCATTGCTATCGACTTCCGTATCCAGCCCGTACAGGCTGTCCTTGAGCTGCTCGGCCGACAGGATCGCGCGGCGGGCGAACAGCAGCTTGCGTAACAGCGTGTATTCGCGACGGGTCAGATCGACCACTTGGCCGTCGCGCCGTACCGCGTGCGTGGCGGGATCGAGCGCGATCGGCCCGTGCACGATCATTGGCCCGCTGTGTCCGGCCGCGCGTCGAAGCAGCGCCTGCAATCGCGCGCTGAGCTCGTCTAGATCGAACGGCTTGAGCAGGTAGTCGTCGGCACCCGCCTGCAGACCCGTCACCCGATCGGCCACCGCATCGCGGGCCGTGAGCACGAGTACCGGCACGGCCAGACCGGCCGAGCGCCATTCGCGCAACAGGCTCAGCCCGTCGGTGTCCGGCAGGCCGAGATCCAGCACCACGATATCGCTGGCCACGGCCGTCACGGCCAGGCGCGCGTCGGCCGCGCACGTCACCCAGTCGACCGTGAAGCCGGCGACTTCCAGCCCGGTGCGGATGCCGCCGCCCACGAGCGTGTCATCTTCGATCAACAGTACATGCATGGCTGGGCTCGATTATCACGGGCCGGATTAAGCGGGTATGAAGCGTCGCACCCTGCCCGTCGTTAATTCTGACTTAATACCGGCGTTCGAGCATCGCTCGGCCACTTCGGGCCGGAACCATGACGGCATGAGACGCATGTTCATCTTCGCGACGCTGTTCGCCACGCTGCTCGCCGGCGTGATGACATCAGGTGTGGGCTTCGCCCAGGGCTCGGCCGCCGGAGACGATTTCCTGAGCGCCGCCCAGGCATTCACTCACGACGTGACGCGCCACGACGACGGCACCCTCACCGTCACATGGGACATCGCCCCCGGCTACTATCTGTATCGGCATCAGTTCGCATTCGACGGCAAACCCACGCCGATCGCCGGCGTCACGCTGCCGCACGGCAAGCCGATATCCGACGAGTTCTTCGGCGACTCGGAGGTCTACCACGATCAGGTGGCCGCGACCATCGACCCCGGCACGGCCCGCACGATCGACCTGGGTTGGCAAGGTTGCGCCGAAGCCGGGCTTTGCTATCCGCCGCAGCATGCAAGCATCGAACTTGACGGCGTGGCGGCAACGGCCGGGCACGGCGCTGACCAGTCGATCGCCGCCGGCGCGACATCGCTGGCTGAAGACCAGCAGCTGTCCGCACGTCTGGCCGACGCCGATACCGGCTGGGTGCTGGCCGTGTTCTTCGGCCTCGGCGTGCTGCTGGTGTTCACCCCCTGCGTACTGCCCATGCTGCCGATCCTGACCAGCCTGATCGTGGGCAGTGACGCGCGCAGCGGCCGGGGGTTCGCGCTGTCGCTGGCTTATGTGCTGCCCATGGCCGTGGTCTATGCGCTACTCGGCGTCGCCGCTGCCCTGGCGGGGGCGAATCTCCAGGCCTGGCTGCAGACGCCGACGGTGCTCGGGGTATTCGCGGCGATCTTCATCGCGCTGGCCTTGGCGATGTTCGGTTTCTACGAACTGCAGCTGCCCGCGCCGTTGCGCGATCGACTCCAGAGTGCCAGCGCCGATCAGCGCGGCGGCAGCCTGGGCGGCGCAGCACTCATGGGCGGGCTGTCCGCGCTCGTCGTCGGCCCTTGCATGACTGCGCCGCTGGCCGGCGCCCTGCTGTATATCGCCGATTCCGGCAACGTGTGGCTCGGCGGCGCGGCCTTGTTCTCTCTAGGCCTGGGCATGGGCGCGCCGCTGGTCGCGGTCGGCAGCCTCGGCGCACATCTGTTGCCGCGACCCGGGCCGTGGATGACCGGCGTCAAGGTGGTGTTCGGCTTCGTACTGCTGGGTATGGCGCTGTGGTTCATCGCGCGGGTGATTCCCGATCACTGGACCATGGTCGGCGCCGGTGTGCTGACCATGGCCGCCGGCATGACGTTGTACCAACTGGGCGTGTCCGCGTCGTCGACGCCGCGACCAGCGGCGATGACCGCATGCGTGGCCGGATCGATCGTCGGGCTGTGGGGCGGGCTGCTCATCATCGGCGGCGCGGCCGGTAACGACAGCCTGAGCCAGCCGCTGGCGTTCGCGGGCCTGTCCGCTGTCACCTCCGATGCCGGGCCGGGCGAGGCACAGGGATTCATGGCCCGCTTCGACAACGTGGCCGATCTCGATGATCTGGACGACAAGGTAGCCAGCGCCGCCCAGGACGGCCGCTGGACCCTGGTCGATTTCTATGCCGACTGGTGTGTCTCGTGCAAGGTGATCGAAAAAGAAGTCTTCGGCGATGCCGATGTCCAGCGCGCGCTGGCCGATGTCGAGCTATTGCGCCCGGATGTCACCGACAACGATACGGCCGATCGCGAACTGATGCGCCGTTTCGGGGTGGTCGGCCCGCCGACGATCCTGTTGATCGGCCCGGATGGCCGGGAACGCCGCGCCGCACGTATCGTCGGTGAACTGGACGCCGAGGCGTTTCTCGATCATTGGGCCCGCGCCCATCAATCCGGTGGTGAATCCTGATGCTGTCGTTTTCCGTCGGGCCGTTCGCGCTGTCGGTGGCCCACGCCTTGATGATCGTCGCGCTCGTCGCGGCCCTGATCGCGGGCAAGCTCGCCGCCCGGCGGCGCGATGTGCCGATCAGCGACACGTTGTTCAACCTCGCGCTGGTGGGCGTAGTCGCCGCACGCGTGATCTTCGTGCTGCGTTATCTGGGCGAATATCGCGATCAGCCGATCGGCGTGATCGATATTCGCGACGGCGGCTTCGACGCGGTCGGCGGGCTGATCGGCATGGCGTTCTATGCCGCGCTGGTCATGCGGCGCCGGCCTGTATTGCGTCGGCCGCTGGGCGCGGCGCTGGTGGCCGGTGCATTGACCTGGGGGCTGACCGGCGGGGCGCTGTCATTGATCGAGCACGAGGCCAGCCGGCTGCCGGATGCCGCGCTGACCACCCTCGATGGCCAGCAGACCGATCTGGCCGCCCTGCAGGCACAAGCCGACGGCCGTCCCGTGGTCGTCAATCTATGGGCGACCTGGTGCCCGCCCTGCCGGGCCGAGATGCCGGTACTCGAGGCCGCCCAGGCGGCACGCGATGACGTGCTGTTCGTGTTCGCGAACCAGGCCGAAGCCGCGCCGACCATCCAGCGATTCCTCGACGGCCAGGGGCTGGCGCTCGATCACGTCGTCCGCGACCCCGGCGGGCGCCTCGCCCAGCAGGCCGGCTCGGTCGCGCTGCCCACGACCCTGTTCTACGACGGCGACGGTCGGCTGGTCGACAGCCATCTCGGCCAGCTGTCGCGCGCGACCCTCACAGCGGCGCTCGAACGCTTCGCCACCGCCGCTTCTTCCAACGACGACTCGGAGCAACCATGACCCGAAATCTACGACTGCCGATCATCGGCATGATCGCCGCGGTGGCGATCGGCGCCTACGCCCTGGTGGCCTGGTCCGCCCCGGAGGACAAGACCGACCCGCCCGCGCCCGTGGTAGCCATGGCCGATCGCGGCCTGGAGATTCTCGGGCCGTTCGATGCCCCCGGCGGCCTGCGGGGCTATGCCGCAACATTCCAGGGCCGTCCGATGGCGATCTATGTCACCGAAGACGGCCAACACGCGGTACTGGGCACGTTGGTGGACGAAAACGGCAACAATCTCACCGCCGAACCCCTGGAGCGAATCGCGTCCGGCCCGCAGAACGAGAAAGCCTGGGAACAGCTCGGCAAAGCCACATGGATTCGCGATGGCAAGGCAGACGCGCCGCGTATCGTCTACGAGATCACCGATCCGAACTGCCCTTACTGCAACCAGTTCTGGCAAACGGCGCGGCCCTGGGTCGAAGCCGGCGAGGTTCAGATCCGTCACGTGATGGTCGGCATTCTCAAGGCCGACAGTGTGCCCAAGGCAGCGACGATCGTGGGCGCAGACGATCCGGAAGCCGCGCTCGAACGCCAGGAACGCAACTATGCCAGCGGCGGTATCGATATCGCCGAGGATATCCCCGACGCCGCCCGCGACAAGATCCTGGACAACAACAGCCTCATGGAGGCGCTGGGTTATTTCGCCACGCCGACCATTCTCTATCGCAAGGCCAATGGCGATATCGGCCTCAAACAGGGCATGCCGCGCGGCGACGACGTAGAGAAAATTCTGGGGCCTAAACCCTGAATGCAACGCTCGCGCATTTATAGCCCATTTATGGCCACTCACTACGACAGCCGCATCCATTCTGCACTCAAGGATTTGCCATGACCCGATCTCACCGATACAGAATGCTCCTGTTTACGGTGTGTGCCGCAACGTTATGCCTGCCCACGGCGGCCGTGGCGCAACAGAAAGCCATTCAAGCATTGGACGGGCCGGTGAATCATCACGCGGCGTCCGGCACGCATGTGACGGACGAGACGACCGTGTCGGATGAGCGCGCCGCCATTCAGGATCTCGAGCGCCGTGTGAATGCGCTCGAACGCCAACAGGCCGCCCATGAACCGGCCAGCGCCGCGCGGGGTTCGGCCGTGTCGAACGCTATCGGACACCGACCCTGCTGACATCGACCCGCGGGCCTGGCCGCCTGCCCGCGTTCGACGATTGCATGCAGCCTTTCAACCCGCTAATCAATCAGTTTGTTAGGCAACAAGGAGTTCGCCGTGAAGAGGATATTTCGTGTGGCCCTGATTATCTTCAGTTTGTTGCTGGCCGGGTCTGTGCCCGCGTGGGCCGCGGGGGGCGGCTGGCAATATCCGGCGATCAAGGATTATGGCGGGATCAAGCCGCTGCCGGATGCCGTCAACCAGCCCTCGACGGATGCCCGGCACAAGGCCGTGTTCGATGTGACCAAGGCAGCGAAAAGCCCCGATCAGCCGAATCCGGGTCTGGAACACGTCGCGCGGGCGGTCAACGTATTCGCCTCGGCCGGCGTGCCCGTCGACAAACTCGACTTCGTGGCCGTGGTCCACGGGCCGGCGACACCCAGTATCCTCAATGACGCGCAATACCAGGAGCAGTTCGGACAGGCCAACCCCAATACCGCGCTGATCGCCGCCCTACGCAAGGCAGGCGTCACCGTACATGTCTGTGGCCAGGCACTCGCCGAACACGCGTTCGATCAGTCGTGGGTGGACGACGACGTGGACGTCGCGCTGTCTGCACTCAGCGATCTGGTCATCTACGGCGAACGGGGTTACGCGCTGGTCCCTCAATAGGGCGTCGTACCGGTACAACGACCGTGACTAGAACCGGTCGAGCGGTATCTTGAGATAGGCAGTGCCGTTGTCTTCAGGCTCCGGCAGGCGTCCGCCGCGGGTGTTGATCTGCAGCGCGGCCAGCATGAGTGCGGGCAACGGCAGCTCGGCATCGCGTTTATTACGCAGCGCAACGTATGCCGCTTCGTCGATGTCCTGCAGGTGCGGGTTGTTTGCACGCTGCTCGGCGACCGTGGATTCCCAGCGCGGCTCGCGGCCGTCCGGCATGTAGTCGTGACCGGTGAACAGCCGCGTGTCGTCGGGCAGTTCGAGAATCGCCTGGATCGAGCGATACAGCGTGGCCGCATCGCCGCCGGGGAAATCGGCGCGCGCGGTGCCGAAATCAGGCTGGAACAGCGTGTCGTGCACGAACGCGGCGTCGCCGATCACGTAGGTGATCGAGGCCAGGGTATGGCCCGGCGAGTGCATCACTCGTGCATCGAGGTTGCCGACGGTGAACGTGTCGCCGTCGGCGAACAGCCGATCCCACTGCCGGCCGTCGGTTTTGAAGTCGTCTCCGAAGTTGTAGATATTCTTCCAGAGCTTCTGAACGTCGATCACATGCTCGCCGATACCGCGGGGGGCATCGAATATACCCTGCAGATAGAAAGCGGCCGACAGATGGTCGGCGTGCGGGTGGGTATCCAGGATCCAGTCGACGGTCAGCCCGCGCTTTTTGACAAACGTAGCGATCTCGTCCGCCGACTCGGTGCTCGTGGTGGCTGACGCCTCGTCGTAGTTGAGCACCGGATCGATGATGGCACAGCGTCCTGACTCGATATCGATACAGATATATTGAACGCTGAAGGTCTTCCGATCGAAGAATCCGACGACTTCCGGTCGTGTCATGGTCTTGTGTCCCGATGTCGGTGTTCGCTGGCAGACGCCGATCGGCGCCTGCCGGCGAGTCATTTGCAAATAGCGGTGGATATGGATTATACCCTATAGGGTATTCACAGCAAGATCGAGCAAGCCATGACCGATTCAGCGACCTCCCTACATCATCGCGTCGTGATCGCCGGCGGTGGTACGGCCGGTATTCCGGTGGCGGCGGCCCTGCTCAAGGCCGATCCGTCGCTCGACGTCGCCGTCATCGAACCGAGTCGCGATCACTATTACCAGCCAGGCTGGACGCTCGTCGGCGGCGGCGATATGCGCGCAGAGGCCACCCGATGCGCCGAGGCCGATGTGATGCCTGCCAAGGCTCACTGGATTCGCGATACGGTGGCCGGCTTCGATCCCGACGCGAATCGGGTCGATCTGGCCTCTGGCGCGGCCGTGACCTACGACTTCCTGGTCGTCGCCCTCGGCCTGCAGCTGGATTGGGGCGCAATCGACGGCCTGAAACAGACGCTGGGCCGTAACGGCGTTACCTCGAATTACCGATTCGATCTCGCACCCTATACCCACGAGCTGGCCCAATCGCTCAAAGACGGCGACCGGGCACTGTTTACCCAACCCGCGATGCCGATCAAGTGTGCGGGCGCACCTCAGAAAGCATTGTATTTGACCGCGGCCACCCTGAGAAAGCGCGACGTGAAAGCCGAAGTCGCGTTCTACAATCAGGGCGGCGCGATGTTCGGCGTACCGGCCTATGCACGCGAGCTCGACAAGGTGATCGCCGGCTACGGGGCGACACCGTATTTCAAGCATTCGCTGATCGCCGTCGACGGCGACCGCCGTGAAGCCACGTTCGATACCGACGACGGGCACGTCACACGCGGCTTCGAGATGCTGCATGTCGTGCCCCCGCAATCGGCACCGGACGTGATCAAGCACAGCTCGCTGGCAGGGGACGCGGGCTGGGTCAGCGTCGATAAGAATCGGCTCACCCATAGCCGTTACGACAACGTGTTCGCGTTGGGCGACTGTACCGACACGCCGAACGCCAAGACCATGGCTGCGATCCGTCGCCAGTTCCCCGTGGTGGTCGCCGGGCTGCGCCGCGCACTTGGCGAGAACGTGTCGCCAGCCGACGATTACGACGGCTACGGCGCGTGCCCGTTGACGGTCGCCCATGGCAAGGTACTGCTCGCCGAATTCCGCTATGGCGGTGAGGTCGTCTCCAGCTTTCCGCTCGACCCGCGCAAGGTGCGCCGTATCCACTGGCCGCTCAAGGCACAGTTTTTCCCCTGGCTGTACTGGCACGTCATGCTCAAGGGACGCGACTGGCACTGGCCCCGGCCGAAACCGCGTCCGGATCTGAGTGCATGATCGGGCCGTTTTCCATAGGAACCAACCATGATCGGCCTGTTCACCGGCGTCGTCGACTTCACCCCCATAAGCGCCCTCGCCGGGGGTGTGCTGATCGGCGCGGCTGCAGCCCTGCTGTGGCTGGGCCTTGGCCGAATCGCGGGTATATCGGGGATGGTGCATGCGTTGGTCGGACGCGAGACAGGTAGCGCCTGGCGCGGCTGGTTCCTGGCCGGATTGATCGTTAGCGCGGCCGTTTTCAGCCTGATCTGGCCCGAACACGTGTCTGTACGCGCGGGTTTTCCCGCCGTGTGGCTGGTGATCGCCGGCGTACTCGTAGGCATCGGTACACGCATGGGTAATGGCTGCACCAGCGGCCACGGCGTCTGCGGTATCGGCCGGGGCTCGCGGCGCTCGCTGACCGCCACCGCGGTGTTCATGCTGGCCGGGATTCTGACAGCGGTGCTGACACGCCACGTCCTGGGCATCGGCTCATGAAGACGAATCTGCTGGCCATGGCAGCCGGCGGGCTGTTCGGTACCGGCCTGTGGCTGTCGCAGATGGCCGATCCGACCAAGGTTCTGGCGTTTCTGGATATTGTCGGCCCGTGGGATCCGAGTCTTGCCCTGGTCATGGGTGGCGCGCTGACCGCGTTCGGGCTGACCTATGCCGTATCCAGGCGCCTGAAACACCCGTGGCTGGCGGCAACGTTTCAATCGCCGTCTCGACAAGGCGTGGATCGGCCGCTGCTGGGCGGGGCCGTACTGTTCGGCATCGGCTGGGGCCTGGCCGGCTATTGCCCGGGCCCGGCCCTGGCGGCTCTCGCACTCAATCCGCGCGAGGCGGCCTGGTTCGGTTTGGCGTTTATCGCCGGTAGCGCCCTCATGCGTCGGCTCCGGTAAACAGAATAGCGCGACGGGAGCCGTCGACCGACCGCTGGACTCGCGACATCCGGCTGCTACGCCTATTACCGACAGGCATAGCCATCCACCCGGTTTTGCCAGTCGGCTTGATCGATACCGCGCGCACGCGTGATGAACTCGTGTCCGGCACGCTTGCGGCAACCGGGGATGGCGCGTTTGTCAGCTAATCGTGACCGTCGCCGGTCAGCCTGTACGATCGTTCATATCGACAAACCCAGCCGGACGGGTCGGCCCCACTGGCGGGTTCAGGCGTTGGCGTCCCGTTCCGAAGAACCGGACCGCTAACCATAGCGAGCGAGCAGCTCCGTGGCGTACTTGAGCCGTTCCCGGGCATCGGCGGAATCGAGATGCGAGCAGGACAGTTCGCGCTCGATCACGCACGACAGCATGTTGTAGAACGTCCGATCCAGCGCCTTGCGCGCGGCCGACATCTGCACCGCGATATCCTCGCATTCGGCATCGCGTTCGAGCATGGCCTGCAGACCACGCACCTGGCCCTCGACGCGCTTGAGACGCCGGATCAGCGAATTCTTGCTGGTTTCCCAGTCATGATCAGACTGTGGCAGTTCCACCGGATCGGCCATTATCTACTCCAAGCCTGCAATATCGCGCGCTGTTAGCCCAGATCGATAGCGTACAACGAATCGGCCGCAATCGCTCGCGGCCCGGCCGGCTCAGAACGGAATATCGTCGTCCAGATCGTCGTCGAAGCCCGGATCACCGGCCGGCTGACGCTGCGGCTGCGGCTGATTACCCGGGCCAGACTGTCCGCCGCCACGCTGGGCCCCGCCATAGCCACCGCCCGAGGATTGCGGGCGCTGCTGCTGGCCACCGCCGCCACCGAACGGCGCGCTGCCGCCACCGCCGCCTTTCGAATCGAGCATCTGCATCTCGTTGGCGACGATCTCGGTGGTGTACTGATCGACGCCGTCCTTGTTCTGCCACTTGCGGGTCTGAATACGGCCCTCGACATAGACCTTGGAACCCTTGCGTAGATATTCGCCAGCCACCTCAGCCAGGCGTGCGAAAAACACCACACGATGCCATTCGGTGCGCTCCTGCATTTCGCCGGAGCTCTTGTCGCGCCAGGTATCCGACGTGGCGACATTGATATTCGTCACGGCGGTTCCGCCCGCGGTATAGCGGGTTTCCGGATCGGCGCCGAGGTTGCCGATCAGGATCGCCTTGTTCACGCCCCTACTTGCCATTGCCACACTCCATAACGGGTTGAAACGTCCGCGGCCGCGCTACGCTTCGGCCGGACGTTCGGAAAACTTGTCCAGATCGACCTCATCGGCCTGCGCACTGTCGATCTTCAGATAGGCCACGCCGTCCTCCGGTACCACAACGGCCTCCACCACGCCGTTTTGCGCGAGTAGCTGTTCGGTCAGCCGTCGCGCGTCGGCGCGGTCGGCCACCTCGACCCGCAACATGCGGCTCTGGGTGAAGCGCGGCGCCTTCATCGTGACCGCCACGCCAAACCATAGCAGCGCGGCGATCGCCGAGAAAATAAACACGCCGGACGGCCCGTCCAGGCCATAGGCCCAGCCGCCCACGGTCCCGCCGATGAATATGCCGAAAAACTGCGACGACGAATACACGCCCATGGCAGTCCCCTTGGCATCAGCGGGGGCCACCTTGGAAATCAGCGACGGCAGGCTGGCCTCCATGAGGTTGAAGGCGGCGAAGAACAGCGTCAGCACGATTACCAGTTCGACCAGGCTGGCATGCCAGACCAGCAGCGCGATCTGGGTCAGGCCGAGGGTGGCGATCGCACCGATGAACACCGGCTTCATCTGTCGCTTGGCTTCGGCGATGATGATCATCGGGACCATCAGCACGACCGAGGCGATGAGTACCGGCAGATAGACCATCCACTGATGCGCCTGGTCGATACCGATGACGTCGTGCAGCACGTTGGGCAACGCGATGAAGCTGGCCGTGAGAATCGCATGCAGCGCGAAGATGCCGAAATCCAGCCGCAACAGCTGAGCATCGCCGAGCACACGGGCGAACAGGGCCGGTACGGCACCGGTATCGCGGTGGCTTCGCAGGGCGATCGGCTGTGGCGTGACGGCATAGAGCACACCGATGCCCAGCAGCGCCAGTACGGCGGTCAGCCAGAAGATGCCGGCGACACCCACCACCGCATTCAGCAACGGCCCAACCACCAGTGCCACCGCGAACGACAGGCCGATGGTCATACCGATCACGGCCATGGTCTTGGTGCGCGCTTCTTCACGAGTCAGGTCGGCCCCCAGCGCGAGGATGACCGAGCCGACGGCGCCGGCGCCTTGCAGCACGCGACCGATGATCACCCCCGTGATCGAACCCGACAGCGCCGCCACCACACTGCCCAGGGCGAATATGATCAGCCCGACGGTAATCATGGGTTTACGGCCGAACCGGTCCGAGAGCATGCCGAAGGGAATCTGCAGTAATGCCTGGGTCAGCCCATACGCCCCAAGGGCCAATCCGACCGTCACCGGTGTCGAACCCTCCAGCGTGTTCGCATAGAAGGTAAATACCGGATAGATCATGAACAGGCCGAGCATCCGCAGGGAAAAGATGCCTGCGAGAGAGAATGCCGCCCGCGTCTCGAACTTGGTCATAGGCCGCCCGCTGAGTGTGCAATAGGCCGCTGGCGGCTCGGCCGCATACGCTGCGTCCGGGCCGCGGTCACGCCGTGAATCGGCGTCATCGACAGGGCGCGCAGTCTAGCACAGGCACTCTGAGCCATCGCTTTGTGACGCGCTTGCCGGCCCACGTATACTCGCGGGTTATCCCCCTGCCATTGCCACACTCGCATGGACAGTATCCGCATTCGCGGTGCGCGCACGCACAATCTCAAGAACGTCGACCTCGACCTGCCTCGCAATCAGCTGATCGTGATCACCGGCCTGTCCGGCTCCGGCAAATCGAGCCTGGCGTTCGACACGATCTATGCTGAGGGCCAACGGCGCTATGTCGAATCGCTGTCGGCCTATGCGCGGCAGTTCCTGTCGATGATGGAAAAACCGGATCTCGATTCTATCGAAGGCCTGTCGCCGGCGATCTCCATCGAACAGAAATCGACCTCGCATAACCCGCGTTCGACCGTGGGTACGGTCACCGAGATCCACGACTACCTGCGCCTGCTCTATGCCCGCGCCGGTACGCCCTATTGCCCCGATCATGGCGAACCGCTGACCGCACAGAGCGTGTCGCAGATGGTCGATCAGACACTGGAAAAACAAGCCGAGTCGGCATGGATGCTGCTCGCGCCGGTCATCCGATCGCGTAAGGGCGAACACCGCGACATCTTCGAGCAGATGCGCGGCCAGGGCTTCGTACGCATGCGTGTCGACGGCGAGATCGTCGAGATCGACGACGTACCCACGCTCGATCCGAAGAAGAAGCACGATATCGAAGTCGTGGTGGATCGCTTCAAGATCCGTGACGACATCGGCCAGCGGCTGGCGGAATCCTTCGAAACCGCGCTGCGGCTGTCCGAAGGCATTGCCTGGATCATGCCGTGGCGCGGCGAAGGTGAGCCGGAGGTCTTCTCGGCCCAGTTCGCCTGCCCGGTCTGCGGCTATTCGATCAACGATATGGAACCGCGGCTGTTCTCGTTCAATTCGCCGCACGGTGCCTGCCCGGGCTGCGACGGCCTCGGGTCGCAGAGTGTGTTCGACGTCGACCGTGTGATCACCGACGACAGTCTGAGCCTGGCCGGCGGCGCAGTGCGCGGCTGGGACCGGCGCAACCCCTATTTCTTCGGCCTGATCCAGTCGCTGGCGGACAAGTACGGCTTCGATGTCGACACGCCCTGGGCCAAATTGCCCGACCAGGCGAAGAAGGTCATCCTCGACGGCTCGGGCGGCGATCGGGTCGAGTTCCGCTACGTCAACGCCCGGGGCCGAACGCGGGTACGCAAGCATGCCTTCGAAGGCGTGCTCAACAACATGCAGCGCCGCTATGCCGAAACCGATTCGCTGGCGGTCCGTGAGGAACTGGCCAAGTATCTATCCAACAAGCCGTGCCCGACGTGCGGCGGCGCACGGCTGAACACCGCCGCCCGCCATGTGCAGGTCGCCGAGACCACCCTGCCGACGATCAATGCGGCCAGCATTGCCGGTGCGCATGAAATCATCGATGCGCTGGATATCCCCGGCCACCGAGGCGAGATCGCCGCCCCTATTCTCAAGGAGATCCGTCAGCGCCTGAGTTTTCTGCTCGACGTGGGCCTGGATTATCTGACCCTGTCGCGCAGTGCCGAAACCCTGTCCGGCGGTGAAGCCCAGCGCATCCGCCTGGCCAGCCAGATCGGCGCCGGTCTCGTTGGCGTGATGTACGTGCTCGACGAACCGTCGATCGGCCTGCACCAGCGCGACAACCGACGGCTTCTCAACACCCTCGAGCGGCTACGCGACCTGGGCAATACGGTGATCGTGGTCGAACACGACGAGGACGCCATCCGAGAGGCGGAATACGTGGTGGACATGGGTGTTGGCGCCGGCGACCACGGCGGCCATATCATCGCTCAGGGCAGCGCCAAGCAGATCGAAGCCAGCGAAGAATCGCTGACCGGGCAGTATCTGTCCGGCCGACGCTCGATCGCCATCCCAGACAAACGCGTCGCGTTCGACGCCAAACGCCAGATCAGCATCAAGGGTGCGCGCGGCAACAACCTCAAGAACGCCAGCGCGTCGATCTCCATGGGGCAGTTGACGTGTATCACCGGCGTATCGGGCTCGGGCAAGTCCACGCTCATTAACGAAACGCTGTTCCCCGCGGCCGCACGCCAGGTCAACCGCGCCGTCGCGCGGGCCGCGCCTGTCACCGCGATCGAGGGCCTGGAACATCTGGACAAGGTCATCGATATCAACCAGGCGCCGATCGGGCGGACGCCGCGATCCAACCCGGCCACCTATACCGGCCTGTTCGGCACGATCCGGGAACTGTTCGCCAACACGCCCGAAGCGCGCGCGCGCGGCTATCAGCCGGGGCGTTTTTCGTTCAACGTCAAGGGCGGCCGCTGCGAGGCCTGCCAGGGCGATGGCGTGATCAAGGTGGAGATGCATTTCCTGCCGGATATCTATGTCACCTGCGATACCTGCAAGGGAGCGCGCTACAACCGCGAGACGCTTCAGGTCCATTACAAGGGCAAGACAATTGCCGACGTGCTCGACATGCGCGTGGAAGCGGCAATGGAGTTCTTCGCGCCGGTACCCAGCCTCAAGCGCAAGCTCGAGACGCTGATGGATGTCGGCCTGTCGTACGTCAAGCTCGGACAGAACGCGACCACGCTCTCTGGCGGCGAGGCGCAGCGAATCAAACTCGCCCGTGAGCTATCCAAGCGGGATACGGGGCGTACACTCTACCTGCTGGACGAGCCGACTACCGGGCTGCATTTCCACGATATCAAGCAGCTGCTGACCGTGCTCCTGCGTCTGCGCGACGCCGGCAACGCCGTGGTCGTGATCGAACACAACCTTGACGTCATCAAGACCGCGGACTGGCTGATCGATCTCGGCCCGGAAGGCGGCGACGGCGGCGGCGAGATCATCGCGACCGGCACACCCGAGGACATCGCCGACGTCGACGCCTCTCACACCGGACGGTTCCTCAAGCCGATGCTGGGCGCCAATCGACCGGGTACCGGCCACAACACCAGCGGCGACGACAAGCCGACCGGCCTGCCGCCGAAAAAAGACAAATCCGCCAAGAAGAAAGCCGCCAAGACGCCCGATCGCGACGCGACGGGCAACAGACAGCGTCCACGCCGACAGACGTCCAGCTGACCGTGCGGACTGCCGCGTCCGGTGCGATCACCGCACGCGGCGGGGCTTTCGATCGGGCATGGATGAGACGAGCGCGGCGTTCATCGGCCCGATGACGCGCCGGGCCACGCAGCCCGAACGGCGCTGAGAGCCGTGGATCGGCCGCGTCGGTTACCCGCATTATGAGTAACCGGCGATATCGTTGGCCGGCGCGGCTATCGCCGAGCGACCGCTCCAACCCCCGACCGGACATCCACCCGAGCGGCACAGCCGGGCCCAGATCGGTGGGATCACAGGCCCGGCATGAACGCTGGCCTCAGTCGATATCAGTCAAATCGACACGAAAGCGCAGGCTGAAGGTCTCTCCGGTTTCCCGTATCTTGAAGCCGAAGTCGAACCGATACTCGCCGGGCACCGGGATGTTTTCCGCCATGGTCGCGAAATCCAGCGAGTCGCCGGCAGCGATCGTGTCGCCCTGTGCCAGCCCGTTGAAGGACAACTGCGGGGACGCGGTCGTATTGCTCGCACGTACGATCGTCGACGTCAGATCGACGACGGTGAAATCTTGGCCAATAGCCGTCAGCCGAAAGCGACCGGCGCGCAGCGATTCGAGCTCGTTGGAACCGGCCGGTATGTTCTGGACAGTCAGCTGCGAGGCGAAGATGTTCGGCTCGACCACCTCGTAGTCTGGCGAACCATCGGTCGGATCCCCTGCGTCGACGGAGAACACCAGCACCGGGCCGGCACTGACAGTGACACGGTCGGTGGCACTCGCCTGCCCGTCGGAAACGCGGAGCTCGAGCACGTAATCGCCGACCGTATCCGTGGTCAACGACGGCCGCACGCTGTTGGGACTGGCCAGGCTGGCCGAGCTTCCCTGGGGTCTGGAAACGATGCGCCATGCATAGCTGAGCCGGTCCCCGTCGGCATCACTGCTGGCACTGCCATCGAGTTGCACCTGGTCATTGACCGCAACGCTCTGGTCATCGCCGGCGACGGCCATGGGCGCACTGTTGGCCCTAGCTGCGGTGATCGTCACGCGATCCGCCAAGCTGGTGAGACGGCCGTCGCTGACCACCAACGACAGCACGTACTCACCGCTTTCATCGGCGACGAACGAAGGGGTCGCCGTCGCGGCGTTGTTCAGGCGCGCGTTGCTGCCGGCAGCCCGCGAAACGAATGTCCATCGGTAGGTCAGCGTGTCGCCATCGGCGTCATTGCTGTTGCGGCCATCCAGCGTGACCGTGACACCGGTCTTGACCGACTGATCTGCCCCGGCCCGGGCCAGGGGGCGCGTGTTGGCCGATGTCGCGGTGATTACCACGCGGTCGGTGGACCGGTTGCCGTCGCCGTCGGTAACAACGAGCTCGGCCACATAGCGGCCATCGGCATCGGCCGAGAAGCGCGGCGTTGCTGTGTTGGCTTCGTCCAGCTGTGCCTGACTATTCGACGGTTTGGAGGTCAACCGCCATGCGAACTCGATGGTGACACCCTCGGCTACGCGAGTGTTCGAACCATCCAGCGTGACCGAGCTGCCGGTGACCACATCACGGTCGTTGCCGGCGTCAGCGTTCAGAGTCGCGCTCGGTACGCCCGGATCCGGGTCACCGCCACCGTCGTTGCGATCGTCGTCGCTACCGCCACCGCCACCACCGCCACACGCGCTCAAACACAGCGACAGCAGCAGCACCGCTGCCCATAAAACTCGATGATTACGCATGACGTATAACGGCCCCAACTTTGAAAACCCGGTGTATCGGGCTAGTAAACGACAAACCCACAGGCGATGACAATCTATTGTGCACGACCCATTGGTGCGACAGCGCCCGCGGTCGTCGCCATCGCCGTGCCCGCTCCAATCAGCGCGAACGCCAGACGAGGCTGGCCATGCGGCCGGTGGTCGACGAACGGCGATAGGAATAGAAGCGTGCCTGATCGTCGATCGTGCACAACCCGCCGCCGTAGACCGAATCGCCAGCCAATCCGGCGCGGGCGAGACGGTTACGCGCCAACGCATAGATATCGGCCCGATACTTGCCGACTTGAGCGGCCGGCACGAACGCCGATGCATCGTCCACGCAGGTGCGGCAAAACGCCTGCCGAACGTCCTCGCCCACTTCGAAGTTGTGCGCTCCAATGGCGGGGCCCAGCCAGGCCATGATCTGGTCCGGCGGCGACGGCAGCCGGGCCACCGTGGCCTCGAGCACTCCGGCGGCCAGCCCGCGCCAGCCGGCGTGGGCGGCCCCGAAACAGCGCCCGTCGCGATCGCACAACAACACCGGCAGGCAATCGGCGGTCAACACGACACACACCGCCTCGCCGTGCGAAGCCACGCTGGCATCGGCTTCGGGCACGGCCTGCTGCCCGGCTTCAACGACGCCCGCACCATGGACCTGTTGCAACCAGCTCGGCTCGCCCGGCAAACCGAGCGCCTGGCGGAGACGCTGTCGATTGACCGCGACCGCTGCGGGGTCGTCGCCGGCCCGGTCACCCAGATTGAACGTATCGAACGGCGGCGCGCTGACCCCACCGCGACGCAGCGTCGTACCGGCACCTATACCGGCCGGTGCCGGCCAATCGGCCGCCAGAAAGCCGATGGTGTCGCTCATCGGGTGTGCGCGCTCGCGTCGGCGGCCAGCGCATCCAGCAAGCCCTGAAAGTCGGCGGGCCGCGCGGCCTGCCAACGCATCGCTTCGCCCGTCACCGGATGGATCAGGCCGAGCGTGCGGGCGTGCAGGGCCTGACGTCGGAAGCCGCGCAGGGCCTGTACGAATTCCTCGCTGGCATCGCGCGGCAACGCCAGACGCCGTCCATAGGTTGCATCGCCCAGCAGCGGGTAACGGATATGGGCCATATGCACACGGATCTGATGAGTACGGCCGGTTTCCAGGGAACAGCGTACGTGGGTGTGGGCGCGGTAACGCTGGATCACCCGATAATGCGTGACGGCCTCGCGGCCGAATTCACGTACGGCCATGCGCTTCCGGTCGACCGGATGCCGGTCGATCGGCGCATCCACATGTCCGCCCGCGGTCATAACGCCCACGGCCACCGCCTCGTATTCGCGCTTGACGGTGCGCTCGGCCAGATCGGCCACGAGCTGCCGGTGTGCTGCAAAGGTTCGTGCAACCACCAGAATGCCGGAGGTGTCCTTATCCAGACGATGCACGATGCCTGCCCGCGGCAGCGCGGCCAGGGCCGGATCGAATGCCACGAGCGCGTTCTGAAGTGTGCCGTCCGGATTGCCCGCGCCCGGATGCATGACCAGGCCCGCCGGCTTGTCGAGCACGATCAGCGCCTCGTCTTCGTGAATGACGTTCAGCCGCATCGGTTCCGGCTGCACCGTGTCGTCATCAGCAGTCTGCGGGACACGCAATCTGACCTGTTCGCCACCGACCACCGGCGTCTTCGCCGGCGGCGTGGCATCATCCACCGTGAGGTCGCCGTCGGCCAGCCAGCGCTGCAAACGCGAACGGGAATAGTCCGGCAGCATGGCCGCGAGCGCACGGTCTAGTCGTTGGCCGATGAACTCGGGCGGAATGGGCGCATCGAAATCACACGGCGGACGTTCGGCCGTCATCTATCGAGCCTCGCCCGGCATACGCCGGGCCATGGTCTGGAATGGTGAGTCGACAACAAACACGAGATTCTCCGTAAAGCGCCGGCGGCGAGTGCTGCACGACGCTGCAACGTATGACTGGGCTGGAGTTTCCTAGGTATACTCCGCCCCTGTTTCTGTTACTTCAATGACGCGCGCCGACGCGCGCCCGGGGCTGGCATGCGGAAAATCGTTCTCGCACTGTGTATCTTCACGGTACTCGGCATCGCCGGCTGTGGCGGCGACAAGGGCATCAACGAGACCGGCTACAGCAACGAGCCGCTCATCGATCGCGAAGGCAACAAGCTCGACTCCGCCGACGCCGAACGCATGTATCGCGCCGGACGCGATTTCATGGTCGACGAGCAGCCCGCCAAGGCGCTGAGATTATACGCCGAAGTACAGGCCCGCTTCCCGTTCTCGCCCTATGCGGCCCAGTCCGAGATGGAGTCCGTGGCCGCCCACTACCAGGCCGGCGAATACGATGCAGCCGTATCCAGCGCGGACCGTTTCATCAAACAGCGGCCGCGCAACCCGCATATCGACTACATCTACTATCTGCGCGGCCTGTCCAACTACCACCGCAACCAGACCGGCATCCTTGGCGGCGATGCCGACAAGCGTGATACCGGGTATCTGGAACAGGCCTTCACCGACTTCGGCCTGTTGGTAAAGAACTTCCCGAACAGCGTCTACCGCAAGGACGCGCAGCTGCATATGGTGGAGATCCGCAACCGCCTGGCCCAGTTCGATATCTACGTCGCCGAGTACTATCTGCGCCGGCATGCCTATGTTGCGGCCAGCCGTCGTGCCGAGCTGGTCGTGGCTCGCTATCAGGGCTCGGATTCGGTCCCGCGGGCGCTCGAGATCATGGAAGAGTCCTATGCGCGGCTGGGGCTGCCGGATCTGGCCAAGGACACACGGGCGATTCTGCAGGCCTCGTATCCGAACTACATTCTCAACCGCGACGAGTTCTATCGCCAGCGCGCGGGCGAGACGCCGCGCTACGAGCTGCCGAATCTGAGCGAAGACTCGACGGCGAGCCAAAGCGCCGGCTGACGCTCGTTTCGCGGCGGTCGATCATCGCGACCGGCGATGGCCGCAGTAGACGTCGACTCGGTCTGAGGCCATCGCCGCCCGGCACGGGACGCTACGTCGTCGCCTGCCGCGCGCTACAAATCACCGTAGACGGCGGTAATCGGATAGCGACGGTCGCGCCCGAACGCGCGTAGCGTGACCTTGGGTCCGGGCGCGGCCTGACGACGCTTGTACTCGTTGCGACGGATCAATCCGGCGACCTGACGGACGTCGGCTTCGCCGAACCCGCGTTCGCAGATACCCTCGATCGACTCCCCGTCCTCGACGTACGCCTCGATGATCGGGTCCAGCACATCGTATTCCGGCAAGGTGTCGGTATCGGCCTGGTCGTCCCTGAGCTCGGCGGACGGCGGCCGGGTGATCACCCGCTCGGGAATCACCGCGCCGCGTGTATTGCGGAAACGGGCCAGCCGATACACCCACGTCTTGTAGACATCCTTGAGCGGCGCGAAGCCGCCGCACATGTCGCCGTAGAGCGTTGCATAGCCCACCGCCATCTCGGATTTGTTACCGGTGGCCAGCACGACGTGCCCGAACTTGTTCGACAACGACATGAGCAGCGCGCCACGAATACGAGACTGCAGGTTTTCCTCGGCCGTATCGGCTTCCCGATCACCGAACAGCGGTGCGAGCGTATCCAGCAAGGCGGTAAAGCCGGCCTCGATCGGCAGTTCGTCGTAACGAACGCCCATTCGCTGAGCCTGTTCGGCCGCATCGGCGTTGCTGATCGCCGCGGTGTAACGCGATGGCATCGAAACCGCCCAGACCCGTTCGCCGCCCAGTGCGTCGGCGGCGATGGCCATGACCAGCGCCGAATCGATACCGCCCGAGGCGCCGATCAGCGCGCCCGGAAAGCCGTTGCGGTCGACATAGTCGCGGGTCGCTCGGACCAGGGCATCGTAAATGAGCGCCTCAGCCCCGGGCATCGGCGCAATGGACTCGCTGTCGCCCGGCCCAGCCGGCCAGTCGATACAGTACACACCGGCCTCGAACGCCGGTGCACGCAGCATGAGCCGGCCGGCTTCGTCGACCGCACAGGAGCGCCCGTCGAAGACCAGTTCGTCCTGCCCGCCGACGCAATTGACATAGCAGATGGGAATACCGTTCGCGCGTGCACGACGTACCAGCAGATCCTCGCGCTCGGCCTGCTTGTGCGCATGAAACGGCGAGGCATTGAGATTGATCAGACATTCGGCCCCGGCTTCGACGGCCTGCGCTGCCGGGCCGGTCTCCCAGATGTCTTCGCAGATGGTCACTCCGATCCGGCGTCCACCCTGTTCGAACACGCAGGGCGCTTCACCCGGTCGGTAATGGCGACGCTCGTCGAACACGCCATAGTTGGGCAAACACTGCTTGCGGTAATGGCCGATACGCTCACCGTCACGCAATACGACTGCGGCGTTGTATATCGTCTGCCCGTCGTACTCCGGATAACCGATGATCGCGGTGATGCCGCTGAGTTCATGCGCCAGCCGTTCCAGCGCGGATTCGATCGCCGCGGGCAAGCCGCGTCGAAGCAGCAGATCGTCCGGCGGGTATCCCAGCAACGCCATTTCGGGAAAGGCCACGATCGTCGCCCCGTCGCGATCGCGCGCGGTGGCGGCGGCTTCCAGCATCTGGCGGGCATTGCCTTCGATATCGCCGACCCAGACATTGATCTGGGCCAGCGCGATGCGCAGTGACGAATCGCCCATGGCGTAACTGTCTCCTCGACTCGGGCTCGCGGTGCACACGAGCGGCTGTGCGGTATGCCGGATCGGCATCTGGTCCGTTCGTGGCGCACAGGATACGCCAGTGCGAGCGTCGACGGGCCCGACGACCGCATGCCGCCGAGCCCGGACCGCCTAGGTCGCCCTAGTCTTCCAGGCCGATCGCTTCGCCGCCCTGGGATTTGTCCAGCCCGTCATCGATCTCCAGCACCCGATCGCGATAGAACAGATGCAGCGTCGGCGCGAGCTCGGCGGGCAACCGTCCGCCGTTGGCCTTGCGGAACAGCCCGTGCGGGATCACCGGGATACCGGGCTTGTGACGACCGTACATGGTCAGACCGCACTCGGGGCAGCTGTAGCGAGTCATCTGCTTGCCGTCGACCTTGTGTACCACCAGATCGTTTTCGGCGGGCAATTCGACATCCTCATCCGCCCATCCCGTAGCCGACAGCACATCCACGCTGTACAGATCGCGACAGCTGCCGCAATGACAGTACAGCGACAGCTTCGGAGTCCCTCGCGCGGTCATCTTCACGTGACCGCAATCACAGCTGAGTTCGTAAGTATCACTCATATCGATTGTGCTCAATCAAACCGTGGGATCATTCGATCACGCGGCGTTGGCGTAACGCTATAACGTCGAAAGCCTGGATCAGCGGGTCGGAACTCAGGCGAAACGTTCATTCAAGGGTCGAACGATTCACGCCATGGGGCTTTCGGCCCCACGAGCTTACTGTTCCTTTTGTTTCGCACCGCTGTGCGACTCACTTAGATTTGCTTGTCCAAATGAAAGCAAACAGAGAATGAGACACCCGACACAGCGTCGGCTACGCCATGCCGTACTAGGCGAGGAGCAGGGCCTTCCCAGCGGGGCTGGCATGCGACCGCCGGCGGTCGGCACGCGCCCCGAGGCGACGACTCGTACGGTTCGCCCCGCCGAGCATCGCATCCCACCGCTTACCTGCGGGAACGCCCCGCTCCGCCGCTCGGGACGATACGCCGATGCGCAGCGGCGACAGGATGCGACCCTAGTCCTTGATATCGCTCGCCTCGCACTAGCGATGCTCAAACAGCTCGCCGCACCGGCGCCGTGCGCCGGACAGCGGTCGCCCTCCTCTGCGTCGCTGCACACATGGACGCCGAATACAGGCGCCGAAATGCCGGGCATCCAGTCGTCATCGGATACCGCATTGTCTCTACGGTCCGCGTCTTCGTTCCTGTCGGCTTACGCCTTCGGCTAAGCCGACCTACGAACGATAACGGCATTGAGCGAGCAGCAGCGGGCGTGCCTGTATTGGACCCCTTGGGCGTAGCGCCGAGCAGCGGAGGCCGGCCGGGGATGAAGCAGCCGGGTGTCTGAGTCGCGCGTAGCGCGGCGAGTTCCGGCTGCGCCCCGGGCGGGCGAGCAGCGCAGGGCATCGATGCGCAGCATCGACGCAAGACAGGGTGTCGTTTGCTTAGGTGACTTACATGGACAAGCGAATGAAAGTCACTCGCACAGCCGTGCGAAACCCCAAGCGAGAATTCGCCTGCGTGGTCGATTCAAGCCGCTGGATTAAGCCATCCGTCTTCCGGCACTCACGAGTTCGACGGCACGCTTGTTTCGCGCTGCCGCGCAAGCTACTTCTCTTTGCTTGTCCAAAGAGAAGTAACCAAGAGAAAAGACACCCGGATTGCGCGCCGGCTGACGCCGGTGCACTGCGATGCTCGCCCCCAAGGGTCGCGGCCAGAACTCACGTCGCTTGGGCGACGCTCGGACAGGCTGGCCGCACCGGCGCAGTGCGCCGGACACCCTTGGGCGCTGTGCGTCTCGTCGCTCCACACGGGGCCAATACAGGCGCTCCGCCAGGATCCGACCTGGGTCACTGTTCGGGCTCCGGCTTGTCTCGAGTGGCGTTCGTGTCGGATTACGCTGCGCTAATCCGACCTACAAGGCTGTATTCACCTCCCTGGGCGCAGCACGGCGAGTTCCGGCTGCGCCCCGGCCGCGTGAGCAGCGCAGGGCATCGGCGCGTAGCGCCGACGCAAGACAGGGTGTCGTTTGCTTTGGTGACTTACCTGGACAAGCAAATGAAGGTGACTCGTACAGCCGTGCGAAACACCAAGCCAGAATCAATCCAAACAGTTGATTCGACACTAGTCACCGAAACCGAACCAAGCTTCGCTCTGAATAAAAGCGAAACGAGACAAGGGTCTCGAACCTTCACCCACAAAAAAGCCGGGGTCCGCCAAAACGGACGCCGGCTTCGATCATCCAGCGGATGACGATGCAATCAATGCATCGATCAGCCCAGGATTTCTTCCATCTTGCTGCCGATCTCGGCGGTCGAACGCACGGTAGCCACACCAGCGGCTTCCAGCGCTTCGAATTTGTCGTCGGCAGTGCCCTTGCCGCCCGAGATGATGGCACCGGCATGGCCCATGCGCTTGCCGGGGGGCGCGGTCACACCCGCGATATAGGCCACGACCGGCTTCTTCATGTGGTTCTTGATGAACTCGGCGGCTTCTTCCTCGGCGGTGCCGCCGATTTCACCGACCATCACCACGCCTTCGGTCTGGTCGTCGTTCTCGAACATTTCGAGCACGTCGATGAAGTCCAGGCCGTGGATCGGATCACCGCCGATGCCCACGCAGGTCGACTGGCCAAGACCGATGTTGGTGGTCTGGAAGACCGCCTCGTAGGTGAGCGTGCCCGAGCGCGAGACGATGCCGATCTTGCCCTTCTTGTGAATATGCGCCGGCATGATGCCGATCTTGCACTCGCCCGGGGTGATCACGCCGGGGCAGTTCGGACCGATCAGCACGCTGTCGGACTCATCCAGTACGGCGCGGACCTTGAGCATGTCCATGACCGGGATATGCTCGGTGATGCAGATGATGGTCTTGATGCCGGCCGCCTCGGCCTCGAGTATCGCATCGGCAGCGAACGGTGCCGGCACGTAGATCATCGTGGCGTTGGCGCCAGTCTCGGCAACGGCATCGGCACAGGTGTTGAACACCGGCAGGTCGAGATGGGTCTCGCCGCCGCGGCCCGGGGTCACACCGCCGACGATGTTGGTGCCGTAGGCAATGCACTGCTCGGAATGGAAGGTGCCCTGCGAGCCTGTGAAGCCCTGGACGATGAGTTTGGTGTCTTTGTTGACGAGAATGCTCATGAATAATCCTGATCTGGAAGCTGTTCGATAGAAGAGGCGTCGCGTGCGGGCGGATCAGCCCTTGGCTTCGGCGACGACCTTCTTGGCCGCATCGGTCAGATCCTGTGCGGCGATGAGATCGAAGTCGGACTCGTCCAGCAGCTTGCGGCCTTCCTCGGCATTGGTGCCCTCCAGGCGCACGACCACCGGCACCTCGATACCGACGTCCTTGGCGGCGGTGATGATCCCTTCGGCGATCAGATCGCACCGCACGATGCCGCCGAAGATGTTGACCAGAATGGCCTTGACGCCTTCACCGGCGGTAATCAGCTTGAACGCCTCGGTCACGCGCTCGGTGGTGGCGCCGCCGCCCACGTCCAGGAAGTTGGCCGGCTCGCCACCGTGCAGCTTGACCAGATCCATCGTGCCCATGGCCAGGCCCGCGCCGTTGACCATGCAGCCGATGTTGCCGTCGAGCTGGATGTAATTCAGATCGAACTCGGCCGCCTGGGCTTCGCGCTCGTTTTCCTGGGTGAGATCACGCATGTCGGCGAACTCTTTCTGCCGGAACAGCGCGTTGTCATCGAAGTTAAGCTTGCCGTCGAGCGCGACGAGACCACCCTGCTTGGTCGTCACCAGCGGGTTGATCTCGACCAGTGAGGCGTCGCAGGTCACGAACATCTCGTAGAGACCCTTCATGACTTTCACGAATTCGCCGACCTGCTTCTTGTCCAGACCCAGGAAGAAGCCGAGCTGGCGACCCTGGTAGGCCTGAAAACCGGCGGCCGGATGGATCGCGACCTGGGTGATCTTTTCGGGCGTGGACTCGGCGACTTCCTCGATATCCATGCCGCCTTCGGGTGAGGCGATGAAGGTCACGCGTCGGGTGGCGCGGTCGACCAGCACGGACAGATACAGCTCGGATTCGATATCGGCCGGCTTCTCGACATAGACCGCGTTGATGGGCAGGCCAACGTCGCCGGTCTGCTTGGTCTTGAGTTCACCGCCGATCATGTCGCCGGCCGCTTGCTTGACCTCATCCACGCTGTCGCAGATCTTCACGCCACCGGCCTTGCCACGACCACCGGCATGAACCTGCGCCTTGACCACCCAGCGCTCGCCGCCCAGTGCCTTGGCGACGTCCACCGCCTCGTCGGCGCTCCGGGCGACCTTGCCCTCACCGGCAGGCACGCCGAAGCGCGCAAAGATTTCCTTGGCCTGATATTCGTGAACGTTCATCGCAATGCCTATTTGGGAACCAAACCTGATGATTGCCGCGCATTGTGGCCCCTTGGGCACGGCACGACAACTTGTCTGGCAGTGCCAGACATCGTGCTCGACCCACGGCTGACGTATGATCCGGGATCATGGCTTGTCTGGCCACGCGCCCCAACCCCATGGCTAAACTCCTCGGATTGCTCGTTCTGCTCGGCCTCGGCTGGCTGGTGGTCAAACGGTTACTCGGCCCCGCCCCGGTAAGACGGGATCCGCCCCAGCCGCGCTTCGAAAAGACGGTGCGCTGCGCCCGTTGCGGCGTACATCTGCCGCCGGCGCTGACCCGCAGCTCCGAGGTCGGGCCGGTATGCGCCGATGACGAATGCCAGGCACGTACCGACACGCGCCGCAATACCGCAGCGGGGCCAGAGCGGCGTCCATGACCGCTCCGGCGAGTACGCCGCTCATCCGCCATGTCGATGACTGGCGGGCAATCCTGTCGTTCAACGCCTATCGAAGCCTGATCGGTTTCGGACTCGTCGCCCTGCTGCTGTTCGGCTCGACCAGCCGGCTGCTCGATCTGACCCTGCCGGATCTGTTTCGTGGTGCGTCGCTCATCTATCTGGTTCAGTGCGTGATGGCGGTGGGGGCCGCGCTCATGCGACGCCCGTCGCTGCGGGCGCAGGTGGTGGCGGCCTGTGCGGTGGATATCGCGTTTTTCACCTGTCTTACCCTGTCCAGCACCGGTGTGGCCGGCGGGCTTGGCATGTTGCTGCTTGCCCCGGTTGCTGCGGGCGGCATGCTGCTGCCAGCCCGGCTGGCGGCCCTGATCGCTGCCTGTGCCGCCATCGGCATGCTGGGTCAGGAGGTCTGGCGAAGCCTGAGCGAGACGAGCGCACCGGACGAGTTCGTCCAGGCCGGCATATTGGGCATGTTGTTTTTCATCACCGCCGGCCTGGCGCACTGGCTGGCACGCCGCGCGCGGCTCAGCGAGGCCCTGGCCGCCGAACGCGCCACCGAGGTCCGGGATCTGGCCGCACTCAATCGCCGTATCATCCAGCAAATGGGCATGGGCGCGATCGTGGTCGAACCCGACGGTCGAATCGAGTTGATCAACGATGCGGCGCAGGGCCTGCTGGAGCTGGAGCCGACCGTCCCGCCCGGCCAGCCGCTCGCCGACATCGCGCCGGCACTGGCCACGGCGCTGGCCCGCTGGCGCGAAGGGCGGCATTCGGTAGTCGAACCCGTGCGTGTCGGCCACCGGTCGTTGTTGCCGAGTTTTTCCGCGCTGGGTGAGGGCGACGATGCGCCGAGCCTGATCTTCGTGGAAGACGCCATGCGTCAACGCGAGCAGGCGCAGCAACTCAAGCTCGTGTCCATCGGCCGGCTGACGGCCAACATAGCTCACGAAATTCGAAATCCGCTGGGCGCAATCAGCCATGCCGGCCAGCTACTGGCCGAATCGCCCCGAGTCGATGCCGAAGACGTACGCATGCTCGACATCATCCACCGGCACACGCGTCGCATCGATGCCATCGTCAACAGCGTGCTCGGCCTGTCGCGTCGCTCCCAGCGCGCGCGGCGCAATCTGCCGCTGGCCGCCTGGCTTGACGAGACGATCGAGATCTACCGGGAGACCAGCGATCAGGCGCCCGATTTCGAGCGCATCGATATCGACCCTTCGCTGCGTGTGACGTTCGACCCGGACCATCTGCGCCAGACACTGTTCAACCTCTGGGACAATGCGCGGCGGTATGCGCGGCGTGACGACGAGCCGCTGACGCTGTGGCTGATCGGCCACCGCAATCGCGCGCTGCACGCCTGTCTGGATGTGATCGACAACGGCCCCGGCATCGATGCCGCCATCCTCGACGAGATCATGGAACCGTTCTTCACGACCGCGCGCGACGGTACCGGACTGGGTCTGCATATCGCCGCAGAACTGTGCGAGGCCAACGGCGCGCAATTGCTGCCAGTTGCACAAACCGGCGGCGCCTGCTTTCGTATCATATTTGCACAGGCATCTTCGGATGCCATGGATTCGCCGTCAGCATCGCAGATCAAGCAGGTTTCATGAGCGCCAACGACACCACCGCCAAGGCCCTGATCGTCGACGACGAGGCCGACATTCGGGAACTCGTGGAGATCACGCTTTCGCGCATGGCGATCGAGACACTCGCCGTCGCCACCCTGTCCGAGGCCCGCAAGGCGCTGGCCGGCGGGCATTTCGATCTATGCCTGACCGACATGCGGCTACCCGACGGCGAAGGCGTCGAACTGGTCGAGCACATCAGCGAACGCCACCCGCATTGCCCGGTGGCGGTGATCACCGCCTACGGCAGTGCAGCCAGTGCCGTGGCCAGCCTCAAGGCCGGGGCATTCGATTTCGTCTCCAAGCCTATCGATGTCGCGGGTCTGCGCGCGCTGGTCGGCCAGGCGCTCAAGCTCGCCGGCCTGGACCACGACGCCCCGCCGCATCCGTCACTCGACGCCTCGCCGCGGCTGATCGGTAATACGCCGTCGATGAAGCGCCTGCGCGAGACCATCGCCAAGCTCGCCCGCAGCCAGGCGCCGGTCTATATCACCGGCGAATCCGGCACGGGCAAGGAGCTCGTCGCGCGCATGATCCACGCCGAGGGCCCGCGCATGGGCAGCGCGTTCGTGCCGGTCAACTGCGGCGCCATCCCCTCCGAACTGATGGAGTCGGAGTTCTTCGGCTACCAGCGCGGCGCGTTCACGGGAGCGATGCGCGACACGCCCGGTCTGTTCGCACGTGCCGACGGCGGCACGCTGTTTCTCGACGAGGTCGCCGACCTGCCGCTGACGATGCAGGTCAAACTGCTACGGGCCATTCAGGAGCGCGCGATCCGGCCGGTGGGCGCCAACGCCGAAACCGCCGTGGATGTGCGCGTGATCTGTGCCACCCATCGCAATCTGGCGACCGAAGTCACCCAGGGCCGGTTTCGCGAAGACCTGTACTACCGCCTCAACGTGATCGAGGTCCATGTGCCGCCGCTGCGCGAGCGCCGTGCCGATATCGCGGCTTTGGCCTCGCGCATTCTCGAGGCGCTGGCGCGCAAAATGCGCCTGCGGCGGGTACCGCATCTATCGACGGGCGCACTGGAGGCCCTCGAGGATTACTCCTTTCCGGGCAACATTCGTGAGCTCGAAAACATTCTCGAACGCGCGGTCACGCTCAGTGAGGATGCGGTGATCGATCGTCAGTATCTGCGCCTGAGTTCGCCGCTGAGCGAACCCTCGGCTCAGCAGGAGTCCGGGATGGGCGTCGCTCGGAGCACCAATGAATTTTCCTCGAGCGCTGCCGATAATGGCATGGACACCAGTGCCGACCTGGAAAGCCAGCTCGAAGCGCTGGAACGCGAGCGTATCCGTGCGGCTCTGGAAGCCTGTCAGTACAACAAGACCAAGGCGGCCAAACGGCTCGGCATCACATTCCGCGCCTTGCGCTACCGGCTGGCAAAACTCGGCATGAACTGACCGGCGCCTGCTTGCCCACAACGGTGCGACGAGGCAGGTTAGTGCTCCTGCAACAGGGATTTACGGCCAAAGGGGGCCACCGATGGCCAAGACAGTAGCCGAACAGCAGACGTTTTTCTGGATCGGCACGGACCGCAGCGGCAGTCGAGTCAAGGGCCAGACCGACGGCCCCAACGAGGCAATGGTCAAGGTTGCCTTGCGCAAGCAGGGCATCAACCCTATCCGGGTGCGCAAGCAGACGACGATCTTCGGTCTCGGCGGCAAGCGCAAGAAAAAGATCAAGGCCGGCGATATCGCTCTGTTCGCGCGCCAGCTGGCAACCATGCTCACCGCCGGCGTACCCCTGGTCCAGTCGCTGGATATCATCACCAAGGGTGCCGACAACCCGTCGCTGGCCGAACTGGTCGCGACCATCCGAGACGATATCGAGGACGGCATCACCCTGGCCGAGGCGCTCGCCCGGCACCCGAAGCATTTCGACGACCTGTTCGTTAATCTGGTCGATGCCGGTGAAAAATCCGGTGCGCTCGAAGCCCTGCTGGACAAGATCGCGACCTACAAGGAGAAAACCGAGGAGATCAAGGCCAAGGTACGCAAGGCATTGTTCTACCCGAGCGCGGTGATCATCGTCGCGATCATCGTCATGGGCATCCTTCTGTATTTCGTGGTGCCGCAGTTTCAGTCGCTGTTCCAGGGCTTCGGCGCCGATCTGCCGGCTTTCACGCTGCTGGTCATCGGCCTGTCGGAGTTCGTGCAGAGCTGGTGGTGGGCGATTCTGGGCAGCATCGGCCTGGCGTTCTACGCATTCTTCCAGGCGCGTCTGCGATCGCGTGCCTTCCGCCGTGCCAACGACCGCATCGCGCTGAGACTGCCGGTGATCGGCGATATCCTGTACAAAGCCGCGGTCGCGCGTTTCGCTCGCACACTGTCGACCATGTTCGCGGCCGGCGTTCCACTGGTCGAGGCGATGGATTCTGTCGCCCGTGCCTCCGGCAACATCGTGTTCGAGGAAGCGATCCTGCAGATGCGAGATCAGGTGTCCTCGGGCGTGCAGCTTCAACTGGCCATGAACAACACCGGCCAGTTCCCGAGCATGGCCCAGCAGATGGTGGCGATCGGCGAGGAATCCGGCTCGCTGGACGGCATGTGCTCGCGCGTCGCCGATTTCTACGAAGCCGAGGTCGACAACCAGGTCGATTCGCTGTCGAGCCTGCTCGAGCCGATGATCATGGCGATCATCGGCGTGCTGGTCGGCGGCCTGGTCATCGCGATGTACCTGCCGATCTTCAAACTCGGATCGGTCGTCTAGTGACCGAACTGTTCATCCAGCAGCCGTGGCTGGCCTACGGCGCCGTCGGTCTGTTCGGCCTGATCGTGGGCAGCTTCCTGAACGTCGTGATTCTGCGCCTCCCGGTCATGATGGAAGCCCAGTGGCGCGCCAGCGCCGCGGAGATTCTGGGCCAGCCGGCCACCCAGGCCGATACGGTCCGGGTGAATCTGTCGCAGCCGCGCTCGCGCTGCGTCCACTGTCATACGCCGATTCGTATCCGCGATAACATCCCGCTGTTCAGCTACCTGCTGCTCGGCGGTCGATGCGCCCACTGTCGCGGACGGATCTCCCCGCAATACCCGGCCGTGGAAATGGCCAGCTGCATGATGGCTGTGCTGGTGGCCTGGCGCTTCGGCGCCAGCCCGTTCATGCCGGCCGCGCTCGTGTTGTCCTGGATGCTGCTGGCCCTGGCGATGATCGATTGGCGTACCCAGTTTCTACCGGACGCGCTGACCCTGCCACTGATCTGGCTGGGCCTGCTGCTCAGCCTCGGCCATGGCATGGGTCTGGCACGTATTGACCCGGCGACGGCCATCGTCGGCGCGACGGCCGGCTATCTGGTGCTATGGGGCGTCTTCCAGCTTTTCCTGCTGCTCACCGGCAAGGAAGGGATGGGTTACGGCGATTTCAAGCTGCTCGCCGCACTCGGCGCATGGCTAGGCTGGCAGGCATTGCCGATGATACTGCTCATGGCCTCACTCGGCGGCGCGCTGTTCGGCGGCGTGCTAATGGCGCTGGGCCTACTCGAGCGTGGCAAACCCATGCCGTTCGGCCCGTGGCTGGCGCTGGCCGGCTGGCTGACGCTGATCGCAGGCGATACAATCCTGTCCGCTTACTTGTCGATTTCGGGACTGCGCTAGTGCCCCTGCCTCTCTGCGCCGACGTGCTCGGCGATCGCCATTCCTGCCTCGGCCATCCTCTCGGCCGCCGATTCGATCGCCTGCGGAGCACCTGCCCATGACCAGCAAACTCACCGTCGGCCTGACCGGCGGCATCGCCAGCGGCAAATCGGCCGTGGCCAGTGCCTTCCAACGCATGGGCGTGAAGATCATCGATGCGGACGTGGTGGCACGACAGATCGTCGAACCCGGCCAGCCGGCGCTGGCCGAGATCATGGCGCGTTTCGGCGAGGATATCGTCGACAGCGATGGACAGCTCAGGCGACGCGCCCTGCGCGAGATCGTGTTCGCCGACGACGCGGCGCGCGCCGATCTGGAGACCATCACCCATCCGCGTATTCGCCAGGGTCTGGCTGCCGAGCGGGACAGCGCCCAGTCCGACTACTGTCTGCTCGTGGTGCCGTTGCTGGTCAAGTCCAGCATGATCGATCTGGTCGATCGCGTACTGGTGATCGACGCCCCGGAGGCGACCCAGCTCGAACGGCTGATGTCGCGGGACGATATCGACGAACCGCTGGCGCGGCGCATGATCGCTGCCCAGGATTCGCGCGCCGATCGCCTGGCCATGGCCGACGACGTACTGATCAACACCGGACCGCGCAAGGATATCGCCGATCTGGCCGCTGCCCTGCATGCCGGTTATCTGCGCCTGGCCCAGGGCGAGGTCGACGACTTGCCGCCTCTGCTGTTGCCCGGTTGAGCCGGGCCACGCTCACGCACCGGGAACGCCCCGGACGAGTCGCCGCAACGAATTGATTTTGCGCCCCGTCTCAGGCGGCATAGACTGTGCGCTGGAATTTCTTTGCCAAGAGGCTGTGAGTGGCCGACGAAGGCGCGATCTGTTTCGAGCAGCCGCTGAACGAGAGGATTCGGACGTTTCTGCGTCTCGAGCACCTGATCGCGCGCCTTCGATACCACCAGGCCGACCCGAGCCACTGGGGCCGGCGCGCGACCATGGACGCGCTGCTGGACATCCTCAACGTGATGTCGCGCTACGACACGCGCGGCGAAGTGAGTAAGGAACTCGGGCTGCGCTACGCGTGGCTGGAACGCCTGGCCGACCGCGACGACGTGGATTCGGCTGCGCTCGCGAGCATGCTCGAGACCCTGGACACCCTCGGTCGGGACATGCAGCGCATGCCGCCGCAATTCGCCTCGTATCAATTGCGCGACAACGAACTGCTCAACAGCCTGAACAACCGCATGCCCATCCCGGGAGGCAGCTGCAGTTTCGACCTGCCGGCCTATCAGCACTGGCTTGCTCAGAAAGCACCGCGTATCGAACAGCATATCGAGGACTGGTGCCGGCGTATCGCTCCCTTCGAACAGGCCATCGCGACGATCCTGCGGCTACTGCGCGAGACCAGCCCCGCTCGTGAAACCGTTGCCGAGACAGGCGTACTGGTTCACAACACCGAAAGCGGCACCCAGATGATCCGAGTCCTGCTAGAGGACGCGACGGTCTATCCGGAGATCAGCGCCGGCCGCCACCGGGCGACCATCCGGTTCATGCAGCACGCCGACGATCAGCTGCATGTGCGCCAGACCCAATCGCCGGTGCATTTCCGTATGGCCTGCTGCCGGTTCTAGGCCCGCGCAGACGGGGCGCACGGGCCGGATCGTCGCCATCGCCGACGGTTGACCCGTAGGTCGGCTGGGCTAAACTGCCGGCGATCCGACCCGCAGCGGCATTCGCCGGGCCCCGGCCTTGCCGCGCCAACGCGCCGATATCATGACTCAAGCCAAGACCATCGACTGTCCTTACTGCGGCGAACCGGCCCGGATCGGCGCCGATAATCCGTACCGGCCATTCTGTTCGCGCCGGTGCAAGCTGATCGATCTGGGCGACTGGCTGGACGAGAGCAACCGCATCGCCGACCCGAGCGGCTCGGCAGGCACCGCGCCGTGGGACGGTAGCCGCCCCGACGAATCGGGCCAGCCCCACTAGCCTTGAGACGTGTCCTGTCCGATCAGCGCCAGAACGCGCGGATCGCCGCCACGCCCTGTGCGCCCTGTTCGATTGCCGTATCCAGATCGGCCTCGTCGAGCCCACCGAGCGCGTACACCGGCAATGCGTGGTCGCCGCGTGCCACGCGCCAGGCCTCCCAGCCCATGCCCGGGGCGCCCGGATGTGTTGGCGTGGCAGCCACCGGCGAAAGCACTGCGAAATCCGCCTCCAGACGTACCGCCGCGGCCAGATCGAAGCTCGTATGAGCCGAGACTGCAACCAGGTGCTCACGCCCCAGCGGCCGGGCGCCGGCCTCGAGCAGACGGCCAACCGGCCAGTGCAGGCCGTCGGCGCCCACCGCACGGCACATCTCTGCATCGCGATCGAGCAGTACCACCGCGCCGTAGGCACGGGCTGCGACGATCACGTCCGTGGCAAGCGCGGCGTAGGCCGTATCGTCCAATCCCTGATCGCGCAGGCGTAGAAGACGGATCCCCCCGGCAAGACAGCGTTCCAGCGCGGCGAACCATTGACCAGGGTCGGCGGCGGCCCGAGAAGGCGTGATCGCGTAGCGAGCAGGCAGGAACAACGCCTTGATGATCGCATCGGTGGCCGGCAGCAGTTCATAGTCGGCAAGTGCTTTGCGCTCGACCCAGCGCAGCGTCTGGCCTTCGCGGCCGGTCGGCTCGCCCGACCAGTGGTCGATACGCCAGACGTGCAGGCGCACCGGACGCTCCCCATGGGCGTGCGAAAAGCGGATCACCGGCCGCGCCTGCAGATTTTCCACGCCGATCTCTTCGGCCAGCTCGCGCGCCAGGCAGTCGTGCATCGCCTCCGGCGGCTCGTGCTTGCCGCCGGGAAATTCCCAGCAGCCTGCGCCGGGCGTACCCTCGCGGCGCTGTGCGATGAGCAGACGCCCGTCACGTCCGATAAGCACGCCGACCGCGATATCCAGCGGCTGCTGGCCTGCGGTGCGATCATCGACCATACCGTCGGCAGCCGTCATCAGCTGCGGTACTCCGCGTTGATACGCACGTACTCGTACGACAGGTCCGATGTCCATATCGTGGCACGGCCCTCGCCGCGGCCCAGGTCGATCGCCACCGTGTACTCCGGCCGGGCCATCACGGCCGCGGCATCCGCCTCGGCATAGTCTGCACGGGGTTCGCCGTCGGCGACGATAGCGACGTCGTCCAGGGCGATCGCCACGCGATCGATCGATAAATCCGCAACCGGGGCCCGCCCGACGGCCGCCAGGATACGGCCCCAGTTCGGGTCGCCGGCAAAGCAGGCGGTCTTGACCAGCGGCGAGTGCGCCACGGTGAACGCCACCTCACGGGCTTCGGCGTCATCACGCGCACCGGTCACAGCGAGCGTGATGAACCGCGTCGCGCCCTCGCCGTCCCGTACGATCGCTTGGGCCAGCTCGCGGGCCAGATCGGTCAGCGCGGATACGAACCGCGGCCAGACGGGATCCGACGGCCCCAGCGCCACGCCGGCGCCGGTCGCACACAGCATGCAGGCATCGTTGGTCGAGGTGTCACCGTCCACGGAAATCGCATTGAACGAGCCCGCCATCGCCTGGCGCAGGGCGGCATCCAGATCGGTGGAGTCAATCGCCGCATCCGTGGCGATGAACGACAGCATCGTCGCCATGTCGGGCCGGATCATGCCCGACCCCTTGGCGATGCCGCTGAGCACGATTTGCTCGCCGCCATCGACCTCGACGATCCGCGAGCCGCCTTTGGGCACCGTATCGGTGGTCATGATGGCCGTTGCGGCATCCAGCCAGGCGTGTTCGGACAGGCCCGTGGCCATACGATCCACCGCACCGACGATGCGCTCCATGGGCAACGCCTGGCCAATCACGCCGGTGGAAAATGGCAGTACCTGCTGCGGCTCGATGCCAAGCCCGTCGGCGACCCTTGCACAGCAGGCCTGTGCGTCAGCCAGCCCGGCACGGCCAGTCCCGGCATTGGCATTGCCGCTGTTGATCAGCAACGCACGGATCGTCCCGGCCCCCAGATGCTGCTGGGCCACGCGAACGGGCGCGGCCGCAAAAGCGTTCTGTGTGAACACTCCGGCCACCCGCGCGCTAGGCGGCAATACCATCAGCGCCATATCGAGCCGGCCGGGTTTCTTGATCGCCGCTTCGGCCACGGCCCAGCATAGGCCGGAGACCGGCAATATCCGTTCGGGCGCGTGCAGATTCACCGCCATGGCGTCATCCTTGGTCCGAGAGAGTCCGGGCGACACGCGGACGGGCTTCGGACAAGGCCCGCCCGTTGTTCGCTGCCGCTGCGATGGTCCGATTGCTGTTCAATCGCGACCGTGGCAGTGCTTGAATTTCTTGCCCGAGCCACAGGGACAGGGCTCGTTGCGACCGATCTTGCGCTCGCCGCGGACGAACGTCTCCGGGCGCTGCGCGTCGTCCTCGGTCACCGGCGCCGGGTCGCCCGACCCCGGCAGGCTGGCCTGCGCGGCCTGTTCGGGCGCCACCGGGTGGCCGTCCTCGGCCGGCTGCGCCGCTGCGGCTGCAACCGCCTGATCGGCCGCCGAGGCCGCCTCGGCGTGCTGATAGTCGAGGTGCTCCATCTGCCGCCGGCGTTCTTCCCGCGCTTCGTCGGTGATGTCGGCCCGCACACGTCCGCGTGCAAGTACGGTCACGGTTTCGTGCTTGAGGCGAGCCAGCATGTCCTGGAACATGTTGAACGCCTCACGCTTGTACTCGTTCTTCGGATCCTTTTGGGCATACCCGCGCAGATGGATGCCCTTGCGCAGATAATCCATCGAGGCGAGGTGTTCGCGCCAGAGCGAGTCGAGCACCTGCAACAACACGGCTTTCTCGATCTGGGCCAGCACGTCGGCACCAGCCTCCTCGCGCTTGGCCTCGTAGGCCGCCTTGAGCTGCACGCTGATCCGCTCGCGCAGCCCTTCCTCGTCCAGATTCTTTTCTTCGTCGAGCCATTGCTGGATCGGCAGCTCCTGGCCGAAGTCGCGCTGGATCGCCTCGGTCAGGCCGGGCACATCCCACTGCTCTTCGAGACTCTGCGGTGGGATATGCTCGCTGATCGCATCGTTGACGACATCGTCCCAGATGTTTTCCACCACATCGCCGACGTCTTCCGAATCCATGAGTTCGTTGCGCTGCTCGTAGACGACCTGACGCTGGTCATTGGCCACGTTGTCGTATTCAAGCAGCTGCTTGCGGATATCGAAATGGTGCGATTCGACCTTGCGCTGGGCGTTCTCGATCGCACGCGATACCCACTTGTGCTCGATCGCTTCGCCTTTTTCCAGCCCCAGGTTCTGCAACATCGACCGTAGCCGCGGCGGTGTGAAGATGCGCATCAGGCTGTCTTCGAGCGACAGATAGAAGCGGGACGCACCCGGATCGCCCTGGCGGCCGGACCGGCCGCGCAGCTGGTTGTCGACACGGCGCGACTCGTGGCGTTCGGAGCCGATGACATACAGCCCGCCGGCCTCGAGCACGGCTTCGTGGGTCTTCTGCCACTCGTCGCGAATACGTTGGCGTCCGACCTCGTCACCTTCTTCCAGCGCCTCGATGGCTTCCTCGACGTTGCCACCGAGCACGATATCGGTACCGCGGCCGGCCATGTTGGTGGCGATGGTCACCGCCCCGGGGCGGCCCGCCTGAGCGATGATGTCGGCCTCGCGCTCGTGCTGCTTGGCGTTGAGCACCTCGTGGCGCAATCCACGCTGGCGCAGCAGCCGTGACAGCAGCTCCGAGGCTTCGATCGAAGCCGTACCGATGAGTACCGGCTGGCCGCGATCGCTGGCTGTCTTGGCCTCGTCGGCGATCGCCTCGAATTTCTCCGTACCCGTCATGTAGATCTGGTCGGGCAGGTCACGACGCAACAGCGGGCGGTTGGTCGGGATCACGACCACTTCCAGGCCGTAGATCGACTGGAACTCGAAGGCCTCGGTGTCGGCGGTGCCGGTCATGCCGGAGAGCTTGTCGTAGAGCCGGAAGAAATTCTGGAAGGTGATGGAGGCCAGCGTCTGGTTCTCCTTCTGGATCTTGACGCCTTCCTTGGCCTCGATGGCCTGATGAAGCCCGTCCGACCAGCGCCGGCCCGGCATGGTACGGCCGGTGAATTCGTCGACGATCACGATCTGGTTGTCGGCGACGATGTACTCGATATCCTTTTGGTAGAGCACGTGTGCACGCAGCGCGGCGTTCATGTGGTGCATCAGCACCACGTTGTTGGCGTCGTACAGGCTCTCGTCGGCATCGAGCAGGCCGGCGTCGCGCATCAGGCCTTCGACTTTCTGATGCCCGTCTTCGGTCAGAAAGACCTGCTTGTTCTTCTCTTCGGCGTAATAGTCGCCCGGACCTTCCTCCTCTTCCTGGCGTTCAAGATGGCCAACGAGCTTGTCCACGCGCAGCGAGGTTTCGGGGTCGTCGTCCGTGGGTCCGGAGATGATCAGCGGCGTGCGCGCTTCGTCGATGAGAATCGAGTCGACCTCGTCGATGATGGCGTAATTCAGCGGCCGCTGGACCCGGTCGCCCGGGGAGAAGGCCATGTTGTCGCGCAGATAATCGAAGCCGTATTCGTTGTTCGTGCCGTAGGTGATATCGCAGGCGTACGCTGCGCGCTTGGCCTGCGGATCCTGGCCGGAGAAGATCACGCCGACGGTCAGACCGAGAAAACGATAGAGCCGGCCCATCCATTCGGCGTCGCGCGCGGCCAGATAGTCGTTGACCGTAACGATATGAACACCCTTGCCCGACAGCGCGTTCAGATAGGTCGCGAGCGTCGCCACCAGGGTCTTGCCCTCGCCGGTCTTCATTTCGGCGATCTTGCCCTGATGCAGGACCATGCCGCCGACCAGCTGCACATCGAAATGGCGCATCCCGAGCACGCGCTTGCCGGCTTCGCGTACGGTCGCGAACGCATCCGCCATCACGTCGTCCAGGCTCGCCCCGCCGTCGAGGCGCTCACGCAGTTCGGCAGTCTTGGCGGCCAGCGCGTCGTCGCTGAGCGCCTCGTAATCGGCCTCGAGGGCATTCACGGAACCGACGATGCGGTGCAGGCGCTTGACGACACGCTGATTGCGGCTGCCGATCAGTTTGGTCAGGAAATTGCTCATGAACCCTCGTCGTCTCGCCCGATCGCGCCGACCGGCGGGAAAACCCGGCCGGTCGGCCCAAAACGGGCATGATACCGCAGGCCCGGCGCGGCTTTCAGTAACCGGCGGCCGAAGGACCTGATACGCTCGTCGCGCCTGTCCAGGACACGTGTAGCCGATACTATGGGGACGACGCCGCGTTCAATCCAGTCCTTGCTGCATACAGCCACTCCGGACGTCGCGGACCTGATCGGCCGCGCCCGGTTTCTCGATCGCATGCGCGCCGCGATTGCCGAGATCCTGCCCGAGGCCGCGGATCGCCAGTTCCAGGTTGCCGCCTACGATCATTACCGTCTGACGCTGCATGTCGAACACGCCGGCTGGGCGACGCGATTGCGCTACATGCAGCCAGCGATCGTGCGCGCGCTGGCCCAGCGCATGCAGCTGCATATCGAATCAGTCGAGGTACGCGTGCGCCCGCGTCGCGATCGACCGCGGGCCGCGCCGGTGCCGCGCGTGATCAGCCATGCCAGCCGTTCGCATATCCAGCGCGTGGCCGGCCATGTGGGCGATCCCGGCTTGGCCGAGGCTCTGGCCCGTCTGGCCCGTGCCGGACGTACGCCGTAGTGAACGCGGTTCAGCCGGCCGCGGCATTCGCCTGATCGGCGCTCAACGGCCAGGCCTTGCCGGCCTCGATACGGTAGACATGATCGGCCAGCTCCATGAGCGTCGGCCGATGCGAGATCGCCAGCACCGTGAAACGATCGCCCAATGCACGCAGCGTCTGGCTGACCGCGCGTTCTGTTTCCGGGTCCAGCGCGCTGGTCGCTTCATCGAGAATCAGCAGGCTGGGCCGGTGAGCCAGCGCACGTGCGATCACGATGCGTTGGCGCTGACCGCCGGAGAAACGGGCGCCGTGTTCGCCGACCGGCGTATGCACGCCTTCGGGCAGCGACTCGATGAAGCCCAGCGCGCCCGCCTTGTCGAGCGCCCATAGCGCATCTGCCTCGGTGATGCCCTCATGGCCGATGCGAACATTGTTGAGAATCGTGTCGTGCAGCAGTGTGGTGTCCTGCGGTACATACCCGATCATGCGGCGCCACTGGCGGATATCGATATCGGTCAGCGGTACGCCGTCGATCAGCACCTCTCCTGAATCGGCACGCAGCAGACCGATAATCAGATCCACCGCCGTGGTCTTGCCGGCACCGGACGGGCCGATCAGTGCCGTGACCTGGCCGGCAGGAATCTCAAGCTCGAAGTTGTCGAGTACGCGCGACTCGCCGTAGCCAAACCCGAGACCGGTCAGACGGATGCCCTGTGCTAACGTCGGCTGGCGTGTGCCGAACGGGGCCTCGCGCGCTTCCCGCGCTTCGTTGACCGCATCGTCCATGGCCCAGTAGAACGCCTCCTTGGACGCCAGCTTCTGATATTCCTGCTGGACCTTGCTCAGCCGCGTGAGCATACGTGCGAGCACGATCGTGAGCACCATGATCTCGGCGAGTTCGAGCTGCCATACCAGCAGCGATACGGCCACACCGGCAACCAGCACCAGGCCGATCAGCAGCTCCTGCATGGCCTTGAGCACTTCGCTGGCCAGTACCTGCGTCCGCATGGTGCCGTTGAGCTCGCGCGTCTGCCGCTCGAGCAGCGAATCCATCTCGCCTTCGCGCGCCATCGATTTGAGCGGCTTGAGCGACGACAACGAGTCGGTCAGCAGGGCCATGAGCTGCTGGAACAAGCCTTTCTGGCGGCCGCCGGCATCGCGCGAGATCGATACCATGACCTTGAGCACGCCGAATATGACCGCGCCCACTGCCAATGCCAGTAATGCGATATGCCAGTTGATCAGCAAGGCCACAACGAGGAACACCAGCGACTGCGACACCAGCGCCGACAGCGCCGCGACGCTTTGAAATGCGCTGGCACTGCTCGAGGCTTCGGTGGAGATCGAGTTGGCCAGCCGGCCGGTGCGCTGACGCAGGAAATACTCCCAGCGTGAGGCGGACAGCGCGCGCAGAAACGACAGCCGCACATCGGTGGCGATATTGGCGACGGTGAAGCCGACCTGCCGGTAGGCGATCAGCGTCAGGCCGGCCTTGACCATCAACCCGACCAGCACCAGTACGATCATCGTACCGATCGTGGGGGTGATCGACAGATCGTGGAGCGCCGCGCTGAGAAAATCCGACGTCCGCTGGTCGACCAGCCCGTTGTCGTTGCCGGTGGCGATCGACAATAGCGGCAAAAGCGTAGACAGACTCAGCCCCTCGGCGATGCTGGCCACGACCAGACAACTCCAGACGATCAGGCACTGCAGCGGGTACCGCTTGAAAAAGGCTTTGATCAGTTGCACGCGATCGGCTCACCGTGGCTCGGAAATGCATTATACCGTCCGACCCGTGCCGTCCCGGAGCGGCGTCGCACGACATCCCGCGCGACCGGGTATCCTATCGGTTTTATAAAGGCGGCGCTTGCCGTCCGTTCGGTCCTCTATGCCTCGAGTCACGCCTTTCATTCCAGTCAACAATCGTGCCCGTTCCATGGGCGAGGCGATCGATAGCCGACTGGGCCGGCTCCATACGGAGTTCGAATGGCTGCGGGTCGACGACGGTTCGATCGACAACCGCCCGGCGCTGATCGGCAGTCAGCGCGATGTACCCCTGCCGCTGATCGGAACCCCGGAAAGCCGGCCCGTTGCCGCACCATGCAACCGCTGCATCGAGGCCGCGCGCAGCGAATTTCCGGCGTGTCCGCACAGCGAAGACTGCGCCCAGCCGCAGCGGCGGGCGATGGCCCTCGGCGCACTTGCCCGATGGCTGCACCGGGCGCTGCATGCGACTCTATGGGCCGTCCTGAGCGCCGCAACACAGCCCCGGCTGCGTGCGGGCACATGACCATGCCATCCATGCCCGAACGTCTGACGGTCTTCACTTCCTCGCTCAACGGCGGCGGCGTACAGCGCTCCATGCGCAACCTGGCCACCGCGTTGACGCGTGATGGCTTCGCCGTGGATCTGGTGGTCTGCCACGGCCACGATGTGCTTGCCGCCGAGCTTCGTCGGGCCGGGGTCAACGTGGTGGAGCTGGCACGATCGGCGCCGCTGATCGGCCGGGCGCTGGCGCTGCGCGCCGACCCGACGGCGCTGCGCCCGCTCGGTCCGACCGTGCTCTGGCCGCTCAAAACCTGGTCGAAGATCGCCTATCTGGCCGCCCTTCGCGACCACTTGGCGGCCACGCGTCCGATCGGGCTGTTATCGGCCATGACCCAGTGCAATCTGGTCGCCCTCTGGGCGCACCGGCTGGCGGGCATAGACGGCCGGGTCGTGGTCAGCGAGCGCAACATGCTTTCGAATTTCGTGGCGCGTCACGCGGCGAAATCCCGCTGGCGGCACCTGCCGGCGCTGGTGGCGCATTCCTACCCGGCCGCCGATGCCATCGTCGGTGTGTCGCAGGCCGTAGCCGACGATCTGTCCGAATGCACCGGCCTGGCGCGCGCATCCATCACGACCGCGCCCAACCCCGTGGTCGACGACGCCCTGCGAGACGCAGCGACTCGACGCAGTGATCACCCCTGGTTCGCCGCGGACGAGCCGCCGGTGGTTCTGGGCGTCGGACGCCTGCTGGACCAGAAAGACCCGGCCACGCTCATGCACGCATTCGCCCGGGTGCGTTCAACACGGCCCCTGCGGCTCATGCTGATCGGCGACGGCCCGCTACGCACGGCGATGATGCGACTGGCCGACACACTGGGTCTGGCCGACGACGTGATGCTGCCCGGCTGGGATGACCATCCTTTTCCGGCCATGGCAGGGGCGGCCGTATTCGTGCTGCCCTCGAAATGGGAGGGGTTGCCCGGCGTGTTGATCCAGGCGCTGGCCTGCGGCTGTCCGGTGGTGGCAACGGACTGCCCCGGCGGCAGCGCAGAAATACTCGATCACGGCGCATACGGACGTCTGGTCCCGGTCGCCGACGTAGACGCAATGGCAGAGGCCATCACCGCGACACTGGATGACCCGCCCGATCGGGCGCGGCTCAAGGCGCGTGCCGAGGACTACTCCGCCGAGCGCTCGGCGCGACGGTACGCCGAGCTGATGACCGGCACAGAACCGACATGAGGTGTGCGCGCGACCATCTCATTTGGCCTTGAGATCGCGCCAGACCTGCCGTGCTTCCTGCAGCGGGCTGGTCGGGTTCCAGCGCGCCTGCACCAATTGGCCGCGCAGATGATCGAACTCGGCCAGAAAAGGCGCGAGATCGGTCACCGCCTGCTCGATCGCCCCCCAGCGTTCGACGAACTCGGGGGAGTCGAGCGCGAGCTCGTCGGCCGCCACTTCGTCGAGCAGACCGTAGCCCTCGGCCGTCCAGCGATTGGCCAGCGGATCGGCCAGCAGGTCAGCACGGGTGAACCGTGTTCTGGGCTTGTCCTGCTTCAGGAAACGGGTGGCGTATTCATGGATGCCCGACTGTTCGGCCTTGCCCAGGGGCAGCCCCAGATCACGGGCCACTCGCGCCAGCTGGCCCTGCGGGTCGCGCATCAGACGATCGAAGTCGACCACCACCCGCGGGCAGCCCGCGGTGCGATGAAAATAGGGCACCACGTTGACCAGCCATTCCATGTCCGACCAGACCTGACGGCCGCGCTGCGGGTTGATCTGTCCTCGCGAACGCGCGACTGACAGCGGATTGCGCAACGCAATGACATAGCGCACGTCCAGGTCCAGGGCCTCGTGAATGCCCTGCCAGAACGGCATGGTGCGCAGCGTGCGGGAATACTTGTAGCCCCACAGCGGCGTATCTCCGAAACGCCGGCCGAGCGTCTCGATCGCGCGCGTTTGTATATGCCTGAGGCGAGGAGTCTCGAACACCGTGTCGTCGAGCAGGCGAACGCTGTGCCCGCGAATACCCAGCGCACGCTTGAGCTGCTTGCTGATCGACAAGACGTCACGATCTTCGAAAAAGCCGGTCGGGTTCTTGCCACCGGGCCGACGCAGCCGGTCGCCGAGATCCACCCCGAGCGCTGCCAGCCCGCGCGTGATAGCACTGGTGCCGCTACGCCCGGCGCCGAGCACGGGGATCACGGTCGGGCGATCCGGATTCAGCGGCGCTACCACGCCCGGCGGTGCGGTCGCGGCAACCGCCTCAGACATCCCGGATTTCCTCGCCCTTGAGCCGGCCCTTGATCCGACGCACGGCGGCGCGTACCCGATCGTTGATCACGACGATGAAGACCTTGCGATACATGCCTTCGGGACAGGTGATCTCGCGTACCCCATGCCAGGACTTGGACTGGCGCTGGAACAGCAGGCTGTAGTTGCCCATGCTCTCGCCTTCGTAGGCGTCGGGAAAGTCCTCGAACTCGGGCGCCGATTTACGATCGAACTTGCCATGGTCGTCCAGAATGACCGTATCGCCGCCCCAGTCGGCCTGCCAGTTGTCGGGCGAGCTGAAATAGAAGATATGCGAGCCGAGTTTGCGCTGGGCATCGCAGTGCGGCGAGACCGACGCGCCACGGGGCGCGTAGTGCCAGTGAAAATTGAGCTTGAACAGACCGCGCCCGAACATGCGCTTGATGAACGCGTGGTAGCGATCCCCCTGCAGTTCGTCGATGAAGGCCTGCCATTCCGGCGAGATGTCCACGCCCTCGCGGTACTCCAGTGAATACCGGTCGTGCGGCTTCTGCCCATGTGAGCGGGCGTGGCCGAACTGTGGGGTCATCTTGTCGGTCGTGGGCATGGTCTCGAGCAGCCGCCGATATCCGTCGTCGGTCAGCAGCCCTGCCGGATTGGCCCACGGATAGGGCGCGGTATTACGGAACGCTTTGCCGTCCATGGCATCGAGACGGGCGAAATCCAGATATGTCATGACCTAGCGTCACTCGGTTGACGGGTTGAAAGATTCGCAGTCCGGCTGTCCTGGCCGGTCATCAGGGCTTGCACGGCCTCCACCACGACGGCCAGATCGTCGGCCGGCCGGGCCGAGGGCTCGCGGTCGACCAGTCCCTGTGCCCGCAGCGTCGCATGAAAGGCAGCAAAATCGCGACGCGGTTTGATCCAGCCGGCATAGACTAAGCGATCGTGAATACGGCTGGCCAACGCCGGCAGCCGACGCGGTCGTTTTCTCGGCGCCCACTCGAACAGCTGCACCGGCCGGCCGGTGGCACAGGCCTCGGCCGGTAGCGATGCGCTGTCCCCGGTGACGATGAAGCGATCGGCCAGCGCAAGATAGCCAGCGTAAGGGTTGTCCGCATCCTCGGCACGCCATCGATAGAGATGGTGGGGTACGTCGATCCGTGCCATCAGCGCATCCGTCGAGGCCGCCGGCGTACGCCGGCTGGTGGTGATCAACAGGCTGCCCGCGAGCCCGGCGGCCTGTCGGTTCGCGGCTTCGCCCAGTTCCGCGGCAGTGCGTGCATCCAGCCGGTAGCTGGAACTGTTGCCTCCCACGAGCACCGCGATCCAGGGCCGGGGCAGACCGGCCAGACGCGCGGCCCAACGTCGCCCGGCCTCGGCGCGCCGCGCCGTGGAGATACGATTGAGCGGCAGCGTGGTACGGAGCACGTTGGGCGCAGCGGGCACCCGAAACTGGGCCTGAGTGACCACCAGATCGAACGCATGTAACGACATCTGGGTATGCAGCAGGTGGACCAGTCGCGTCTGTCCGCCGGACTGACGCTTGATCCACCGCGCGATCGGTGCCGACCGACGCGACGCCGCGATGACCAGATCCGGCCAGGGCGGCGTCAGACGATCCGAGCGGCGACGATCGAGCGTGAAGGCGCGGGCGCCGATCAGCGGGTTGGGCAGATGATTGAGCCGATTCCAGGCCAGCTGGCGTGTCTCGTAGGCCCAGCCAAGCGCCTCGGCCAGCGCGATCATCTGGGCGTTCCCGCCCGCGCCCTCACCCAGCAACACCCATACCCTGGGCCGGCTCGCGGCATCAGCCATGAAGCGCACGGCTCACCGGACGCGCGCCCTCGGCGCCAGACCCGCTCCGCCCGGCCGCCGGCAGCAGCGCACGGATACGCTGGGCGACCCACTCGGTTTCGTGCCAGACCGGCGGCGTCCAGGGGCTCAGATGGCCATCGAACAACCGGGCCACACCCTGGTTCACCAACGCCTGGTGTAGCTGGGGCATGTTGCGTCGGGGCACGAACACCCGACGCTCGACCAGACGCGCGCACAGATATTGCAGCCCTTCCTGAGGCCGGCGCGAACCGCGCGCGTTGAAACGATCCGTATTGGCCTGGCCGACCACCCAATCGGCCAGACGCCGGCGAACGCCGGGCGCCCTTTCGGGCAGGGCGACGATATACACCGGTTTGCCGGTCGCCACCGCTTCGGCCAGCATCGATTCGCTCTCACCGGTCACGATCAGGACATCGGCGTTGGCGAGATAGCCAAGATAGGGATTGGCATCGCCGGCATGGGCATTCCAGGGCTCGAAGATCGTGTCGCGGCCGACCGCTTCGCGGATGGCCTCCACGCCATCAGCGCCGGTACGGCGACTGGTCAGCACTGCCAGCTGCCCCGATTCGGCCGTTGTGGCGGCGCGAATCTGTTCCGCGAGACGCCGTGCCATGGCCGGCGTGAGTTCGTGCTGAGCGCTATTGCCGCCGACCAACCAGGCTATACGTGGCGACACGCCGGGCGCATACAGGTTGGGCCAGCGCGCCCGAGCCGCAGCCAGCCGTGTGTCGTCGACCTTGTTCGGAGGCAAGGTGGTGATCAACTCGCGCGGATTGGGCGGCAGATCGAAATGTCGGCAGACCAGGCCGATGTCCTGGCTCTCACCGACCCGGCCCCCACGCCGACCGAGCAAAATCAGCCGGCTGGCACCGCGATTGCGCGCATTGATGGTGCGCGCCATGACCGCAGGCAGCCAGCCGGAGGCAATCACCACCTCGGGCCAGGGCGGACGCAGACCGCCCGGCAGACTCGGCCCGCCGAGACCGAGTCGCTCGCGCGCCAGTGCGCTGGCGTAGCGCAACGGTTCACGTACCAGGTCTCGGGTCTCGAACGGCCAGCCGAGCGCGTCTGCCACGCCCAGGGCCTGGCTGCGATGGCCGGTCTTGTAATGCAGCAGGGCCCAGACCCGCGGACGCCTGCTCAGCAGCGCCCCGCCCGACCACCGCCACACGCGGGTCTTGCCCAGACGTCGCGGCCAGCGAACCGCGAGGCGCCAGTGCCGATCGGGATAGCGTGCGCCGGCCGCGGCCATCTGCTGATACCACCAGATCTGATCGGCAGGCGTGCTGCGGTGGCGGCTGCTGTCGAGGCTCACATGGACCGAAATCGCGCGACGCGCCCGGGCAAACAGTGCATCAAGCACCCAGGCGATATCCAGATCCGGCAGCTGGGCCAGCCCGTCGACGGCCACCATATCGACCGTCTCGCTCGAGACAGGATCGGTCAAGGCGGTGAAATCGATACTCGCAATCCGGCGCGCTGCCCGCGGCACGATCGCCTCGACCGAGGCCCGTGTTCCGGCCTCGTCGCCGCCGCAATACAACAACGACTCGGGCGCGGCATCGCGAGCCAGACGCTGGATTTCGGCCCGACGTGCGGCGGCCTCCGGCTCGGCGTGAATACCGCCTGCCCGCTGTCGGAAGGCCGGGCTCGGTTGCTCGGGGCCGAACAGCTGAAAGCCCGCCTCGTCGGCCTCCCGGTCGATCCGTGTCCAGACCGCTTCGGCCGGGTTTGCACGGTAGACATAATCCTGCGGCGTCGGCCGCCAGGGCTGGCTATGGATCGTCGTGTAATGCACGACATGCGACACGTCCGGTACATATTCTGCGTCGCGCGCGTTCCAGGCGTCGTCCAGATCGGCCCACAGACCGGCCTCGCGCATGCGCTTTTCCAGTTCGCGGTTACCCGTACGCCGGGCCGCGGCGCCATTCCACAGCGGCCGCATCTTCTCGCAGTCGATCAGCATCACCGAGGTGTCGCGATCGTTGATCGACAGCACGCCGGCCTCGCCCATCTCCAGATCGAACAGCCGGGCCGGATCGCTCAGATAAATCTGGTCGGCGTCGTTGTAGATCGCCCGTCCCCGGCCGCCGGCGAGCTCGGGAATCACGAAACGATAGTTCGTGAAGCCGGTCAGCCAGAGTCGGCGCTCGAAACCGGCCAGGTCACGCATGAGATGGATCTCGTAGGTACGCGCCGGATCGCGTACCCGCTCGATCGACCAGACAAAGGCTCGCTCGGCACGAAACTGTACCGCCTCGGTCCCCATGAAGATGCGGACCGGCGGTTTGGCGCTGGGCACGACACCCTCGCGCGGGGTCAGACGAATACAGTAGGTGCCGGTCTGATCGGCGCATGCATGGCGCAGATCACCCTGGACGAACGTCGTCAGGACACGTCGGGAACGAATGGCCACGTTCTGGTTCTCCTCGGACGCGCCGCGGACACACGGCGGGAAACGCTCGACACCCCTCGGGCCCGTCTAGGCATGCCGGCGATGCACGGCCTTGGGCCAGCGGCGCTTGAGACACAGCCACTGATCCGGATGCCGGGCGATCCATTGCTCGAACAGCGCGTTGATCTGGGCGCTCATGTCCAGGGCCTTGTCGTTACGATTGACCGCATCGGCCCGGGCCCGGATCGGCGGATGAATATTGATTCTAAACCGTGCATCGGCCACACGCTCGGCGATCACCGGCACCAGGTCGCAGTCATAGCGCAGCGCCAGACGCGCCGGGGCGGTATTGGTCATCGCCTGCTCGCCGAAGAACATCACCGGTTCACCACTGTCCAGACGCGTGTCCACGGTCAGCCCGATGGAGTCGCCGCGGTCGAGAGAGCGCATCAGCGCCCGGATACCGCCATCGCGCGAGACCAGCGGGCTGCCGAAGGCCCGACGCAGGCGCATGAGCTGGCGATCCACATACGGATTCTGTTCCGGCGCATAGATCACCGGCACGGTGAACCCGTACTCGCGACCGAGCAGCGGGGTGAGCTGCCAGGCGCCCAGATGGGCCGTCACGAAAACAGTTCGGCGGGCCGAAGACGGCGTGACCGCGCCGGGCAATTCACAGAATTCGATACGCCGGCGGCGCTGGCGCCAAATACGGTCGAGATTGGCCAGCTCGGCCATCGCCACGCCTACGTTGCGGAACGACGCGTGCGTGATCCGCTCGAGTTCATCGGATGTCGCACGCGGAAACACCACCCGCAAATTACTGCGCACCTTGTCGAGGCGCGGCGAAAAACGGGCCAGCAGCCCACCCAGACGCGCGCCCAGGCGCATGGCGCTGCCCATCGGCAGCCAGCGGAAGACGCCCAGCAGCGTTCCGACGGCCGCACCTTCGGCCAGCCAGATGGGCTGGCGCTGCCAGCTCGGCACCTCGTGGCTGCGGTTGGACGAGAAATAGAATCGCGGCATGAATCGGACGGGCGGCCTGATCGAACGCAATACGCGCGTTCGCGATGGTCGCTACGCGCTTAGCCCATCGCCTGGCGATAGCGGGCTTCCCAGGCCCGCTGGTTGGCCAGTGCATCGCGGAAATACGCGGTGCGTCGCAACGCCGCGATCATCGCGCGCGACACCATACGGCCGGGCATGCCCATCGGGCGTTCGATATCGAACAACAGCACCGCACGCTCGCCGTCGGTCTCGTTCCACACCTCGTGCGGATAGGTGTCGTCGAAGAAGAACATGCCGCCCTCCTCCCATACACAGTCGACGTCGTCGACCTGGATCAGGCAGCGGCCGGGCCCGCTGGGCACGCGCAAACCGATATGGCACCGGACCAGGCCCTTGGTAACACCCCGGTGTCGAGGAATATGCTTGCCCGGGCCGAGAATGGAGAAGAACGCGTTCGACAGCGACGGCACCTGTTCGAGCGCGGCCGCGGTTTGCGGACACATCTCGCAGCCGAAGTCCATACGCGTGCCGAAGGCGTAGAGCATGAACGTTTTCCACTGATCGTCGGTGGAAATGCGTTTCTGATCGGGGCTGATGTCCTGGAAACTCGGCAGCGCGTTACGGCGTTCCAGCAGAGCCTCCAATTCGTCGCGGATCACCGGCCACTGGGCACGCAGTTGTTCGGCCCAGGGAAAATGGCTGTTGGCCAGCACCGGCTCATCCGGCACGCGCGACTGCTTGGACAGAAAGTCCATCAGGGTGCCGCGAAACAGCTTCTTGCCGAAACGCTTGACCATCTTGCGGCGCTTGTTGGCCGTGGTATCTGCCTGGGTTGCCATAAGTCAGCCTTCGATAGATGCTAAAAAAAGCCTAGCAGGGCGACGTGCGATCACGTCGCGGGCGCCTTGCGGGCGCGGAACCGGCCCAGCAGCCAACCATCCACACCGAATGGTAGCAGCCGCGTCATGCCGATCGCGACGACCAGCGGCCACGGAAAGGCGAGCCGGCGTTTGCGTGCGATGATCGCGTTTTCCATGCGAGCGGTTGCCTGCTCGAGCTCCATCCGGAACGGCCTGAAACGTCGGCGGCCGGCCTTGGGCGGTTGGGTCCGGACAAAGCCGGGCAGGAGCAGGGTCACGTCGATGTCATGATCGCGCAGATCGATCCTCAGGCTGTCCATGAGATTGGCCACCCCGCCCTTGGCTGCCGAATAGGCAGCCGCGCCCGGCAGCCCGCGCACCCCGGCCAGACTGCCCATGGCCACGAGATGCCCTCCGCGTCGCGCCACCATGCCCGGCAGGACTGCGGCCACCGCGTTGGCTACGCCAACCAGGTTCAGCGCCACCGTCGTCTGGAAATGCTCGGCGTCGAACTGACTGCCGTCGCAGCGAGACCCGCCGCCCGCGTTGGCCACCAACCGGGTGATCGGGCCGTGCTCGGCCTCGACCTGCATAACGATATCGGCGACCGCGCGGCGATCGGTGACGTCACCCGGGGCGGCCAGCGCCTGCCCACCGTGGCGCCGGATCTCCATGACCAGCGTATCGAGCAGCTCCGCGCGGCGCGCGACAAGCACCACCAGATCGCCGTGGGCGGCCAGCCGCCGCGCCAGACTGCGGCCGATCCCAGACGACGCGCCCGTAACCAGGGTTATGCCCATGCCGGTGTACGGCGCGGCCGCCCGCTGAAGCTCTCAACCCGCGGCGACATCGTCTTCCCGCGTGGCCAGCCCGATGAAGGCCTCGATGATGTGATCGATCTGCGTATCGCTATGTGCTGCGCTCAGACTGGCTCGCACCAGACACCAGCCATTGGGTGTGGCCGGCGGCAACATCAGATTCACATAGACACCGCGGTCCAGCAGGCCCTGCCAGAAGGTCAACGCCTGTTCGGGACTGTCGAACATGGTGGCCACCACCGGGCCGGGCGGCGCGCCGAGTCTGAAACCGGCCGCGGACAACGCTTCGTGCAGACGTTCGGCGTTGCGCCAGAGCTGGGCTCGCAGACCGGGGGAAGTGCGCAGGCGTGCAAGCGCCGCGCGGGTCGAGGCGATCACCGACGGCACCGGCGACGCCGTGAATATATACGGCCGGCTTGCATAGCGAACCATGTCCAGCTCGGCGTGCCGGCTCACGCAGTAGCCGCCGGCCGCGCCCAGGCTCTTGCTGAAGGTACCGACGATGAAATCCACCCGGTCGAGCACGCCTTCGGCTTCGGCCACGCCGCTACCGGTGGCGCCGCAGATCCCTAGCGAATGGGCTTCGTCGACATAGATGAGTGCGCCATGGCGATGTGCGACGTCGCACAACTCGGCCAACGGCGCGCGATCGCCGAGCATGCTGTAGATACCCTCGACCACCACCAGCGTGTCGGCTGCCCGGTCGCCGAGACGGCCAAGCCGCTTGTCCAGATCGGCCGGATCGTTGTGGCGAAAACGCAGCGCCTGAGCACCGCCGAGTTTGACCCCGTCGTAGATGCTGGCATGGCAGTCACCATCGAGCATGACCACATCGCGCGGCCCGGCCAGCGCCGAGAGCATGCCGAGATTGGCCTGGTAGCCGGTCGAGAACACGATGGCGTGTTCGACGCCGTAAAATGCGGCCAACTCGGCTTCGAGCGCCAGGTGCCCGGCATATGAGCCGTTGGCCATGCGCGAGCCGGTGGTACCGGTGCCCTGATCGCGCAATGCCTGGACCCCTGCGGCTATGCAGTCGTCGTCGAAGGTCAGGCCCAGGTAGTTGTTGCTTCCGGCGAGGATGATCGGTCGGCCGCGCACGATCGCCCGGGTGGCCGACTGAATCTCGTCGATCGGTACGCCCAGCGGGTCCACGCCGGTGGCCGCGATCCGCGAACGCACCTCGGCGATCGGAGCGAATTTATCGAATACGCTCATGCGGCGACCTGAACCAGCGCACGGGTCAGGTCATCCACGGTCTGCACCTCGGGCAACACGTTCAGGGGGATGGCCATATCCAGCCGATCTTCCATGTCCATGACCATTTCCATGGTCTGCATCGAATCCAGGCCCAGATCGTCGACCAGCAGGCTGCTGGGACTGATCTCGTGGCGATCGGCCGTATAGCTCTGCAGCAGGGCGTGCAACTCGCGATAGACGGTTTCGTAGCTTGCCATTCTCGTGCCTCGTGGTGGGCGGGCCGGTCTCAGGCGCCCCAGCCGCAGGTCCGGGCCAACCCCTCGGCCAGCGTGACCTGCGGTTGCCAGTCCAGCCTGTCCTGGAGCGGCGTGTTGTCGCAGACCCAGTCGTCGTGGCGCAGTTCAGCCAGCTTGCCCGGCGTGAGCATGGGCGCATAGCCGAACCAGCGTGCCAGACGCCTGTTGGCACGCGCAGCGCCGGCCAGCGCGGTCCGCGGCAATCGTATTCTACGGATTCGTCGTTGTAAAAGCGTTTCCGCGGTGGCCACGACCTCTTCCCAACTGTATCCGCCGGCCTGCTGGTCGCCGATCTCGTAGACCCCATCGGGCCGGTCGGAAGCGTCCAGCCAGGCCACGATGGCCGCGACGAGATCGTCGACATGAAGCAACGACACACGTGCCTCGGGCGCGCCCGGCAACGGCGCGATGCCGCGTGCGAAGGCATCGAACAACGGCCTGAGTTCGCGATCTCCCGGGCCGTAGACGGCGGGCGGCCGCAGCATCAGGCAGCCGTTAGGCACGCCCGAGGCCTCCAGCAGACGTTCCATGTCATATTTGCTGCGCGCATAGTCCGACAACGCCGGCTCCCGTGCTGCCAGCGACGACAAGGCCACCAGCGGCAGGTGAAGGCCGGCCATGGCCTCGAGCAGGCGCCGGGTCCCGTTCACGTTCGTACGGGCGAAATCGTCGTAGTCCGCCCCGCGCACCGCACCGGCGCAGTGGACGACCGCGTCGGCTCCAGCGACCCAGTCGGCGAGGGCCACACCGTCGGCCAGCCCGCCCCGAACGACCTCGACACCCAGACCGCTCAGGCGCTCGGCGGCGGCATCACTGCGCGTCAAGCCACGGACCCGCCAACCCTGTTGCCGAAGGCCCAGGCAAAGCGCGCTGCCGATAAAGCCCGACGCGCCGGTCACCGACACACGGGGAATCACCGGATCAGCCGGCCTGGCGACCCTGTCCGTGCGCGTCGGATTCATGACCCGGGCGCGCACGCTGATGGACGCGTTCGGCCAGGCGCTCGATATAGTCACGACGCGCGCCGGCCCGCGAGAGCTTGCCCGAGGACGTGCGTGGCAGCGTATGCGGCGCCACCGCCTCGACCAGGCATTCGACGCCGAACTCGCGGCGAATCAACCCTTCCAGGCGTTTGATCAACGCCGCCCGGGCCTCGGCTTCGCGTGCACGGCACTGGACCACCACCACCGCCGCGTCCGCGCCGACGGCTGAGGGCGCGGCGAACGCCAGCGCATCGCCGGGACGCAGCTCCGGCTGCTGCTCGGCCAGCCACTCCAGATCCTGCGGCCAGATGTTGCGGCCGTTGACGATGATCAGATCCTTGGCCCGGCCCGTGATCACGATCCGTCGTCCGATCCGGTAGCCCAGATCTCCGGTGTCGAGCCAGCCGTCCTCGGACAGCGTCTCACGGGTCTTGTGCTCGTCTGCGAAGTAGCCGGACATCACGCTCGGCCCACGAACCCGGATGGATCCGACCCGGCGGTCACCAAGCGGCTGCCCCTGCTCGTCGAGAACTTCGAATTCGTATTCCGGCAACACCTCGCCGCAATCGACGAATGTGTTCTCGCGGCGATCGTCGTCGGTCTCGATCGGAGCGGCAACCTGGCGAGTCGCCAGCTGCTCGGCATCGACGCGGTCGATCTGCAGGCCGGTGTCCAGCGGCGCGAAGCTGATCGCCAGCGAGCACTCCGCCATGCCATAACAGGCCAGAAATGCCTTGGGGTCGAAACCGGCCGGGGCCAGAGTCTCGGCAAAACGGTTGAGCGAATCGGGGCGGATCGTTTCCGCCCCGGCACCGGCGATACGCCAGCTCGACAGATCGAAATCCGCGGCGCCGTGACGAATCCGGCGGGCACACAGTTCGTAACCGAAGGACGGGCTGAAGGCGATCGTGCCGCGGTTGCGGCTGATCAGGCTCAGCCACTGGCGCGGACGCATGGCGAAATCGCGCGTGGCCAGGTAATCGACCGAACGTTGCGAGGTCAGTGCAGCCAGCATGAAGCCGACCAGCCCCATGTCGTGATAAAGCGGCAGCCAGGACACGAGGCGGTCGTCGTCGCGCATCTGCACGCCCAGGCGCAGGATGCTGGTCAGGTTCTGCATGACCTGGGCCTGGCTGATCACCACCCCGCGCGGAAACTGGGTGCTGCCGGAGGTGTACTGGAGATAGGCGGTGGCATCGCGGCCGGGGCGCTCGGGCAGATCGTCGGCCGGGTCGACCGAGCCCAGTGCCTCGAAGCTGCCGACATGACGCAGAGACAGGTCCCGGGTCGCGGCGTCCAGGAAGCTCATGAAATCTTCGGGCGCCAGCGCCACCGAAGCATCACAGCCTTCGAGCAGGCCACGCAGCTGGCGGATATAGGCATCACGGCTGCCCAGCCCCACCGTGACCGGCAACGGCACAGGCACCAGGCCGACATATTGGCAGGCGAAAAAGCAGTTCATGAAGCCGGGCACGGTATCGGCCACCAATGCCACCCGATCGCCCGGGCGCGCCCCGAGCCCGATCAGTCGAGCCGCGGTTTCCAAGGCACGCTCGCGCAATTCGGCATACCCGAGGCTGGCCGACAGCTCGCCCCGACCACTGTAGAAATTGAAGCCGGTATCCCCTTGCGCCGCATAATCCAGCGCCTCGGCGAGCGTGGAAAAGTCGGCGTGTCGCATCGGCAACCGATGCTGGGTTGGGGTTGGCATCATGATCCAGTTTCCTGCTTTAAAAACACTCGTGCCGCACCGGCGGGCATCCGGCTCGTACCGGGCCGTACAATGCGCCGCACGCGCCCTGACGGCGGCTGAACGCTAATGTATCGCCCGTATCGGTCAAGACCAGCCGAACCGGCATGATCGGCGGATCAACCCGACGCAGTTCAATCGAACCGCTCGGCGTCGATTTCGTCCCCTGTTGCATGCATCTGGCAGTTATTATGCCGAGCTTAGCGCATTCGGCGCCATGTAAGGGAAAGACGACACTGGGCGACCGAGTCGGTCCGCAAACCGCAGTCGTCCGATCACGCTTGAGCGCATTCTAAAAAACAAATACCGTCTCGCGTCTTCGTCAAAGCGCAAGTTTAGCGTTTTTCACGAGATTTTCCGTTAAGAAAAAATAACGAATACGTCGTTTTTTGTTTAAACACGGGACGCGATTCGCAGCCCACCGATGACCACCGAGCGCCTGCCATGCCTCAAGCTGCCCACGATACCGTAATTCGTACCACCGCCGTTACCTCGAAGCGGGATCGGCAACACTTCCTCGCCGTACCGGAGCGCATTCTTGGCACCGATCCGGCCTGGCGGGCACCGTTACGTATCGAACGTCGCATGCATCTGTCACCCAAACAGAATCCGGCCTTCGAACATCTGGAATTCGCGTCATGGCTTGCCTGGCGGGGCACAGACTGCGTGGGGCGGATCAGCGCACAGATCGATACGCTGCGAAAGCCCATTCACGGCGACGATGTGGGCTATTTCGGGATGCTCGACGCCGAAGACGATGCGGCGGTCTTCGCGGCGCTGCTCGACGCGGCCGAAGCCTGGCTGGGCGAGCGCGGGGTCACTCAGGTGCATGGCCCGTTCAATCTGACCATTAACGAGGAATGCGGACTGCTCGTCGACGGCTTCGATACGCCCCCCATGGTGATGATGGGCCATGCGCGCCCCTATTACGCCGAGCGGCTGACCGAACTTGGCTATGGCAAGGCGATCGATCTGCATGCGTACTGGATTTCGCTGGATTTCGCCCACCCGCCGGTCATGTCGCGTCTGCTGGAGCGCTACGCGCCGCGGGTGCGGGTCCGGCCGATCGACGGCAAGCGCTTCATGGAAGAGCTCGATACGATTCGCGATCTGTTCAACGACGCCTGGGCCAACAACTGGGGTTTCGTGCCGTTGACCCGTGAAGAGTTTCGCGATATGGGCAAGACACTGAAGGTGCTGTTGCCCGACGAACTCGTACAGATCGCCGAGGTCGACGGCGAGCCGGCAGCGTTCATCGTGGGCCTGCCGAATATCAACGAAGCGGCGCGCGATCTGCGCGGCCGGCTGTCGCCGGTGGGGCTGGCCAAGCTGTTATGGCGACTCAAGGTGCGTTTTCCCGAGACCTCACGGGTGCCGCTCATGGGGGTGCGCCAGCAGTACCAGAGCGGACCGCTCGGCGCAGCGCTGGCCTATTCGGTGATCGGCGCGCTGCAGACCGAACTGCTGGCCTGCGGCGCCAGCGGCTGTGAGCTGTCCTGGATTCTGGAAACCAACAAAGGCATGAAGAACATCATCGAATCCATCGGCGGCCGGGTCTACAAGACCTACCGTATCTACGACAAGCCGATATGAGTCGAGGCACACATGCCGCCGTGGTGCTGGCCGGCGATCGCGGCGCGGACGATCCGATCGCCCGCACGACGGGGGCTGCCTGCAAGGCGCTGAGCCCGGTGGCCGGCAAGCCGCTGCTTTCGCGCGTGCTCACCACCCTGCGAGCCGCCCCGGCCATCGAGACGATCATCGTGGTCGGCCCGGATCAGGCGACCATCGCCGATCAGCCGGCGCTGGCGGCGTTGCTGGCCGGCGACGATGTACGATGGATCGCGCCCTCGGCCTCGCCGGCCGCCAGCGCCGCGCGCGGACTTGCGGCACTCGGCGACCGCCCGGCGCTGCTCACCACGGCCGATCACGCGCTGCTCACACCTGCCATGATCGACGAACTGCTGGCCGGGCCTGCCTGCGATCTCGCGGTGGGCCTGGCCAGCTATGCCGGCGTGCGTGCCGCCTTTCCAGACAGCCGTCGCACCGCCATCCGCCTGGCTCCCGGGCCGGGTTACTGCGGCTGCAATCTCTTTGCGGTCCATACCGCCGCCGCACGCGCAGTGATCGAGGACTGGCAGCGCGTCGAACGCGAGCGCAAGCATCCGGCCCGCGTGATCGCCGGCATGCTCGGCTGGCGGGCGATCGCGGCGTATCTGCTGCGTCGTCTGACGCTCGAACAGGCGTTCGCGCGCCTGTCGCGCCGCACCGGATTGAACATTCGGCCGGTCATCCTGTCGTATCCACAAGCGGCAGTCGACGTGGATACCCCGGCCGATCTGGCCCTGGTCGAAGCCATTCTGCGCGAGCGCGAGTCCGACGAACCGACGGCCCGGGACATCGCCTGATGAGCATGTGCCTGCGACGGGGTCGACCCGTGCGCCGATCGAGCACGAACGGCGAGCACGTTGCCCGCGGCCGATACGCGGTGCCGGCCGGCCCGACACCCTAAGCGGCCTGTCGCTGCCTCGGAACAAGAACATGCGGTATGTGTGGATGACGATCGCTCCGACCCAAGGATGATTGCCGATCGCAGCCTGTTGCGTGCGGTCGCGGGCCCAACCCTGACCGTACTGCTGGTCCTGCTGGCGATATTCGCCAGCTACAGCGTGACCCGTTACCTGGATGAAGCGGCACAGGGCGAACAGGCCATGCGCCTGGTCGGCACGCTGATCGGCCTACGCGTACTGATTGCGCTCGAGGTGCTGCTACCCCTGGCGCTGTTCCTGGGCATCATGATCGGGCTGGGCCGGCTTTATGCCGACAACGAGATGATCGCATGGCAGGCCGGCGGCCTGTCGCGTCGGGCCATGCTACGGCCGATCGTGGGTTTTGCCGTGCTCGTCGCGGTCTTGGTCGGCGCGTTGTCGCTGTTCGGCCGGCCATGGGCGTACGCCGCGCTGTATTCGCTCGAGGTTCAGGCCGAAACCCGGCTGGATTTGAGCGCGGTCACACCGCGACGGTTCTACAGCAGCGACGACGCGGTGATCTATGCCGGCGGCAAATCCGATGACGGCCAGCGTCTGGACGATGTGTTCGCCCGGTTCATCGACGGCGGTCGACCGGTAATTGTACGCGCGGCCCACCTGAGGCGGAATCTCGACGCGGACGGCGCACCGACGCTGGAGTTCGAACAGGGACATCTATATCAGCTCGATTCCGCGGGCCGTAACGATCGCATGGTCGGTTTCGGCCACATGGAATGGCATCTCCAGCCGTCGAACCGCGTGGTCGGCTACAAGCGCAAGGCAGCATCCAGCGAAAGTCTACTGAGCGCGACCGCGCCGGAGGATATCGCCGAGCGCCAGTGGCGTATCTCGCGGCCGTTCGCGGCCCTGTTCCTGGCCGTGCTCGCCATCACACTGGCCCGCTCCTCGCCGCGCAGCGCTCGGGCGCTGAACATCGTCGCCGCCGCGGTGAGCTTCGCGGTTTACTATGGCATGGCCAGTATCGCTCGCAGCTGGGTCGAACAGGGGCGAATGCCGGTATTGCCGGGCATCTACTGGGTAGACGCCCTGGTCGGCGTGGGCGCGCTGATACTGCTCTGGCGGCATCGGACAAGCTACTGATGCGTGTAATCAACCGATATCTGGGCCTTGAGCTGTTGCGCGCCTATGGCGTGGTAACGCTGCTGCTGCTCGGCCTGTTCGGATTCTTTGACCTGTCGGCCGAGCTGGACGACGTCGGCCAGGGCAATTACGCCACTCTGGATGCGATCAAGGTCACGCTTGGACAGCTCGCTCAGCGAGCGGTCGAACTCACGCCGTTCACCCTGCTGTTGACGGTGGTCGGCGCGCTCGGGCTGATGACCGGCCGCTCCGAGCTGGTCGTGCTGCGCGCGGCCGGTCTGTCGCCGCTGCATATCGCCCGCCGCGTGGCCGGCTTCGGGCTGATCGTGCTCGCAGCCGCCCTCGTCGTGCAATCGCTGGTTGCTCCGCCGCTGTCACAGCAGGCCCAGCAGCTGCGTGCCACACGAATCTCGGGCGGCAGCATCGCCGACGATGCCACGTTCTGGATGCGATCCCAGGACGGCGTGGTGCATATCGGTGCGCTCGAGAACGCCCGGGTACCGCTGGATATCGAGATTCTGCGATTCGGCCCCGATGCCAGCATCGAGCGCTCGCTGCAGGCCGAACGCGCCGATATTCAGGCAGACGGCGACTGGCGGCTGCAAGACGTCACCGTCAAGCGTTTCGATGGCAGCGGCGAGATCAGCGAACATCGCGACCAGCTGCTCTGGCGGCCGACGCTCTACGAACGCCAGCTCGCGGTGCTCGACCGACGACCGGACAGCTTGTCGCCGCGCGCGCTGTATCGATATATCGACTATCTCGAAGCACACGACCAGGACGCTCAACCGTTCCGGATCGCGCTATGGCAGAAATTGGCGCTGCCGGTCACCACGCTGGCCATGCTGTTGCTCGGTCTGCCGCTGGTATTCGTCAACCCCCGCGGAGCCAATGTCGGCCTGCGCATCGCCATTGCCGCGGCCATCGGTCTGAGCGGCTACGGGCTGATTCAGATGATCGGCAACCTGGCTTTCCTGTACGGCCTGTCAGCACCGCTTTGCATGCTCGCACCGGGGCTTGCCCTGTCGCTGGCCGCGTTGTTGTGGCTGCGACGATGCGTATGAACCCGACCGCGCGGATCAGCTGCGGTACCATTCGCGCCACGTTTGTTGCCGCGAGCCACCGGCCATGACCGCCCATTCCACCCGGCGCCGATGCCCGTTCAGGACCACCGCCCGACCACGCGGACATGCACCGGCGCGGCCATCTGCCCGCCCCGGACCGCGCGCAACATGCTGAAACCGGCCGGCGTGGAAACAACGTCGTACGATGCGCGCCCTCGACGTCTGGGCATCATCTACAACGCGCACAGCGGCCGCCACCGCAAGCGCTGGGCCCAGCCGGACCTGGGCGCGGGCGTACCGGCGATACGGGCCAAGAGCCCGGCCGAGATTGAAGCCGCGGTACGCCAACTCGCCGATGCCGGCGTCGATCTGCTCGCCGTGGCCGGCGGCGATGGCACGGTCCAGTCGGTGCTGGGCCACATCATGCTCGGCGATATCTTCGAACGACCGCCTCTGTTGGCGCTGGTGCCCACCGGCAGCACAAACATGACCGGCAACGATGTCGGCACGGTTTCGGTCAAGCGGGACGGCTGGCAACGTCTGCACGCCTGGGCGTCTAGCCCGCGTGACATGGACCGGCACGTGATCGCCCGCGACGTGCTGCGCATAGATCCGGGCGGATCCGCGCCGCCGCTGTGCGGCATGTTCTTCGGCGCGGGTGCGATCTACAACGCGGTCGAGCACACCCAGAAGCGGCTGCATCAATACGGCATGCGCGGTGATGTCGGTCCCGGCGTGGCATTCACTCGCTTCGTCAAGGCCGTGGCGACCGGCGATCGCCGGTATTTCGTACCGGTCGATGTCCGGCTGAACGATGACCGCGGCCATACGATCGATCAGCCCAGTATTCTGCTGATGGCCAGCACGCTGGACACCCTGGTGCTGCGCATGCATCCCTTCTGGGGAGAAGAAAACGGCCCGGTCGCATGGACCAGCGTGGCCGAAGGCGCCGAGGGATTGCTGCGCCGCATACCCGCCGTCTGCCGCGGGCGACGGCGCCGTTGGATGACGCCGGACAAGGGCTATCGCAGCCACAACAGCGATCGCCTGGCGCTTTCCTTCGACGGCGGCTATATCGTCGACGGCGAGTTTTTCACTGCACGTTCGGCCGATGGGCCCGTCGTGCTCAGTTCGGCCGGCACGGCACGGTTCGTCAACCTGTGACCGGCGTCGACCGGGCGTCCGATCGGATCCGGCTGGCTGCAATCGCCGGCCCCTGTACGACGTCCCAGAGCGCGCAACTCGAACCGATCATCGAGCCGTTGCGCGCCCGGTTCGGCCGGCGCTTTGTGGCTTTGATCTACTACGGCGCCTGCCTGCGCGACGGCGATCCGTATGCGGGATTGCTCGATTTCTATGTCGTGGTCGACGAGTACGGCCCGCCCGGCCAGTCCCGTCTGGGCGGCTGGTGCAATCGACTGGTACCGCCCAACGTCTATTACGCCGAACGAACGGGCGCTGACGGACGTTTGTTGCGGTGCAAATATGCCGTGCTTAGCCGCGATCAGCTCGAGGCCGGCTGTCGCGACTGGTTCCAGTCCTCGGTCTGGGGCCGTTTTGCCCAGCCCGTGGCTATCGTGGCCGCGGCCAGCGACGACGATCGCCAACGCACCCGGGCGGCCTGCGGACAGGCGGTGGTGACCCTGCTCGATCGTGCGCTGCCCGCACTCGCGGATGGTCGCGGCCCCGCGGCCACGCTCAGCGCTGCCCTGTCACTGAGCTATGCCAGCGAATTGCGGGTCGAAAAGACAAGCCGCAGCCGGTCGCTCGTCGAACGCGACAGCCACGAGTATGCGCGCCGGCTGGAAGCCGCGCGGCCGCTGCTCGCACGGCCGGTGACCACGGATTCCGCCGGCCGCCTGTATTGGTGCGGAGCCGATTCACCGTGGGCGCGGCTGCGCTGGCGTCTGCGTCGGGCCTGCGGCAAAAGCCTGTCGATCCTACGTCTGGCCAAGGCCTGTTTCACCTTCACCGACGCGGTGGACTATGCCGCCTACAAGATCGAGCGTCATACCGGTGTCGTCATCCCTGTCGACGACCGTCTACGACGGCATCCGCTGATATTCGGCTGGCTGGCGCTATGGCGCGTCTATCGCCAGCGCCTGCTTCGCTAGGCCAGGTTTCGCTCGGCCAAAAAAAACGCCGGCCGCATTCGCGACCGGCGCCTGCACACGGCCACCGCGATCGGCTCAGGCCGCAATCACGGGACGTGCATTGATATAGGTCACCGGCGACTCCGAGATATCCTCGTAGGTCACCTCTTCCCAGGCTTTTTGTTCCGACAACAACGCACGCAGCAATTTGTTGTTGAGCGCATGGCCGGACTTGTAGCCGGAATAGCTTCCGATGAGCCCATGGCCGAGCAAGTACAGATCGCCGATGGCGTCGAGAATCTTGTGGCGCACGAATTCGTTGTCGTAACGAAGGCCGTCGGCGTTGAGAACGCGATAGTCGTCGAGCACCACCGCGTTGTCCATCGATCCGCCACGCGCCAGATTGTTCGAGCGCAGGAATTCGATATCGCGCATGAACCCGAACGTGCGCGCACGGCTGACTTCCTTGACGAACGAGGTCGTGGAGAAATCGACCGTGGCCGACTGCGTGTCCGAATCGAACGCCGGGTGATCGAAGTCGATACAGAAGCTGACCTTGAACCCGTCGAACGGATCGAACCGCGCCCACTTATCGCCGTCGGTCACTTCCACCGGCTGCTTGATACGAATGAATTTCTTCGGCGCATCCAGCTCCTGGATGCCTGCCGACTGAATGAGGAACACAAACGGTCCGGCGCTGCCGTCCATGATCGGCAGCTCGTCCGAGGACAATTCGACGATCGCATTGTCGATGCCCAGGCCAGCCATCGCCGACAACAGGTGTTCGACGGTCTGCACACGCACGCCGTCGCCGTTGATCAGCGTGGTGGCCAGCGTCGTATCGCCGACCTTGAACGCGTCGCCGCGGAACTCGACCATGGGCGTATGGTCTGTACGACGAAACACGATGCCCTGATTGGCTGCAGCCGGGCGCAATGTCATGTAGACCTTCTGCCCCGTATGCAGGCCGACCCCCGTGGCGCGAATCGGATTCTTTAGCGTACGTTGTCTGAGCATCGTATGTGTCCCTTGTGGCGATTCTGAGCGCCGCGCACACCGTGTCATTACGGTGTCATCTGGTTGGGCGATACTTTATCCACGGCGCCTTAACTTTGCCTTAATGTTGCAGCGCCGCGAATGCTGCCGCCCGTCAAAAGCCGCGAAGAATAACACGCCGGAATCGCCCGACGGCGCACGGCTGCCGTCGGGCGATGCGTGCCCTTGCAGGCACGCGGCGCATCTCCCTGATCTCTATCGTCTTCAGTCGGCCTGATTGCGCAGGAATGCCGGCACGTCGAAATAGTCCATATCGACGGCCGCGTTATCACGCGAGGACTGCTGCGGACGGTTGCGGATCACGGTCGGGCGATCCAGATCTTCGTAGCGCATCTGGCCGCCGGCATCACGCTTGAGCGGACGCACCGCTTCACGCTCGACGGCCTGATGACCCAGACCCGTGGCCACTACGGTCACGCAGATCTCGTCGCCCATTTCCGGATCCTCGGCCATGCCGACGATGACCTCGGCGTGCTCGGCCCCCATATCGGCAATGACTTCGTTGACGATCTGGAATTCGTGAATCCCCAGATTCTCGTCGCCGGAGACGTTGACCAGCAGGCCCTGGGCGCCATGCAGGGACAGATCGTCCAACAGCGGGCTCGCCAACGCAGCCTCGGCGGCCTCGCGGGCACGATCGTCGCCGACGGCCGTGGCGCGGCCCATCATGGCCATGCCCTGCACCGACATCACGCGACGCACGTCGGCAAAGTCGACGTTGATGACGCCCGGGCGGGTGATCAGATCGGAGATGCCCTGCACCGCGTTGTGCAGCACGTTGTTAGCCGCCTGGAAAGCGTTCTTCAGCGTGGTGTTCTTGCCCAGCGCGGTCAGCAGCTTCTCATTGGGTATGACGATCAGCGAGTCGACAAAGCGACCCAGCTCGTCGATACCCTGCTTGGCGATCTCCATGCGCTTGCCACGTTCGAACGGGAACGGCTTGGTGACCACCGCCAGGGTCAGAATACCCATCTCACGGGCGATCTCGGCCACGACCGGCGCTGCACCAGTGCCGGTGCCACCGCCCATGCCGCAGGTGATGAACAGCATGTCCGCGCCTTCGATGGATTCGCGAATACGATCGCGATCCTCTTCGGCGGCCTGGCGGCCGATGGCCGGATCGGCACCGGCGCCCAGGCCGCGGGTGACGTTCATGCCCAGCTGTACGAGCACGTCCGCGTCGCAGCGCTCCAGATGCTGCGCGTCGGTGTTGGCACAAATGAAATCGACGCCCTGGATGCCGCCATTGACCATCTGGTTGATGGTGTTGCCGCCGCCACCGCCGACGCCGATGACCTTGATGACCGCTTTATCGGTCTTCTGATCTGCGAACTCGAATACTTCAGGCATGATGCACCTCTATCTTGGTTGCCGTGCTTTTCCTTTCGGAAAACTGTGTTGAGACGTTGACCGGTCGCCGCCGGCCGTTCCCCTGATCGCTTGTTGTTCTAGAAATTGCCCTGGAACCAGGCCTTCATCCGTTCCCAGACCTGGGTAAAGCTGTTGTCGTTGTGAGACAGGTCCATGCCCGGCTTGGGCATGGAGCGGTTGCCGAACTCCAGCAAGCCCACGCCGGTGGCGTGGATCGGGTTCTTGACCACGTCCGACAGCCCGTGCACCCGCTGGGGCACGCCCAGACGAACGGACATGTGGAAGACTTCTTCGGCGAGATCGGTCAGCCCTTCCATCTTGGAAGATCCACCGGTGATCACCACGCCACCGGCCAGCAGATCCTCGAAGCCGGAACGCACCAGCTCTTTATGGATGAGCATGAACAGCTCCTCGTAGCGGGGCTTGATCACCTCGGCGAGGGTGTAGCGCGACAGCCGCCGCGGCGGGCGCTCGCCCACGCTCGGCACCTCGATGGCGTCGTCGTCCTCGATCAGCTCCGGCAAGGCACAGCCGTAGCGAATCTTGATGCCTTCGGCATGCTGGGTCGGCGTACGCAACGCTACGGCGATATCGTTGGTGACCTGGTCGCCGGCGATCGGAATGACCGCTGTATGCCGGATCGAACCATTGATGAACACCGCGATGTCCGACGTGCCGCCGCCGATATCCACGAGTGCTACACCAAGGTCTTTTTCGTCCTCGGTGAGCACCGCATAACTGGAGGCCAGCTGTTCGAGAGACAGCTTGGAGACTTCCAGACCGCAGCGGGCCACACACTTCTGGATATTCTGCGCCGAGGTCACGGCCCCGGTGACGATATGCACCTTGGCTTCCAGGCGCACGCCGGACATGCCGACCGGCTCCTGAATGCCCTCGTTGTCGTCGACCGCGAATTCCTGCGGCAGCACGTGGAGGATTTTCTGATCGGCCGGGATGGCCACCGCACAGGCGGCGTCGATCACCCGCTCGATATCGGATTCGGTGACTTCCTTGTTGCGGACCGCGACGATGCCGTGCGAATTCAGTGACCGCACATGCGCCCCCGAGATCCCGCAGTGCACCGACTGGATCCGGCAGCCGGCCATCAGCTCGGCCTCTTCGACCGCACGGCGGATGGAATCGGTGGTCGACTCGATATTGACCACCATGCCTTTCTTCATTCCACGGGAGGGCGCACTGCCGAGGCCTATGATCTCGAGCTCACCGTTGTGTACCTCGGCCACGATGCACGCGACCTTCGAGGTGCCGATATCCAGACCGACGACGAGATTCTTCTCAGGCCGCTTGCTCATTGACCTTCTCCTGATCCTTGGGGGTGGCGGCGCGCGTGCCGCCGACCGCGAAACCGTCGCTGTAACGCAAATCCACATAGCCGGCGCCGGCCAGCGCGTCGCGCGCCTGGGTGCGTGCCAGCGCATAGTCGACGAACCGGTGCATACGCTCATCCAGATCGTCGCGCCCGAGCCGCAGCTGCAGGCCGTCGTCCAGCGTGGCTGTCCACGAACCGCGCGCATCGAGCGTCAGTCGTGCGATACGTGTGTCATGGCCGGCCAGCAGCTCCGACAGATGCCGATATTGCTCATAAACCTTCAGTCCGGCCGTGGGCGGACCATCGAGCGCGACCAGCCCAGTCGGCCGGCTGGCCGCATCGGGCACGAAAACCCGGCCGTTGGCACCCAGTACGGCCTCGTCGCCCCACAGGGCGACCGGCCGCTGCTCAGTGATATGAACCGCCACACCGTCGGGCCAGTGACGCGAGACCTCGACCTCCGCCAACCACGGCTGACGGGCCAGCTCGGCCTGCAGGCCCTTGAGATCGACGTCGAAGAACGGCGAGTTCATGTAGGGCGCGGCCACATGCGCGATCTGTTCGTCACTCACATGGCTGGATGTACCGCTGATATACAGATGGCCGGTACGCTGGTCGTCGGGCTTGATGCCCTGCCAGGTACAGGCCGCCACGCCGAACAGCAGCAGCGCGCCTAGCAGGCCGTCGCGCCAGCGCTTGTTGGCCCGGATGCGCCTGATCGCGTTCATGACGCGTCCCCCTCGTCGGTAACGGTGGCAGCGAGAATGCGCCACACCAGTTCGTCGAAATCCATGCCGGCCGCCCGGGCGGCCATCGGCACCAGCGAGTGCGAGGTCATGCCGGGCGCGGCGTTGAGCTCCAGAAACCACGGCTGGCCGGCTGCATCGAGCATGAGATCCACTCGCCCCCAGCTGTGCGCGCCGGTGATCTCGAACGCACGCAACGCCAGACGCCGCAACTCGGCCTCGCGTTCGGGCGGCAGATCGCAGGGGCAGTGGTAGCGCGTGTCGTTGGCCACATACTTGGCCTGGTAATCGTAGAAGCCGCTGGACGGTTCGATATGAATCAGCGGCAAGGCCTGATCGTCGACGATGCCGGCGGTGTATTCCGGCCCGGCGATCAGCTGCTCGGCCATCACGTCGCGATCGAACCGGGCCGCTTCGCGGCGTGCCTGTTCGAGTTGCGAAATGCGATCGACCCGGCTGATACCGATGGTCGAGCCTTCGTGCACCGGCTTGACGATCAACGGCATGCCGAGCGCCTCGACCACTTCGTCCAGATCGGTCCGTTCGCCGAGTACCCGATGGGCCGGCGTGGGAATACCCTGGGCGGCCCAGATCGCCTTCGTACGGACCTTGTCCATCGACAGCGCACATGCCAGCACGCCGCTGCCGGTATAAGGCAATCCCTGGAGCTCGAGCGCCCCCTGCACCACGCCGTCCTCGCCGCCGCGCCCGTGCAGGGCAAGCCAGACACGATCGAAACCTTCAGCCGCCAGGTTCAGCACGCGCGCCCGGTCGACGTCGATGGCCGTGACATCGACGCCGCGACGTGCCAGGCCCGCGGCCACGGCGGCACCGGAATCCAGCGACACCGCGCGTTCGGCCGACCAGCCGCCCATCAGTACGGCGACCTTGCCGAACACGCCGGGATCGGTGATGCGCGTATCGCTCATGAGCGACCTCCGACGGCCAGCTGGCCAGCCACGGCGCCAATATCGCCGGCGCCCAGCGTCAACAGCACGTCGCCGTCGCTGACCACGCCAGGCAGCACATCGGCCAGCGCGTGCACATCGTCGACGAACACCGGGTCGACACGGCCTCGGGCGCGTACGCCGCGAGCCAGCGCTCGGCCATCGGCCCCCGCGATCGGCGCTTCACCGGCGCCATAGACTTCACAAAGCACGAGCACGTCCAGATTGGCCAGCACCTTGCAGAAGTCGTCGAACAGGTCGCGTGTGCGCGTGAACCGATGCGGCTGGAACACCACGACCAGGCGGCGATCCGGCCAGGCGCCGCGGGCGGCATCGATGATGCTGCTCAACTCGCGTGGGTGGTGGCCGTAATCGTCGACCAGCAAAACCCGCCGGTCACCAAGTGCGATCTCGCCATGCACTTCACAGCGTCGGCCGATGCCGGCGAACTGCGACAGCCCGCGTCCGATCGCCGGCATGTCCACGCCCAGCTCATGGGCCACCGCCGCAGCGGCCAGCGCGTTGAGCACGTTATGACGACCCGGCAGATTCAGGTGTACATCGAAACCGTCGTGTCCGGCCCGACGCAGGGTGAACCGTGTGCCGGTGCCATCGAACGACAGGTTCTCGGCCATGAAGTCGGCGTCGTGTTCGATGCCGTAGGTCACGATCGGCCGGCCCACGTCGGCCAGGATCGAACGCACCACCGGGTCGTCCACGCACAGCACCGCCAGGCCATAGAACGGCAGATGATGGAGGAATTCCACGAAGGTCTCGGTGAGCTTCGAGAATTCGCCGCCATAGGTTTCCAGATGATCGGCATCGATATTCGTGACGATCGCCATCATCGGCGTCAGGAACAAAAAGGACGCATCGGATTCATCGGCTTCGGCGACCAGGTACGGGCCTTCGCCCAGGCGGGCGTTCGAGCCGGCGCCCAGGACCTTGCCGCCGACGATGAAGGTCGGGTCCAAGCCGCCATCGGCCAGCAGCGAGGCCACGAGGCTGGTCGTGGTGGTCTTGCCATGGGTACCGGCCACCGCAATGCCGTAGCGGAAACGCATCAGCTCGGCGAGCATTTCGGCGCGCCGAACCACGGGCACCAGACGTTCGTGGGCAGCGATTACTTCCGGGTTGTCGCCGGAAACAGCGGTCGACACCACTACCACGTCGGCGTTTTCGATATTTTCGGCGGCGTGGCCGACGAATATCTGCGCACCCTGGGCGGCCAGTGCCTGGGTGGCCACGCCGTCCTTGATGTCACTGCCGGTCACCGTATAGCCCAGGTTGAGCAATACGCGTGCGATGCCGGCCATGCCGACGCCGCCGATCCCCACCATGTGAACGACGTTGACACGACGCATCGGCCGGTGGGTCAACGGCTGATGATGGCCGTTGGCGGACGCGTTGGACTGGGGGTCCATCATGCGGCCTCCAACAATTCGAAACAGGCGTCGACGATATCGTCGGTCGCATTCGGCCAGGCGACGCTGCGGGCTGCCTCGGCACGCACCAGCAGACCCGCGCGGTCGGCACACAGCGCGCCGATTTCCGTGGCCAGCCGATCGGCGCTCAACTCGGACTGGTCGATCAGCTCGGCGGCACCCGCATCGACCAGATACTGGCCGTTGGCCCGCTGATGGTCGTCGGCGGCAAACGGATACGGTACGAGCACCGCGCCCACGCCGGCCGCGGCCAGCTCTGCCACGGTCAGTGCGCCGCTGCGGCATACGACCAGATCGGCCCAGCCATAGGCCTCGGCCATGTCGTCGATGAATTCATGCACGTCTGCGTTCACGGCATGCTGGCGGTAGGCCGCTTCAGCCTGGGCCAGCGTACGACCGGCCTGATGACGCACCTGTGGACGCATCGCCGGGTCGATCCGTGCCAGCGCGGCCGGCACCGTTTCGTTGATCGCCAATGCACCGCCGCTGCCGCCGAGCACGAGCAGACGTATTGCATCGTGGCGCTCGCGCCAGCGCTCGGCCGGCGGCGCGAGCGCCAGGATCTCGCGACGTACCGGGTTGCCGACCGTGCGCGCATGGTCGTTGACAAAGGTATGCGGAAACGCCTGCAACAGACGATTGGCCAGGCGTGCGAGCACTCGGTTGGTCAGGCCGGCCGAGGCGTTCTGTTCGTGAATCAGCAGCGGCCGCCCGGTCAAGCGGGCCGCCAGACCGCCCGGGCCTGCGGCGAAGCCACCCATGCCGATCACCAGCTGCGGCGCGACACGACGCACCACGCCGAGTGCCTGTAGACAGGCACGAAACAGCTTGAGCGGCGCCGCGAGCCATGCCCGCGCGCCCATGCCGCGCAGCCCGGCGACGTCGATGGTATGCAGTTCCAGCGCGCGGGCAGGGACGAGCCTCGCCTCGATGCCATGTGCCGTGCCCAGCCACGACACCCGCACGCCGCGCTCGATCAGTGCCTCGGCCACGGCCAGCGCCGGAAACACGTGGCCACCCGTGCCTCCAGCCATGATCAACACATGGGGCGCACTCATGACGGCTGCCTCCGGATCGGCTCGCGGGTCTCGAGATCCACCCGCAGCAAAAGCGCGCACAGCAGGCACATGATCACCAGCGATGAGCCGCCGTAGCTCATCAGCGGCAAGGTCAGACCCTTGGTGGGCAACATGCCCATGTTGACCGCGATATTCACGAACGCCTGCAGCGCCAACCAGGCCGACATGCCGTAGGCCACGAAGCCGGCGAACAGCTGTTCGGCCTCGATCGCGCGCCGACCGATCACAAAACCACGCCACACGACGATCGAGAACAGGACGATCAGTAGCAATGATCCGATCAGACCGAACTCTTCGGCATAGATCGCGAACAGGAAATCGGTATGGGTTTCCGGCAGATAGAGCAGCTTCTGGACCGAATTGCCCAGTCCCACCCCGCCGATCTGGCCGCGTCCGATGGCGATCAGCGACTGCGTGAGCTGAAAACCGCTGGCATAGGGATGGGCCCATGGATCGGCAAAACTCACCAGCCGCGCCAAGCGATAAGGCGAGGACAGCACCAGCAGCACCACCGCGCCGCCGGCGGCCGCGCCGAGTACCAGCAGGTAGGACAGCCGTGCGCCGGCCAGAAACAGGATCATGCCGGCCACGGTGACCAGAATCGCGGCGGCGCCGAAATCCGGTTCGAGCAGCAACAGGAAACTGGCCAGCACCATGAAGAACATGGGCCGGAACAGACCGCCCCAGGACGTGGCCAGCTCGACCTGCCGACGCGATGCATAGCCGGCCACATAAAGGATCAGGCACAGCCGCGCGGGCTCGGAAACCTGCATGGACACCGGACCGAAATCGATCCAGCGCTGGGCGCCGTTGACCGCGCTGCCGATGCCAGGAATCAGCACCACCACGAGCAGAATCAGTCCGCCGCCCAACAACGTGAACGTGTTCGCCTGCCAGAACCGCAGCGGCACATGCAGAACCACGAACGCGGTGACCAGCCCGATCAGCGCATAGATCGCCTGCCGATAGAAGAAATACATCGGTTCGCCGGTCAGCCGGTCGGCTACGGCCACCGAGGCCGAACCCACCATGACCAGCCCGATACAGGTGATCACGACCAGCGCACCCAGCAGGGCCACGTCGGGCCGCACCCGAGGCAGTGCGAGCATGTCCGTGACGCGGCTCATGCGGCCAGCTCCTGTACCGCGGCGACGAAGGCATCGCCACGCGCGGCATAGTTGTCGAATTGATCCAGGCTGGCGCAGCCGGGAGACAGCAGCACCGTATCGCCGGGCTGGGCCATGGCCGCAGCCGCGGCCACGGCCTCGCGCAGCGTGGTCACGCGATGTACCTCGACATGATCGGCCACGGCACTCGCGATCAGCTCGGCATCAACGCCGAACACGATCACCGCGCGCGCCTTGTCGGCGGCGACCGGGCCGAGCGGTGTGAAGTCCGCGCCCTTGGCCTGACCGCCTGCGAGCAGAATCACCGGCGCAGTCATGCCCGCCAGAGAGGCCAGCAACGCGCCGAGATTGGTGCCCTTGGAGTCGTTGATCCAGCGTACCCCATGCCAGTCGGCCACGGTCTGGCAGCGATGCGGCAGGCCGCCGAAGGCCCGCAGGCCGTGACCTATGGCCGCCTCGTCCACGCCCAGCGCATCGGCCAGACCCCAGACCGCCAGCGCATTGAAATAGTTGTGACGGCCGGCCAGGCGCAACGCATCACAGCTCAGCCATGGCTGTTCGCCGCGGGCCAGTGCGGTCCCGCGCGCGCTGTCGAGCAGACGGTAGTCCACATCGGCCGCGGTGCCGAAACGGCGCACCTCGGCGTCATGTGTGGGCATCGCGACGACCCGGGCGTCGTCGGCGTTGACCAGCGCGATTCGGGCGTGAGCGTAGATACGCGCCTTGAGCTTGGCATAGCGGTCCATATCACCGTGCCGATCGATATGATCCGGGCTCAGGTTCAGCACAACGGCCGCCTGCAGATCCAGTCGCTCGACGAGTTCCAACTGGAAACTCGACAGTTCCAGAACATAGCAATCGATGCCCTCGGCCAGCAGATCCAGCGCGGGTGTGCCGAAATTGCCGCCGACGGCGGTATTGAGTCCGGCCGCGCCGAGCAGCTCGCCCACCCAAGCCGTCACCGTGGACTTGCCGTTGGACCCGGTGATCGCGATGACCGGTGCATCCACCACGCGGGCAAACCATTCCACATCGCCCACGATCGACAGCCCGCGGCCTCGCGCGTCGGCGATCAACGGCTCGCGCAGATCCACGCCGGGCGACACCACGATGTGGTCGATGCCGTCGAGCACCGCAGCCTGGAACTCGCCCACGATCAGACTGGCCTGGGGACACACGGCAGTGAGGGCGGCCGCGCCGGGCGGCTCGTCCCGGGTATCGATCACGCGGACACGGGCGCCGCACTCGCAGGCAAAACGCGCCGCCGAAACGCCGGATACGCCGCAACCGACCACCAGCACACTGGCGCCGGCCAGCTGTTCGCGGAATGTGGGTTTGGCCGCGCTCATCGGATCTTCAACGTCGACAGGCCAATGAGCACCAGCACCAGCGTGACGATCCAGAATCGCACGATGATCTTCGGTTCGGCCCAGCCTTTGAGTTCGAAATGATGATGCAGCGGGGCCATGCGGAACATCCGCTTGCCGGTCATCTTGAAAGTGGCCACCTGCAGGATCACCGATACCGTCTCGGCCACGAATATCCCGCCCATGACCACCAGCACCAGCTCCTGTCGCACGGCCACGGCCACGACGCCAAGTGCGGCACCCAGTGCCAACGCGCCAACATCGCCCATGAAGACCTGGGCCGGGTAGGCGTTGAACCAGAGAAAACCCAGCCCCGCCCCGCCGATCGCGGTACAGAAGATCGACAGCTCACCGACCCCCTTGATATACGAAAAGCCCAGGTAATCGGCGAACTCGACGTTACCGGTCACGTAGGCGAATATCGCCAGCGCCGAGGCCACGAGCACGCAAGGCATGATCGCCAGTCCGTCCAGCCCGTCGGTCAGATTGACCGCATTGCTGGTGCCCACGATCACCAGATAGCTCCAGACCATGTAGCCCGCGCCCAGCGGCACCGCGACATCCTTGAGCATGGGAATGAGCACGCTGGTTTCGGCCGCGCTGTGTGCGCCCAGGTATAGCCACAGCCCCGCAGCCAGGCCGACGAACGTCTGGGCGCTGTATTTGGCCCGGGCCGACAGCCCCTTGCTGTTGCCGAACTTGAGCTTTCGGTAATCGTCGATGAAACCGATCGTGCCGAACGCCGCGGTCACCAGCACGGCCAGCCATACCCAGCGATTGGCGATGTCCGCCCACAGCAGCGTCGACACGATCACCGAAGCCAGAATGAGCGCGCCGCCCATGGTCGGCGTGCCGGCCTTGACCAAATGACTCTGCGGACCATCGTCGCGAACGTGCTGGCCGATCTGATGGAACGTCAGTTTGCGAATCATCCACGGACCGAACACGAACGAGAAGATCATCGCCGTCAGCACGCCCAGAATGGCGCGCAGCGTGATGAACTGAAACACGCGAAAACCGCTGTGCAGCGGTTCGAGCCAGTCCGCCAGATACATCAGCACGACACACCCGCCTTCGCGCTGTCGACCACGCGCAGTGCGTCGGCCACGCGATCCATGCGTGCCGAGCGCGAGCCTTTCACAAGCACTGTCACCGCCCGATCGGCCGCCGCCAGAGCCTCGAGTAACGCATCGATCAGCGAGGCATGATCGGCGAACCACTGGGCGCCGTTGCCGAACGCTTCGACCGTACGCTGACTCATTGGGCCGACAGCCCACAGCCGCTCGACGCCCGCGGCACGCGCGGCGCGACCGGCCTGGTCATGGGCCGACTCGGCGTAGTCGCCCAGCTCACCCATATCGCCCAACACCGCCCAGCGCGGCGCCGGCTGGTACGACAACCACTCGAAGGCAGCTTTTAGAGAACCCGGGTTGGCGTTGTAGCTGTCATCGACCAGCCGTGCGCCGTGGCACGCCGCAGTGATCGCCAGACGGCCGCCCACGGCCTGCATCCCGGCCAGCCCGCGCGCGATCAGATCGGCGTCCAGATTGAGCGCGCTCGCCGCCGCCGCGGCCGCGAGTGCGTTGTTGATGTTATGCGCACCGGCCAGCGCCAGATCGACATCGGCCGCGCCGGTGGGCGTATGCAGAGTAAAGCGGCTGCCCTGGCCGGTCAGCGATTCGTGGCTGGCGTAGACATCGACGCCGGCGCCGCCACTGCGCGAAAAACATAGCTGCGACCGATGGCCAGCCAGTTCGTGCCACAGCCCGGCATAGTCATCGTCGGCGTTGATCACCGCGGTGCCCTCGGCGCTCAGCCCGGCGAAGATCTCGCCCTTGGCGCGGGCCACGCCTTCGTAACTGCCGAAGCCTTCCAGATGAGCCGATCCGGCATTGGTAACGACCGCGACGTCCGGCTGGGCCAGTTCGCACAACATGGCGATTTCGCCGGCATGGGATGCGCCCATTTCGACGACCGCGCGGGCCACACCCGCGTTCAGGCGCAGCAACGTCAATGGCACGCCCAGGTGATTGTTGAGATTGCCTTCGGTGGCCAGCACTGGCCCCGCTTCGGCGAGGATCGCGGCCAGCATCTGCTTGACCGTAGTCTTGCCGTTGGAACCGGTCACGGCCACTACCGGGCCGGCGAAGGCACGGCGCGCCGCTGCCCCGGCCTGCTGCAGGGCCGCCTGTACGTCGACGACCTGCAGCTGTGGCAGCGGCGAGTCGACCTGGCGATCGACCACCGCGGCAGCCGCCCCAAGGCTCGCAGCACGAGCCACGAAATCATGACCGTCGACGTGCTCTCCGGCCAGGGCAAAGAACAACGCACCACGCGGCAGCCGCCGCGTATCGATACTCGCGCCGGCAAAATCGCCGTCACGGCCGTGCAGTTCGGCATCGATCAGGTGGGCGAGTTCGCTCAGACGACCGTTCATGCCGCCTCCAGCGCCTGGCGGGCGACGACACGGTCGTCGAACGGCAGCCGGCGATCGCCGATCTGCTGAGTCGTTTCATGACCTTTGCCGGCAATCAGGACCACGTCGCCGACGCGGCCGGCGTCGATCGCCTGACGAATGGCCGCACGCCGGTCGTGTTTCACACAAACGTGGGTGCGGTCTTCGATACCGGCGAGAATATCGGCCACGATCGCCTGCGGGGATTCGCTGCGCGGGTTGTCGTCGGTCAGCCACACCTGTTCGGCACCGGCCACGGCCGCTTCGCCCATGAGCGCACGCTTGCCGCGGTCGCGATCGCCACCGCAGCCGAACACGCACAGCACGCGTTCCGCGGCATGTGCCCGCACCGCGGACAGTGCCTGTGCCAGTGCGCCGGGCGTATGGGCATAGTCGACCACGACCAGCGGCTGATCCTCGCGCGCGGGAATACGCTGCATCCGTCCGGGCACGGTCTCGAGACCGGCCAGCACCGTCGCACAGCGCGCGAGCGACTCGCCGCGGGATAGCAGCACCGCCAGCACGGCGGCCAGATTGTGGGCGTTGAAGGCGCCGATCAGCGTGCTGTCGATCCGGGCGGCCCCCACGTGGGTGTCCACCTCCACTCGCAAGCCATCGGCGCGCGGCTCGACGGCGACCAGGCGCACGTAACGATCGGCCATGGCGGCCAGATCGCCGTGTCCATAGACGACGGGCTCCACCGATGTGTCCAATTCGGCCAACCAGCGGCGCCCGTGCTCGTCGTCGACGTTGAGCACGGCACAGGCCAGCTCCGGCAGGCAGAACAGGCGTCGCTTGGCCTGAGCATAGGCCTCGACGCTGGCGTGATAGTCCAGATGATCCCGCCCGACTTGCGTCAGCACGGCCGCATCGAAAACGACGCCGTCAACACGGTGCTGGTCAAGCGCGTGCGACGACACCTCGAACGCGACCGCCTCGCAGCCATCGGCGCGGAAATTTGCCAGTGACCGCTGAACGCTGATCGGGTCCGGCGTGGTATGGCCGGCGTCGGTCAGTGCGTCGAGCGCTCCCACCCCGAGGGTACCGATATAGCCGCAGCGACAACCCAAGCCCTCGAGCGCGCGGGCCAGCAGCCACGCGCACGACGTCTTGCCGTCCGTGCCGGTAATGCCGGCAACGAACAAGCCGACCGAAGGCTGTTCGAAAAAACGGCCGGCGATCGTGCTGACAAGGATGGCCAGATCCGGCACATGTATACACGGCACATCGACGCACGGCGCAGCAGGCCCGTCCCAGGCAATCGCCCGGGCACCGGCGGCCACCGCCTGATCGACGAAATTCAGCCCGTGCACACGCGTGCCCTGACAGGCAAGAAAAAGATCACCGGGCACAACCCGACGGCTATCCATGGCCAGGCCCGTGACATCCAGCGCCGGGATATCGTCGGCGCTCAGCCCGTGCAGCAGTGACGTCATTTCGCGCGCGCTCATGTGCCGCTGTCCGAGGCGTTGGCGGCTGCCGCCAGTACCGCCGGGTTGTCCGGCGGCACGCGCAACAAGCGCAGCGCATCGCGCATGACCGCAGCGAATACGGGGGCTGCGACGGCCCCGCCGTAATAGGCGTCTTTCTTGGGCTCGTCGAGCATGACCAGCGTGACCAGGGCCGGGTCCTCGGCGGGCGCCATGCCGACGAACAGCGCCTGGTGGCGATCGTTCTTGTAGCCGCCACCGCCAGCCTTGCGAGCGGTACCGGTCTTGCCGGCGACGCGATAGCCCGGAATCGCCGCGCGCGTGGCCGTTCCGGCCGGGGTGACCACGCCCTCGAGCAGATGCCGCATGGTACGGGCTGTCTCGGGCTTGATGACCTGCTGGGGCGGCGTATGCATGCTCGCGCCTTCGCCTTCGATCAAGCGCAGGCTGCGCAAGACGCCGTCGTCGGCAATCGCGCCATACGCGCGGATCAGCTGAAAGGCGGTCACCGCCAGGCCATAGCCGTAGGAGGCGGTAGCCGTCTCCACGTCATTCCACTGGTAGAAATCCTTGAGCACGCCGTAGCGCTCACCGGGAAAACCGGTGCCGCTGGTCTCGCCGAAGCCGAACTTGTTATAGGTCGACCAGACGCCCTGTGCGCCCATTTTCAGACCCACGTGCGCGGCACCCACGTTGCTTGACTTCTGCAGGATCTTGGCAAAGTCTACGTCGCCGTAGTTGCGGAAATCGCGCACGGTCAGGCGCCCGACCATGAACCAGCCCTTGGTATGAATCACGTCGTGGGTGTTGTACAGACCGCTGTCTAGGGCCTGCGAGAGCAGGATCGGCTTGACCGTGGAGCCCGGCTCCATGACATCGGTGGCCGCCCGGGCGCGCACACCCGCCGGATCGATCGAATCGCGATCGTTGGGGTTGAAGCTCGGGTAGGAGGCAACCGCCCTTAGTTCGCCGGTCTTGGGGTCGAGCATGACCACCAGACCGCCTTTGGCGTCGTTCTTGATGACCGCCGACTTGATATGCCGGTAGGCCAGGTACTGCATACGCGAGTCGATGGTCAGCTTGAGGTCGTGCCCGGCCTGCGGCGGCGTGAATTCCGCCAGATCCTCGACCACGCGCCCGACACGATCCTTGACCACCCGGCGGCTGCCCGGCTCGCCGTGCAGATAGGCGTCGCGGTCCAGCTCGAGCCCTTCCTGGCCGCGCCCGTCGATATTGGTCAGACCGACGATCTGAGCGGCAGCCTCCCCGGCCGGGTAATAGCGCTTGTATTCCCGCTGCAGGAAAATGCCGGGCGCATCCACCGCCGTCACCCGCCGGGCGTCGGCCGGCGACAGCTGGCGACGCAGGTACAGGAACTGGCGGCTCTTGTATTCCTGCAGACGTGCGCGCAGGTCTGCCGTCGACATGTTCAGAGACGCGGCCAGCGGCGCGAGCTTGCCCGGCGCTTCCAGTACCGCCCCGGGCACGGCCCAGACCGATTCGGTGGGAGCCGAAAGCGCCAGCGGCTCGCCGTTACGATCCTTGATCGCGCCGCGGCCGGCGGGCACCGAAACCGTACGCAGATGGCGTTTGTCGCCCTCATGCGTCAGAAACGCCTGATCGAGCACCTGGAGATCGAAGGCACGACCGGCCAGCACGACGGCGAACACCGCGAATACCAGCAGTACGGCATGCCCGCGCCAGCGCGCCGGCGGGGCGATACGTGGCTTGGTCTCGCGCCGGCTCATCGGGCAGGCTCCGCGCTGTCGGATTCCAGCACCACGTAGCTCTTGGGCTGGATCATGTCGTACTTGCGGCGTGCGACCTGCGCGACCCGATCGGGGTTGGCCCACGCGCTTTCTTCGAGCTGAAGCTGGGCCCATTCGGTGGCCAGCTTGTCGCGCTCTACGCGCTCGACCTGCAGCTGATGTGCAAGTTCACGCGTCTTGTGCTTGGCCTGCACCACCGCCACGGCGCTCACCAGGATCGCCATGAGCAGCCCCAGCATGACGACGACCTGACGGGTCACGAGCCCACCCGCTCGGCGGATGTACGTTCGGCCACGCGCATGATCGCACTACGCGCACGCGGATTGGTCCGGGTCTCGGCGGCGTCGGCGCGCAGCGCCCGCCCGACGAGCGTCAACGCTGGCGCGGGCGCGGCGGCCATGGGTACCGGCGGCGCCGGCGGCCGCGCCTGATGACGCATGAACCGCTTGACGCGTCGATCCTCGAGCGAGTGAAAGCTGATCACCGCCAGCCGGCCGCCCGGCGCAAGTGCGTCCAGGCTGGCCTCGAGCGCCGCGTCAAGCGCGCCCAGCTCGTCATTGATATGCATACGCAGCGCCTGGAAGGTGCGCGTGGCCGGATGTACCCGTTTGCCGGCAGCCACCCGGGCCGGAATCGCGCCACGAACCAGTTCGGCGAGGGTCACGGTATCGGTGATCGGCGCGGTGTCGCGCGCATCCACGATCGCCCCGGCGATACGCCCGGCAAACGGCTCCTCGCCGTAGCGCTTAATCACCGAGGCGATCTCGCCGTGGCTGGCCCGGTTTAGCCAGTTCGCGAGCGGCTCGCCGGCATCGGGATTCATGCGCATGTCCAGCGGACCGGCATGCCGGAAAGAAAAGCCGCGGCCGGCCACGTCGAACTGCGGCGAGGACACGCCCAGGTCGAACAGCAGACCGTCAACATGACCGGCCAGGCCCAGCGCCCCGAGACGTTCGCCGAGCTCGGCGAACGAAGCGCGCACGAAGGTGAACCGTGAATCGGCGGCGGCCAGCGCCTCGCCATGCGCCGCGGCGTCCGGATCCTGATCGAAGGCAATCACGCGGGCCCGGGCCCCCACCGCCCCGAGCAACGCCCGCGTATGCCCCCCGCGTCCGAACGTGGCGTCCACGTACAGACCATCCGGGCGGGGCGCAAGCGCGGCCAACGCGGCGTCGAGCAGTACCGGTTGATGTTCGGCCTGCGGCATGTGAACGGCTTCCCTCATGGCGTTATAGGCGAACGGCGGTCGAAGCGGGCATCACAGACTGATGTCCATGAGCACGTCGGGCAGGTCGCCGTTGGCCGCATCGTCTGCGAGCGCGGCGGCGGTATCGGCGGCCCGATCGTTGAACTGGCTTTCATCCCAGAGTTCGAAGAGGTTGCCGATGCCGGACAGCACGGCCTTGGATTCGAGGTGGGCGGCTGCCCGCAGATTCGACGGCAGCAGCATGCGGCCCTGTCGATCCATATCGACATCGCGCGCGTTGCCGATGAAAAAGCGCTGAATATCACGCACCTTGGGGTTGAGACTGCCCTTGGCCAGCAGCTGGGACTCGAAGCTCTGAAATTCGGTAGCGGGATAGATCAACAGACAGCCGTCCCAGTGCCGTGTAATGACGAGCCGGCCCGCACAGTCGTCGATCAACGACTGACGATACGACGCCGGGATCGCGATACGACCCTTGGCATCGATGGTGACCGGATGTGACCCCTTGAACAACGCAGCGGCCTCTCGTCGCTGTTAAACCACTTTGCCCCACTTCTTTCCCCGTGGCGCCACTATAGGCAGCCCGCCTTCGGGGTGTCAAGCACGAGAGCCGATACAAAAAACGCCAGCGAAACAGTGATTTCTGGCGTGTTTTAGAAGCGTTCCGGACTGGTTTGAGGGTCTGGACTTTTGTTTTGTATTCCAGTGTTTTAACCGCCGCAGCTCGACGAGATTCTGAGCGACCGAGCCGCGTCCAGGCCTTGCGCGGCAAAGCGCCACGGCAGGCTGAAGCAAATCGGTGGGGCAAAGTGGCGCGCATATCGCGCCGGTGGGGCGCCCGCCCATGGGAGCATGGCGGCGGGCCCGTAGAAGATTCGGAGTCGGCCGATAAGCCGGGTTCTGTCGTGCGCAGCCATTCATCTGGGACACGCGTCGCCGCGTGCCTCATGCGACCTACCCGAGGACTGTGCGGGCCGCACGTCGTCCTCCTATTTGGTCTTGCTCCGGATGGGGTTTACCGTGCCGCGAACCGTTGCCGGTCGCGCGGTGCGCTCTTACCGCACCGTTTCACCCTTGCCGGGCCTGCGAACAGGCCGTAGGCGGTCTACTCTCTGTTGCACTTTCCGTAGGCTCACGCCTCCCAGGGGTTACCTGGCATCCTGCCCTGTGGAGCCCGGACTTTCCTCCGCGCCCGCAAGCGGGCGCCGCGGCTGCGTGGCCGACTCCGAGCGCGGGAGTCTACCACTCGCGACCGGTGGCCGCCGGCCTAATGCGATGCCATTTCGAGCGCGCGCGCATAAGCTTCGTTGCGTGGCATGCCGGTGAGGCGGGCGACGATCTTGGCCGCCGGCCGCGTACCGGTGATCGCCAGCAGTTCGGCCAGCAGCGCGTCGACATCCAGGCTCGGCGTCGTCTCCTGACGTACCGGCGCGCCGGCCACGACCAAAACGAACTCGCCACGGCGATGGTTATCGTCGGCGAGCAGCCACTCGCCAATCGCCTCGGCGCTGAGACTCACGCTCTGTTCATGCAGCTTGGTGAGCTCCCGGCATAGCGTGATCTGTCGCTCGGCACCGAATACGCGCGCCATATCCGCCACACACTTGCCGATACGATGGCTGGACTCGTAGAACACCAACGTGCGCGTCTCCGCAGCCAGCTCCGCCAGACGGGCCGCCCGCGGTGTTGCCTTGGCCGGCAGAAAACCCTCGAACACAAACCGGTCGCTGGGCAACCCGGCGATCGATAGCGCAGCGATGGCCGCACAGGGCCCGGGCACGCTCTGAATGGGAAAACCCGCACGACGCACCGCGCGCACCAACACGAAGCCCGGGTCGCTGATCAGCGGTGTGCCTGCATCGCTGATCAGCGCGACGTCGTCCCCGTCGGCCAGGCGCGCAAGCAGCTGCTCGGTGCGCGCCTGTTCATTGTGTTCGTGCAGGGACAGCATCGGCGTGTCGATACCCAGAGGGCGAGTCAGGCGTGCGCTGTGGCGAGTGTCCTCGGCCGCGATGACGGCCGCCTGCCGGAGCACACGCACCGCTCGGGGCGCGATATCTTCGAGATTGCCGATCGGCGTGGCCACAATCCAGAGCGTGGCGCTCGGGCGGGCGGCGGTGAAAACACTCACAGATAAACGGTCGCTGACAGACGGCCGCCCAGTGTAGCCGAGCCCGATCGACGCCGGGCGACGATCGAGATGCGTCTTCGACAACGCCCTGTCGGCGCTGCGCTGCTAATATGCAGTACAAGCTTGGCGCGCCCGGGGGAACTGGCGCGCTCATATTGGGAGCCCTTGCCGATGACGTCTTCGATTTCGCCCGCTTTCCGCGCGCTGAGCCTGCTGCTCGTCGCCTTCGTTCTGGCCGGTTGCGCCGGCCAGATGCAGCGCCCGTCCGATACCTCGCAACCAACGGCCACCAATGACCCACGCCAGGCCGAAGCCCAGGGCGACTACGAGCGTGCCGCCACGCTCTACATGCAGGCATCCACCCGTACGTCCGACCCGGATCGTGCACGCGCACTGCGCCTGGAGGCCGGCCTGGCTGCGGCACAGGCCGGCAACGTCTCGATGGCGCGCCAGATTCTGGCCAGCATCGAGCCCTCGACCCTCAGCGAACTCGACCGGCGTCGTTACAGCCTCGCCCAGCGCGAGGTCGAAGTCGCCGACCTTCGTCCCGATCAGGCACTGGCCAAACTGCCGCCGCCGACCAGTGGCGTGCCCGGCGTGATAGCCGAGCGCGTCTGGGAAAAGCGCGCGCAGCTGCATTTCGCCCAGAACGATCTGATCGCCGGTATCGGCGATCTGGTGCAGCGCGGCGTCTGGTTGGTCGACGACACGATGCTGCGCGCTAACGATGAGCGCATCTACGACCGCGCACTCGACGCCATCGCCTTCGGTCAGGGCCCGCAGAGCATGGCGGCTCGCGACGCCGACGACACCACCCGCGGCTGGCTCGCCCTGGCCGATATCGGTCAGCGTCAGTGGGCCAGTCGGGACGCCCGCGATCAGGCACTCGCGCAGTGGGAACAACAGTACGCCGGCCATCCGGCAACCCGCACGCTGCTGGCCGATCGCTTCAACTACTCGCCGTCCACCACGCCGGTGTCGCGCGAGCCTGGCGCGCCGTCGATGGGCGCTGCCCCGCGACCGACCAGCGATACCGTGGCCCTGGCGCTACCCATGTCCGGCAAGTTCGCCAATGCCGCCCAGGCCATTCACGACGGTTTCATGTTCGCCTACAGCCACGCCGGCGCGAGCCTGCCCCAGCCGCTGGTCTACGATACCGAGACCATGGGGGCCAGCCAGCTGCTCGATCGGGCACGCAGCGATAACGTCGGCGTTCTGGTGGGACCGCTCGACAAAGAGAAGGTCACCGAGATCGCGCGCCTGAACAGCGATGTGCTCGAGGTCGCGCTGAACTACACCGACAATCCCAACACGCGCCCGGGCTTCTATCAGTTCGCCCTCGCCCCGGAAGACGAGGCGAGCGCGGTGGCACGGCATGCAAGCGAGCAAGGCTACTCGAGCGCCCTGGCACTGGTGCCCAAGGGCGACTGGGGCAACCGGGTCTTCGATGCCTTCCGCAATACCTTCAACGAACGCGGCGGCCAGGTCGTCAACTACGCCACCTATTCTCCGGATCAGCACGATCATCGCGGACCCATCCAATCGGTACTGTCCAGCCGCCAGGGCGCCGATTTCATCTTCGTGGCCGCCCAGCCGACCCAGGCACGCCTGATTCGCAGCCAGCTGCGCTTCTATCGCGCCTCCGATCTGCCGATGCTGTCCACATCCCATATCTATACCGGCACGGTCGACACCGATAACGATATCGATCTCAACGGGGTGGGCTTTGCCGACATGCCGTGGGTGATCGGATCGGGAAATTTCCTCGATTCGCGTCGCAGCGAAGCCGCCCAGCGCTACGGCGATGTCGCCACGCGCTACTCGCGGCTGTTCGCCATGGGCATGGACGCCTGGACGCTGGCCGAGCAGGTCGTCGACACCGGCTTGTCGCCCGGCGACGTATTCGAGGGAATGACCGGCGTGCTCGCGATGCAGCCGGACGGCAGCGTACAACGCTACCTCGCCTGGGGCGTGTTCCGTGGCGGGGCCCCGCAGCTCGTGGAGATGCCCAGCCGCAGCGACGCCCAGACCGACCGCGCCGACTCCGCGCCGTGGGCACGACGCTAGAGACCGGACGCGCCGCCGAGGCCCGGGTCGATCGCGCGGCGCGCCGCCGCGGCTGGCGGCGTGTCGCCCGCAACTACAATGTGCGTGGCGGCGAGCTCGATCTGGTCTACCGGGCCGATGAACTGCTGATTATCGTGGAGGTGCGTTACCGTGCGCGCAGCGACTACGGCGGCGCAGCCGCCAGTGTCACCACGACCAAGCAGCGTCGTATCATCCACGCGACACGACATTTCCTGGCCGACAATCCCGGCCATGCACGCCGGCCGATACGTTTCGATGTCGTCGGCGTCGATGACTCCGATGAACTGGACTGGATAGAGAACGCCTTCTATGCCGAATGATTCCGGCAGCGATGCCCGCATTGCCCTGATTGGCCGGCTGTTCGACGACAGCCGACAGGCCAATCGACGAACACGCAAGGCGCTCGACGCCAAGACCGTAGCCGCCGCAGACCTGATGCTCGCCTGCCTCGCCGACGGCGGCAAGATTCTGTCCTGCGGCAATGGCGGCTCGGCCGGCGATGCCCAACACTTCTCATCGGAGCTGATCAACCGGTTCGAACGCGAACGCCGTGCGCTGGCCGCAGTCGCGCTGACCACCGAAAGCTCCACGCTCACCGCGATCGCCAACGATTACGACTACGATCGGCTGTTCTCACGCCAGGTCGAAGCGCTGGGACGGACCGGCGATGTGCTGTTGGCGATCAGCACGAGTGGAAACTCAGCCAACGTCGCGGCCGCGGTTGAAACAGCCCATCGTCTGGACATGCGCGTGATCGCTCTCACCGGACGCGATGGCGGCGTCATCGGCGGCCAATTGGCATCGACCGATATCGAGTTGCGAGCCGCCGCCGACAGCACCGCGCGTATCCAGGAGATGCACCTGCTGTTGATCCACTGTCTGTGCCGGCTGATCGAGGACGATCTACTCGGCACGGCGGACTGAGCAGGTCCCGCCGCCGCGGGCATGTTGCGAGGTCGAGCTACTTGACGACCTTCAGATGCGCCCGCTTTTTGGACGGGCCGCCATCCGGACCATCGCCATCGCCGTTCGAGTCGTCTTCGGGCTCGGCCGTGGGAGGCGCTTCGACTTCGCCGAAAAGCATACCCTCGCCGTTTTCCCGCGCATACAGCGCCAGTACCGCCCCCGGCGGCAGACTGACGTTGTAGTTCTGCCCCGAAAACCGCGCCGAGAAGCTGATCAGGGCGTTGTCCAGGCTCAAGCCGCGGACCGCGCCGGGGCTGATGTTGACGGTGATCTTACCGTCTTCAGTCACGAATTGGCGCGGCACATCGACGCCGTCAGCGTCGGCCGCCACGAGCAGATGCGGGGTCAGATCGTTGTCCAGTACCCAGTCGTACAGGGCACGGATCAGATAGGGACGGCGCGAAGACAATTCGGCCATGGGGTACTCCGTTGGGCAGACCCGAACGGGCCCGCTCTAGCCGACGTCCGGCTGCTCCATATCGGCCTCGAAGGCCGACAGGCTCTGTGCGAACGCGGGACGCTCGAACAGCCGGCGTGCGTATTTCTTCAATTGTTTGCCGCGACGCTCCGGCAACTCTACGCCGTAGTGTCGCAGACGCCACAGGATGGGCGCGAGTGTGCAGTCGACGAGCGAGAACTCCTCGCCGATATAGGGCCGGGAGGAGAAGTCCGCGGCGAGCGTGGCCAGCAACTCGGTCATGCGCTCACGGGCCTTGCGTGCCACGGCGGGCGTGGACTCCAGATCGTCGCACAGCGTGTACAGATCGGACTCCATGCGGAAGATCGCCAGACGGTACTGGGCACGCAGAACCGGATCCACCGGCATTAGCGGCGGATGCGGATAACGCTCGTCGATATATTCGAGGATGATGCGCGGGTCGTATACGACCAGCTCCCGATCAACCAGTGTGGGCACCGTGTTGTACGGGTTGAGCTCGAGCAGATCCTCACTCTCCTGGTCCTCCCGCAACTCGACCACGTCATAGCTGGCCACACCCTTTTCGGCCATGACCAGACGCACACGATGGCTATGAGCACAGGCCTCACGCGAATACAGCGTAATCGTCGAACTGCGGCTGGCCATCGTGGCGCCTCTATCGGTGGTTAGTGCACGTCACGCCAGAATTCACGCTTGAGCATGTAGGCAAGACCCGTGAACAGCAGCAGGAACACGATGACCTTGAAGCCCAACGAGTAGCGAACCATCTTCGCCGGCTCGCCGACATAGACCAGGAAATTGGTCAGATCGCCCACCGCCGAACGATACTGCGCCGGGTTGAGCTCGCCGTCCTGCACCAACTTGAACTGAGGCTCACCGCCGCCATGGCCTTCCCCGCCACCTTCGGCGTCGCCGTGGCCATCCTCGCCATGCTCGAGCACCTGATAGCCCTGCAACGGGGCCAACACAGCCGGCATCGCGGTATTGCTCATCACGACATTGTTCACGCCCGTCGGCCGCGAGTCGTCCAGGTAGAAGCTCAGCAGGAAACTGTAGATCCAGTCGGCACCCCGCTCGCGCGCGGTCAGCGAAAGATCCGGAGGCGCCTTGCCGAACCATTCGGCCGCCTCTTCCGACGGCATCGTGCCCTGGATCGTGTCGTGGATCTTGCCCTGCGTCAGCATGAGATTGTTCTCCATGACGTCTTCGGGAATATCCAGATCCTCGGCGATTCGCTGGTAGCGCATGTACTCCAGCGAATGACATCCCGAGCAGTAGTTCATGAACAACTTGGCGCCGCGTTGTAGCGAAGCCTGATTGCCCAGGTTGGCGTCGAAATGGAACGGGACCGACTCGCCGCCGGCCGCAAAGGCCGAGGCCGGCATCAACAAAACAAGTGCGAACAACAGCTGACGCATCATCCCGTCACCCTTTCCGGAACCGGCTTGGTCCTGTCAATGATGCTGTACAGCGGCATCAGCAGGAAGAACGCGAAGTAGACGATCGTGGCGATACGGGCCACCAGCGTGAGCATCGGGCTCGGCGGCTGGGTGCCGATATAGCCGAGAATCAAAAACGAGATCGCCAGGGCGGCAAGCATGACCTTGAAGATGATGCCCTTGTATCGGATCGACTTGACCTTGCTTCGATCCAGCCAGGGCAGAACGAACAGGATCAGCACCGCAGCGAACATGGTGATCACGCCCCCGAGCTTGTCGGGCACGGCCCGCAACATGGCGTAGAAGGGCGTGAAGTACCACACCGGCGCGATATGTTCGGGCGTGACCGACGGGTTGGCCTCGGTGAAATTCGGCGGCTCGAGGAAGAACCCGCCGAACTCCGGCGCGAAGAAGATCACGCCGGCGAACAGGATCAGGAACACGCCCACCCCGAACAGATCCTTGACCGTGTAATACGGGTGGAACGGAATGCCGTCGGCCGGGTGCCCGTCGGCGTTCTTGTTGGCCTTGATCTCGATGCCGTCGGGGTTGTTCGAGCCCACATGATGGAGCGCCATGATGTGGGCGATGACCAAACCGACCAGCACGAACGGCAACGCCACGACGTGCAGGGCGAAGAAGCGGTTGAGGGTCGCGTCCCCGATGACGAAGTCGCCGCGAATCCAGGTCGTCAGATGCTCGCCGACAACCGGGATCGCCGAGAACAGCGAGATAATCACCTGCGCACCCCAGTACGACATGTTGCCCCATGGCAGCACGTAGCCCATGAAGGCCTCGGCCATGAGCGCCAGGAAGATCAGGCAGCCGAAAATCCACAGCAGTTCGCGCGGCTTGCGATACGAGCCGTACAGAAGTGCGCGGAACATGTGCAGATACACGACAATGAAGAAGAACGACGCGCCGGTCGAATGCATGTAGCGGATCAGCCAGCCCCATTCGACGTCGCGCATGATATAGGCGACCGACCCGAACGCGGCCGCGGCCGAGGGCTTGTAGAACATCGCCAGCCAGATGCCGGTGATCAGCTGATTGGCCAGCACCAGCATGGCCAGCGAGCCGAAGTAGTACCAGACATTGAAGTTCTTCGGCGCATAGTACTGGCCGATGTGCTCGTTCCACAGCTGCGTCGCCGGGAAGCGCTCGTCGACCCACCCCATGAATCTGTTTGCCATTACGCGGCCTCCTCGCCCTGACCCGGATCCTCGCCCACGACGATGAGATCGTCGCTTTCATAGCGATGCGGCGGCACGACCATGTTCAGCGGCGCCGGCTGAGAGGCATATACCCGCCCGGAAATATCATAATGCGAACCGTGGCACGGGCAGAAGAAACCGGGATAGTCCAGCTGTCCGCCCGAAGCCTCGGGACGATACTTGGGCGAACAGCCCAGGTGCGTACAGATACCCACCATCACCAGCACCGGCTCCTTGATCGAGCGGTACTTGTTCTGGCAGTACTCCGGCTGCTGCTCGGCCTTGGAATCCGGATCGGCCAGCTCTCCGGCGACCTCGTCCAGGGTTTCCAGCATCTCCGGCGTCCGCCGGACGACCCAGACCGGCTTGCCGCGCCAGGTCACGCTGACCAGCGCCCCCTCTTCCAGCGCTGCGATGTTCACCTCGACCGGGGCACCGGCGGCGCGCGCACGCGCACTGGGCATCCAGGATTTGATGAACGGAGTGGCTACGAAAGCCGCGCCCACGCCACCGACGGCTGCGGTGGCGGTGGTCAAAAATCGGCGCTTGCCGACGTCGACCCCCTCTTTGCTCATGCGTTAAACCTCTTCGAGCAGGGCAGAAATGCCGGTTCGATTAGTCGTTGGACTGCTTGATCGGCGGCGTTGGACGACGCTGCCAGGATCGAAAAAGTATAGCACAGCGCCAGCTTTGTTCAGCCCCTATCAAGGCTTGGACGCGTTGGCACGGTCGGTGGCCGGCGCTCGCGCCTCGGCAGAAGCTGCATGCGCATGCAGGCCTTCACCGCGCGCGAGCTCGGCTGCGACAGGCGCCAGCACGGCCGCGCCTTCGGCGCTCGCCTGCACGATCGACAGGCGCTTCTGGAAATCGTAGACGCCGAGCGCCGACGAGAATCGAGCCGTGCGCCCGGTCGGCAGCACGTGATTGGGCCCCGCACAATAGTCGCCGAACGCTTCGGGTGTGCGATGACCCATAAAGATCGCTCCGGCATGGCGGATGTCGTCCAGCAGTGCGTCGGGGTCGTCGACCGCCAGTTCGAGATGCTCCGGCGCGATACGATTCGACAGGGCCACAGCCTCGGCCAGATTCGCGACTTCGATCAGCGCGCCATGATCCCGCAGCGCGGCCTCGATGATGGCTCGCCGTGGCTGATCGACGATCAACCGATCGACCGCGGCCGCTACCGCCGCGAGGTAGTCGGCATCGGGGCAGATGAGGATCGCGCGGGCCATTTCGTCGTGCTCGGCCTGGGCGAACAGATCGTAGGCGGCCCAGTCGGGATTGCCCCGGCCGTCGGCAATGATCAGCACCTCCGACGGGCCGGCCACCGACTCGATTCCGACGCGACCGAACACCTGGCGCTTGGCCGAAGCCACATAGGCATTGCCGGGCCCGACGATCTTGTCGACCTCGGGCACACACTCGGTGCCATAGGCCAGCGCGGCCACGGCCTGGGCGCCGCCGACGGTGAAAAACCGGTGTACCCCGGCCAGCGCCGCCGCCGCCAGCACCCAATCGTTGAGTTCGCCACCGGGTGCCGGTGACACCATGACGATTTCCGACACGCCGGCTACGCGGGCGGGCAGCGCGTTCATTAGTACGCTGGACGGATAGGCGGCCTTGCCGCCCGGCGCATAGATGCCGGCCCGCTCGATCGGCCTGACGACTTGACCCAGACGATTACCGTGTTCGTCGATGAAACTGTGAGATTCGAGCTTCTGCGATTCGGCGAACCGGATGATCCGCTCGGCCGCGGCTTCCAGCGCGCCCCGCGGGCCGGTCGGCATGGCATCGAGGGCGGCCTGAAGCCGGTCGGCGCCGATCTCCAGCGAAGCCATATCTGTAGCCGGATGCCGGTCGAGCGTCCGGGTATATTCCAGTACCGCGGTATCGCCGCGGTCGCGTACATCGGCGATGATCTCGGCCACGCGTGCGTCGACAGCGCCCTGGGCCGGGCTGTCTCGGTCGATCAGCCTGGCGAAGGCCGCGGCGAACGTATCCGCACGGCTGTCCAGACGCTGGATCATGCCCCGGCCTCCGCAGGTGCGAACAGGCCGAGCAGTTCGGACAGCTCGGCGTGCTTCATCTTCTGCGCGGCCTTGTTGACCACCAGCCGGGCGCTGATGTCCTCGATCACGTCGAAGGCTTCCAGACCGTTGGCACGCAGGGTGTTGCCGGTATCCACCAGATCAACGATGACATCGGCCAGACCGACAATGGGCGCCAGCTCCATGGAGCCGTAGAGCTTGATGATCTCGACCTGTCGACCAAGCCGGGCGAAATACGCACGGGCGGTTTCGACATATTTCGTGGCCACCCGCAGCGGTCGGTGGCTGGCCGCATCCATGGCGCCGGGCAGCCCGGCGGTCATCAGCTTGCAGCGGGCGATGCCCAGATCCAGCGGCTCGTACAGATCCGCCCCGCCATGCTCGATGAGCACGTCCTTGCCGGCCACGCCGATATCGGCCGCACCGTAGGCTACGAAGGTCGGCACGTCCGATGCGCGGATGACCAACAACCGCAGACCGGGATGGTTGGTTTCGAACACGAGCTTGCGTGAACGGTCCGGATCGACCTCCGGTTCGATGCCCGCGGCGGCCAGCAACGGCAGCGTGGCTTCGAGAATGCGCCCCTTGGACAGTGCGAGCGTAACCTGTCGGCTCATGCCGCGCCCTCCGCGCTCGCGCCGCGGGCGGTCACCGGCGCGCGATCGGGCAGACGCTGGATCCGACCGCCCAGCTGGGCCATCTTCTCCTCGATACACTCATAGCCGCGATCGATATGGTAGATCCGACGCACGTCGGTCGTGCCGTCGGCCACCAGCCCGGCGATCACCAGCGAGGCCGAAGCCCGCAGATCGGTCGCCATCACCGGCGCGCCGGTCAGCCGATCGACGCCGGTAACGATCACGGTGTTGCCTTCCTGACGGATCTTCGCGCCCATGCGCTGGAGCTCGGAGACATGCATGAAGCGGTTCTCGAACACCGTTTCCGTGACCGTGCCCACGCCGGCGGCCAGCGCGTCGAGCACGCAGAACTGGGCCTGCATGTCGGTCGGGAATCCCGGATATGGCGCGGTCCGCAGATCTACCGAAGTCGGTCGCTGGCCGCGCATGTCGACCTCGACCCAGTCGTTGCCCTGGCTGATCCGACCGCCGGCCTCAGCCAGTTTGGCCGTAACCGTGTCCACGAGCGACGGGTCGGTCTGGGTCACCTTGACCCGGCCCCGGCTGGCGGCGCCGGCAACCAGAAAAGTGCCGGTCTCGATACGGTCGGGCAACACGCGATGCCGCGCCCCGTGCAGGGATTTCTTGCCGCGGATCGTGATCGTGGACGTGCCCGCGCCTTCGATCTCGGCACCCATCGCGGCCAGACACCGCGCCAGATCGACGACCTCGGGCTCACGCGCGGCGTTTTCCAGAATAGTCACGCCATCGGCCAGCGTGGCCGCCATCATGAGATTCTCGGTGCCCGTCACCGTGACCGTATCCATGGGAATACGCGCGCCCTTGAGCCGCGAGGCCCGGGCTTTGACATAGCCGGCCTCGACACGGATTTCCGCGCCCATCGCCTCGAGCCCGCGCAGGTGGATATCCACCGGCCGCGCACCGATCGCGCAACCGCCGGGCAGCGAGACCTCGGCCTCGCCGTGGCGTGCCAGCAAAGGACCCAGCACCAGGATGGAGGCGCGCATGGTCTTGACCAGATCATAGGGCGCCACACACTGGGTCAGGGTCGATGCATCGGCCTCCACGACCATGTAATCGCCGATGGTCACCGACACGCCCATATGTGCCAGCAGCACATTGGTAGTGGTCACATCCTCCAGATGCGGCACGTTCTCGACATACAGTGTCTCGTCGATCAGCAGGGCGGCCGCCATGATCGGCAGCGTGGCGTTCTTGGCGCCGGACGCCCGGACATCGCCGTTGAGCGGCGGCCCGCCCTCGATACGTAACAGATCCATTGCGCGTCTATCCTTGAAAGCGTCGCCGCGAGGGCGAGAATCCGAGTCGTCTCGCCCGCTCGGGCGGCAGAATCAGACCAGGCCGGCCTGTTCGGGGGTCATTGTCTTGAGCGACAGTGCATGGATCTCGCCCCCCATGCGTTCGCCCAGCGTCGCATAGACCATGCGGTGCTGCTCCACGATCCCCTTGCCCACGAAGCTTGCGCTGATCACGCGGGCAGCAAAGTGCTGGCCATCGTCGCCCATGACCTCGACACGAGCGTCGGGCAGTCCGTCCTGTATGAGTTCGCGTATGGCGTCGGCGCTGTACATGATGTCGGTTCGTTCGAAACTGGCGCGAAATGCTAGCACGAGCCGGGCGGCGACCGGCGCACCCGGCTACCCGCGTATCTTGTAGCCGCGCGACAACATGCCGATGCACAGCGCCGATACCAGCGCGAATACGAGCGCAGCGACCAGTACGCTGATGGTCGGATTGGAATCACCCACCCCGAAAAAGCCCTGACGGAACCCGTCGATCATGTAGAACACGGGGTTGAAGTGCGAGGCTTTCTGCCAGAACTCCGGCAGTGAATGAATCGAGTAGAACACGCCGGAGAGAAACGACAACGGCATGATGAAGAAATTCTGGAACGCCGCCAGATGATCGAACTTGCTGGCAACGATGCCGGCGATCATGCCCAGTACGGCGAGCGTGCCGCCGGACAGCAGCAGCATCACGATCACCAGCAACGGATGATGGATCGGCACGTGCACGAACAGCGCGGTCACGCCGTAGAGCACGCTGGCCACGAGCGTGGCCCGCAACAACGATGCCCCGATATAGGCCAGATAGATCTCGAACGCGGACAGCGGCGTCATCAGTAAGAACACCAGATTACCCATCACCTTGGATTGGGTGATCGACGACGAGGTGTTGGCAAACGAATTCTGGATGATGCTCATCATCATCAGCCCCGGCACCAAAAACGCCGACGACGGGACACCCTGGATGGTCTGGCCCTGCAGCACCTGGCCGAACACCACCATGTAGAGCAAGGCGGTGACCACCGGCGCCCCCACCGTTTGCAGAATGACACTGTAGAAGCGCCGGACTTCCTTGACGAACAGCGTGAAGCAGCCCTGCCAGTTCATGCCGCGGCTCCCTTGTCGGAAGTCAGCTCCATGAAGATATCCTCCAGATGTGGTTCGCGGGTCTTCACGTCCTGAATGCGATAGCCGGCATCGCGGATGCCCTCCATGACGTCGGCGATGAAGTGGCGGCCCTGTTCGAGCTTGAGTTCGAGCGTATCTTCGTGGCGATCCTCGACCAGCGCCTCGATCTCGGCGGGCAGCGGCCCGCCGTCGCCGGACAACTGCAGCGACAGAAAGCGATACGGATGGCGCCCCAGCAACGCCCGCTTTTCCTCGAGCACGTCCAGTGAGCCGTGATTGAGAATCGCGATGCGATCGCACAGCTCTTCAGCTTCTTCCAGATAGTGCGTCGTCAGCACAATCGTATGTCCGGCGTCGTTGAGATCACGGGTGAAATGCCAGAGGGTGCGCCGCAGTTCGACATCCACGCCCGCGGTGGGCTCGTCGAGTATCACCACGTCGGGCTTGTGCACCAGCGCCTGAGCGATAAGCACACGCCGTTTCATGCCGCCCGAGAGCGCACGCATCGATTGATTGGCCTTGTCGGTCAGATCGAGCCGTTCCAGCAGTTCGTCGATCCAGGGCCAGACCTCGCGCCCACAGCCGAAGTAGCCGGCCTGAATACGCAGCATCTCGCGGACCGGGAAGAACGGGTCATAGACCAGCTCCTGCGGCACGACGCCCAGCGCCCGCCGCGCGGCCCGGAAATCCGCGCGTACGTCGTGCCCGAGTACGGCCACCGAACCGGAGCTGGCATGTGTCAGCCCGGCGATGATCGAGATCAGCGTCGATTTGCCCGCGCCGTTGGGCCCGAGTAGTCCGAAATATTCGCCGCGTCGGATATCGAAACTGACATCCTTGAGCGCGTGCGTGCTGGCATAGCGCTTGTCGACATGATCGATCGAGATCGCGATATCGCTCATTGGAAGATCCGCCGCTCGAAGAAAGGGCGCGCATTATACGACCTGGCGCAATATATGCATTTGGCAGTGACTTCGACGGCGATGCACGGCGGCGAAATGCTGTCGCGCCAGCCGCTTGGCGTGGCTGCGTGCGCTAGACTGGCCCCATGGATACCGCAGAACTGGTCGGCGCCGCGCGCCGAGTGATCGCTATAGAAGCCGCGGCCGTGGCCGCGCTGGAAAATCGTATCGACGGTCAATTCTCGGCGGCCGCCGAATGCATACTGGATTGCCGTGCCCGCGTGGTGGTCACCGGCATGGGCAAATCCGGCCATATCGCCGGCAAGATCGCGGCGACCCTCGCCTCGACCGGCACACCCGCTTTCTTCGTGCACCCAGGCGAAGCCAGCCACGGCGACCTGGGCATGATCACTGCCGACGACGTGGTGCTCGCCCTGTCCTACTCCGGCGAGACCGCGGAGGTGCTGACCATCCTGCCTTTGATCAAGCGCATGGGTGTGCCTCTGGTCGCAATGACCGGCAACCCGGCTTCGACGCTGGCACGCCGCGCCGACGTGCATCTGGATGTCTCGGTCGAAATCGAGGCCTGCCCGCTGGAACTGGCGCCCACTGCCTCAACCACCACCGCGCTGGCCATGGGCGATGCGCTCGCGGTTGCCTTGCTGGAAGCTCGCCACTTCACCGCCGAGGATTTCGCTCGATCGCACCCGGGCGGCAGCCTGGGCCGCCGGCTGTTGCTGACCGTGGCCGACGTCATGCATACCGGCGACCAGCTACCGCTGGTTTCAGTCGATGCCGGTCTGCGCGACGCACTGCTGGAGATGACCGCCAAGGGGCTGGGCATGACCGGCGTGGTCGACGCGCGTGGCCGACTGGCGGGGCTGTTTACCGACGGCGACCTGCGCCGCACACTGGATTACGATATCGATATCAAACAGGCCGGCATCGCCGATTACATGACCCGAGGCCCCAAGACCGTGACCGCCGACATGCTCGCCGCCGAGGCGGTCCGGCTGTTACAGACCCACCGGATCGGTGGCGGCGCGCTGATGGTGGTCGACCACGATGGCCGCCCGGTGGGCGCTCTCAACATGCAGGATCTGCTGCGCGCAGGTGTGATATGACCCCAACCGACTCCCCCAGCCATACCCTGTCTGCCGCTGAGCTCAACCGCCGAGCCGCCACGATCCGGGTAGCCGTGTTCGACGTCGACGGCGTGATGACCGACGGCAAGCTCTACCTCTACAACCACGGCGACGAGATCAAGACCATGCACGTACGCGACGGGCTGGGGATCAAGCGCCTTCAGGCCGCTGGCGTGGCCGTGGCGGCCATCAGCGGCCGTCCGTCGCCCGCAGTGGCCGCCCGGCTCAACGAGCTCGGCGTGGACTATGTCTATCTCGACAGTCACGACAAGCAGCTTGATTTCGACGCGCTGCTTGCCGAGCTCGAGATCACCGCAGAACAGGCCGCCGTCATGGGCGACGATCTGCCCGACCTGGCCCTCATGCGCCAGGCCGGGCTGGCCCTGTGCGTGGCCGATGCGGTCGACGACGTGATCGACGCCGCGCACTGGGTCAGCCGCCACAAGGGTGGCGAAGGGGCCGTGCGCGAGGCCTGCGAGCTGATCATCGCCGCACGCGACGTACACTAGGGTCGGCCGTGCTTCGCGTCATCGCTGGCCTTCTGGTAATCGCCGGGCTCGTGCTGGGCCTTCGGACCCTCGACCGGCCCGAGATCGGCAGCCCTGCCCAGCCGCGCCTGGTCACGCCCGACAACAGCGACTACTACATGACCGATGCGGTGGTTCGCCAGATGGACGACCAGGGCGGGCTTGCCTATCGCATGACCCTCGGCGAGACCCTGCACTTCCCGGACGACTCGGCTCGGCTGACGGATATTGACGTACACTATCTTGCAGGCACACAGACATACTGGGACGTGACCGCAGCCAAGGGCCGAGTGCCGCCGGGCAAACGCGATATCTACCTGTACGGAGGGGTCGAAGGCCGACACCCGCGGCCAGACGGCCCGGTCGTCAGGATCAACACGGATAACGCCTGGGTTCGCCCCGACGCGGACCGGATCGATACCAAGGCACACGTGACCGCGGTCCAGCCGGGCCGCCGGGTCGAGGGCGACGGCATGGAAGTCGATCTGAAAACCGACAAGCTGAGATTGCTCGAGAATGTACAAGTCACCTACACGCCTTAAGTCTCCGGCCGCCCGTACCCGCCGCCTGAGCGCGCTCGGCTGCGGACTGGCGCTGTTGATAGCCTGCACGGGCGCATTCGCCCAGCAGCAGGCCTTGCCGATTCGGATCGAATCCAACAACGCCGATCTCTCACAGCAGAGCGGTACGAGCACCTACACCGGCAATGTCGTGCTCAAGCGCGGCGGCCTGACGCTCACCGGCGATCGGCTGGTCATCACCCGGATCAACGACCGCGGGAACGTCAAGGCGGTGTTGACCGGCTCGCCTGCACATCTGGACAAGCAGCCCGATCGCGACGGCAATGATGTCGTGACCGGCCATTCCAACCAGATCGAGTACGTCAACAACCAGTCGACGGTCGTTCTGCGCGGCGATGCGGTGGTCAAACGCGGTGGCGACGAGGTCAACGGTCAGGTGATCCGTCACAATCTCGATACCGAACGGACCCAGGCCGAAGGCGGCGGCAGCGGCGATGGCGGCCGGGTACGCATCACCATCCAGCCGAAGTCGGACAACCCGTCATGAGCGCGACTGCGACCGCGCGGCCGCAATCCGGCCCGGCGCCGGGCCAGCGCCTGGTCGCCGAGAATCTGAGCAAACGCTATCGCGGGCGCGATGTCGTCGCCGATGTCAGCGTCTCGGTCGGCCAGGGCGAAGTCGTGGGCCTGCTGGGGCCGAACGGCGCCGGCAAGACGACCTCGTTCTACATGATCGTCGGACTGGTCACGCCCGATCACGGGCGGATCACGCTGGGCGAGTCCAATCTCGTCGGCCTGCCCATGCACCGGCGTGCCCGCCTGGGAATCGGCTATCTGCCACAGGAGGCCTCGGTCTTTCGAAAGCTGTCGGTGGCCGATAACATTCGCGCGATCCTGCAACTACGTCGCGATCTCGACCGGGCCGGCGTGGCGCGCGAACTGACCAACCTGCTCGACGAACTATCGATCGGCCATATCGCCGATTCCAAGGGCCTGAATCTGTCGGGCGGCGAACGCCGTCGTGTCGAGATTGCCCGCGCGCTGGCCGCCGAGCCGCGCTTCATGCTGCTGGACGAACCCTTTGCGGGCATCGATCCAATCTCGATCGGCGACATCCGCGGCATCATCCGGCACCTGCAGAACCGCGGCATCGGCGTACTGATCACCGATCACAACGTGCGCGAAACGCTCGGCATCTGCGAGCGGGCCTATATTCTCAGCGAAGGCCGGGTGATTGCCGAAGGCACCGGCGAGACGATCCTCGCCGATCGCAAGGTGCGCGAAGTCTATCTCGGCGAGGATTTCCGCTTATGAAGCAATCGCTGAATCTCAATCTGTCGCAGAGTCTGACCATGACGCCTGCGCTGCAGCAGGCGATCCGCATGCTGCAGCTGTCGACGCTGGACCTGAAAACCGAGATTCAGGAGGCGCTCGAGTCCAACGTCATGCTCGAAGCCGACGATGGCCACGGAGAAGTCGAGACCGCCGACAAACGCGAAGCCTCGCTGGAACGCAGCACCGCCGAGACGGCCGCCGGTACCGACAGCGAGATCCCCGAAAACCTGCCGGTCGACGCCGACTGGAACGACATCTATTCGGGCAGTGCCGCCCCGGCGCCGGCGCCTTCAAGCGAAGACGACGACTACTGGGACTATCGCCAGGCCAATCTCACCAGCACGCCCGACCTGCACGCGCACCTGAGCTGGCAGGCGGACATGCATCCGTTCAACAGCGCCGAGCGCGAGATCGCCGCGCACCTGATCGATGCCATCAACGAACACGGCCTGCTCGATGACTGGCCGGATCTGGAAACACGTCTGGCCGCCGAGTACGACACCGACGCGGCGCATATTCAGACCGTACTCGGTGCCATCCAGCAGTTCGACCCCCCCGGGGTGGCCGCTCGCGGGCTGGCCGAATGCCTGGGTATCCAGCTGCGTCAGATGCCCAGCGACACGCCGGGCCGGACACTGGCCTTGCGGATCGTCGACAAGGAAGCGCTCGAATGCCTGACCTCGCGCGACCGCACGGCACTGGCGCGCCGGCTGGACGTCACCCCCGAAACGCTGGACAACGCAATCGCGCTGATCCAGACGCTTCAGCCCCATCCGGGCGAAGCCTTCTCCGACCACGAATCGAACTATGTGGTGCCAGAGGTCTTTGTGACCCGGCAGGCCTCGCGCTGGCAGGTCTCTCTCAACGCCGAGATCGCACCGAGGCTGCGGATCAACAGCCAGTACCTGGCCCTGATCAAGCGCGCCGACAAATCGGCCGACCAGACCACGCTCAAGTCGCATCTGCAGGAGGCACGATTCTTCCTGAACAGCTTGAAATCGCGTAACGACACGTTGCTACAGGTCGCCCAGACGATCGTCGAGGCGCAGCGTGCGTTTCTCGAATACGGCGAAGAGGCGATGAAGCCATTGGTGTTGCGCGATGTCGCCGAGGCGCTGGAGATTCACGAGTCCACGGTCTCGCGCGCCACCGCGAACAAGTATATGCAGACCCCGCGTGGCATCTTCGAGCTCAAGTATTTCTTCTCGAGCCACGTATCGACCACCGACGGCGGCGCCGCTTCGGCCACTGCCATCCAGGCAATGATCAAGCGAATGGTCGCCGCGGAGTCCGCCGCCAAACCGCTGTCCGACAGCAAGCTCGCCGAGCTGCTGCTGGACAACGGCATCAAGGTCGCCCGCCGGACCGTTGCCAAGTACCGCGAAGCGCTTTCGATCGCGCCCTCGCACGAACGACGACGCCAGGCCAGCTGAAGGCGACCCGCCATCCGAGTGTTTTCCCAAGAGCCGACTAGGAGCACATGATGAATCTGAACATCTCCGGGCATCACGTCGACATGACCGAAGCGCTGCGCGAGTACGTGGCCACGAAAATGGATCGCATCGAGCGCCATTTCGATCACGTCATCGACGCGGAGGTCGTACTGGAAGTCGAAAAGCTCCGTCACAAGGCCGAGGCGACCATGCAGGTCCGTGGTGCCACCCTGCACGCCGAGTCGACCCAGGAAGATATGTATGCCGCCATCGACTCGATGGTCGACAAGCTCGACCGTCAGACGCTCAAGCATAAGGAGAAGGCGAAGGATCACCATAACCGTCAGGCCCGTCATATCGATCCGCGACCGATCGATACGGAGATCTGAGCCCAACGCCTCGTCAATCAAGGAACGTCATGAATATCGCCGATATCGTTGCGCCCGAGCGCGTACGGCTGGCCGAGGATGTCCAGAGCAAGAAACGTGCGCTCGAGCAACTCGCCGAAATTCTCACTCAGGGCACGCCCTATCTCACTGCCGGTGAGATCTTCAACGGGCTGATCGCTCGCGAGAAACTCGGCAGCACCGGGATCGGCGACGGCGTGGCGATTCCGCATGCACGCATGAAGGGCGCCGATGAATGCATCGGCGCCTTCATGCGCCTGCCCCAGCCGGTTGATTTCGAATCCAACGACGAACAGCCGGTGGACCTAGTGTTCGGCCTGATCGTGCCCGACAAATCCACCGAGGCGCACCTGAACATGCTACGCAAGCTGGCCGAGACCTTTTCGGAGGGCCAGGCGCTGGCCGAGCTACGCGACGCCACCGACGACGCAGCACTGCATCGGGCCCTGATCGCCCGCGATCGCTCCGACTGACCAGAAGGCCTCTGACCATGCCGGCGACCGGCGACGATCTGTTCGACGAATCCGTGGCTACCCGACGCGTGTCGGTGGAATCGGTCTATACGCGGCTCAAGGCGTCGCTGGGCCTGCAATGGTCGCCGGCCGCCGGCGGCGCAGCCACCCTTGGGGCGACCCGGCTGGCGGGACGGCGGGTGCCCATGGTGGGCTATCTCAATTTTATTCATCCGCCTCAGGTGCAGGTCATTGGCGAGCCCGAGATCGCCTATCTCGACGGCGTCGACGACGGCCAGCTGGCGCACATCATCGAGCGCCTGACTGCCGGGGCCACGAAACTCGTGGTCGTGGCCGACGGCCAGTCGCTGCGCGAAGAGATCCGCCGGGCCTTCGACAGCAGCGGGATCGCCGTATTCGAAACCGCAGCAAGCGGTCACCGGGCGGCCTATCGGCTCCGCCATTTCCTGGGCGGTGCGCTGGCCCGCCAGCTGACCGTGCACGGCGTCTTTCTCGAGGTCCTGTCGATCGGGCTTCTGCTGACCGGCGATTCCGGCGTCGGCAAGAGCGAGCTGGCGTTGGAGCTGATCAACCGCGGCCATCGGCTGGTTGCAGACGATGCGCCCGAGTTTGCCCTGCTCGGACCAGACGATCTCAACGGCGGCTGCCCTCCGGTCCTGCAGGACTTCCTGGAGGTCCGCGGGCTGGGCATTCTCAATATCCGCGCGATGTTCGGCGAAGCCGCGATCAAGCGTCGCAAGCAGCTGGGGCTGATCATCCGCCTGGTACGCCCGGAAAACGGGGTGCTCGACGCGCCCGACCGGTTGACCGGGTCCCGCACCACCCGCCAGCTGCTGGGCGTGACCATTCCCGAAATCACCCTGCCCGTGGCCGCCGGCCACAACCTGGGCGTGCTCGTGGAGGCCGCCTGTCGCGATCACCTGCTGCGCATGCAGGGCCAGCACAGCGACGAGCAGTTCGCCGCCCGCCAGGAGCGAGCCATGCAGGAGAGCGCATCATGCGACTGATCGTGGTAAGCGGCCTGGCGGGGGCGGGCAAGTCGGTCGCGCTGCACATGCTCGAGGATCTGGGCTATTACTGTATCGACAACCTGCCCATGGGCCTGCTGCGCGAGGTGTCCGCAGAAACGCTGACTCGCCAGGGCCTGGACTTCGATCGTCTGGCCGTGGGCATCGACGCACGCGCGCGCCATGCCGATATCGCCGGCTTTCCCGATCGGGTCGAGCAACTGCGCGCCGGCGGCATCGATATCGAGGTCATCTATCTGCATGCCGACGACGAAACCATTCTCCGGCGCTACTCCGAGACCCGTCGCAAGCATCCGTTGACCGACGCCGATACCTCGCTGATCGATGCGGTGGGTGCCGACCGGGCCCTGCTGGCCCCGATCGCAGCCAAGGCCGATGTGAACATCGACACCAGCCATACCAATATCCACCAGCTGCGCGACATCATCCGCAACCGGGTCGAGGCCAGCCGCTCGGGCGAGCTGTCGATCCTGCTTCAGTCGTTCGGTTTCAAGTACGGCCTGCCGCAGGCCGTGGATTTCGTATTCGACGTCCGCTGTCTGCCCAATCCACACTGGATCGCCGAACTGCGGGCGTTCACCGGGCTCGATGCGCCGGTGGCCGAACATCTGGCCGCACAGCCGGCCACCTTGGCCATGCTCGACGATATTCACGGTTTTCTGAGCCGTTGGCTGCCCGAATTCGCGCGCGAAAACCGGGCTTATGTCACGATTGCGATCGGCTGCACCGGCGGCAAGCATCGCTCGGTCTATCTGGTTGAACGGCTGGCTGCCCGGCTGCGCGAACAATATGCACAGACCCTGGTGCGACACAATGAACTGCATTGACATGAACTTACGCTGGCCGAGGCCTGCGACGTGATCGGCGTGCTGCTGATCACCCATGGCCGGCTCGGTGCACATTTCGTGGAAACCATCACCGGCATGCTGGGCGAGCTGTCACGGCCGACCGAAGTCCTCGAAGTCCACCGCCATGACGATCCGGACGAACGCCATGCCATGGCCACGCGCGCCCTGGCGCGTGTGGATGCCGGCGATGGCGTGCTGGTGATCACCGACGCCTTCGGATCCACGCCGAGCAATATCGCCATGCGTGTCGCCGATCCGGCACGCACGCGCCTGGTCGCCGGCATCAACCTGCCGATGCTCGTGCGGGTCTACAATTATCCTCAGCTCGGGCTCGACGAACTGGCCGATTCGGCCATCGAGGCCGGCCGTGCAGGGGTGATGCGCTGTCCGCCAGCCGGACCCTAGCCCACCTGAGAATGGGTTCGCCGTTCCTACAACAACCAAGATCCACTATGCCCACCCGTGAATTTCCCATCATCAACAAGCTCGGCCTGCACGCGCGCGCCGCCAGCAAGTTCGTGACCGTGGCCTCCCAGCATCAGGCCGAGATCAAGGTCGAAAAAGGCGGCCGCGAAGTCTCCGGCAAATCGATCATGGGCGTGATGATGCTGGCTGCGGCCCGCGGCTCGACGATCGTCGTGCATGCTCAGGGCGAGGACGCCGAGGCCGCCCTCGACGCACTCGAAGCGCTGGTGGCCGACCGTTTCGGGGAAGGCCAGTAGCCGTGTCGCAGGCACGGCACCATCACGGGCGGAGTGCATGAGCCTCTGGCTGTCCGCGATCGGCGTATCGCGCGGCGTGGCCATCGGCGCCGTGCACCGCGTACACGCCACGGATCTGGATATTCCGGAGTACCACGTCGAGGCCGCCTCCCTGCCCGCCGAAATCGAGCGCTTCGAGAGCGCGCTATCCGATGCGCGCGGGCAACTGGCCGCCGTCCGTGAGCAGATTCCCGCCAACGCGCCCCCCGAGATCAGCGCGTTCATCGAAACCCACCTGCTGATGATGCAGGACAGTGCGCTCACCGATACCGTGGCCGCACTCATCCGTGAACACCGGTGCAATGCCGAATGGGCGCTCAAGCGCCAGGCCGAGCATCTGACCGCGGTGTTCGACGAAATGGACGACAGCTATCTGCGCACGCGCCGCGACGACGTCATGCATGTCACCGCGCGTATCCAACGGACCCTGCTCAACCAGGAACGCAGTATCGAGGCCCATGCCGGCGAGGACGCTCCGCCGCCGGTGATCGTGGCCGACGAACTCACCCCGGCGGATATCATCCTGCTTCACCAGCAGGGTGTAGCCGCGTTCGTCACCGAACACGGCGGGCCGCTGTCGCATAGCGCGATTCTGGCACGCAGCCTGCGCATTCCGGCGATCGTGGGCATGCACGGGGCACGGCGCCTGCTGCTCGACGACGAGACCGTCATCGTGGACGGCGAAGCCGGCCATCTGTTGGCCGGCCCGGACGGCGCGGCGCTCGAGTTCTATCGGCATCGCCAGAAGCGCGACGAACGCTATCGCCGCATGCTCGGCATGCTCAAGAATGAAACGGCGGTCTCGACCGATGGCGTGCGGGTAGCCATGCTCGCCAACGTCGAGCTGCCGGACGACAGCAAGGATGCAGCCGACGTCGGCGCGGAAGGCATCGGTCTCTACCGCACCGAGTTCCTCTACATGAATCGCGAGGAAATGCCGGGCGAGGAAGAGCAGTTGGCCGCCTATCGGCGCGTGCTGCGCTCGGTGGACGGCCCGGTGACCATCCGCACGCTGGATCTGGGCGCCGACAAGACCCTCGGCCGTGCAGGCACCGGCAAGACGTCGTCCAACCCCGCCCTGGGTCTGCGTGCGATTCGGCTCTGTCTGAAGGAGACCGATCTGTTCCGTACCCAGCTGCGTGCGTTGCTGCGTGCCTCGGCCGAAGGCGACCTCCGGGTGATGCTGCCGATGGTGACCAATATCCAGGAAATGCGTCAGGCACGGCATCTGATCGGCGAGCTCATGGACGACCTGCGCCGTGAGGGCCTGGACTTCGACGCCCGTCTGCCGGTAGGCGCGATGATCGAGGTGCCCGCCGCGGCACTCGCGGCTCCACAGCTGGCCCGCTACTGCGATTTCTTCTCGTTGGGCACCAACGATCTCATCCAGTACACCCTGGCCATGGACCGCGTCGACGACGAGATCAATTACCTCTACGATCCGCTGCATCCGGCCGTGCTGCAGCTGATCCGCATGACCATCGAGGCCGGAGCGGCGGCCGGCATCAGCGTATCGATGTGCGGTGAGATGGCGTCGGACAAGCGCTACACCGCCCTGCTGCTCGGCCTCGGACTGACCGAGTTCTCGATGCATCCAGCCAGCGTTCTCGAGGTCAAGCGCGCGATCATGGGCGCGGATGTCGGCGCATTGAAGACCCGCGCGGCCGAGATCATGGCGCTGACCGATGCCCATGCCTACCGGGACGCGCTGGATAGCCTGAGCCAGCAACTGATCGGCTGATACACGGGCTCGCCCGTTGTAAGACAGCGCCGGAAAATACGGATTTTTCTGCTATTTTCATAGGCCCCAGGTTCAGCCGGCCGGATATTCCCTGATGAGCGACGCCAAGACGACCGAAGCCCAGATGGAATCCCGCATCGCCGATCTGAACGAGGCGCTGGAATCCGGGCGCATGCGTCGGCTCAAGCCGATGCTGTCGTCGCTGCACCCGGCTGAAATCGGCCTGCTGCTGGAGTCGATACCACGTGCCAAGCGTGAGCTGGTATGGCGGCTGGTCCCGGAAGAGGATCACGGCGAGACCCTGCTTCATGTCAACGACGAGGTCCGCGCCGAACTGATCGACGCGCTCGGCGACGACGTGCTTCTGGCAGCCACCGAAGGCATGCCGATCGACGATCTGGCCGATCTGATCGAGGACCTGCCCGAACAGGTCACGCGCGAAGTTCTGCGCTCGATGGACGGCGACAACCGCGAACGGCTCAAGGCCGTGCTGTCGTATCCGTCCGATTCGGCCGGCGGCCTGATGAACAACGACACCATCACCGTCCGGCCGGATGTATCGCTGGACGTGGTCAGCCGCTACCTGCAGCAACGTGGCACCCTGCCGGAGGACACCGAGTCGTTGTTCGTGGTGTCGCGCTACGGCCGCTATCTGGGCATGCTCACGCTCGCCAAGCTGGTCACGCTTGATCCAGAGCGCGACGTATCCGAGGTCATGAACACCGATCTGGAAGCCTTGCCCGTGGATATGTCCGCTGCCCAGGTCGCCAAACGCTTCCAGGATCTCGACCTGATCTCCGCGCCCGTGGTCGAAGCCGAGGGACGCCTGGTCGGGCGGATCACCATCGACGACGTGGTCGATGTGATCCGGGACGAGGCCGAGCACAGCATCATGACCATGGCCGGCCTGGACGAGGAGGAAGACGTATTCGCCCCCATCGCGCGCAGCGCGCGGCGTCGCGCGATCTGGCTGGGCGCCAACCTGTTCACGGCCTTTCTTGCATCCCAGGTCGTGGGCCTGTTCGAGGCGACGTTGTCGCAGGTGGTCGCGCTGGCCGTACTCATGCCGATCGTGGCGAGCATGGGCGGCATCGGCGGCTCGCAAACGCTGACGCTCATGATTCGCGGTCTATCGCTTGGCCAGATCGGTTTCGCCAATGCCAGAACCCTGCTCGTCAAGGAGTTGGCCGTGGCGGTGATCAACGGTCTGCTCTGGGGGGCAGTCGTCGGCGTGATCGCCCAGGTCTGGTTCGGCAACCCGGCACTGGGTGTAATCATCGCGGTAGCCCTGGTGATCAATCAGATCGGCGCAGCCATCGCCGGCGTGGCGATTCCGCTGGCGATGAAGAAGATGGGCATCGACCCGGCACTGGCCGGATCGGTGGTACTGACTACCATCACCGACGTGATCGGCTTTGGCGCCTTTCTCGGACTCGGCACCCTGTTTCTGTTGCGCTGAGCAATCCAGCGGCGCGTCAGCCGTTGGCGGTCAGCCGCCGGCCACCGTCATCGCGCCGATCAGAACCGACGGCGTACGCAGCGGGCTGCCGCATTCAACATCGCTGCCCAGTGCCTCGATCGCGCCGTACATGTCGAGCAGATTCGAGGCGATGGTGGCGTTTTCGACCGGATACGCAATGGCGCCGTTCTCGACCCAGAAACCGGCGGCCCCGCGCGAATAGTCGCCGTTGACGGGGTTCACGCCCTGACCCATCAGCTCGGTGACCACAAGTCCGCGCGACAGGCCGGCCACCAACCCGGTGTAGTCGGTCTCGCCCGGCGCGACGTCCAGGTTGAACACGCCTCCGGCGTTGCCAGTGCTCGTCAGACCCAACCGGCGGGCGCTGTACGCGCTGAGCAGATAGCCGGTCAGAATGCCATCGTCGACGAGCACGCGGTCTCGCGTGGCCACGCCGTCACTGTCGAATCCGGTGCTCGACAAGCCACGCGGCCGGTGCGGATGCTGGGTCAGATGCAGCCCAGGCACGCCGATACGCGTATCGATCCGATCTTTGAGAAAACTGCTGTTTCGATACAGCGCGCCGCCGCTGATCGCGCCGATCAGGTGGCCCCACAGGCTGCGCGCGACGCGTGGAGTGAACAGGACCGGCACGGTCGTGGTCGGCGGCGTGCGCGCACCGAGCCGCGACAGCGCACGCTCGGCACCGAGACGCCCGATGTCTTCGATACGCTCCAGGTCCAGCGGATGACGCGCCTGGGAAAAAGCCACCTCGCGCTGCATGCCGGCCTCGCCTCGGGCGATGGGCTGACAGGACAGCGCATGACGGGTGGCACGCTCGGCGGCGACGAAGCCGTGGCTGTTGCCATACACCGACAGCGCTTCCTGGCTGGCGACCGTCGCGCCTTCGGTCTGTACGATACGGGGGTCGTGGTCCAGGGCCGCCGCTTCCAGCGCCAGCGCGGCCTCGAGGGCCTGTTCGGCATCCAGCGACCACGGATGATAGAGCGACAGGTCCGGCCATTCGGTGGCCATGAGTTCCGCATCGGCCAGACCGGCATAGACATCGGCCTCGGTGAACCCTGCCATGGTGATCGCCTGCTCGAGCGCGCTGTTGAGTCCGCCGGGGCTGAGGTCGGTCGTGCTCACGCTTGCGCTGCGCTGGCTGCGATAGACGGTCAGGCTCGCGCTCCGATCGCCCTCGTACTCCACCGATTCACGCGCCCGGCTGCGCGCGGTGACCGACAGCGCGCGCGAGGCCGACAGGGCCGCCTCGGCCTGATCCGCCCCCAGCTCGCGCGCGCGCTCCAGCAGCTCGCGCAACTGCTCGGTCAGTCGATCGGCGTCGGGCAGGGTTCGTTCGGTGCCCGCATTGGCAGGCTGCTGGTCGGTCATGGAGAAATCGGCGATACAAATGGCCGGCCAACGGTAGCGCCGCCGGACCCAAGCGCGCAACGCGCCGCGTCGACGACGACGATCGACGGAGATCGCCGAACCGCACGGCGTCCGGCCCGCCCGAATTGCGGCCGAGCAAAGGTTACCGGACACTAACGGCTGATATCGACGCCTGGAGCAATGTGAAACAGGCCACCGGCGCTCTATCCTCGACGACCGAACGACCCGGGCGGGCGCCGGCCGAGCGGCGACGCCGACGTATTTTCGTACGCCCCCGCTCGATCACCGGCCTGATGCTTGCCAGTTTCGCGGTGGTCGCTCTGCCGTTGATCGTGGCGATCGTGTTCAGCGTCATTTATGTCGACCGTCTGACCGATCAGAGCGAACGCCTTGTTCTCCAGGGCGTGGAGGTCACGCGCTACAGCAAGCGCTTGAGCAGCCTGCTGATCGGCATGGAACGCAGCGCACGCCAGTACGAGATTCTGGAAAGCGGCGAGCTGATCACCCGCTTCGAACGCCAGGCCGGCGATTTCAATCAGATGCTCGACGCCCTCGCGGCACTGGAACTGGATACCCTGCCCAACTGGAATCTCGATGCGTTGCGTCGCCAGACCGATGCGCTGTCGTCGCGCCTGGCGCGTCAACCGGAGCAGATCGGCGGTGCGATCGAACAACTCGGCGCCATGCAACGAGAAACCGATCTCATCGCCGACCAGGGCAACCTGTTCGTCGACCGCGAGCTGGCCCGGCTCCAATCCACCGCCGCCAACGCGCGCACGTTCCTGCTGCTGTGCGTGTTCGCCCTCATTCCCGGGGCGCTCATCCTCACGGCATTCTTCGTGACCGTCATTTCACGCCCGCTGCGCCAGATTGCGGATGCGGTGACCCGCCTGGGTGACGGCGACTTCGAGCGCCGAATCCGGGTCGTTGCGCCGGCCGCCGAACTGGACACGCTGGGCGCGCGTCTGGACTGGATGAGGCGCCGTCTGGCCACGCTCGAAAACGAAAAGCAGCAGTTCATTCGCCACATGTCGCACGAGCTCAAGACCCCGCTGGCCAGCATTCGGGAGGGCTCCGAGCTGTTACGCGACGGGACAGTCGGCGCCTTGACGCAATCCCAGGCGGAGGTTGCCGATATCCTGCAGAAGAACAGCGTGGAACTGGCCGAGCTGATCGACAACCTGCTCGACTTTGCCGCCTGGCAGCAACATCACGCTAAACTGGAGTACGAGCGCTTCGATCTGACCGCGCTCTTCGAGGCGATCGCGGCACGCCAGCGCCTGACGATCGAGGGGAAACAGCTGAACATCGTGACGCCCGGCAAGGCATTCGCGATCACCGCTGATCGGGACCGTATGCATCTGATCATCGACAATCTGCTTGCCAACGCGGTGAAGTTCTCGCCAGCGGGCGGCATCATCACGCTGGACGCCAGTCGGCTCGACCAGGCAACGAGCGTGCGCGTGGCCGACCAGGGCCCGGGCGTGGCAGCCGACGAACGCGCCGCCATCTTCGATGCCTTCTACCAGAGCCGCGACAGTCAGCGCGTGGCCAGCGGCGGCGTGCGTGGCACGGGCATCGGGCTGTCGGTGGTGCGTGAGTGCGTGGAAGCCCACGGCGGCAGCATCCGTGTCGATGAGTCGCCCGGCGGCGGCGCGCTGTTCACCGTGCAGATTCCGGACCGTCATGCGCTGTAGGGTCCCGGTACACTCTTTGTCGCAGATCGGGCTGCTGGGGCTGGGTCTGTGCCTGCTCGCCGGCTGTGTGCATGAAACGCCGCGTCAGACACCGTCGCGCCAGAGTGGCGTCGCCGCGCAGATCATCGCGCCGAGCGACCCGGCCGTCGCCCTGCTGAACTTCGCCCACGAACTGCACGCGGCCACCCCGCAACAACGGGCGGACGCGGTCGTGGCGGCCCGCAAGGCTGCGCAGGACACGCCCGGTGCCTACAGCTACGCCAATCTCGCGCTGGCCTACGGTACGCCCGGTCAGCGGCGCTACACGCCCGACGAGGCGGCCCGCTACGCCCAGCGCGCGCTCGAGGCCGACGACGCGAGGTGGAGCCCGGCCGCACGCCAGTATCTAACCGACTACGCGCGGCTCTACACCCAGCTGACCAAGCCCGATACTTCTTCCGACACCGCACCACGCGAGGCCCGGGACGACGTGCCGGGCATGGACCCATCGCCCGAGCCCAGCGCGGGCGACACGGCGTCTCTTGAGGCGCAGCAGGCACATATCGCACGGCTGCAGGCCGAACTCGACGAAGCGCACCGCAAGCTGCGTGAACTGGCCAACCTCGAAGAACGGCTGGGCGACGTCAGACCATGAGCAAACGAATAGGCCATATCCTGCTGGTCGACGACGACCCGAGTCTGCGCCGTCTGCTCGCGCTTCGTATCGAGGGCGCCGGCCATCGGGTGGAAACCGCCGACAGCGGTCAGGCCGCCCTGCACCGGCTCGACGAATTCAGCGCGGACTGCGTGATTACCGATCTGCGCATGGACGGGATGGACGGTATCGCCCTGCTGGAACGGCTGACCGACAAGTATCCGACGCTGCCAGTCATCCTTTTGACCGCCCACGGCACGATTCCCGAGGCCGTGACCGCCACCCAGCGCGGTGCGCTGGATTTCCTGTCGAAACCGGTCGACAAGGATGTTCTGCTGGAGCGGATCGACCAGGCGCTAGGCCAGACCGGCATGGCCGGCAACCACTGGCGCGAGGTCTGGCACGACCGCATCGTCACGCGGTCTCCGGTCATGCAGCGGCTGCTCGAGGAAGCGCGCCTGGTGGCCGACAGCGATACCAGCGTACTGGTGACCGGCGAGTCCGGTACCGGCAAGGAAGTGCTCGCGCGCGCGCTCCATGACGCCAGTCCGCGGCGCGCTGCGCCGTTCGTGGCCATCAACTGTGGTGCCATGCCCGAGCAGCTGCTCGAATCCGAACTGTTCGGCCACGAGAAAGGCGCATTCACCGATGCCAAGCACGCCCAGCAAGGGCTGTTCCGCAGCGCCGAAGGCGGCACGATCTTTCTCGACGAAATTGGCGACATGCCGCTGGCACTCCAGGTCAAGCTGCTGCGGGTTCTCCAGGAGCGCGAAGTTCGTCCCGTGGGGTCGGCCCGGGCGTTGCCAGTGGATGTCCGTGTCATCTCGGCGACCCATCGCAACCTGGGCACCGCGATCGAGAACGAACAGTTCCGTGAAGATCTCTACTACCGGCTGGCTGTCGTCACGCTGGGGCTGCCCTGCCTGCGCGAGCGCCCGGAGGACATCGCACCGCTGGCGCGCCACTTCCTGGAGACCATCGCCCGCCGCAACGGCCGGCGTACCAAGGTCTATGCGCCGGAGGCGATGGAGATGCTGTGCGCCCACGACTGGCCGGGCAATATTCGCCAGCTATCCAACGTGGTCGAACAGAACGTGGCACTGACCCGCGGCCACATCATTTCCCGGCAGGCAGTCGAAAAAGCCTTGGCTGGGCAGGCCGGCCGCCGTGAACGTGCCCAGAGCCTCAAGCCGCTGGCCGAAGCCAGGGATGCGTTCGTGCGCGATTATCTGATCCAGCTGCTGCGTATCGCCGATGGCAACGTGGCACGTAGCGCACGCCTGGCCAAGCGCAATCGCACCGAGTTCTACAAGCTGCTCAATCGACACGAGATCGACCCCGCGCTCTACAAGGGCTGATTCGTCGGTGTTGCTCATCGGCGACGTGCGAAGACCGTCCAAACCCTCCGGGTGTCGCTGATAGGCGACATATTTTTTGTCGTTGCGTTAACCACTTGGCAGCTGTCGTCGGTATGTGTCGTCTACAGGCAACGCTTCCGTCGGCTGCTCAGGGCCGAACGTCTCAAGCGATGCCAAACCCGCTGCTAGTATCTTCTTAACCTGCTGATTTACATAATTTTTATCAACCTGGCACGCGGGTTGCTCTAGTTCGACGCAAGATACGCTTTAGCCGGTTCGTTCGACGCATGAGAAGACGGTATGCAGTGATCGCAGGCATGGCGCTGAGCCTTCCGATGAGCGGCGCGTTCGCCGCCAGCGATACCGATGTCGCCAACCAGGCCTCGGCGTCGTGGGCCACGATGGATGCGAACGCCGATGGTGCACTCACACCGGAAGAGGTCGCCGCCACGCCATGGGAAGACAAGTTCGATGCTATGGACGCGAACGGCGACGGCAAGGTGACAAAGCAGGAGTTCGGCGCCTACATGAAGGCAATGAAGAAGACACAGGAGATCGAACAGTCCGGCGATTCGGACACCTAACAATCTGATACGAATTCGGCGGGTCCGCCCGCCACCCTGTTTCGCTCGATCGGGCCGTTGTCTCCCGGTCCCCCCCTCGTGCCTCGGCGTGGTGCGGCTCGATTCGAGCGAAATTTCCAAGCGGCAGTCATGGCTGTCCACTCTTTCGCTGGGTCGGGTCGTCGTCTCCCCGGTCCCCCCTCGTGCCTCGGCGTGGTACGACTCGGCTCCAGCGAAATTTTCACGGCGAGTTGATTCACTCGTGGTTTTCGCCTGACCGGCCCGGCGTCTCCCGGTCCCCCCTCGTGCCTCGACGTGGTACGGACCGGTCAGTGCGAACCTTCAAAGACCGCTACGGCGGTCTTTTTTTTGTCGTTTCACGGCGACATGCCCGGGTCGAGCCTGGGCCAGCAAGGCCAGACTTACCGTACATGCCGACGGCGCCGGCGATCCGTTTCGCCCACGGCGAATTCCCGCCAGCCTGCGCGGCTAGTCGGACAGTGCTGCGAGCAATCGCTCGTGCACGCCACCGAAGCCGCCATTGCTCATCACCACGATTCGATCGCCGGATCGCGCAAAGGCCGCGACCGCAGCCACGAGATCGCCCAGCTCGTCATGCCGACTGCATCGCTCGCCCAAGGCCGAGAACACCACGCCGGCGTCCCAGTCGAGCTCGGCGTCATAGACAAAAACCCGGTCGGCATCGGCAAAGCTGGCCGCAAGCGTGTCGGCGTGCACGCCCCGCCGCATGGTATTCGAGCGCGGCTCGAATACCGCCAGAATGCGGCCCGAGGCGTCGGCTTCACCGGCTTTCAGACCTGCCAGGGTACTGTGGATCGCGGTTGGGTGGTGGGCGAAATCGTCGTAAACAGACACGCCGCCGGGCGTGCCGCGCAGCTCCATCCGGCGTTTGACGCCCGTGAAACCGGCCAGCGCTTCCAGCGCGACCTCGGCGGTGATACCGACATGACGTGCAGCGGCCAGCGCGGCCAGCGCGTTGGCCAGGTTGTGTCGGCCGGTCATGCGCCAGGCGAGCTCGCCGACGACCTGGCCGTCCCGAAGTACGTCGAATCGGCTGCAATCGGCGGCGATCGGCCGCGCCTGCCAGGCGGCCGCCGGGCCGTCGAAGAATACCGTCGGCGTCCAGCAGCCACGTCTCAACACATCGTTCAGGGCCGCATCGTCGGCATGACAGACGATCTGGCCGCTTGCCGGAACCGTCCGCACCAGATGATGAAACTGACGCTTGATGGCCTCGAGGTCGTCGAAGATATCCGCGTGATCGAACTCCAGGTTATTGAGAATCAGCGTACGCGGACGGTAATGGACGAACTTGGAGCGCTTGTCGAAAAAGGCGGTGTCGTATTCGTCGGCCTCGACAACGAAAAAATCGCTGCCACCGAGCGACGCCGACTGGCCCAGATCCGCGGCGATACCGCCGATGAGATAACCCGGCGCCATACCGGCGTGGCTGAGAATATGCGCAAGCATGCTCGAGGTGGTGGTCTTGCCGTGCGTGCCGGCCACGGCCAGAACCCACCGATCGGCCAGCACCTGCTCGGCCAGCCACTGCGGCCCGGAAACATAGTGCAACCCGGTGTCCAGGACATGCTCGACGGCCGGGTTGCCCCGTGTCATCGCGTTGCCGACGATCACCTGGTCGGGCGCCGGAACCAGATGCTCGGGGGAATAGCCTTCCATCACCTCGATACCGGCCTCGGCGAGCTGGGTGCTCATCGGCGGATAGACGCCCGCATCCGAGCCGGTGACGCGATGGCCAGCGGCACGCGCCAGCAAGGCAACGCCGGCCATGAACGTACCGCCGATACCGAGAATATGTACGTGCATCAATTCACTCTCATGCGTTTGTCGGCTTCGTCCGCCGCAGCGGTCTAGCAGGATCACGACCCGCGCGCGCTCGCGAAAGCGCGAGCATCGGGTCTCGCCGGCGACCTCAGCCGAGGATCGAAAAGACGAACAACAGGAGGATTTCGAAGGCCATGGCCGCGCCGAAGCCCAACCAGAGACCGGCGTTCAATGCATGTCGATAGATATGGGTATAGATCGCCAGCCCCCAGAAGCCCATTGCCACGTAGGCGAACGTCACCAGCGCAGGCGGCATCGTGACGCTCTGAGGGTCGCTCGCCTGACTGATCGCCTGCAAATAGGGGGCCATGACGTGGGTCGGCGCCAGCATGACCAGGGTTAGCACCGCGCCGGATGCGAACAGCGCCGTGGCGGTCTGGGCAAACCGATTGGACAGTTTGCGGATGCGCAGCACACTGTGCACGTACAAAACGAGCAGCACTGTCGCCACGACCGCCTGGAACAAAGCGCGCCCCGCCGGCGCGATCAGCCCGACCTGAAGAAACAGCAGGATACAATAGGCCGCGGCGCTGCCGACAAGCGCCGTCTGGTCGCCGGGCATATCCTGCGGCCCACGACGTAACAGCATCAGTTCGATTACCCGGCGCGCAAAGTCCATCAGCAGCGCATCCTCTTGAAGGCCAAGCCCATGACAACAGCCGGCATGATACCGAAGCCGCCCCAGCCCGTCGCGACGATCACAGACCGCGCGGCTCTCGTCGAGTTCTGTACGCGCATGGCCGGTTGCGACTGGATCGCCGTGGATACCGAATTTCTGCGCGAATCGACGTACTACCCCAAGCTCTGCCTGGTACAGATCGCCGACAGCCATGAGATCGGCCTGATCGACGTGCTTGCCATCGACGACCTGTCGGCGCTGGCCGGACTGCTCGTCGATGACCGCGTCTGCAAGGTGTTTCATTCGGCCGAACAGGATCTCGAGGTCCTGTCCCAGCGCTTCGGCAGAATGCCGGCACCGTTGTTCGATACCCAGTTGGCCGCCGCGCTCATTGGCCAGGACGATCAGATGGGCTATGCCCGACTGATCTCCGCACTGCTGGATATCGACCTGGCCAAGGGACATACCCGCACCGACTGGAGCCGCCGGCCGCTACCCGAGGGTGCGCTCGACTACGCTGCCGACGATGTGCGCTACCTGGTCGTGGCCTATACGGTGATCCGCCAGCGGCTGGACGAACTCGACCGAGGCGACTGGCTGGACGATGATCTGGCCGCACTGGCCGATCCCGCGCGTTTCGAGGTCGACACCCGCAGCGTCTGGCGGCGGCTCAAGCAGTGGCATCGCCTGCCACCGGCCGGACAACAGGTACTGGCGGAACTGGCGGACTGGCGTGAACGTCAGGCCATGGCCTCGGACCGCCCGCGAAAGTGGGTGCTGCCGGACGACGCCGTCTATGCCATCGCACGGGCATGCCCGGCCGATCGGGCGGCGCTGGAGACGATCGACGCGCTACCGGCCAAGACCGCGGCGCGTCACGGCGACGATCTTCTCGTTCGGGTGCAGGCCGGTCTGGCCCGCGGCACGACGCCGCTCGCAGCGACACCGCAGCCGCCCACCGCATCCCAGAAAAAACGGATTCGGGCAGGGATGGATCGGCTGACCGAGCGCGCCGAAACGTTGAATATTCCCGCTGCCGCCATCGCCAGCCGCAAGGAGGTCGCGGCCATGGTCGACGGCGAACGCGATCTTCGCTTGCTGACCGGCTGGCGACGCCAGGCCGCCGGCGAGGCTGTTCTCGACGCCATAAAAAACGCCGAAGCAGCAAGCTGCTCCGACGTATCGAACCCGTAGACCGGAATCGCGCGATTGCGGCGCGCTGTCAGCCGGCCGGGAGCGCTGCCTTGATACGAGCGTAGATCTCGTCGATATCGCCGACGCCGGCGACTGCCGACAGCAGGCCCTTGTCCTCGTAATAGGACACCAGCGGCTGGGTCTGTTCCTGGAACACCTTGAGCCGGTTGCGGATGGTTTCCTCGTTGTCATCGGCTCGGCCGCGGGCCATGAGCCGCTGCACGATCTCTTCGTTATCGACCTTGATATGAATCACGCCCTGCAGCGGCCGGTCGAGTTCGTTCAGCAGCCCATCGAGCGCCTCGGCCTGCGACAGACTGCGCGGAAAGCCGTCCAGGATGAACCCGTTTTCGGCATCCGGCTCATTCAGTCGCTCACGGATCATGCCGACGACGATGTCATCGGAGACCAGCTCACCGGCGTCCATCGCCGCCTTGGCCTTCTGACCCAGTTCGGTCTGTTTTGACACCGCGCTACGCAACAGGTCGCCCGTGGATATCTGCGGCACCCCGTATTCGGCCACCAGCTTTTCACTCTGCGTTCCCTTGCCCGAGCCGGGCGCACCCAGCAGCACGATTTTCAGCATGATTTCCCCGCGAAAGGCATTGGTATAGAAAGGAAGGGCGCGCCAGACCCCGCACCGGGGCGCGCACAAACAGACGCTCGACGTTAATGATTCGCATAAGGCAAGTCAATTTTATCAATACGGGCCGTGTGACGTATGCTCTGCCGTCATCCCGTCTCGCCAGGTGATTCGATGAGCAAGAAAAACGCCTTTTATGCCCAGAGCGGTGGAGTGACCGCCGTCATCAATGCCTCCGCTGCCGGCGTGATCGAAGCCGCGCGCGAACATCCCGACAAGATCGGCACCGTCTACGCAGGCCGAGACGGCATCGTCGGCGCGCTGACCGAGGACCTCATCGATACCTCCGCCGAGTCCGCAGGGGCAATCGCAGCGCTCAAGCACACGCCGGCCGGTGCATTCGGCTCCGCGCGCTACAAGCTCAAAGGCCTCGAAGACAACCGCGAACAGTACGAACGCCTGATCGAGGTCTTCAAGGCCCACGATATCGGCTATTTCTTCTACAACGGCGGCGGCGATTCCGCCGACACCTGCCTGAAGATCAGCCAGCTCTCCGAAAAGATGGGCTATCCGATCCAGGCGATCCACGTGCCCAAGACCATGGACAACGACCTGCCGCATACCGACTGTTCGCCCGGTTTCGGCAGCGTGGCCAAGTACACGGCCGTTTCCATCCGCGAGGCCGGTTTCGACCTGGCCAGCATGTGCAAGACCTCGACCAAGGTCTTCATACTCGAAGTCATGGGTCGACATGCCGGCTGGACCGCGGCCGCGGGCGGGCTGGCCAGCGAAGCCGAGGGCCAGGATCCGCACGTGCTGCTGTTCCCCGAGATCACGTTCGACGAGGAGAAATTCCTGGCCCGAGTCGACGAGACCGTCAAACGCCATGGCTACTGCACGATCGTCGCCTCCGAAGGCGTACGCAACGCCGACGGCGAATTCCTGTCGGACGCCGGCAATACAGACGCCTTCGGACACAAGCAGCTCGGCGGCATGGCGCCGACGCTGGCCGAACTGATTCAGAGCAAGCTCGGCTACAAGTACCACTATGCGATCGCCGACTATCTGATGCGCGCGGCACGTCATATCGCCTCCCAGACCGACGTCGACCAGGCCTATGCGGTCGGCCGCGCGGCGGTGGAATACGCGGTCGCCGGCAAGTCCGGCATCATGGTCTCGATCGTGCGCGAGTCCGACGAGCCCTATGAATGGTCGATCGGCGAAGCGCCTCTGGACGAGGTCGCCAACGTCGAGAAGATGATGCCGCGTGAGTTCATCACCGAGGACGGTTTTCATATCACCGACGCCGCGCGTCGTTATCTCAAGCCGCTGATCGCCGGTGAGGCCTACCCGCCCTACGCCGACGGTCTGCCGCAGTACGCCCGACTGAAGAAAGTGGCGGTAGCCAAGAAACTCGATACGCCGTTCAAGATCTAGCCGCCACCGGCGGCGAGCGCGTCGGCGCATCGGTTACACTGGCGCGCGATATCGAACATTCACCTTTGGAAGGGGTTTCGCAATGGGCTTTGAAGCCATCACACCGGGCAAGAAGGCGCCCGAGGAAGTCAACGTCGTCATCGAGATCGTAGAAGGCTCGAGCGCGGTCAAGTATGAAGTCGATAAGGACACCAACTGTCTGATGGTCGATCGCTTCATGAACGTGGCGATGCACTATCCGGCCAATTATGGCTTCGTGCCCCAGACACTGTACGACGACGGCGATCCCGTGGACGTGCTCGTGCTCACCCCCGAGCCGATCGTGCCGGGCTGTGTAATCAAGGCGCGCCCCGTGGCCGTGCTCGGCACTGAGGACGAATCCGGCCTCGACGCCAAGATCCTGTGTGTACCGACCGACAAGATCGCCACCGATTACTATAAGGACATCAAGGATCTCGACGACGTCGACGAGCGCCTGAAGAACAAGATCCAGCACTTCTTCGAGCACTACAAGGATCACGAAAAAGGCAAGTGGGTGAAGATCACCGGCTGGGAAGGGGCCGAAAAGGCCAAGGCCGAAATCACCAAATCGATCGAGGCCTACAACAAGGGCTGATCAGCACGGCGTGTCGGCACGAGCACTTCAGGCCGACCGTCCGCTTTTGAAGCCACCGACCCGCCCGGGCCGGTGGCTTTTTCTAGGCCGCGCGACACGCCGGTCTAGAAAATCACCTGGGCACGGGCACTGATCGTCTGCCCGTCATCGGCGCCGGTGAAGTCACGACCATCGGCGGCACCGGCGATCGGAATCCGGTTGTTCGTGTTCCAGTCGATATAGTTGAGCATGAAGCGCGTGTAGTCGTTCAACCACCAGCTCATGCCCAGCGTCGTTGCATAACCGGTACCGCCGGCATAGGCGCCGCTGTTGTCGTAATCCAGGGCATCGTAACGCGCCATTACCTGCCAGGCGCCCCAGCCGCCGTGGCCGACGGGACGATCCACCTTCGGGGCGTTCCAGACACCGCTCTTGGCGGAATAACCGAACGGCTCGCCGGTCAGCGAGAACCCGACCTGGCCGGAATAGGCATCGTAGTGCGTATCGTCATCTACGCGACTGTCGATATCGCGCCGACCGTATTCGGCCGCGGCGGCGAAACGTCCGGCCAGCCCTGCCAGCTCGAAGCCGTAGCCGGTGCTGGTCTCGGGCAGCGTTACGGTATCGGCATAGATCCGCGTGTTGTCGTTGAAATGCGAAGCCACGCGGTAGTTGTCGGTCAGCGAGTCGATCCGACCGCGGCTGAAGTCCTCGTAGAAACCCCAGGCACCGATATGAAGCATGCCGCGGTCGGAGAGCCACGGATTGAAATGACCGCGCGAAAGCACGGTCAGATTGTCTGAATCGGTATTGCCGCCGTCGAGCGAGCCCTTGGCCACGGCCAGCGACAGATGGTAGTTCTGCTCGCCGTAGAACGCCGTGGTGCCACCGAGATAGTAGGAACCAGTCTCGGGAATGACTGCATCCGCGACCGTGTTGCGCTCTAGAAACCAGATGTATTTCGACGAGGTCGCGCCACTGAGACTGCGATCGTTGAACTTGTTACCCAGATAGACCACGCCCTGGCCCAGTTCGAAATCCCTCTTGCCTGCGATATAGGCATCCCGGATGGCGACATCGCTGCCGGCAAAGTCGAACTCCAGCTTGTAGAGGATCGGCTCCATGAGCTGCCCCTGGACACCCAGGCGCAGACGGCGAAATTCGCTGCCGTCGATCTCGCGTTGGGGAAACCGCGAGCCGCTGGTGGTCGAATAGTCGTACTGGATACGCCCGAGCGGGGCGAAGGTGAACTCGCCGTCGCGGCTGGAAAACTCCGGCGAACCGCTCTTCCAGTTGACCTGAACGCTGTTGTTCTTGAGTTGGTCGACATCCTTTCGCAGTGCCGCCACCGACGGCTCGGATGGAGCCGATTTGCCCGCGCGGGTCGCCGGTCGGCTCGGCTGGTCCGGCGCTGCGGCGGCCGAGGCTTGGGCGGCCGGCCGCTTGTCGCTTTCCAGCGCCTGAATACGCTGCTCGAGACGCTGGATCTGTGCCGCTTGCTGGCGTACCAGATCGGCCAGTTCCGCATTGCTGGGCTGCTGAGCCCAGGCTGACGGCACATACACGCTGGCGCTGGCCACCACCGCCGTCATGACGCTTGCACGCCAATATTTGTCCAATTTCATGATGCTCCCTGATATGCATGGCCCCAAGCTACGATTGCATATTACAAGCACCCCTCGGGCCGATGACAAGCGCGATTACGCGATCCGTTGTGGCGCGGTCATTACCTAGCGCTGGCATTGTTGCGACTGCGCGCGAAACGACTGTACCGACGGTCGTAAGAGCCGCCGGCGGGCGCCGACGTCTTGTCCCATACATGCGGAATCGCGGTTTCTCAAGCGAGCCGGGCCGGCCGACGTGGCGTCAGTCACGCTCGGCGCCGCGATGTGAAAGCATTGGATGACCCGCGACCGGCAGTTGCGCCCTGAGCACGCACCCGCTTTCGGACTCGGTAATGAACAACTGACGGTTGCCGGGCCCGCCGAACGCGATATTGGTCGTCGCCAGTCCCTCGCAGCTGACAATTCGATGCAACGGCTCGCCCAGCGGGCTGAAATGCCAGGCCGAGCCCAGACCCGCATGCGCGACGACCAGGCCGCCGTCGGCATCCAGTGCCAGGCCGTCTGGCCCCCCCCAGCCGCCCGATAGCTGAATGAACAGACCCACCTTCGACGTCCCGCCATCGGGTTGCAGCGGTACTCGCCAGACGCAATTGCCACGGGTCACGGCCACGTAGAGGACCTTTTCGTCGAGCGACAGGGCGATACCGTTGGGGCTGGGCACGTTATCCAGCAGGCGTTCCAGACGCCCTGCCGCAGTCAGGCGATAGACACGGCCGCTCGGGTCGTGCAGGCCGGTCTGGCCCTGATCGGTGAAATACAGATCGCCGTTGGCCGCCAGTACGAGATCGTTCACGCCCTTGAACCGCTCGGCATAACGACGATCGATGAGCGTGGTTACCGTGCCGGTCTCGGGCTCCAGCTGCATGATGCCGTGGCGATAGTCGGCAATGAAGATACGGCCGTCCGAATGAATCTTGAGACCGTTCGGCTCACCGTCATACTCGGTGACCAGCTCGAACGTGCCCTCGGGGGATATCCGGAAAACGCGTCCGAACGGAATATCGACCACATACAGATTGCCGGCGCGATCGAACGACGGCCCTTCGAGGAAACTGTCGAACACATGGCCGGGACGCTGGGCCGTGCCCCAGGCGGTGGCCGTCTGGCCACGACGATAGCGATCCGGCAGGCGGGCGAACACGTCGGTCTCGATTCTTTTCGGCGGTGCGAACATCGTCAACTCCTTACGGCAGATCGAGCCTGTCACATCTGTGACGGCAACCACAGCGCCAGCGACGGCACGAGCGTGACGAGAAAAATCATGAGAATGATCAACCCGTAAAACGGGATGACACCACGTACGACTTCTTGCAGGCGGCCGTCCCAGACGCCCTGGATGACGAACAGGTTCAAGCCCATCGGCGGGGTGATCTGTCCGAGTTCGATAAGCAGCACCAGGATTACCCCGAACCAGATGCCGTCGAAGCCGTAGACACCCAGCACCGGATAGAGGACAGGGATCGTCATCACGATCATGCTGATGCTGTCGACCAGGCAGCCCAGGATGGTGAAGAACACGAACAGCAGCAGAATGAATTCGATGCGCGTGAGTTCGAGTGCACCGAGCCAGCTCGCGAGATCGCTGCCCAGGCCGGACAGGCTGACGCTGTAGGAAAAGATATAGGCCGCGAACACGATCGCCAGGATCGAGGCGCTGACGCTGATCGTACGACGGAACACGGTATAGAAACGGGCGCCGCTCATCTGTCCCCAGATCACAGCGATGATCGCACTCAGCACAGCACCCAGTGCGGCCGACTCCGTGGGCGTGGCATACCCCAAATACAAAGACCCCAGCACCACGCTGATGAGCACGAAAAAAGGCAGCAGATCGTTGACCAGCGCCAGCGCACCGTAGCCTTGCTCGCCAGGCTCGATGGCATCGCTTGTCTCCGGTGCCAACGCCGGATTGAGCACCGCCCGGACCCCGACATAGAGCATGAACAGCATCGCCAGGCCGATCCCCGGTATCAGGCCGGCCATGAACAGTTTCGCAACCGACAGATTGGTGAACGAGCCGTAGATGATCATCGCGATACTGGGCGGAATCAGTATGCCCAGAGTGCCCCCGGCGGCGATCGTACCCACCGACAGGGGCCGGTCGTAGTCTCGCTTGAGCAGTTCCGGAATGCCGACAGTGCCGATACTGGCCGCGGTCGCCACGCTCGAACCGGTGATCGCGGCAAATACCGCGCAGCCGGCGATGTTGGTCTGCAGCAGCCCGCCCGGCAGACGCTTGACCAGATGGGCCAGACCTCGATAGACCCGCAGACTCAGCCCCGCCTGCAACAGGAACTCCGCCATCAGTATGAACAGCGGTATGGCGGTCAGGGTGAAGCTGTTGGTCCCACCCCAAAGGGCGAGCGCCACCCCCTGGAAGCTGTCCAGGCCGCTGGTCATCCACAGATTGGCCAGGCCGGCCAGGCCGATCGCCAGCGGCACCCAGACCCCCAGCAACAACAGGCACAGAAACACCCCGAACAGAAAACAGACTTCGACGACGATCGTCACGGCCGTGTCTTCTTATCGCTGGCTGCGCCAGGCTCGACGAACAACCGCAGCACGCGCAGGCCAAGCAGCACCGCGGACGCCGTCAGACCGAGCGGAATGAGCATCTGCGGGAGGTACAGCGGGGTCGCCAGCAGTGTGGGCGCGGTATATCCGCCATCGAACGAGTCTTTCGCCAGCAAAAAGCACTGATAGGCCAACACCAGCAGAAAACCAATGAACACGAGTGACAGAGCCAGATCGAATACGTATCGATGACGTACCGATAACCGGTCGGTGACCAGTTCGACCCGGAACAGCGCGTTGTCGTGGATGGCCACCACCAGGCCAAGAAACATCACGGCCACGAGCAGATAACCCGAGATCTCGTCGACGCTCATGAACGAGTAATCGAACAGATTACGGGCAACAATCTCTGCAACGATGCCGAGAGCCATCGCACTCAGTGCTGCGGCGCATCCCACGCCGCACACCGCGGCGATGACCGTCTCACCGGCCCGGCACGCCCGTGCCATGGCCGAGCCTGCACCGGAGTCGCTGCCTTGGGTATCAGTCACGGTTCACCTCACTTGCCGATCGCCGAGCGCACTTTGGCCAGCAGCGCCTGTGTTTCCGGGCCTTGTTCGCTTGCCCACTGTTCCCAATAGGGGGACAACTTCGCCACGCCCTCCTCGACCGCCGCCGCGTCGGCGGTGGTCACCGTCATACCGTCGGCTTTCATCTGGTCGGTGAGCGTCTGCTCTTCGTCCTTCATTTGCCGGGTTGCCCAAACTGCATTCTTCTGCGCGATGTCGGTCACGGTCTGCTGCACCTTCGGATCGAGCCCGGCGAAGGCTCTCTTATTGACCAGAATGAAGGAGGCGAAATAGTTGGGGCCGAGCCGATAGGTATAGTCGAGCAGGTCTTGCCAAGTACGCGCACCACCGGAACTGGCCGTGAATACACCGTCAACCACGCCGCGCTGGAGCGCCGGGGCGACTTCCGGCGTACCGATGGTCACCGGCGTGCCGCCGAAAGCCTGAACGAAAGCCGCCTGCTGGGGTGATGTCACCCGCATCTTGGCGCCCTTGAGATCGGCGAACGACGTCAACTTCTTGCTCGACCAGGCCACCTGTTGGGGGTAATGGTAGATGGCCAGGATCTTGATCCCCCGCTGGTCGAACGCGGCGTCCAGCGCAGCGCGCATGACATCGACAGCGGTTTCGAACTCCTTTTCATCGGTGAGGAGCATCGGCAGGTTCAGAATGCCGGCGATCGGGACGTTGCCGTAGGGAAAACCATCGTCGGCCAGTTTGATGGTGCCGCCCTGGCTGACCGACTGCGTGATGTTCGTAGCCTGAATCGGCAGCGAGCCGCCGAAATGCATGCGCACAGTCAGCGCGCCGTCGCTGCCCTCGGTGATCTGTTGGCTGATCTGCTGCATCATCGTGCCCGCGGTCATGACCGGGGTATTGATATAGCTGTAGGCGTTCCAGCTCGCCGCGCCGGCTGTCGCACTCGCCACACACAAGCACACACCGGCCCATATCCCCAGACGCGATTTCTTTTTGGTCCACATCGCTGACTCCTCCTGTTGTGATCGAAAACACTTGCTGAACCGTTCCAGCTCGCTTTCTGTGCGCCGCGCTCGCGGCGTTCGTCATTCGGCTTGTCGTGACGCCCTCACCCCTGGGTCGTCCATACCGGTTACTCCCGTGTGAACCGAGAGTCGGCGTCGTAGGGGTAATCGATCAGCCCGGTGGCCACGGTATCGGGATCGAAACGCCAGTACTGGCGGATCTGGCGAATGAGATCGCCTTCGAATTCATAGTGCTCGGAGCCACGCACCATCGCTGTCGTGCCGTTGACCTGCGCGCGCATCGTCCATTCGCTGGCCGCGGCGGCGGGCCCATCCAGGAATGTGTCCACATGCCAGCTCGCGCCCTGCCACCGGTCACGGACCGTCACATAGAACGCGCCGATTGCCTGGGCGCCGCGAACCGGCCGATGGTTGTTGTCGTAGACCACCGCCTCCGGGCAGAAACAGGCTGCGATCGCCTCGGCCGACTCGTGCGAACAGGCATGAAAATAACGGGTCACCTGGTCGTAGTGGCTGCTCATTAGGGCCTCCGGCCGTTGATCGTGGGCGTTATGGGGCGTAATTGACGGGTCAGAGCCGCGGCAACGATGAACAGGCCGCTCGATAGCAACAGTTCGACGCCTGCCGTCGCCCACGCCACGGAATACGACCCATGTTCGACGAGGTAGCCGAATAACAGCGGGCCGACGACCGCCCCAGACGACGAGCCGATCTGTACCAGGCCGGTGGATGCCGCGGGTGCGGCCGGACTCAGCCGCACTACCGCATGAATCAGCAGGCCGGTCCAGCCCCAGCCGAAGCCGAAGGCGATCGATGCGCCGATCACGAACGACACCGGGTTCGACAAGACCAGCGCGACGAAACCGAACGACCCGACCAGCACCATGAGGGCGACAGCACGCAGGTGGCCGCCACAGCGGCGATCGGCCTGAATACCGCACACGAGCCGTCCGAGCACGCCGATCACGCTGGTCGCGGCGAATACCAGACCGGCCTGGCCGGGGCTCCACCCGGCTGCCACCGCCCCGGGCACGATGAAGATCCCCAGCGAACTGCCCGCAGCCATGCCCAGTCCGGCGGCCAGAGCAATCAGGCCCAGCATGGAACGGGACGCCTGAGTGGCGGTTTCCCGACTATGTGCCGTGTCCACGATCACGCGCGCATTGGGCATATAGATCGACAGCACGGCCGGCGGAATGATGAACAGAGCAAAGGCCCAGCGCCAGCCGATGGTCAATCCGATCGCCGGCACGGTCAGACCGGCCAGCATGCCGGCCACCGGAATCGCCGACTGCTTGATGCCGTAGGCGGTGCCCTGGCGGCTGCGCGATATGCGTTCGGCCAGGTACAGATTCACCGACGGCTGCGCCAGGGCGTTGGCGATGCCGCCGATCGCCAGTATCACCACCAGGCCGAACAGCGACTGCACGCCGAACGCGAGATAGAGCAGCACCACGATCACCGCCACCAGGGCCGCGCGCATCGTGGTGCGTACGCCGCAGGTCGCGGCCACGCGGCCGGCCAGCGACGAGGCCAGCGCGCCGGCGCCGAAGAACGCCGCCGAGGCGATGCCCAACGCACTGACCGACACGCCGATATCTTCGCTGAGCTGCAGCCCGAGCGCGCCGACCATGAACAGGGGCAACACGGTCAGTGTGGCCACCGCCACCGCGCCCGCACTGGGGCGCAGCAGCGCGGAGGCCATCGCCGTGTCGCAGGCGGTGTTCATCTGGCTTGCCAGACGGGGGGCCGTTTTTCCAGAAAGGCGGCCACGCCTTCGGCCCGGTCTTCGCTGTGATAAGGGTTGGGCCCCACGTGCAGGCGCAGCGCGGCGGCCAGCGGCAGCTCGGCGCCCTTGCCGATCATGGCCTTGTAGCGGCGCAGCGTCAGCGGCGCGTTGGCGACCAGCTGGCGACAGAAATCCGTCGCCTGTTCCATCAGCACGTCGGCCGGCATCACCCGGTTGACCAGCCCCCAACGCTGAGCTTGCTCGGCGCTGATCAGTTCGCCGCTATAGAGCAGCTCATACGCGATTCCGCGCGGAATCAGCCGTGGCAGCAGCTGGCAGCCGAAGTTCGCGCCCAGTCCGCGCTTGGCTTCCGGGAGTCCGATACGGACATGATCGGCAGCGAACCGGATATCGCAGGCCAGCGCGACCTCGCATCCGCCGCCCACCGCAACACCGTTAAGCGCGGCCACCACCGGCTTGGTGCACTCCAGAATCACTTCGAAGACGTTTCGCTGGACGCCGCGCATCGGCAGCGTCGGCGCCCGCTGCGACTGGTCGGCCTCGTTCATCTCCTTGAGATCGATACCGGCCGAGAACGCCCGTTCGCCGCGACCGGTCAGCAATACTGCCCAGACATCGTCATCGGCGCTGAAGCGATCGAACGCCTCGATCAGCTCGGCGATCAGCCCGGTACTCAGCGCATTGAGTCGCTCGGGACGATCCAGGGTGACGTGGGCGATTCGATCGACGATCTCGACCGCCAAACCATTGGGCGTACTGGCCATGACATGCTCCGATGTGCGTTGTGAAAATTCCGGGCCGCCGCGCGGCTGTGTCCGCGCGCGGGTATCGCCAGACATGGCCTGGCCGGTGTCATTGACGGTCCGACGGCGGCTCGGCCGCCACCACGGCGCCGCTCCGGCACAGACCGGCCACCGCGTCGGCATCGAAGCCGAGTTCGGTGAGAATCGCGGCCGTGTGCTGGCCGAACCCGGGCGAGGCGCGTGTGGCATCGAAGGGGGTGCCACTCATACGGATCGGTGCACCCAGTGCCCGATACCGCCCCGCGGTTTCATGTTCGTAATCCACGAGCAGCCCTTCGGCGGCGACATGCGGATCGAAGAACATTTCGTCGACATGACGGACTTCGGCCACGGGTACGTCACAGGCGCGCAGCAGATCGACCCATTCTGCGCTGGTACGCGACGGCATCAGTGTCTTGAGATCCGCGCCGAAGCGCGTGGCATCGGTGGCCGCGATCGCCGGGTCCAGCCCGGTGGCCTCGGCGAGTCGTTTACGCGCCGGCGCACTGCCGGCCCCGAGGGCGACACTGCCGTCGGCCGTTCGGAACACGCCATAGTGCGCGGTATGCGTGGGCGGGTCCGGGCGCATGCCGTGACGAACGGCTTCGATCTGCGTATGCGACGCGCGATCGCGACGCAGCGCCGGCAATCTCTGCTCGACGAACTCGCGGCGCCAGTCGTCGGCGCCGTAGGCATGCGCCAGGGCGTTGTTCTGCAGCGCCAGCGCGCCCCCGAGCAGAGAGGTGTCGACCCGCTGACCTTCGCCGGTGCGTTCGCGGGCATACAGCGCCGCCGAGATACCGCCGAACAGCAGCAGCGCAGCGCTGTAGTCGGCGGCCTGCACCTCGCTATGGAACGCCAGGCCTTCCTTTTCGGCCGCCAGCGAATTCATCAGCCCCGATCGGGCCTGAACCACCACGTCCATGCCCGGCAGGCCGGCTTCGGGGCCGACCTGGCCGTAGGCGGTCACCGCGCCGTAGATCAGGCGCGGGTTGAGCGCGGCCAGCGACGCATAATCCAGCCCGCGCCGCTGCACCGCCGACGGACTCAGGTTGACCAGCACCACGTCTGCGGCCTCGACCAGGCCTCGGATCACCGGTCGGGCATCGGGATGTGCCAGATCGATCGCAATGCTCTGCTTGCCCCGGTTCTTGATCATGAATTGACGCGTTTCACCCGGGGCGAGCGGATCTTCGCGGGATCGATAGGAATCGCCGGTCGGCGGCTCGACCTTGATCACGCGGGCACCGGCATCGGCCAGCATCTGGGCACAGAACGGTGCGACCACGAACTGGCCGAATTCGACCACGGTAATATCGGCAAAAGGTCCGGACATGGCTCGCCTCGGTGAACGGATATTCGATCAATAAGCCAGGGCGCGCGCGTCGCCGACCGCGGCAGGGGTCGATTCGCACGCCGTCGGCTTATCGCCGCCGGCGAGCGTCTCCAGCCCACGCCCGGCCAGCATCGGCCCGCTGGTCTGCAGGTGACAGGCCACCTCGCCGCCACCGTCGAGCGGCGTCATTTCCGGCATGCGTTCACGGCAGACGTCCATCACATACGGGCATCGGGTATGGAACGGGCACCCCGGCGGCGGATTGGACGGGTCGGGTATGCCCCCCTTGAGAATCACGCGATGCGGTTGATTGCGCTTGCGCGGGTCGGGCACCGGGATGGCCGAGAGCAGCGCCTGGGTATACGGATGGGCCGGCGCGCGATACAGACGCTGGGTTGGCCCCGACTCGACGATATGGCCGAGATACATCACCGCCACGCGATGCGAGATATGGCGCACGACCGCCAGATCGTGGGCGATGAACAGATACGACAGCGATCGCTTCTCGCGAATGTCGGCCAACAGGTTGATCACCTGGTTCTGGGTCGAGACATCCAGCGCGGACACCGCCTCGTCGCAGACGATCAGCCGTGGGTCGAGCGCCAGCGCCCGTGCGATCACTACACGTTGACGCTGGCCACCGGAGAACTCGTAAGGGTAACGATCGGCATGGCTTGCGCGCAGACCGACCAGATCCAGCAGTTCCTCCACGCGCTCGCGTATCGCTGCCCGGCTCATCGAACGGTGCACCCGCAACGGCTCGGCGATGCTTGCGCCAATGGTTGAGGACGGGTCGAGCGACGAATACGGATCCTGAAAGACCATCTGCATCTGTGCACGCACGCGACGCAGGGCACGACCGCGGATCGGCGCGATATCGTGGCCTTCCATACGCACGGTTCCGGAATCGATCGGCACCAGCTTGAGAATCGCGCGCCCGGTCGTGGATTTGCCGGAGCCGGACTCGCCGACCAGCCCCAGGGTCTCGCCGGGCGCGATTTGCAGGCTGACGTCGTTCACGGCCCGCACCACGCGAGGGCCGCCAAACAGCGAGTGTTTGCGGAAGGTGACTGTCAGGCGCTCGACCGAAAGCAGCGGCGCCTGCGGTTCCTCGTTCGAATCATGCTCGACGTGTTTCACGTGATACCCCGCAGTTGAAGTTCGGCGGTGCGGATGCAGCGGCTGACCTGCTCAGGCCCGGTCGAGCGCAGTTCGATGGGCCGATCGGTGCATTCGGGCTGGCCATAGGGGCAGCGCGGGTGGAACCGACAGCCCGCGGGCATATTCCAGGGTTCGGGCGTATTGCCCGGGATCGATGCCAGTCGTCCCGAGGCCGGCCCGAGCTGGGGCATCGAGCGCAGCAACCCTTCGGTGTAGGGCATCCCAGGCGTTTCGAACAGCGGAATGGCCGGCGCGCGCTCGACCACCTGCCCGGCATACATCACCACTACCCGATCGCAGATTTCGGCGACCACGCCCAGATCGTGGGTGATCATGAGGATCGACATGCCGATTTCGTCGCGCATCGAGGCCAGTAGCTCCAGAATCTGTGCCTGGATCGTGACGTCGAGCGCGGTGGTCGGCTCATCGGCCAGCAGCAGCTTGGGCTCGCAGCTCAATGCCATGGCGATCATCGCGCGTTGACGCATGCCCCCGGAAAATTCGTGCGGATAATCGGCGATGCGCTTGTCGGCTTTGGGAATGCCGACCAGGTCCAGCACCTCGATCGCCCGCCGTCGAGCCGCGCGCCGGCTGCCGCCGCGATGACGCAGTACCGTCTCGCTGATCTGGTCGCCGATCGTGAACGCCGGATTGAGGCTGGTCATCGGCTCCTGAAAGATCATGGAGATATCGTTGCCACGAATATCCCGCCGCTGGCGCTCCGACAGGGTCAGCAGATCGCGATCCTCGAACCAGACATGGCCGCCGGCGAGCCGTCCGGGCGGCATCGGCACCAGGCCCAGGATCGACAGCCCGGTGACGGTCTTGCCTGAGCCGGACTCGCCTACCAGACCCAGGATCTCGTGCTGCCCGATATCGAAGCTGACGTCGTTGACCACGTTCGCCCAGCCGTGACCGGTGGCGAAGTCGACCGACAGCCCATCGATCTTCAGCAGCGGATCGGCGGACTCTGACGCGTTGTCGTGCCCAGCGCGCGGGCAGGTTGCGGTCTTAATCGACATGATCAGTCCCCCTTGCGTATTTCACGGCCCAACGCGTCGCGAAGACCGTCGCCGAGCAGATTGAAAGACAGCGTGGCGATGGCGATCGCCAGCCCCGGCCAGAACACCAGCCCGGGGGTGGAGCGGATCTCGGGAAAGCCGCGGCCCAGCATGTTCCCCCAGCTTGGCGTCGGCGGAATCACCCCCAGACCGAGCAGGCTCAGCGCCGCTTCGGCCAGCAAGGCCGACGCCAGCAGCAACGAGACCTGGACCAGCAGCGGCGACAGGATATTGGGCAGCACGCGGCGGAAGATGATCGTGGCGGCGGGCGTGCCGATGCTCACCGACGCTTCGATATAGGTCTCGGCGCGCACCGACAGCGCCGCACTGCGTACGACGCGGAACAGCCTTGGGGCATAGACCAGCCCGATCGCACTCATGGCCTTGACCAGGCCCGGACCGGTAGAGGCGATGATGGCCACCGCCAGGATCAGCGCCGGAAACGTCATCAGCACATCGGCTGTACGTCCGAGCAGCCAGTCGACCCAGCCGCCGAAATAGCCGGCGATAAGCCCGGACGGCACGCCCAGTATCACCGCCACCGTGACCGCGAAGCCCGCGGCGAACAGCGATGCCCGGCCGGCATAGATGATACGGCTGAACGTGTCGCGGCCCAGTGAGTCGGTGCCCAGCCAATGGGCTGCCGAGGGCCCCGAGAGCCGGTTGACCACGTCGATTGCATCCGGGCTGTAGGGCGACAGCCAGGGGGCTGCGATCGCGGCACCGATCAGGGCCACGAGCACCACCAGGGCGGCCAGCGCGATCCGGTTGGCACAAAAGCGGCGAACGAATCGCCGCAGGGTCGTCTCACGCGATCGCGATTTGGGCACCGGCGTCGTGCCACTCGAGGCGCCGGTATCGGCGATCGATTCCGTCTGTCCGTTGTTCATGGCTAGCGGACCCTCGGATTGAAATAAGCATACGAGACATCGACGAGAATATTGATGAAGATCACCATGCCCGCCGCGACCAGCACCACGCCCTGGACGACCGGGAAGTCGCGGTTGAACACGGCGTCGTAGGCGAGCTTGCCGATCCCCGGCAACGAGAACAGCTGCTCGATGACGACCGTACTGCCCAGCAGCCGGCTCATCTCGATGCCGAAGACCGTGATCACCGGCAGGGCAGCGTTCTTGAGCGCGTGCTTGACCACGATCCGGACCGGGCTGAGCCCCTTGGCCCGCGCGGTACGGATGTAGTCCTCTGACATGACCGTCACCAGCGACGCCCGAGTCTGACGGGCGATGATCGCCGAGGGCGTGAGCGACAGCGCGAACGCAGGCAGTGCCAGATGACGAAACCACTGCCACGGATCCTGGGTCAGCGGCACGTAGCCGACCGAGGGAAACAGCGGATAGGTGACCGACAACGTCATGATCAGCAGCATCCCGACCCAGAAATACGGTACGGCCACGCCGATGCTGGCCAGCACCGTAGCCGCACGATCCATCCAGCTACCGGCGCGCAGCCCGGCGACCGCACCCAAGGCCACACCCAGCACCACCGCGATGAGCATGCACAATCCGACCAGCGATACAGTGGTCGGCAACCGTGCGGTGATATCGACCCAGACCGGCTGGCTGCTGAACAGCGAATGGCCGAGGTCGCCCTGCAGCAGCCCGCTCACCCAGTGCCAGTAGCGCACCAGAAAGGGTTCGTTCAAGCCCAGAGTGTCGCGAATGGCGGCAATCTGCGCCGGCGTGGGATTCTGCCCGGCCAGGCTGACGGCCGGATCGCCGGGAATGAGCACGATCAGACTGAAGATCAGAAAACTGATGATCGCCAGTAGCGGGACGGCCGCGGCTATGCGGGAAATCAGAATCTTGAGCATGAAACACGCCTTGTCCGATTAATCTGCGTCGAGCCGGCCGACGCGGGCCATTCGCCCACGCCGGCCACTGCCCCGGATTACTTGCGGCCCGGATCGATACCCACGCCGCGGAACTCGCGTGCGCCGTCGGTATGGATATTCAGGCCTACCACGGTCTTGTTCATCACGAACGGCGTGGTCAGATGGCACAAGGTGATATTCGGATACGCTTCTTCGGCGACCGCCTTGAACAGCTTGGCGTAGATCGGTGCCCGCTTGTTGGCATCGGCACTGTTCATGGCCTCGCTGTTGAGACGCGTGATCTCATCGGTGGTGTAGCCGCCCGGATTACTGAAGCCGTCGGCCAGGTAATACTCGGAGGTCAGAATGCTCGGATCCGAGGACGCCTTCTGCTCTTCGAGTACGGCATCAGCCGACTTCTTGACCGAAAAGTTCTCGGACAGCAGCCCGATGCTCTTGGGTGTGATCGACATCTTGATGCCGACCTGGGCCAGGTTGTACTGAATGATCTCGGCGATCTGCTGATACAGCGACAGATTGATCACCTCCAGATCGAACGAGAAACCGTCGGCCAGCCCGGCGTCCTTGAGCAGCTGCTTGGCCTTGTCCGGATCGTAGAGTTTTTCGTTGTCGATCTCGGGGTTGGAGGCGAAATAGGACGGCGGGAACAGCTGGCGCGACGGCTCGCAGAATCCGTCGGTGACCTGCTTGACCGATTCCCGGTTGATCGCGTAGCTGATCGCCTGCCGCACGCGTTTGTCGTCGAACTCGGAGCGCTTGGTGTTGAGCTTGACGTTGTAGCTCGACAGGCTCGGGCGCTGACAGACCACCAGCCCCGCCTGCTTGGCCGGCTCGTACATGCTCGCTCGCAAAAACGTCGAGTCCGCCGCGCCGGTGATCACCGCGTTGAGCCGTGCGTTGTCGTCACCGGAGATCAGAAACACCATCTTGGCGACGTTCTGGGCGTCGTCATCCCAGTAGTTGTCGACCGCGGTGTATTCGACCTTGTTGCCCGGCTGATAACTGGTCATCCGGTACGGCCCGGAACCGCCGGTCGGCTTGATATCCTCTCCGGACTTGTCGAAGGCAGCCGGGCTCATCATCATGCCCGCCGAGCCGCCCAGTACGCCGACCAGCGCGCCGGCACCGCCGTCGGTATGCAGCCGTACCGTATGGGCATCGACCACCTCGACCGACTGGACCGACTCCAGCGAGTTGGCGTTGAACGAACCGGGCAGCGTCTTGGAGCGCTCGATATTGGCCTTGACCGACGCCGCATCGAACGGCGTGCCGTCGTGGTAGGTCCAGTTCTCGCGCAGCTTGAATTCGAGCGTCTTGCCCTCGTCGGTGAGCTTCCAGGAGGTGGCCAGCATCGGCTGCGGCTTGCCCGAGTCGTCGACATACACAAGGCTGTCGTAGATCGGGAACAGATACATCTGGCTGTTGTTGGTATTGATCTTGTCCGGATCGAAGCTGGTGTTGCCGACGCTGTACATCCAGGTGAAGGTCTTCGACTGATCGATACCGTCGGTGAGCTCGGGACAACGCGGATCGTTCACCTCGGTCGGCTTGCCCTGACCAGCGCTCGAGGCCGCCGCCTCGGAGCCGGCCGCACTCCCGCCCCCGTTGGCGACCTGAACCTTGTCACCGCCGTTGTCGTTACCGTTGCCACAACCCTGGATACTGGCCAAAAGCAGCACAGCGGCCGCACTCGCACACATCCAACCCGACTTTCTGATGATTGTCGTCATAAGGCCTCCTCAAACCTAGTTGCCGAGCTCATTCGTTGTCGACCGCTGCCGGAGCGCACTTCCGAATGCCGATCTGATGCCGGTCTATGTTTCGGAAGACGCCCTCGGGCGATCTAGTTATCGATCATGATTCATTTCGTCTGCGTTGGGACCACATCTGTGTGGCACGTTCGAATTGCAGCGCGTTCTCCCAGCCGATGCCGGGCGGGCCGAGTTCGGTACGGAACGAGCGCGTGGCTTCCCGGGCCAGGGCCGGATCCTTGGCCGGCCGGCGTGCCAGTTCCATGGCGAAATCCTCGACCTGGTCGTCCGGCAATGATCGCCAGGCCATGCCGACGGCTTCGGCACGTTTGCCGTCGAGCTCTTCGCTGAACAGCCCCATGGCCGATGTCGCCTCACGGCCGGCGGTACGCCCGGCGATCGTGAAGAACCCGCCCCCGGGGTGCAGGCCGATACGCAGAAAGCCCGACAGAATACGGGCGTTGTCGGCGACGATGCGCAGGTCGGTGGCCAGCATCAGATTGATGCCCGCCCCGACCGCGGCCCCGCGAACTGCGGCAATGGTAGGCACCTTGAGCGAGCCCACTCGCATGAACGCGCCGTAGATCAGGCCGGTTTCGCGGTAGGTCTTGTCCTCAGCCTGGTCTGCGCCGGGCTGCCAGCGCCGCCGATCCGCGCCGGAGCAGAAGGTACCCCCGGCGCCCTGGATCACCGCCGCGCCCAGCGACTCATCGGCATCGATCTCGTCGCAGAAATCGGCGAGCTGGCGCCCCATCTCCGGGGTAAGCCCGTTCTTGACCTCGACCGAATCGATCGTGATCAACGCAACGCCTTCGCGGCGTTCCATCAGTATCTGTCCCATCAACCGTTCTCCTTACTCAGACTTGTCTTCGACAGGGTTGGCCCGATCGGGCCTGCTCGACCGCCAAGCCGTTCTCGCTAGGCCTGACCATCGATTCGCATCAGTACATCGACCGCCATCGCCCCCCGGCCCTCGGCCGCGACGATGATCGGATTGATCTCGAATTCGCCCAGACGCGCGCCGGCCAGCGCCGCGGCCTGACTCAGCCGCACCATGGCATCGACCACGGCGGCCACGTCGCAGGCCGCCGCGCCGCGAAAACCGGCCAACAGTGGCCAGGCGCGCAGGCTGCGTAACATGTCGTAGGCCTCGCCCGGCGACAGCGGCGCCAGACCCGAGGCAACGTCGCGGTAGATCTCGGTGGTCACCCCGCCCAGGCCGACGGTCACCACCGGCGGATAGCCGTCGCGCCCGGCGGTGGTCGCCAGAATCAACTCCACACCCGACGGGACCATCGGCTGGACCAGCACGCCGTCCACGTCGGTCACGCCGTGGGTCTTCGCACTCGCGACGAGTTCGTCGTAGACGCGCGCGGCGTCATTGGCATCCACGTCCAGACGTACGCCGCCCACGTCCGACTTGTGCGCCAGGGTATGTGCCTGCAGCTTCATCGCCGCGCCCCCGCGCAGGCCGGCGACGGCGTCTGCGGCCTGGGCAGCGTCGTGCACCACGCACGACCGGGGCCGTGAAATACCGATCGTATCGAGCAGCGCCATGCCGGTGTCGTCGTTGGCGGCCAGCCAGGACTCGATCTGTGCCGCAGTGATCTCGGCGGCCGGCTTCAACGATTCCGGCATCGACTGCGGGGTCATCGCGGGCATGATCAGGCTTGCCGTGCGTGTCAGCTCACCGACCGAATGGAACACCGGCATCCCGGCGGCCTTGAGGATCTCGCGCGCCTCGGCGGTCAGCTCGTGGCCGGCCATCCAGGCCACGAGCAGCGGCTTGGACAGCGATTGCGCGGTATGCACGATGTCACGGGCGAGTTCCGCGGCGGCACGGCCGGTGACCATGGTCAGCAGTACCGCGACCACATCGATATTGGGGTCATCAGCCACCAGCTGGCAGACACGGCCGAACGCATCGGCGCCCTGATTGAACAGCTGGGCGGTGACGTCCACGGGGTTGGCCAGCGCCCCGAAGGCAGGGATCATCGGCGCCAGCGCGGTCTGTGTCGCAGCATCGAGTTCCGGCAAGCCTATGTCGTATTTCTCGCCCTGGTCGGCGGCCAGACTGCCGGCACCGCCGGAACTGGTGACCACGCCCATGCGACGGCCCGAGGCCCTGGGCATGGCAGCGAGCACGGCGGCCACCGACAACAGCTCGCTGATATCGTTGACAAGATTGACCCCGTACTGGCGGGATACCAGCGTAAAGGCGATGTTTTCGCTGAGCATGGCGCCGGTGTGCGAGGCGGCAGCCCGTCGGCCCGCCTCGGAGCGCCCGCACTGCAGTAATACGATCGGCTTGGACAGCGACCGGGCCTTGCGGGCCAGGCGGGCGTAGGTCTGGCCGTCGGCCACAGCCTCGACATAGAGCATCAGAAAGCGGACGTCAGGCTCTTCCAGCAGCTCTTCGGCGATCTCGTACAGGTTCAGATCGGCCTGGTTGCCGGTGCTCACCCAGGCCGTCAGCCCCAGGCCCATCTCCATCGACAGGTCGAGAATCGAGCCGCCGACCGCGCCGCTCTGGCCGACATAGGCGCCGCCGCTGCCGTGGAAATTCAATGGCCGGTCAGCTGCTGCGGTGAAAGTCGCCGACAACCCGATCGGGGTGTACAGCACGCCCTGGCAGTTCGGGCCGAGCACGCGTACGCCGGCCTCACGGCCGGCCTTGACCAGTTCGGCCTGATGCGTCGCGCCTTCGGCGCCGACCTCGGCAAAACCGGAGGCGAACACGATCGCGGCCACGGCGCCGACCGCGCCCGCATCGCGGACGGTCTGTGCAGCATGCGCTGCCGGCACCATCACCAGCACCAGGTCGACCGGCGTGGGCACGCTGGTCAACGTCGGGTAGCAGCGCCGTCCGCCCAGCTCGTCGTAGTTTGGATTGACCGGATAGATCTCACCCGTGAATCCGTGTTCCTGCAGATAGCGAAGCGGCCGTGCCATGGCGCTGTCGGCACGCCCGGACGCCCCGACCAGTGCCACCGCACGCGGTCTGAACATGCGCTCGAGGGGGCGTCGCGGCGCGTCAGCGGCCATCAGGTCACGCTCGTTTGCTTGGGCGTCGTCGTTGCGTGGCGCCTGTGTCGCACGGCGTCTGCTGTCGATGCCACTGTCTCGCCCGGCCTGATGCATAGAAAACCTCGATCCTTGGATGTTCTGCGAAAAATCACGCATACGGCTGCGCTATCGGCCGCCACGGACGCTCAATTCTCCAGATGCCCGCGCCCGAGCCAGCGGCCCCCGTCGATCACCAGATTCTCGCCAGTAATGAAATCGGCATAGTCGCTGAGCAGATATGCGGCGGCGTTGGCGATCTCGATCCGTTCGGCGAACCGTCCACGCGGCACGTTGCGCAGGATGCGCTTGCGATCGGCGTCCGTCGGAAACAGCTGAGTCACGGCCCCGGTATCGTTGGTCGAACCGGGCGTGACCACGTTCACGCGCACGTTATGGGCGCCCCACTCGACGGCCAGCGTCCGGGTCATCGCCAGCACGCCGGCCTTGGCGCTGGCCGAGTGGACCGCCAGCGGCCCGCCATGAAACGCCCCCACCGTGCCGACGTTGAGAATCGAACCGCCGCCGGCGGCAATCATCCGGCGTCCGGCCGCCTGTGTGCAGAACCATGTGCCATCGAGCACGATCGAGACGACCGCGCGCCAGGCATTGACCGACATGTCCTCGGCCTTGACCCGGAAGTTGCCGGCCGCGGCATTGACGAGCATGTCGAGCCGTCCGTACTCCGTCTCGGCGGCGTTCATGAAGGCCTCGACCTGGTCGGGTTCGCGTACGTCAAGCGGCACGGCCAGCGCCTCGGAGCCGTCGGCGCGCAGCTCATCCGCGGCCTGCTCGATGACGTCCCGACGCCGGCTGCCGATGACGACACTGGCACCCAGCCGTCCGAGCGTACGGGCGATCTCATAGCCGATACCGCTGCCGCCGCCGGTCACCAGGGCGACCCGTCCGGCGAACGTGTCCTTGGCAAGCATGGTCGTCATCGCGGGCTCCGTTCGAAATGGCGATCGATCGCCACGGCAGACGTCGCAGCCGACAGGGCTGATGACGACAACCGCACGCACGTATTCATGAAATCAGAGCGCGCTCAGAAACGGCCACAGACCATCACGGCCGGCCTCGCAGGCACGCTCGCCCACCTGCTTCTGCCAATAGGGTTCGGCGCCGAATTCGTCGCGCCAGGACCACAGACGACGGGTGTAGTAGTGCAGCGTGTGTTCGCGCGTGAAGCCCATGGCGGCATGCACCTGATGGGCGATGGCCGTCGTTGCACAGGCCGCTTCGCTAACCCTCGCCTTGGCCACCGAGATCATGAAGGCGGCATTGTCGCCGTCGACCGCACGACTGGCGGCAGCGGCCGCCGCGCCGGCGGTCGCTACCTGTCCGGCCATCGCGGCGAGCTGCTGCTGGATCGCCTGGAACTTGGCGATCGGCCGACCGAACTGTTTGCGTTCGTTGGCATGCTCGACGGACAGCTCGAGCGCGCGCCGCATGGCACCCGCCATCTGCAACGAACGTATCAGCGCGCCCCATTCCGTGATTCCAAGGTGGGATGCAGGGAGTTGGCGGACATCGTCGTCCAGGATCGCCAGCGCATCCAGTTCGGCGCTGTCGCGCGCCTCGCCGGCCAGGCTGGTGCCCTGCTGCCAGGACACCCGGTCCGCGGCAATGGTGACCCGTCGGGTCATGCCGTCGTCGCCCGGCAGATCGAGCAGCACGTAACGCGCGTGCCGCCCCCAGGCGACGCGGTGCAGCCGTCCGCGGCAAACCCAGCCGTCGTTGCGCCGGTCCAGCGTCACGTCGTCGAGATTATGTGCGCCGGCCAGCGCAACGACTTCATCGCCTTCGAGATCGCGGGCGCCTGCCAACAACATCAGCCCCACGAACGACTCCGCCAGCGGCAGCGGCAGGGCGTGATAGCCGGCAAGCTCGGCCAGGGCCAGCCCGTCAGCCGCATCGAGCCCGGTGCCGCCCTGTGCTTCGGACAGCAGCATGCTGGCCAGCCCCATATCGGTGACCGCCGACCATGCATCCTCGGAAAAGCCGCCGGCTTCGCTGGCCTGCCATAGATCACGGTCGACCCGATCGGAGAACAGCCGGGCGGCCGTATCGAGCACCATGTCGCGAATATCGTCGTTCATCGTAGCCCCAGCCCTTTCGCGATAATGCCTCGCAGGATCTCGCGCGTTCCGCCGCGAATGGAAAAACTAGGCGCCGATAACACACCAAGCGCCAGCGATTCGATATACGGGTCGTTGCTGTCGGCCGACGGCTCGATATCGACCAACAGACGGGCGATCTCGGGAATCTCCTGCTCAAAGGCGGTGCCGACATCCTTGACCGCGGCCGCCTCGAGCTCGGGCGATTCGCCTTTCTCGAGCATTCCGGCGACCGACAGCGACATCTGGCGCAGCGACACGAGATGCGAGATCAGCCGGCCCACCGCAATCTGGCGACGCTCGTCGGCGTGCTGCGCGATCTTCTCGATCAACTGGCGCAGCAGCTGGAACGTGCTCAGAATCCGGTCCGGACCGCTTCGTTCGAAGGCCAGTTCACCGGTGACCATCTGCCAACCGCCGCCTTCGTCGCCGATGAGCATGTCGTCGGCCACGAACACATCGTCGAAGAACACTTCGTTGAAATCATGGCCGCCGTAGAGGTTGTAGATCGGGCGCGTGGTTACACCCTTGCCTTCGCCCAGATCGACGATGAACTGGGTCAGGCCAGCGTGTCGGTCGTCGCCCAGCGGCGCGCTGCGGGCCAGGGCAATCAGGTAATGGGCGCGGTGGGCGCTGCTGGTCCAGATCTTGGTGCCGTTGAGGATCCAGCCGCCGTCGCCGCGCGTGGCGCGCATGCCGACCGAGGCCAGGTCGGAGCCGGAGTTCGGCTCGCTCATGCCGATCGCGAAATAGCACTCGCCGGCAGCGATACGCGGCAGGATATCGTCGCGGGCGGCCTGCGATCCGTTGGCCAGAATGTTGTTGCCGCTCTGGCGGTCGGCGACCCAGTGGGCGCCCAGCGGCGCACCCGCGGCGAGCATCTCCTCGATCACCACGAAACGATCGAGAGCACTGGCCTCGCGGCCGCCATAGCGTTTGGGCCAATGCATGCCGATGAAACCGGCCGCGCCCGAACGACGGCTGAAGTCCGGGTCGAACGTATTCCAGGAATTGCGATGTGGCGTGAACCGATCCTGGGCGATCTCGTCGGCCAGAAACGCACGTGCGTCGTCGCGAAAGGATAGAGCCGATGCCGGCAACTCGACCGGATCGAATCGAAACGAATGCATCTTTAGAACCTCTCCTCATGCCTCTCGAACCGGGGACCGGCCCAAGCTGCAGCCACCCGAGCGTTATGTTCGTCGTTGGTGTGGCCTGCCGATCGACTATAACCATCGCGTCGAAGCGCCTGAAAGCGGCAATAAATAAGCCTAGACAAACTTTTTGTTATGCTGCGTTCATGCCCAGACGACGCCTGCCGCCCCTGAACCCGTTGCGTAATTTCGAAGCCGCGGCGCGCTGTGGCAGTTTCGCGCGAGCGGCAGCAGAGCTGCACGTCACGCCGGCCGCAGTGAGCCGTCAAGTGCTTGTCCTGGAGGAGTATTTCGGAAAACCGTTGTTCATCCGGCACGCCAACGTCATCGAGTTGACCCACGACGGCGCTGCCCTGCTGCCCTCGATCACCGCCGCTCTGGACATGCTCGACGAAGGCGCGCGCCTGATTCCGCGCAACGGTGCGACCGTGGTGAGCCTGTGCACTTATCAGGGCTTTCTGATGCACTGGCTGATCCCGAGGCTCGGCCGTTTTCGCGACGCCCATCCCGAGATCGATCTCAACCTGATGTCGGCGGCCAAGCCGCAGGAGTTCGAAGACGCCCATGCCGACATCACGATCAAATACGGCAACGAACCGCGCGACGATCATTTCAGCCGCGCCATCCTGCCGGATATCGTCGTGCCGGCCTGCAGCCCGACGCTGGCGCGCAGCTCACGTCATCCGCTGCCCCCGATAGACAACCTGGTCCACCACACGCTGCTGCGATCGCGGTATCGGCGCCTGGACTGGCCGAACTGGCTGAAAGTCGCCGGCGCGGAGTCGCTGTCTCCACGTCAGGAGATCACCTTCCGGGAATCGGGACTGGCCAATCAGGCAGCCTCCCAGGGGCTGGGCGTGGCCATCGCACAGAGGCTGCTGATCGAAAACGAACTGGCCAGCGGGCGGTTGGTCATGCCGTTCGACACCGCGCTGCGACGGGCGGCCGACATCTGGATGAGTACCACGCACAAGCGCCTGGCCGACAGCCATGTCGCGCTGGTGTGCGACTGGATCGAACGCGAGGCCCGCGATACCGTCGAAGGCTTCGGCATGCGCTTCACGCCGTCCACCGCCGACACCGAACAGCCGATCGTTCTGGCGGCCGCGCACACCGGCCATTAGGACGCTTGTGTCGGCGGGCAGACGTCGGTGGTGCTTACAGCGGCACGCGTTTGTCGCGCGTCATCGCGGCTCCGGTGTCGATTTTCCTGACAAATCAGGTCACCCGCGACGTATGAAATTCTCAACGCATTGACGTTAAAGACTTAAAACGATTGGCATGTTCCATGCTTTCCGATGGATCGGGGACTACTTTCAGGCACATTCCAATCATGAAGAAGACGTTCAATTTCAAACGACTGGCTCGCCGCACCACCGTAGTGATCGTGTTGCTGGCCATCGCACCGCTGACAGCCCAGGCCGCGTTCATCGATTTCTCGGGCTCGATCAAGGGCGGCAGCACACTGTTCGGCTCGATGCCGGCACCGTTCCATGCCGGCGATGCATTGACCGGCTATCTGGAGATCGACGACGCGGCCGCTCAGCCCGGCGCCCGCTTCGATAACAGCGATCTGCTGGGCTGGGGATTGTCGATCGGCTCGGTCGATTTCACCCAGTCCGCACTGTCCACCAGCCTGTTCAGCGGGCGCATCGCCGACGATGGCAGTGCGCTGAGTTCGTTCGAGCTGGGCTCACTGTTCGTGAGCATGCCGAACTGCGAGAACTGCACGGTCGGTCTCACCAGCAGCCAGACTGGCTTCATCGCTCTGGTCAAGGATTTCTGCAATCCCTGGCTGAGTGGCCTGATCTGGGGCCAGCTCGATACCGATCTGCGCGTGCCGCCGAGCATCGATCCGCCGACCGACGTGGCCGAACCGGCCCCGCTGGCGCTGTTCGCCATCGCGCTGGTGTTCATCGGCTGGGGCATGCGCCGCCGCGCACGCAGCTGAAGTTCGCTATGGACTCGTGCCGCCGGCCGCACGCGCCGACGGCACGGGGTCTCAACGTTCGGTCAGTCTCGGCAGCAGCTCGTGCAGATTGCAGGGCTGGGTCCGGGCATCGATCTGGGCGGCGATCAGTTTGTCCCAGCCATCGGCACAGGCACCGGACGAGCCCGGCAGACAGAAGATGAACGTGGCCTTGGCCACACCGGCAATCGCACGTGACTGCAACGTCGAAGTGCCGATCGTGTCGTAGGACAGCACCCGGAACATCTCGCCGAACCCGTCGATCCGCCGATCGAAGAGAATCTCTAGCGCCTGCGGGGTGACATCGCGCCCGGTCAGACCGGTACCGCCGGTGGTGATCACCACGTCCGGCCGGTCGTCGGCAATCCAGCGCGACACGCGCGCACGCAGTTCGTAGACATCGTCGCGGCAGATCGTCTTCGCATGCAGCACATGGCCGGCGGATTCGACACGATCGGCCAGCAAACGACCGGATTTATCGGTGGCCTCGTCGCGGGTATCCGAAACGGTGAGCACTGCGACATGCAGCGGCACGAACTCGGTTGAATGGCCCATGGCGTATGCTCGCAGGGTGAACGGCTAAGCCGCCCACGATGCCACAGTCTGGCGGCGAGCGCGGAGCCGTCAGATCTCAGCCCGACCGCAACCGCTCGGCCGCTGCACGCGCCCGGCCGATCGCTGCGCGCGCCATGGGCACGCTCTGGCCGGTGTAGGCTTCCGGGCGCAGTTCGGCGATCAGTCGGCCGGAATCGATCGCCTCAGGCAGATCCCGATGGGCGGCCAGCGCGTCTGCCAGGCCGCCGCCGCGGGCGCGTGCGTCGGCCACGCTGTCCTGAACCATGTGATGTGCCTGCGAGCGCCCGACGTGCGTGGCCAGCAGCATCATCGCCTTTTCCGCAACGATCAGTCCGTCCGAGGCCTCGAGGTTGCGACGCATGTGCTCGGGTATGAGACGGATACTGGCCAGCAGTTCGTCGAACAGACACAACAGTTCGTAAGACAGTGGCACCGCCTCGTCGATCGCGCTGTACATGACCATGTTCGAAGCCGCATCGCCTTCGTGGGACGGCTGCATGGCGTCCAGCGTACTGGTGGCATAACCCCGCAGACGGGTGGCGTGGGCGATCACCTTGACCGCGATCTTGGAGTTGACCTTCTGGGGCATAGTGCTACTGCCCACCGCGCCTTCGAGTTCCTCGATCACCTCGCCGATTTCATCGGTCATCAGCGTATAGAACTCGCCGGCGATCTTGGCGCAGGTGCTGCCCAGCAGCGCGAGCAGCTGCATGTACTCGGCGATATGATCCAGTGCCGAACGCACCGGCACCGCGGCGGGGTACAGGCCGAGCCGTGCGGAGACTGCCGTGTTCAACGCCGGGCCCTTTTCGCCGAACGCATGCATGGCGCCGAGCGCACCGCCGAACTGCGACATGAACACCCGCGGTTCGGCTCCGGTCAGGCGCTGCTCGTGGCGCAGCAGCTCGTCGATCCAGGCCGCCACCTTGAAACCGAAGGTGATGGGCAACCCCTGGCGGCGGTTCGAGCGGCCGGCCACGATCATCTGAGCACTGGTATCGGCCATGGTCGCCAGCTTGTCGAACACCGAGCCCAGCCGGCCAAGCAGCGCGCCATGTGCTTTTTTCATCTGCACGATGCGCGCGGTCTGGATGATGTTCTGAGTCGTGCCACCCCAGTGCACATAGGCGCCGGCCTCGGCAGAACAGGCGGCCGCCAGCGTCTCGACCAGCGCGAGCACCGGCGCACGATTGCGCGCGGCCAGATCACTGAATGCCTGGCAGTCGATGGCTTCGAGCCGGGCGTGTCGGGCGATCTCCTGTGCCGCGGCAGCCGGAATCATGTTCAGCTCGGCCTCGGCCAGCGCCAGCGCGGCCTCGACATCTAGCCAGGACTGGTGGCGGGCAGTCGTGCTGAACAAGCCTCGCACGGCCTCGGCACTTGACGGATCGATCATGGATATAAGTACTCTGCTTTCGAAGGATTCATGCCGGCGCCGCGCCAGCGGCCGAACGGTCGCCCGGCGCATCCGTCATGGAGGCGAGCAGCTCGCGCGTATAGGCATGCTCCGGCGCGGTGTAGACACGCTCGGTCGGCCCGCGCTCGACGATGCGCCCGCGCTGCATCACCGCCACGCGACTGGCCATGTAACGCACCACAGCCAGGTCGTGGGTGATGATGAAATAGGTCAGGTTCAGCCGTGCCTGCAGGTCCAGCAGCAGATTGAGAATCTGTGCCTGTACGGAGATATCCAGCGCCGAGGTCGGCTCGTCGCATACCAGCACCTCCGGCTCCAGTGCCAACGCGCGCGCCACGGCCACGCGCTGGCGCTGCCCGCCGGACATCTGGCCCGGATAGCTGTCGTGAAAACGCGCATCGAGTCCCACCAGATCCATCACCTCACGCACGCGTTCGCGTCGTGTGCGTGCGTCGCCGATGCCGTGTACCACCAGCGGCCGGCCAATGGCATCGGCCACCGTGCGCAACGGATTGAGTGACGAATACGGATCCTGGAACACCGGCTGGATACGGCGGGCGCGTTCGCGGGCGCCGGTATCGGCCAGTGGTCGACCCTCGAAGCGCACGATGCCATCCGTCGGGTTCTGCAGTCCGAGCAGCATGCGCGCCATGGTCGTCTTGCCGGAGCCCGACTCGCCGACCACCGCGAGAATCTCGCCGCGATGCAAACCCAGAGTGGCATCGTCGACCGCGCGCAAGCGATGCGCCCGGCCGAACACGCCGCGACGCGTGATGAATTCACAGCTGACCGATTCCAGCGACAGCACCGGCATGTCGTTGGCGGCCGGATGCCTCGAGGCATCCTCGGCCGACCCGTCTGACGCAGCAGCGGCCGTGGTGTCCGCCCAATCGAAGTCGCGCAGCCGATCGGCGCCGAGCACACAGCGATAACGCTGGTCGTCGGCCGCGCTCATGCCCGGCTCGCCGTCGCGACAGGCGTCGTGTGCCAGCGGGCAGCGATCGACAAAGCCACAGCGAGAAAGCCGTGCGAACGGCCGGGGCACGCTGCCGGCGATGGAACCGAGCCGGCCGCCGCCTCTGGGAGCGAGCGCTCGCGGTGCGCAGCGCAACAGCCCTTGCGTATAGGGGTGCAGCGGTGCGCCCAGCACGGCGTCGAGCGGGCCCTGCTCGACGAACGTCCCCGCATACATCACCCCCACGCGGTCGACCGCGCGCGATACCGCGGCGATATCGTGGCTGACCAGAATCATCGCCGTACCGAGCTCTTTACGCAGCTCGGCGAGCAGGTCGAGTATCTGTGCCTTGATGGTCACATCCAGCGCAGTGGTCGGTTCGTCGGCGATGATCAGCTCGGGCGAATTCATCAGCGCCATGGCGATCATCACCCGCTGGCGCAGCCCGCCGGAGAGCTGGTGCGGGTACTGGCGCAGCCGCAGCTCGGGTTCGGGCACGCCCACTCGCTCCAGCAATTCCAGGGCGCGGCCCCGTGCGACCCGGGCCGTGGCCTGCCCGTGCAGGGTCATGGTTTCGGTCAGCTGTCGTCCGATCGAATAGACCGGATTCAACGAGGTCATCGGCTCCTGAAAGATCATGCCGATACGCTTGCCGGCAACCTGACGCGCGAACTGTGCATCGGGCAATGCCAGCAGATCGGTCTCGCCCAGGGTCAGCCGGGTCGCGCTGCGCTGGGCGTTGTGCGGCAACAGGCCCATCAGGGCAAGCATGGCCATCGACTTGCCGGAGCCGGACTCGCCGACGATGCCCAGCGCCTGGCCGCGGGCCAGTTCGAAACTCACATCGCGTACCGGCCGCACCACCCCGCCCTGGGGCAGCGACAGTTCGACCGACAGGCGATCGACGGACAACAAAGGGGTCAGATCAGACATCTAGTTCTTGCCCTCCGGCGACAGGACGTCGCGCAATCCGTCGCCGAACAGGTTCACACCCATGACCAGCACGAACAGACCGATCCCCGGCAGGATGGTCAGCCACGGATCGAAGAACATGGACTGACGGCCTTCAGCGATCATCAGCCCCCAGGACGGCGTGGGCGACTGGATGCCCACCCCGAGAAACGACAGGGCCGCCTCGGACAGAATCGCCGTGCCCATCTCGATGGTGAAGATCACGATCACCTGGCTGCGAAGGTTCGGCAGTACTTCGTGCCACAGGATCGAAGAGGTGGAGCTGCCGATCGCCCGTGCCGAGGCCACGTAATCCAGTTCACGGATACGCATGGCCGCCGAACGCGACACGACCAGGTAGTAGCTCCAGTGCAGAACCCCGATCACGCCGATGACCACGATCATCGATGGGCCGATCAGGAACACCAGCGCCATGGCCAGCAGGATCTGTGGCAGAGCCAGCTGACAGGTCAGCAGATAGGACACCACCTGATCGACCCGGCCGCCGAAATAGCCGGCACAGATGCCCAGCCCGACGCCGATGACGCTGCCGACGATGGCCGCGAAGAAGCCCACCGTAAGCGAGATACGCGCACCGACCAGCAGCCGGGCCAGATAGTCGCGGCCGACATGATCGGTGCCCAACGGATGCGTCCAGCTGCCACCGGCCCATACCGGCGGCGCCAGCCGCCCGGCCAGATCCTGGGCATACGCGTCGTGGGGCACGAGCATGGGGCCGAAGACCGCCGCCAGCACCAGACACAAAATCAGGCCGGCCCCGATCATCAATCCCCAGTGCGACAGGGCCCGCCGGCGTAGCAGCTGGCGCGGGGTCAGCGGCGCCAGCGCCTCGTCGGCGGAGACGTCGTGCGTGGACTGGCGTTCGGTCAATGCCTCGGGTGTCGTACTCATGGGCCTACCTCAGCCGCAGGCGCGGATCGATCCACGCGTTGATCAGGTCCGACAGGAACGTCAGAAACACGAAGGTCAGCGCGAACAGGAAAACGAGCATCTGCACGGTGGGAATATCCCCGCCCAGGATCGAGTCCAGCGCAAGCCGGCCGAGCCCGCGCATGGCGAACACCGATTCGATGATGATCGAGCCGCCGAGTTTGTGGCCGAGCTGGACAGCCAGCACGCTCACCACCGGCAGCAACGCGTTGCGCAGCGCCTGGGCCGTGAGCAGCTTGCGGCCCCGGAAGCCCTTGGCACGGGCGGTGCGGATATAGTCCGATTCATAGACTTCGATCAGTCCGGCACGCGTCAGACGCATGACCGCAGGGACCGAGCGCATGCCCAGCACGAACGCCGGCAACACGAAGTGTGCCCAGCTGCCGCCGCCCGAGACCGGGAACCAGCGCAGTTCGACGGCGAACAGCACGATCATCACCAGGCCGAGCCAGAAGCTGGGAATGGCCTGGGCCGAGACCGCGACCGACAGCGCGGTTCGGTCGATCCAGGTATTGGCATTGATCGCAGCCAGCGCCCCCAGCGGAATCGCGACGACGATCGTGATCAACAGCGCAAAGCCCGCCAGGCGCAGCGTGGTCGGCGCCGCTTCGACGATCAGATGGGCCACCGACTGGTGCCAGTAGTAGCTTTCGCCGAGATCGCCCTGGGCCAGCCCGGTTATCCAGTCGCCGTACTGGGTCAGTAGCGGTCGGTCCAGGCCATACTCGAGCCGGATCTGTTCGACCACCTGGGGCTCGGCGTCCTCGCCGGCGATCGCACGGGCTGGATCGGTGGCCAGGTGCAGGGCCAGGAACGCGCCGACCGACACGGTGAACGCCACCGCAATCGCCAGTACGAAACGTTTCATCGCATAGCGCAGCATGGTCTACTCCGTGACGGCGCCGTCGGCCGGCTCCGACGACTGCGCCCAGTGCGCCCGGTACAACCGCGGCATGCCGTCCTTGGGTGCCGGGAAGACGAGCCGCTTGGAGAGCACATAGTTCTGTGGGAAGGCGTATAGCGGCACGTAGTAGGCCTGGTCGGCGATGCGCTTGAGCACCTGGCTGTAGAGTCTCTTTCGCAGAGCCTTGTCGCGGGTCTGGGACGCCTCGGCGACTTTCGCGGATACCTCGGCATCGCCGCTGAAATTGCGGTCGGTATCGGCATTCCACAGCACGCTGAGGGTGGCATCGACATCGGGCGTACCGCCGGCCCCCCAAGTGCCGAAATACGACTGGATCCGTCCGCCGGATCGCGCCTTGTTGAGTACCGGCAGCTTGACATAGCGCAGATCCACATCGACGCCGACGTTGCGCAGGTCCTGGGCCATGGCTTCTGCCACGTAGGGGTTGCGATAGGCCCATAGCTGCATGGGAAACCCGTTCGGGTAGCCGGCCTCGGCAAACAGTTCGCGTGCCCGATCCGGGTCGAAATCGTAGTGGCGCACATCGGTATCGCAGCCGAATTGCACCGGGTGACAAGACGCATCCACGACCTGCGCTCCGCCGCGGACGATGTTGTCCACGATCGAGGTCCGGTTGATCGCATGATTGATTCCGCGCCGGACCTTGAGCTTGGTCAGCGGATTGTCGGCACCGGTGATCCCCTTGGCATCGAGCACGACGAAACCGATCCGCATGGACGTGCCGACCTCGCGCTTGGCGAACCCCGACGCCGCAAGGTTCTCGGCGATATCGCCGGGCACGTTGTAGAGCCAGTCCAGCTCCCCGCTGAGCAAACCGGCCTGCTGAGAGCCCCAGTCGGATACGGTATGGATCCGAATGGTCTCGATGGCCGGCCGGCCCTTGGGCGAGCCGTCGTAGTAGTCGTCGAAGCGCTTCAGCCGCACTTCCCGGCCGGGATCGAACTGCACCACCTTGTACGGCCCCAGACCGTTCTCGCGGGTGACGAGCGTCGACTTGTCCAGCACGCCATCGCGTTCATAGCTGCCCGCCTTGCGGATCGGCACGGTCACGGCCATATCGCGCAGGGTCAGCGGATAAGCGTATTTCAGATGGAAGCGGACCGAGCGCGGACCGGTCTTCTCCACCGAATCCAGCCACTTGGCGATATGCTGCTGGGCCCTTGCGCCGTTGGCCGGATCGATGACGAAGCGATAGGTATAGACCACATCGTCGGCGGACAGCACCGAGCCGTCGTGAAAGTGCACGCCCGGACGCAGGGTGACGTCCAGGGTGGTGTCGTCGATGAAATCGTAGGACTCGGCCAGCAGCGGCTCGTAGTCGAGGGTATCCGGGTCGACCGCGAACAGAAAATCGTCGATCAGCTGCGACAGGATGATGTATTCGCGCTTGGTGGTGAACGTGCGATCCAGATTGCTGATCTGCTCCTGGAAGGCGACGTCGAGCACGTCGTCGCCGGCGGTTTCGTCGGTACAGCCGGTCAGGCCGGCCACCGCAATCACGCCGGCGAGCAGGATACCGGCCCATGCCGGCACCCCGTCGCTGCGCCTGGCGGGCGCGAGAGCCATCAGAAGATGACCTGTGCCCGGGCCGACAGCGTGTTGCCGTCATCCGGCCCCTGGAAATCGCCGCTGCGATTGTTCGTATCCCACAGCGTGTAGTTGAGCATCAGCCGCGACCAACCGTTGGGATACCAGTTCAGCCCGAGCGTGCGCGAGCGGCCGTTGCCGCCCGGGTAGTCCGGCGCATCGTAATAATCCAGCGCCTGATACCGGGCCGCGACCTCGAACGCGCCGATACCACCGGCCGATACCGGCCGCTTGACCTCGGGAAACTTCCAGACACCCGACTTGTGGGAATAGCCGTGATGCTCGCCGGTCAGGAAATAGCCGGCCTGAAGGCTGTAGGCGTCGTAGCGCAGCGATTCGTCGCCCCGGTCCTCGCGCTGATCGACGGTTCGCTCTCCGTATTCGGCCGCGGCCGCGAACGAGCCCAGCGACGTGGCCAGCTCGAAACCGTAGGCCGTGCTGTTGTCCGGATCGCGGATCGCACGGCTGCGCACGCGCACGTTGTCGTTGAAGTGATCGGCGATCCGGGTCCGCTTGTAGACGGTGCCGTCGGTCTGATCGAAGTCTTCGTAGAAACCCCAGGTTCCCAAGTGCACCATGTTCTCTCCGGAACGCCACGGGTTCCAGTGCACACGCGACATATAGGTGACGTTGTCCGAGGTATCGTTGTCGCGGCCGATCTCACCGCTGGTGATCGCGAACGATCCGTGCCAGTTGCGGCCGCCGTCGTAGATCTTGCCCTTGACGCCCAGCCCGTAGCTGCCGCGATCCGGCGCCACGGCTTCGTTGACCAGACTGCGCTCCATGAACCAGGTCTTGTTGGATGAGGTTGCGCCGTCCAGGGTGCGGTCGTCGTACTTGTTGCCCAGATACAGCTTCACGTCGTTGCTGCCCAGCGAGAAACCGGTCGACAGGAAGGCATCGCGCACGCTGGCACTGTTGTTGGCCAGGTCGTACTCGAGCTTGTAGCCGAGCCACCGCGCCAGCCGGCCCGACGCATCGATACGCAGTCGACGCGCCTCCGTGCCGCTGATGTTGCGATCGGCGTCGACGTCGTCGAACCGCGACCCATGGGTGGTCGAGGCATCGAACATGAGCCGGCCGCCGAGACGGAAGCTGCGCTCGCCGTCCGGGCTGATGAATTCCGGCGCGCCTTCGGACCAGTCGATACCCGACTGGCTGGCATTGCCGGCCTCCAGCAACGCGACGCGGCTACGCAATGCGCGCAGCGATTCGTCTTCGTCCTGGCCGGTGGCCGGTGTATCGGCAGCGGCGGTGCGGGGCATGCGCTCGCCCGGCGTGGATTCGGCAACAGCCGGTGCCGGGCTCGTGTGCTCGACGATATCCTGGCTGTGCTCGACGTTGTCCAGTCGCTGCTGGAGATTCTCGATCTGGGCGGCCTGCTGCTTGAGCATGGCCGACTGCTGGCGAACCAGTTCGGCCAGTTCGTCGTTGGTGGCGGCGTGGGCACCGGCCCAGACGCCAGGCGCCAGCGTGAGTACGGCAGCGGCGGCCAGCGGCCAGGCCCGTCGTGTACGAATCGGGTGAAGTTCGGACATGCTCTCCCCTTGCCCCTGTGGGCGCTATTGTATTTCGGTGACCCGGCACGCCGGCGCGGGCCGACGCGACGAACGGCTCGGCTAGTTGGCGCTCATGTTCGCCATGGTGGCGATATAGCGGGCAGCGAACGGGGCCATCTGGCTGTCGCTGTGGCCCACGCCCGGCACGGTCCACTGCTGCCAGTTGAACGGTGTATTCAAGGCGGCGGCCCGATCCCGGGCAAACGCGTAATAGTTCTTGGCCCGAGCCAGGCGGTGCGGGCCCTGCGCGTTGGTGAAGCGGTTCTGGCGCATCACGGTATTCGAGGTCGCCGTATCCGCGCCGCCCGACAGCAACAGCACATGCTGGCCGTAGAAGGACTTAAGCATGGCCTGGTCGATGAACGGCACACCGCCGATGCCGTATGGCCATTCGATCGAGGCATCCGGCATGGTGTACCAGCCGGAATTGGCCACGATGATCTGCTCGGCGTGTGCGTTCGGCATGAACAGCGCGAAGCGATGCGCGAACTGGGCGCCGGCCCCGTGGCCATACAGGTAATAGCGCGGGTTGTCGTTGACCTCGCGCTGGGCCTTGAAATCGGTGAACAGGCGCTCGACGAGCGTGAACGCCCACAGCGGCCGCGGATTGAGCCGTTCGGGCTTGGCTCGGCCACGGGCCTCCAGACTGTTGGTCGGGTGGAAGACGTTGCCGAGGTTGTAGCCGGCGGCGCCCCGATAGGGGTCACGGGTGAACAAGGGCACCAACACCATCAGACCGTTCTGCTCGGCATAGCCGGCCCAGCTGTCACGATATTCGGCGGCATTGCGGCGCAAGCCGTGCATCACGAATACCACCGGCGTGTCGGGACGATAGCCTGCCGGCTTGTAGTAGTAGACCGTTACCGGCCGTTGAGTGGCCGGATCCTGGTACTGGTACTGGCCGGCCCCCGTGGCCAGCCCCCCGGCCGAGGCGGCCAGCGCCCAGGGCGCGGTCAGGCACAGCAGCAGTGCATACAAGACACGTTTCATGCGTTCTCCCCTTTGTCGTTCGCACCGCCGCGGCAGGACGGCTTGTTATTCCCTCGGCGACTGCCCGGGCCGTCGCGATGTTCGGACGCTAGCAAAGCCCTTTTCATTTCAGAAATAGAAATAGTCGATCAATTGATGCGATTATCGGATCATTCGTTGTTTTTTTGCGTGAGCGCCGCGGGTTGCCGGAGGTATGAACGATGAATATCAAGGCCCTTCGTCTGTTTCGCCAGATCGTCATCCAGGGGTCGCTGTCGGCGGCGGCGCAGTCGCTGCATATCAGCCAGCCAGCCGCCAGCCGCCTGATCTCGCAGCTCGAGGCCGAAGTTCGTATTGCCCTGTTTCATCGTTCGCGGCGCCGCCTGCTGCTCACCGAGGAAGGCGAACGCTTCTTCCGTGAAGCCGAGCACATCGTCTCCGGTCTGGATGAAATACCACGGATCGCCGCCGACATACGCACGCGGCGCGCCCAGCGGTTCCGGGTGATCACGGCGGCGCGCATCGGTCAGGGGCTGGTTGCGCCCGCGCTGGTGCGCATGCGCCGACACCACCCCGACATGGAGATTCAGGTGGATGTCTATTCGCGTACCCAGCTCGAAAAACAGCTCGGTGTCGGCATCTACGATCTGGGCGTAATCTCGCTGCCCGTGGCGCATTCGTTACTCGAGATCGTCGCCCGGCCCCTGGTGATGGTCCGTGCCGAAGCGCTCATGGCCGCCGATCATCCGCTGGCCGCCCGGGCCGAGATCAGCGCCGGAGACCTGGCCAGCCAACCCATGCTCGGGCTCGGTCGCGGCCAGGTCTGGCGCGACCATATCGATAACTTCCTGCAGGCCGGCGGTGTGGAAGCACGCCATGCAGTACAGAGCAGCTCGTCGCTACTGGCCTGTCAGATGGCTCGCGATGGCGCCGGCGTAGCCGTGCTCGACCGGCTATGCGCGCCGTCTATCGACATGACCGGCGCGGTGATGCGGCCGCTGACACCCGAACGCTGGGTCTCGTTCGGCTATGTCCATACCGAGCGCGACGGGCTGTCGCCGGCCGCCCGGCTATTCGTCGACTGCATGCGCGAAGCCGTAGCCGATATCCGCCAACGCAGCCCCGAGGACCGGGCCTCGATACGGCCGATCGACGCGACGCCCGACGATTCCGCTCAGTCGTGATATGCGTACCGGGCCGCGCTAACCCGGCGCGCGGCCGGCCGCGCGTTCGATACGCTCGTCGTCTTCGCTGACCAGCCCGAGTTTTCGTGCGCGCTTGAGCCAGCGTTGGCGTGCCATGACGCGCATGTCCTCCACGGCATCGCCTTCGTCCATGATTTCCATGCCAAGCATGGTCTCGACGATGTCTTCCATGGTTGCCACGCCCACGATGCCGCCGTATTCGTCGACCACTACGGCCAGCTGCTGCTGGCGTTCGAGCAGATTCCGGAACAGCCCATAGAGCGACAGCGTCTCCGGCACCACCAGCACATCGTGCTTGATCGCCGACAGCGGCGTATCGTGCCGATCGCGTGCGATCTCGATGAGCACCTCGGACAACAGCACGAAGCCGGTGATGTCCTCGTTCTCGTCGGAAAACACCGGCAGACGCGAGATCCGGCGGCGTCCGAGGGTATCGAAGACCTCGGTGACGGTGGCCGATTCATGGAAGGCGACCATCACCACCCTGGGGGTAAGCACATCCTTGACCCGCAGCGATTCGAAATGCAGCAGATTGCGCAGGATCTGCGACTCCTCGACCGCGAACACGCCCTCGGCTTCCCCCTGATCGGCCATGGCCGCGAATTCAGCGCGCGAGAATGCCGGTTCGCGCTCGCTCGGCGTAAGCAGCCGGGTGATGCCCATCGACAGCACCACCAACGGATACAGCCCGATCACCATCCAGCGCAACACCACCGCCGCGAACGGTGCCAACCCGCGCCAGTAGGTCGCCCCCAGCGTTTTCGGGATGATTTCGGAGACCACCAGGATACCGAGCGTGACCAGTGCCGAGGTAATCGCCAGATAGCCGCTGCCGAACAGCACCTGCGACTGTGCCCCCACGCCCGCCGCGCCGACGGTGTGGGCAATAGTGTTGAGGCTCAGCAACGCCGACAGCGGTCGATCCACGTCGTCCTTGAGCGTCTTCAGCCGTGCACCCACACGCGGATGGTTCTGTTCGACGAGCGTGATATACGACGGGGTGATCGACAGCAGCACCGCCTCGAGAATCGAACACAAGAACGATACGCCCAGGGCAAGAAACAGATAGAAGAACAGCAGCAGCATGAAGCATCCGGATTGACGGTGGATCGCGCGCCGACGCGCACGATACGAACAAATGAGACAGACCCGACGGCGTTCGGTTCGACCCCGGCTGTCCAAGCGTCGGCCCGGCGCGTATACTGATCGGCTTGGCCAACCCTTGTCGCGCATCCTGCGCCAACCGGCGGCCACCACCACACCCCGTCGCAGTGCCCGGCTACATGAAGTGTCCCGGTTTCGACTGCGTCTGCCACGCCATCATGCCATGCGGCAGCCGGTGTCGTGATTCACGAATCGCCGCAGTCAAATCAGGAACTCTTATGTCGTTCGATCAACTCGGCCTGGCGCCGTCGCTTCTCGAGGCGGTCGCCGCCGAGGGCTACAGCACGCCCACGCCGATCCAGGCCAAGGCCATACCGGCCGTTCTCGAAGGCCAGGACGTACTCGCCGCCGCCCAGACGGGCACCGGCAAGACCGCCGCCTTCACGCTCCCGCTGTTGCACCGACTCGGCCAGGACACGGCCACCAAGCCGCGCGTGCTCGTGCTCACGCCGACCCGCGAACTCGCCGCGCAGGTGGAACAGTCGGTCAAGACCTACGGCCGCGGCGGCCACCTGCGCAGCACCGTGATCTTCGGCGGCGTGGGCTACCAGCCGCAGATCTCGGCCTTCCGCAAGGGCGTGGACATCATCGTCGCCACGCCCGGCCGGCTGCTGGACCATCTTCAGCAGGGCAACGTGGATCTGTCGGGTCTGGAAACCCTGGTGCTCGACGAAGCCGACCGCATGCTCGACATGGGCTTTATCCACGACATCAAGCGCGTGCTCAAGCATGTGCCGGCCAAGCGGCAGACGCTACTGTTCTCGGCGACCTTCTCCAAGGATATTCGCAAGCTGGCCGCAAGCCTGCTGCACAAGCCCGTCGAGATCGACGTCGCCCCGCGCAACGCCACAGCCGACCGTATCGATCAGAAGGTCGTGATGGTCGAGAAGTCGCGCAAGCGCGCGCTGCTCAGCCATCTCATTGGTACCGGTGACTGGTCGCAGGTGCTGGTGTTCACGCGGACCAAGCACGGCGCCAACCGACTGGTCAAACAACTCGAGACCGATGGTTTGAGTGCGGCCGCCCTGCACGGCAACAAGTCGCAGAACGCTCGGACCAAGGCGCTTGACGGCTTCAAGGCCGGCACGCTGCGTGTCCTCGTGGCCACCGATATCGCCGCCCGCGGCATCGATATCGACGCCCTGCCTCATGTCGTCAACTACGAGTTGCCGAACGTGCCGGAGGATTACGTGCATCGTATTGGCCGTACCGGCCGTGCCGGCTCGGCCGGCGAAGCGGTCTCGCTGGTCGGCCCCGACGAACGCAAGTATCTCAAGGACATCGAGAAGCTGATCGGCAGCTCTATCGAGCGCATGGTCGTCGAAGGTATCGATCTCCGTTCGGCCGGCCACGACGAGCCCGAAGACGATCGGCCCCCGCGGCGCGACAACGGCGGCGGCAATCGCCCGCCCAAGCGCGGCGGCGGTCGCGGTGGCCCCAACCGAGCCAACGCCGGCGGCGAAGCGCCCAAGGCCAATCCGGCCGGGCGCCGCCGCAAGCCGCGTCGCGGCAAGCGCGGCGGCCAGCGTTCGGGCGGTGGTGCCAACTAGGGGCCACCCGTTAGCGGCGGATGATCGACGGCGCGGCCGGCCGAACGGCCGGGCCGATCGTCGGGCGAGACACGTCGCATAGGTCGGATCCAATGCGCGAGGCAGCGCTGTTGATCGTGGTGGTGATGCTGTTTGCCGGCAATATCCTGGTCGGCAAGGCTACCGCGGATGCGCTGGCTCCGTTCACCCTGGCCCTGGCGCGCTCGATGATCGCCTGTCTGGCGGCGAGCCTGTGCTTCGGTGCAGCCGCCTGGCGTCATCGCGCGCTTTTTTATGCGCGTGGCGTACGTCTGTTCGTCATCGGCGCGAGCGGCATCGGGCTGTTCAATGCGCTGCTCTACGCGGCGTTGCATACCACCGATACCACCAGCGTGGCGGTCATGGAAGCGATGATTCCGGTGGCCACCGCGTCGGTGATGTGGCTGTTCGCCGGCGAGCGGCTCGGTCGGCGTGCGTGGCTGGGCGTGCTCGTTTCGGCGGTAGGCGCGTCGGTCGTGGTCGCCCGCGGCGCGCCGTGGACGATTCTGGCCGATATGGCCGTGGGCGATGGCCTCATGCTGGCGGCGATCGGCGCGTGGATCGTCTATGCCCAACTCGCCCGCCGCGGGCTGGCAGGGCTGCCGATCTTTTCCACCATGGTGCCGCTGACCGCTTCGGCCGTGATCTGCCTGCTGCCGCTGGCCCTGATCGAACACGCGGTCCTTGGCATGCCATGGCACGGATCGAACGACGCGCTCGCCGGTGCGGCCTATCTGGGCCTCGGGCCCTCGTTCGTGGCGTTCATCATCTACAACCGGGCCGTGGTCTCGGTCGGGCCCACGGTAGCGGCCATCAGTCTCAACGGGTTGCCGGTGGTGGTGATGATCGGCAGCTGGGCCTGGCTGGGCACCTCCATCGGCGCGGCCCAGCTGGCCGGCACTGCGGCGGTGGCCGTCGGCGTGAGCATGCTGCTGGCGTTTCGAGGCCCGACCAACCCATAGACAAGCGGTCGGCGACCGGCCGCCGCACGCCCTTGCTTTACAATTACGCCCATGATCGCTCTCAAGAACCTCACACTCCGCCGCGGCTCCCGCAAACTGCTGGAAAACGTCAACGTACGTTTCCAGGCCGGACAGCGTATCGGCATCGTCGGCCAGAACGGCACCGGCAAGTCCAGCCTGTTCGCGCTGATGCTCGGCGAGCTGTCGGCCGACTCCGGCGACATCGAGATTCCGCCGAACCTGGATATCGCCACCGTGCGCCAGCACTCACCCGCCGGCGAACAGCCGGCGATCGAGTTCGTACTCGACGGCGACAGCGAATTGCGCGCGGTGGAAGCGAAACTGGCCAGAGCCGAAGAAGACGGCGACGGCCACGCCATGGCCGAACTGCACGGCCGCCTGGGTGAGATCGACGGCTATGCTGCCGTCGCCCGTGCCGCGCGCCTGTTGCACGGCCTGGGCTTTGCGCCCGAAACCCACTACGCGCCGCTGGACTCGTTCTCCGGCGGCTGGCGCATGCGCCTGAACCTGGCCGCCGCGCTCATGCGCCGCTGCGACCTGCTGCTGCTCGACGAGCCCACCAACCATCTCGACATGGATGCGGTGTTCTGGCTGCAGGAATATCTGGCCTCTCATCCGGCCACGCTGATCATCATCTCGCATGACCGCGATTTCCTCGACGCGCTGACCAGCCACACGCTGCATCTGGAAGGCGGGCGTGCGGTGCTCTATACCGGAAACTATTCCGAGTTCGAGACCATGCGCGCCGAGGCCAAGCTGCAGCAGCAGGCGGCCTACGAGAACCAGCAGAAGAAGCTGGCCCAGCTGCAGGGCTTCGTGGATCGGTTCCGCGCCCAGGCCACCAAGGCCCGCCAAGCGCAGAGCAAGCTCAAGCAGATGGAGCGCATGGAAAAGGTCGAGGCGGCGCACTGGGATACGCCGTTCTCGTTCGCCTTCCGGCAACCGGATCGCCTGCCCGAGACGCTGCTGCGGCTGGACGCCGCCGAGGCCGGCTACGACGGCGTGCCGCTCGTATCGGACATCAAGCTGCGCGTCGTACCCGGCGACCGGCTGGCGATCCTCGGGCGCAACGGCGCCGGCAAGTCCACGGTCATGAAGCTGCTGGCCGGCGAGCTCGCCCCCATCGGCGGCGACGTCCAGCACGACAAGTACATCAAGATCGGCTATTTCGCCCAGCACCAGCTCGAAGTGCTCGACGACAACGCCAGTGCGGCCACCCACCTGCAGCGCCAGGCCCCGCGCGCCTCCGAACAGGAGATCCGCGATTTCCTCGGCGGCTTCGATTTCCACGGCGACAAGGCGCTGGAACCCATCGCCCCGTTCTCCGGCGGCGAGAAGGCGCGGCTCGCGCTGGCGCTGGTGGTCTATGAGAAACCCAACCTGCTGCTGCTCGACGAGCCGACCAACCATCTCGACCTGGACATGCGCCACGCGCTGGAGACGGCACTGGCCGGCTATACCGGCGCGGTGATCATGATTGCCCATGATCGCCACCTGATCGATGCCACCTGCGACCAGCTCTGGCGCGTCGACGACGGTTCGCTTGCCCCCTTCGACGGCGATCTGGACGACTACGCCAAGTGGCTCACGCGCCAGAACGCGGCCCGCGAAGGCGGCGACAAGCCGAAGAAGGCGACCACCGCCGGCGGCAGCGGCGCGGACAACCGGCGCGATGCGGCGGCCCAGCGCGAGAAGGAAAAACCGCTGCGGCGGGCGATCAAGCAGGCCGAGGCCGACATGGGCCGGCTGGAAGACAAGATCACGGCGATCGAGAAGGAGATGGCCAAGCCGAGCGTCTACGGCAACAAGACCGAAATCGCGCGCCTGTCCCAGGAACAGGGCAAGCTGCGCAAGCAGCTCGACGCCGCCGAAGCCGTGTGGATGGAGAACGCCGAGGCCCTCGAAGCTCAGAAAGCGAGCGCGGCGTAATGGCGGCCACCGAAACCTACTTCTGGCACGACTACGAAACCTTCGGCGCCGACCCGCGGCGCGACAAGCCGGCCCAGTTCGCCGGTATCCGCACCGATCTCGACTTCAACATCATCGGCGAGCCGGTGGTGCTCTACTGCCAGCCGCCGGTCGACATGCTCGGCCACCCCGAGGCCACGCTGATCACCGGCATCACGCCGCAGGCAGCACTCGAGCGCGGCGTGCCCGAGCCCGAGTTCATCGAGACCATCGTGGCGGAGATGGCCGAGCCCGGCACCTGCAGCGTCGGCTACAACAGCCTGGCCTTCGACGACGAAGTCACCCGCCATACCCTCTGGCGCAACTTCTTCGACCCGTACGGGCGCGAGTGGCAGAACGGCTGCTCGCGCTGGGACATCATCAACATGGTGCGCCTGGCCTATGCGCTGCGCCCGGACGGCATCGAGTGGCCCCTGCGCGAGGACGGCGCGCCGAGCTTCAAGCTCGACCAGCTGGCCCCGGCCAACAACCTGGCCCAGGAACGGGCCCACGACGCGCTGTCGGACGTCCACGCCACCATCGGCCTGGCAAAGCTGATCCGTGACAAGCAGCCCAAGCTGTACGACTACGTCGTCAGCCATCGCGACAAGCACAGCGCCCGCAAGCTGCTGGACATGGACAGCCGCAAGCCCGCCCTGCATGTGTCGTCCAAATTCCCGGCCAGCAACGGCTGCTTGTCGCCGGTGATGCCGATCGCGCCGCACCCGACCAACAAGAACTGTGTGATCGTCTACGACCTGCGCGTCGATCCGGCCCCGCTGCTGGAGCTGGCGCCCGACGAGATCTACGAGCGCATCTTCACGCCGACGGCCGATCTGCCCGAGGACACGCCGCGCGTGGCGCTCAAGGGCGTGCATCTGAACAAATGCCCGGTGCTCGCACCGTTCGAGATGATGCGCGAGGCCGAGGCCGAACGCCTGCATCTGGATATCAACCAGTGCCGGCGCAACTGGAAAGCGATCCACGATCAGCTCGCGGAAGTCGAAGTCAAGGCCACCGCCGTGTTCGAGGCGCACCGCTTCGAGCCGGACGGCGACGCCGAGGCGGCCCTCTACGACGGCTTCGTCGACAAGGACGACCGCAAGCTCGCCGACCAAGTCCGCCGTACCTCGGCGGCCGAACTGGCCGAGGGCGCGATCGTATTCTCAGACAACCGCCTCAACGAACTGCTGTTCCGCTACCGCGCCCGTCACTACCCCGAAACACTGGCTGATGCCGAACGCGACGACTGGAATAACTGGCTGTCCAAGCGTCTGGAATTCGCTCCGGACGGCGGGCTGACGCTGGACGACTACGACGAGGTCATCGCGCGCCTGATGGAACACGTCCAGGGCGAGCCGGCCAAGCTGCAGCTGTTGCTGGACCTGAAAGCCTGGAGCGGCAAGCTGCGCGCGCTGATCTAAGCACTCAGCCGGCGAACGACGCCACCCCGGCGAGGCCGGCCAGTTGCCGACTCAGCGCCGCCGCGGTCTCGGGCAGGCCGAACAGATATCCCTGCAGATTGTCCGCGCCCATACGCTGCAGCAGCTCGTACTGCTCGGTGGTTTCCACGCCTTCGACGATCACCGCCAGGCCAAGCGTACGCGCAATCTGCAGCATGCTGGCCGTGAGGTCATGGCTGGTCTTGTCGTGCGTGATCAGCTGGGTGAAGCTTCGATCAATCTTGAGGATGTCCAAGGGCAGCTGCTGGAGATAACGCAGCGACGAATAGCCGGTCCCGAAATCGTCGACGGCGAATCGCAGCCCGTGTTCGCGCAGCGCGCGCATGGAACGTGCCGCGGTATCGATGTCGGTGATCACGCTCTTCTCGGTGATTTCGAGCACCACCCGCGAGGGTGCGATCCCGTGCGCACGGATGATCGTCAGCACCAGCTCGGTGAAGTCGTCGCAGTAGAGCTCGGCCCCGGGGACGTTGACCGCGACATACAGCGAGCGGGTCAGAATATGGCTGTTCCAGTCCGCCAGCTGAGCGCAGGCGCGATCGAGCGTACGACGTGTCAGCAGGCGGCGCAGCTCCGGTTCAGCCTCAACCAGCGGGATGAACTCGGCCGGGCTGACCGGTCCGTGGCGCCCGTCGGTCCAGCGCGCGAGTGCCTCCACGCCCACGATACGGCCGCTCATGCCGTCCAGGATCGGCTGATAGACCTGGTCCAGTCCGTCGACACTCAGTGCTTCGGCCAACCGGTACAGACGTTCGTGATTACGGGTCGTCGTGCGGTGTGCGTCACGCGAGTACGCCCGCACCGCCGACGATACCTCGGCCGCAGCGGCGGCGGCCGTCCGCGCGTGACCGATCAGGCTGCGCGGGTCCGTCGAATCGTCCGGGGCGCGGCTGATACCGGCCCGGATATCGATGGGTAGACGGACCCCGTCGATACGAATGGGTGCACTCAGAATGCGACACAGGCGCGTCACGCGTTCGATCGATTCGCTGGGGTGGCCGGTGCCGGTCATCGCCAGGCCCAGGCGATCGGGGCCGAGCATGCCGATCCGGTCATCGGCGCGTACGTTCTGGCGCAGCCGGCGCGCCACGATCCGGAGCACGCGCACGCTGCCGCTCTGGCCTACCAGCGCATGCAACACTTCGAAATTGGCCAGATGAAAATGTACCAGCCCGATGGGGCGTGTCTGAGAGATCGCCTGTGTGACCAGGCTGGTCAGCAGTTCCTCGAACAGCGCAACGCCCGGCAACCCCGTGGTCTCGTCGCGCAGCGCGCGCCGTTGCAGCGCACGCGACCAGGACTCGAACTGTACGTGGCGGTTGATCTCTTCTTCGACAAGATGCGCAAACGCTCTCAGATGCGACCGTTGTACCGCCGAATAGCGTCTGGGCAGAACATCGAGCACGCACAGCGTACCCAACGGCTGGCCCGTGCGCCCTCGCAGCACGGCGCCGACATACGAACGGATATGAGGCGGGCCGGTCACGAGCCGAGTGTTCCGGAACCGAGCATCGCGTCGCGTATCGGCCACCTCGAGAAAGCCGTCGGCCAGCGCATGCGTACAGAACGAGTCCTCGCGCGACGTCTCGCACCGATCGATGCCATGAGCCGACTTGAACCATTGACGATGCCGATCGACCAACGTGACCAGTGCCATCGGGGCCTCGAGCACCGAGGCGATCAGCCGCGTATACCGGTCGAAACGCTCTTCGGAGGGCGTATCCAACAGATCCAGCGACCGCAGTTCCTGCAAGCGCTCCGCTTCGTTCAGCACTTCAGCCATGACACCCCACCCGCCCCGTAGAGCCGACACAATGAACACACGCGCGGGACCGCCCCGCAGCCGACCCACTATCGGCAGGCGTCCGACGAGCTTTTATCCGACCAATCGCGTGACGGTTCGACCGATGTGCGCGCTAGGCCGAGAACTCTCGGTCTTTGACGACTGATACGCCGATTCCACAAGCGCCGGATTCAACCGCATGAACACCGCCCGGGCATGATGGTGCGCCCGTACAGACATCGATCCGCCTCGGCTCGGAGCGACTAGTGCTTCTGTTCGTCGATGAACGCCTGCAACCAGGCGGTGCCGGGCGCGCCGACCTTGGCCACCCATTGGCCGTCTTTCCGATAGAGCAGCGTCGGCGTCCCGGTCCCGCCGGCGGCGGCCATCTGCTGAGCGTGTGCATCGAGCGTCTTTTCGAGCTCGGCCGGCACCGGATCCAATGCGGTGATGCCGCCGTCCTCGGTCGACTCGTCGAACCCGGCCTCGTTCTTCGCCAGCGCCGATGCTGGATCGTCGGCAGCCAGAATCGCAGCCGCACGGCCGATGCTCGACTTCTTGACGAAACCGACCATGGCCCACTGGAGCTGAAGCGTACCGGCTTCGACCAGCGGTGCGGCCTGCTCGTAAAACCGATGGCAGTAGGTGCAGTTCGGGTCGGCGAAGACGTACATCAGCGGTGCATCGTCCGGGCCTTGCTGGATGAGCTGGCCGGTCTGCTTCAACTGATCGACTATCTTGGCGATATCGGGCTTGGGCACATACCGATCGGCATAGTCGGCCGAGAGGTTCTTGCCCTCCGGCGAGACCAGCTGGCCCATGAACAGATAACCCCCTTCACCGTAGACGATCTGATGCTTGCCACCGCGTTTGATCACATAGCCGGTCATGCCCGGCACATCGGTCTCGAACTGCTTGACGATGGTGAGAGTGCCGCCGTCGACCGCCTGTTGCAGAACGGGCGGTACATCGCCCGGGGCCGACGTCGCACCGGGTTCGGCGTGAACGGCCAGCGTGGCGACGATCAGGCCCGCACCGACGAGGGCGGTTCGGCCGTTCGGGATTCTCTTTTTCGACATTTGCATCACTCCAGCATAGCCAGGCGTCGAACATGGCATCGGGTTACCAGGCGCGGGAACTGTAGCAGGCCTGACGATGCCGGATCCGGCGAGATCGCGCGTTTCAGTGCACCCGTCCCGGCGCCCACAAGCGTAGCCGACCCCGCGCGCCATCCGCGACGCCCGGTCGCCGGACGGGCCGCACGCATACACGCACCACCGACCACTTTGGATTCCCGTTGGCTGGCGCGGCAACTGCATGCCTCGACGAATCCGCTTCTCGCGGCCAACGCCGGCGCCAACGATCGGGCCGCCCCGCCTGCCCGCGACATCGGCCAGCGCGTGCAAGCGCGTTTTGCCGATCTCCACGCGGCACGACATCATCCTGTACACGCGCCGCGGCAGCGGCGTGGCCGTGTTCAGCGACCGCGGCGCCAAGTCGCGATACCCAGGGCAGAACACGGCCGGCTAAACGGTCCGGCCCGGCGTCGGGTTCGCCGACTGATCCGCCGCGCGGTGCGCGCATGGGCAGTGCACGCGTACAAGCGAATTCGAAACACGCGCTTATCGACGGCGCTTCAATGATCCATCTTCACCGTACGCCGTCTGTACTGGCTCGGCGTAGTCTCGAACCAGCGCTGGCAGGCGCGATTCAAGGCGCTCTGCTCGGTATAACCGAGCAACGACGCGACCTGGCTGAACGGCATATCGTGCTCTGAGAGGTAACGGATGGCCAACTCTCGGCGCACGCCGTCCAGCACGACGGCGAAGGTCGTGTCTTCGCCGTCCAGCCGCCGCTGCAGCGTGCGACGCTGTAGATGGAGTGATTCTGCGACGAGGTCGATCCCAAGCTGACCGGTCGGCAGCAACCGGCGCACGATCTCACGGACACGGGCGGTTATCGGCCGATCGCGGGCACAATCACTGTGCTCGAGAAACGCAATCGCCATGGAGCGGATATGCCGGTCCGAACGGCGCAGCGATGCCTGCATCGCGCGGGCCTCGATGTCGAGACCACACACGGGTTGCTCGAAGCAAAGACTCGTGTCACCGAAGAATCGCTTGTAGGCAGGCATCGGTGCGAGTCGGCTCTGTGCGAAGAGTATGCGGGTGGGCAGCGGCGCGTTGCCGCCCAGTTCCGTCAGCCGTTTCAAAAACACCAGCGCGCGCTCGTTGGCCTGCCGCGGACAGGCCAGATGCTCGAGCAGTATCTCGAAGCGCAGACAGAGCGCGCTGCCCACCCGGCGCGCCGTCACGCGCTGGCCCGGATTGAACACGTGCAGATATCTGGCGGCCTGGTCGATCGCCTCTGCGACGGTACTCGAATGGCGGATCACCACAGCGAGCGGCCCGAGGATACCGATGCCCTGTGTGCCGGCCAGGCGCATGCCGAAATCCGGGCAGGACAAACGGTCGGCGCACTCTTCCAACAGTTGGATCAAGGAACGGTACGACAGGAACGCATCCTGTCGCGACTCGATATCCGGCGGAATATCGCATCGGGCAAGCAGCAGCTCGGGCTCGCCGCCGAGTTGTCGTACGAATGCGCCGAAACCGTCCAACGCGCTGTTACGCACCAGGCTCGTCATCGAATTGCTCTTCAGGCGCGCCGGCACGGCGCTGTCACCAAAAGTTAAAAATTTGGCATGCGCTGTCAATACGCGCCGCTCCCTCCCGCGCGAGGATCGTTATTTCTGAGCACAGAGTCACACGCGCTGCAGCGCCCCGGCCGACACGAGAACGGTGACCGGCGCGCCACAAGGAGACCGCCATGAAAACCGGATACACCGTCGCCGTAATCGCGGCACTGGCGCTGAGCGGCGGCCTGCCACTGGCGCGCGCCCAACCCGCCACCCAGGCTGAACCCGAGGACGGCGCAGGGCAGGTCGCAGCGACTGCGACGACCCGCCAGGCCAACGCCGCGGTTGCCAAGAGCCTGGCCGACGACGACCGGGCCGACTTCAAGGATGCCGAGCGCGGCCTGATCGCACGCGATCCGAACCTCGTGATCGCCGACTCGGACGGCCATACGGTCTGGGACATGACCGCCTACGACTTCATCGAAGGCGACGCCCCGGATACCGTCAACCCGAGCCTCTGGCGCCAGGCCAAGCTCAACGACCTGCATGGCCTGTACAAGGTCACCGACCGCGTCTACCAGCTACGCGGCTACGACCTGTCGAACATGTCCCTGATCGAGGGCGACAGCGGCTGGATCGTGGTCGACCCGCTGACCACCGCCGAAACGGCCGCCGCGGGCTGGCGCATGGCCAAGGCCCACATCCTGGGCGACAAGCCGATCGTCGCCGTCATCTTCACCCATAGCCATATCGACCATTTCGGCGGTATCGAGGGCGTGCTCACTGCGGAGCAGGCCAAACGCGACAACGTGCGCATCATCGCGCCCAAGGGGTTCATGGCCGAATCGACCAGCGAAAACCTGCTGGCCGGGCCGGCGATGGGCCGGCGTGCGACCTATATGTACGGCGGCGCGCTGGCGCGCGGCCCGCGCGGGCATGTGGATTCCGGGCTCGGCAAGGCGCCGTCCAAGGGTCATTTCAGTATTCTCGCGCCCACGGACATCATCGACCACACCGGCCAGACGCTGACCGTCGACGGCCTCGAGTTCGACTTCCAGTACGCGCCCGAATCCGAAGCGCCCGCCGAGCTGACCTTCTATCTGCCCCAGGTCAAGGCCTTCTGCGGCGCGGAAATCGTCAGCCACACGCTGCACAACATCTATACCCTGCGCGGCGCGAAGGTGCGCGATGCGCTCAAGTGGAGCGACTATATCGACGAGGCGCTACAGCTTTACGGCAACCGGGCCGAGGTGGTGTTCAACAGCCACCACTGGCCGGTCTGGGGCCACGACACGATCGTGAACTATCTCAAGATCCAGCGCGACACCTACAAGTACATCCACGACCAGACGCTGCGCATGGCCAACGCCGGCTATACGCCGCGCGAGATCGCCGAACAGCTCACCCTGCCCGAATCCCTGGCCAAACCGTTCCACAACCGCGGCTACTACGGCACGGTCAGCCACGATTCAAAAGCGGTCTACCAGTGGTACTTCGGCTGGTTCGACGGTAACCCGGCCAATCTCGACCCGCTGCCGCCGACCGAAGCGGCGAAGAAGTACGTGGAATTCATGGGCGGCGCAGACGCCGTCGTCGACAAGGCACAGCAATCCTACGACGCGGGCGAGTATCGCTGGACCGCCGAGGTGCTCAATCAGGTGGTCTTCGCCGAGCCGGACAACGACGCCGCCAAAGCGCTTCTGGCCAAGACCTACGACCAGCTCGGCTATCGCGCCCAATCCGGGCCGTGGCGTGACGTCTATCTCACCGGTGCCAAGGAACTGCGCGACGGCGCCCAGGGCACCTCACTGGATATGTCGCGCGGCATCGGCTTGCTGCGCCAGGTGCCGATCGAGCGCTTCTTCGATGCCATGGCCGCGCGGCTGAACGGCCCCGAGGCCGCAAAGAGCGATCTCACCATCAACTTCGACTTCAAGGACCTCGGCGAGAATCACGTACTGACCATCGAGAACGGCGTGCTCCACCACTGGAAACGCCCGCTCGCCGACGATGCGAACGCCACCGTGCATCTCACCCACCCGGCGCTGCTCGCACTGATCGGCGGCAAGCTGTCACCGAAGCAGCTCAAGGTCGACGGCGACCGCGCCAGTCTCGGCCGCTTCTTCTCGCTGCTGCAGGCGCCCGATCGCGACTTCGCCATCGTCACGCCCTAGCCACGCCCGCCCGACACGCCGCCGCGGTTTTTCTCGCCGCGGCGGCGTTCCTTGTTCAACCGGCAGCCAGCCGCGGTCGCCCGCACTCGATCAACGCGGTGCGGCGCGCTGCATGCAGGCCTGCCAGCGCGCATACACCCGTTGGGCAAACCAGGCGGTGGTGAGGTTGCGCGTGATCTTCGGGCTCTCCAGTTCGATGCCAGGCAGAATCACGCGCTCGACCGGCGCGCCGGCCGCTTCATCGGCCAGGGCGTAAACCCGCTTGTATAACCGCGTGCGATCGAAGTCCGGGCCGTGGCCCTCGGTGAGATCGCGCCGGATCGGGCCTTCGTCCATATCCAGGCGATCCCGCAGCGATTTGGTCGCGCGTTCGGTATTGCTGATCGAGAACGCGCCGTAGGCGATCAGATCGCCGTCGAGCGCCAGATCGGTGCCGCTGAGCTGGCTCACCGCGCGCTGGAAGGCTGCGTTGCGGCTGGCGTACCAACCCGCGTTGTAGTCGGCAAAGCGATACAGCGGGCTCGGATAGTCCACTTCGTAACCGAGTAGATGGGCAATACCGAAATACAGCCCGCCACGGCGGCTGAATACTTCCTCGCGCACGGATTGCGCATCGTCGTAGGGATAATCCTCGCCGTGCTGCTCGGCGAAATCGATCGCCACCTGCATGGGCCCGCCGGTATGCACCGGATTGAAACCGCCGAAGAGCGTACTGCCCAGCGGCACGCGGTCGATGAAATCCTCGAACAGATCGCTCAGGTCATGCTCCGTGCGTACGGTGTCCAGGCGTTCGTCGTAGGTCCGGCCGTCGGAGGATTCCAGCCCCAGCGCCTTGTCGAGCAGGAAGTCGGGAATATGCGCCGCACGCGCCCGGCGCTCGATCTCGCCCCGGGCGATACGCGGCAAACCCGGCACCACCGGGTCGGCCCGATAGCTGGATTCCTGTGCGATCACGGCCAGCGTCGCGCACAGGTTGGGCGTCGACGCCTCGATGTTCTGGGCGGCGAACGCGGTTTCGATATCCGCGGCCCAGCCGGCGCGATCGGCCACGCTGGCCGGCATCAGCGAGACCAGCTCGGCACGCACCTCGTCGGCCGGGCGACGCGGCACCTCGGGCGTACGCAGCGTCGCGCAGCCCGCCAGCCACAGCGCGCTCAGAACCACCACCGTGCGCGCGGCACGCATACGAACAGAAATCGACATGAACGCGACTCTGCCCGAGCCGCGCCGCGGATGCGAGACCCGGCGTTGGGTCCAGCCGATCCGCGAGGCTAAGATGTGCGCACAGTTCGCCGGCTCGGCTCGTCCTTGCGCTCGTTTCGCTTCATCCATACCGCCGATATTCATCTCGACAGCCCCATGCGCGGTCTGTCGGATGACGTGCCCGGCGTGGCCGAACGGCTGCGGCTGGCCACGCGCGAAGCACTCACCGCACTGGTGGATGCGGCCATCGAGCGCGCGGTGGATTTCGTCGTCATCGCGGGCGATGTCTACGACGGCGACTGGCGCGATTATCAGACCGGCGTGTTCTTCGTGCGCCAGATGCACCGGCTGGCCGGCGAATCGATCCCCGTCTATCTGATCCACGGCAACCACGACGCCCAGAACCAGATGACACGCAGCCTGTCGCTGCCCGGCAACGTGCACGTGTTCTCGCCTGAGGCGGCCGAAACAAAGACCATCGAACACCTCGACGTGGCCCTGCACGGCATGAGCTATGCCGAACGCGCGGTGACCGACAATCTGGTGCCCGGCTACCCGGCGCCGGTGGCCGGCGTGTTCAATATCGGCGTGCTGCATACCGGCCTGGGCGGTCGCGGCGGGCATGCCAACTATGCGCCCTGCTCGCTCGACGAGCTCACCGCCAAGGGTTACGACTACTGGGCGCTCGGCCATGTCCACGGCGCCGAGGTGCTGGCCGAGCACCCGCATGTGGTGTTTTCCGGCAACCTCCAGGGCCGCTCGATCCGCGAGACCGGGGCCAAGAGTGCCTATGAAGTGATCGTGGAAGACGGGCGCGTCGCCGCGCTGCGGCCGATTCATTGCGATGTCGCCCGTTGGGCGGAGACGTCGATCAACGTCTCCGCCGCCGACGATTTCAACGATGTGATCGCCGCCATGCGCCGGGCGATCGAAACCGGCGCGGACGCGGTAGAAGGCCGGCTGCTTGCCGTGCGGCTGCATCTCACGGGCACCACCGCCCTGCACGACCAGCTCGCCGCTGCCCCGGAACGCCTGCTCGCCGAAGCACGCGCGGCCGCCGCCGGGCTGGGCACCGCCCAGGTCTATGTCGAGAAGATCAAACTGGCCACAGCGCCGCAGCTCGATGCCGCCACCCGCCGCGAACGCCAGGATGCGCTCGGCGAGCTGCAGCGCCTGCTGGACGATGCCGTGGACGATCCCTATATCCGCGAGATGATCGAGAAGGACGTCCGCCGACTGGCCGAACGCCTGCCGCACGAGATTCGCGAACACGCCGACGACGCCCTGCTACGCGCGGCCATCGACGGCGATACGGCCACGCTGATCCACGGCGCGGGCGATTATCTGCTCTCGCGTCTGGCCGCCGACGAGCGCGCGACGTGAGGTTCGCGGACCTCAATCTGCTCGCCTACGGCCATTTCACCGATCGGCGGCTGGCCTTCACGCGCGGCGAAACCGATCTGCATATCGTCTTCGGCGCCAACGAGGCCGGTAAATCCACCGCCCGCAACGCGATCGGCGATTTCCTGTTCGGCTTTCCCACCCAGACGCCGCTGAACTTCGTGCATGCCTACAACGCGCTGCGCATTGGCGCGCGTATCGAAACGGGCGACACCGAGATCGAGGCGATCCGCAAGAAAGGCCGCAAGAACACGCTGCTCGACGCCGAAGGCCAGGCCGCAAACGCGCTCGAAAGCGATCTCGAACGCCAGCTCGCCGGCGCCGACCGGGCGTTTTTCACCCGCATGTTCAGCCTCGATCACGAAGGTCTGCGCGAAGGCGGCGAGACGCTGGCCGCGGCGGATGCGAACGCCGATACGGCGCTGCTATCGGCCGGCTCCGGGCTGGCCGACGTGCTCGCCGAACGCGAGGCGCTGGTAGCGGAGGCCGACGGCCTGTGGTCACCCAACCCTTCGCAGAACCGGCGCTACTACCAGGCCGAGGCTCGGCTGAAGACGGCGGATACCGATATCCGCGAACACGAAGTCACGGTCGGCGACTGGCAGCGCCGGCGCGAGGCGTTCGAGGCCGCCGAAGCCCGCTACGAGGAACTGGCCGAACGCCGCCGCGCGCTCAATCATCAATGGCGCGAACTCGAACGCATTCGGCGCGTGGCCCAGCCGGCGCGGCGTTATCGCGAGATTGATGCCGAGCTGGCCGAACTCGGCGACACCCCGGCGCTGGACGCCGACGCGCGCCCGACGTTCGAGGCCGCGCGTGAGCGCATCGAATCCACCCGCGCGGCGATCGCCTCCATCGAAGACCAGATTGCGCGACTCGAGAGCGAAATCGAATCGCTCACCGACGACCCGGCGTTGCGCGAGGCAAACGAGGCGATCGAGCGCCTGGCCGAACAACGCGGCCAGATCGCTGCCGATCGCGAGCGCATCGCCGAGATCGACGATGAACAAGCCCGGCTGGCCCATGCCCTCGCCCAGGATCGTGCCGAACTGGGCTGGGCGGATGAGACCGCCGAATGGCCCACCGCGGCCGCCCTCGCCCGGGCCCGCCATCTCGCCGCCGACGAAGCCACCCGCCGCCAGAGCGTCGACCACGCCGCGGCCAATCTGGACGCCGCGCGCGAGGCCGATGCCAAACAGGCCGCCGAAGCCGAGGCGCTGGGCATGGCGGCCGACACCGATGCACTGGAAGCCTGGCTGGCTGCGGCCACCCGCGAAGGCGATCTCGAAACCGAGCGGCGCAGTGCCCAGAGCGATGTCGACCGGTTGAATCGCGATATCGAGCGGCGGCTGGCACATCTCAAGCCGGCGGTTTCCGACAGCGACACGCTGGCCGCGCTGCATGTGCCGGCCCGCGATCGGATCGATGAATTCGAGGCTGAAATCGCCGAGGCCGACGAGGCCTACAAGCGCCATGCGCAGCGCGCCGACGAACTGGCCGACGAAGTGGAACGCGCCCGCGACGCCCTCGCCCGGCGCCGCGCCGACGACGCGCTGCCCAGCGCCGAAGCCCTGGCCGAGACGCGCGCACAACGCGATGCGGCATGGCAGCTCGTGCGCCGTCGCTATGTCGAACAGCGCGAGCCCGATCTGTTCGACACGGCCGATACGCCGAAGCTCGACAAGACGGCCGAGAAGCATCCGGTCGACGCCTTCGAGCGCACCAGCCGCGAGGCCGACGACCTGGCTGATACCCGCTTCGAGCGGGCCGAGGCGATCGCCGACGACGCCGGGCGCCAGCGCCAGGTCGCCGAACGCGAACAGGCGCTCGAACAGGCCACGGCCCGGCGCGATGAAGCCAAGGCTCGGCTGGACGGCCTGCGCACCGAATGGGCCACGCTCTGGCTGGCCACGGAACTGCAACCCACCGGACCCGCCGCCATGCGCGACTGGCTCGATCGCCGCGATGCGGTGCTCGAGAAGCGCGCCGAGCGCATCGACGCCGAAGCCGCCCGCGACGAGCTGGCCGCGCGTATCGCCGAGCATCGGCAACGCGCCACGCCGCAGATCACCGCACTCGGCGTCAACGAAAGCCAGCTCGCCGAGGCCTCGCTTGCCGAGCTGATCGAACACGCCCGCCAGCTCGTCGAGCGCGAAAACCGGCGCCGCGACGAACGCCAGCGTCTACAACGCGAACGCAGCGAACAGGCGCGACGGATAGACAAGCTGCAGGCCGACTACGACGAAGCCAGGACAGCACTGGACGACTGGCAGCACGATTGGGCCGCCGCGCTGGCCGAACTGGGGCTGGGTGCGGAACTCGATGCCGCCGCCGGCCGGGCCGCGCTCGACGTACTGGACGCCGGCCACGAACGCGCCCGACAAAGCCGCGACCTGGCCGCCGAACGCAGCGACAAGCAGGACCGCCAGGCCCGCTTCGAGGACCGGCTCGCCCAGGTGCTGGAAGCCACCGGCCGCGAGGCCCGCGAAGGCGAGGCGGCCGAACAGACCGTACAGCGCCTCACCGCCGCGCTGCGCGAGGCCCAGTCGCAATACGACCGCCTCGAAACTCGTACAGCCGACCGCGCCGCCCATCGCGAACGCATCGCCGAACACGAGGCCACGCGCGAAGGGGCCGAACGCCAGCTCGACGCACTCGCCCGCCAGGCCGGCGTGGCCGACCCCGAGTCGCTGGAAACCGTCATCGCCCGCGCCGAACGCCGCCAGGCGCTGGCCTCCGAACACGCCGCTACGGCAGAAACACTGGCCGAACAGGGCGACGGCCAGCCGGTGGCAGACCTCATCGCAGCGGTCGAAGCCAGCGATCTCGATTCCCTGCGCGAACAGATCGATGCGCTGGCCGACCAGCTGGCCGATCTCGAAACCGAACTCGGCCCCGCCCGCGATGCCCGCAACGAAGCCCGCACGGAATTCGAAGCCATCGGCGGCGACGATCGCGCCGTAACCGCCGCGGCCGAGCGCCAGACCGCGCTCGCCGATATGGAGGACGCCGCCGAGCGCTACCTGCGCGTGGGCACCGCCGCGCTGCTGCTCAAATGGGCCGGCCAGCGTTATGCAATGGACAAGCAGCGCCCATTGATCGAGCGCGGCTCCGCGCTCATGAACCAGCTCACCGGCGGCTCCTTCGAACGGCTCACGGGTGAATTTGACGAGCGCGACGAACTGCAGATCGTCGGCGTACGGCCGGACGGCTCACGCGTGGCCCCCATCGGCATGAGCGAAGGCACGCGCGACCAGCTGTATCTCGCCCTGCGTATCGCCGCGATCGAGGATTATCTGGAACGCGCCGCGCCGCTGCCCGTGGTGGCCGACGATCTGTTCATCAACTTCGACGACGAACGCGCCATGGCCGGGCTCGACGCGCTGGCGGGGCTCGCCGAAAAGACCCAGGTGTTGTTCTTCACCCATCACCAGCATCTGCGCGATATGGCTACCGAACGGTTGGGCCCGCGGGTACACACGCATGACCTCTGACACCCACGAACTGAGCGCCCCGCTCGCACGGCTGGCCGAGGTGCTGCGCCCGCTGGCCGGCCAGCGCATCGCCTTGATCGCCCCCGCCGGCGGGGTCAAGAACGAACGTATCGATATCATGCTCACGGTGCTCGAGGCGGCGGGCATCGATGCGAAGCTGGGTGCCCACGCCCGCGATCACCACCGCTACCTTGCCGGCACCGCAGAGGCTCGCCTGGCCGATCTTCACTGGGCATTCGAGTTGCCCGATGTCGCTGCCGTCTGGTGCCTGCGCGGCGGCTACGGCAGCGCGCACCTGGTCGATCACATTGATTGGTCACGCATCCCGCGCGATATCCCGCTCATCGGCTTTTCAGACATCACCGTGCTGCTCGAAGCCTTTCGCCAGCACGGACGCGCCGGCATCCACGGCCCGGTCGCCACCCAACTGGCCATGCCCGGAGACACAGCCGAAGAACAAGAACAGCGCGCGGCCTCGATCGCATCACTGGTCGATCTGCTGCACGGCCGGGCGACTGATTGGTCACTCGCCTCGACGGCGGCCCCCACGACGGGCGTGGCCGGCCAACTGGTCGGCGGCAATCTGACCACACTCGCCAGCATGGTCGGCACCGCCGCCGCGCTGCGACTGGAAACGGATTCGATTCTGTTACTGGAAGACGTCGGCGAAGCCGAGTTCCGGCTGGAACGCAGTTTTCACCAGCTGATCGCGTCGCTCGACGAAGATCGCCTGAGGACCGTCTGCCTCGGCGTGTTCGAGGGGTGCGACCTCGCCGACGGGATGTCATCGCTGGCCGGGATCATCGGCGAATACACCGGCGCGCGCGGCATCGCGCTGTATCGCGGCCTCGCGGTCGGCCACGGCACGGTCAACCATGCCTGGCGTTACGCCGGCTTGGCGCGTATCGCCGATGCCCGGCTCACCTTTGCCGGCTGAGCTGCGAGTCGAGACCCGCAGCGGACTCAGCTCATATACATGCCGCCGTCGATATTGACGGTCTGGCCGGTCATATAAGCGTTGCGAGCCATGTGGACCACCATGTCGGCGATCTCGTCCACCCGGCCGAAGCGCTTGACCGGGATCAGGTCCGGGGTGATCGCGTCGTTGTGGGCGATCATGTCCGTTTCGATCAGCGCCGGCGCGATGGCGTTGGACGTGATGCCTTCGGTGGCGAGCATACGGGCATAGCTGCGCATGAGCCCGAGCTGGCCGGCTTTGCTGGCGGCGTAGTGCGGCCCGATCACACCGCCGATATGGGCAGCCACCGACGACATCATGATCAAGCGGCCCCAGCCGCGTCGGCGCATTGCCGGAAGCACGCGCTGCGACAGCAGGAAACAGCCGGTGAGATTGACTTGCAGGGTCTCGGCCCAGCGCTCGGCGTCGATCTCCTCGAGGGGATAGACCGGGTTGATGCCGGCATTGTTGACCAGGATCTCGACCTCGCCGAGCCTTGCCTCGACGGTATCGACCATGGCCGCGATCGCGCGGGATTCGGCGAGGTCGGCCTGTACGGCGAATGCGGTCCCGCCGGCCTGCTCGATCGTCTGTACGGCCGTTTCTGCGGCCTCAGGGGATTGGTGGTAGCCGAGCGCGACTCGGCAGCCCGCGCGGCCGAGCGCGATTGCCGCCGCATGCCCGATGCCGCGCGACGCGCCGGTCACCAGCGCCACGCGATTGTGAATGTCGTCCATTGCCGATCCGGATTGAAAACGATGGCCCAACGCTGGCGCGTACAGCGCCTGCGGTCAATCGCGATGGCCGCGGCGTGGCGGCACCGGAAAAGCCCGGCCCGCCGACCGGTCGTCGTTCAGCGCGCCCGTGCGGGCGTCAGTACGCGCTGCAGGAAATCCCGCGTCCGCGGCTCGCGCGGTTCGCTGAGCAGCTGAGCCGGCGGCCCCTGCTCGACGACCGCACCGCCGTCCATGAACACCACCCGATCGGCGACCTCGCGCGCAAACGCGATTTCGTGGGTGACCACGATCATGGTCATGCCGTCGTCGGCCAGGCCCCGCATCACCGCCAGCACCTCGCCGACCAGCTCCGGGTCCAGGGCGGACGTGGGCTCGTCGAAGAGCATCAGCGCCGGGTCCATCGACAACGCCCGGGCAATGGCCACGCGCTGCTGTTGGCCGCCCGACAGGCGTGCCGGATACGCATCGGTCTTGTCAGCCAGGCCCACGCGTTCGAGATTGGCACGGGCGATACGTTCGGCGGCGTCCCGCTTGTAGCCGGCCACGGTGGTCAGTGCCAGCATGCAGTTGGCCAGCGCGCTGTGATGCGGAAACAGGTTGAACTGCTGGAACACCATGCCGATATGGCGTCGAGCGGCATCGATATCGCAGTCCGGATCGGTCAGATCCTCGCCCTGCACGATCACCGCACCGGACTGCGGTCGCTCGAGCAGGTTCACGCAGCGTAGCAGCGTGGACTTGCCGGAGCCCGACGGTCCGATGACGCAGACGACCTCGCCGCGTTCCACGCAGAAGTCGATATCGTGCAGCACGTGGTGGGCGCCGAACGACTTGTTCAGCCCGCGGATGTCGACCAGCGACGGCGACGATGCGCTCATCGGCCACGTCCGGCCGCGGCTTCCATGCGGCGCACCAGAATCGACAATGGCAGCGTGATCAGCAGATAGCCCACACCCGCGACCACCAGCGGCGTGATGTTGACGTGGGTATTGGCCGCGGCCCGGCCGAACTTGGTCAGATCGAAATTGGCCGCTGACAGGCCGACGATGAACACAAGCGAGGAATCCTTGATGAGCATGATCAGCTCGTTGGTCAGCGGCGGAATCATGATACGGAAGGCCTGCGGCAGCGTGACACGACGCAGCGTCTGACCGGCCGACAGCCCGAGCGATCGTGCGGCCTCGATCTGGCCACGCGGCACCGCCAGGATGCCGGCACGGATGGTTTCGGCCATATAGGCGCTGCCGACAATACCGAGCGCGGCCCACACCGTGCCATACGGCGCCCATGGCATCACCAGACCCGGGAACGCCAGCGGCAGCAGCGAAAACGCCATGAACACCACCAGCGCCGGCAGCCCCCGGAAGAACTCGATATAGATCGTGGCCAGCCAGCGGTAGGGCCCGATCTCGGACAACCGCATCAACGCCAGTACGGTCCCGGCGACCAGCCCGAGCACGAACCCGCCGGCCGAATAGACGACGGTGTTCCATAGCGCGAGCCACAGGCCGTTGACGACTGTATCGACGATCAGTCCGGGCGCGAAGAAGGTGTGGCCGATGGTCGCCCAGTCGGCCATGAAGATCGCCCCGGCCACGAACAGGACCAGTACGGCGTACTGGATGGCGCGCACGCGCTGTGCGCGCCGGCGTGGACTCAGCCCGCGACGGGGCGTGCCACGCGTGTTGCGCTCGCTGGCCATCGCTAGTCCACCTGGCGAATCAGGACGCGTTGCCGGCGTCGTCGGCCTGGCTGGGGGCTTCGGCCTGGCCGGGCTTGTGACCGAACCACTGCTCGTAGATGCGATCGTAGGCACCGCTTTCACGAGCCTGGGCGATGAGCTTGTTCAAACGATCGACGAGCTTGCGGGCGTTGTCGTCGTTCTTCTCGGCCAGAAACCCGTAGTGTTCGCCGGTGTCGAGCTCCGCGGCGACCGCCGTGCCCGGATTGTCGGCCGCGTATTGGTAGAGCGGGCCGTTGTCGCCGATCGAGGCTGCGACCTGGCCGGCGCTCACGGCCGCGGTCTCAAGCGCCAGATCGTCGAACACGACCGTGGTATAGCCATATTGGTCGGCATGCTTGTTCGCATACAGCGCGCCGGTGGTGTCGGTCTGTATGCCGAGCCGCTTGCCCTTGAGATCGGCCAGCCCGGAAATGCCGCTGTCATCCTTGACCAGCAGGGCCTGCGTGGCATTGAAATAAGGGTCGGAGAACAGCACGGCTTCGGCGCGCTCGGGCGTGATCGTCGCCCCGCCCATGGCGATATCGCACTTGCCGGCAGCGAACACCGCGCCCGAGGTGATCTGGTTCCAGTCCATGCTTACGACCTTTTCCTCGACACCGAGGTCGTCGGCAAGCAGCTTGAGGATATCCACGTCGAAGCCGACCACATCGCCGTCGCGGGTGAACTGGAACGGCTTGTAGGGAAGATGAGTACAGACCGTCAGAGCGTCGGCCTGGACTAGATGGATGCCGTCGACGGTCGCGCCTTCGTCCTGGCTGCAACCGGCCATGGCCAGCGCGACCAAACCGGCGACAAGCAGCGCTGCCGACCGGGCCCACCGGATATTCATCGTATTCACCAAACCATTTCCCCGACGATCGTGAAAAGCAGACAAGACGCGATTCTGCCATAGCCGCGCCCGGCGCCGTGGCCACGTGCGATTTGCAGACCGTGGCGATTGAGCCAACCATGACGGGCATGACCGATGCACAACCCTCCCGCGCAGAACTCACCGCTCGTCTGGATGCCATGGAAGCCGAGACGCGGCACTATCTCGACGCCAGTCGCGACAGCGGCGAAGCGGTAGAACTGGACCAGACCCGTCAGGGCCGGCTGTCGCGCATGGACGCGCTACAGGCCCAGGCGATGAGCCGCGCCGCGCGCCAACGGGCCAACCAGACCCTGACGCGTATCGCTGGCACGCGGAAACGTCTGGATAGCGACACGTTCGGACTGTGCACGGACTGCGACGAACCGATCGCGGCGCCCCGTCTGAAACACGACCCTACGGTACTGCGCTGTCTGGACTGTGCGTCCGCTACGGAATGAACGCCGCCGCTGCAGCCGCCGTTCGCAACCATCCAGCACACGCGCGCCGAAGCTGACCTGTTGCGCGTGAGCGTGGCGGCCGCCGGCGCCGCCTTGGCGAGCCATCTTTGTAACCGTCTTGCCGGGGCATGAGCGCCGCGGTTGCCAGTGGGAACACGGCAGGCCTAAACTTCTCGCGCGGAAAAGACTGTATGGCGCAGGGGCAGCCTGGATCGTACCGATTTCGCGCATAACAACAGATCGCCGGGGGCGGTCGTGAACCGCTCGGCCCACCGAGCGGCCACACCGGGCGCCCAGTGCCTACCGATGCAGGGGAGAATCATGTCGAACAAATGGATGCGTCTCGCGGCCGTACTGTGTCTGACGACACTGATGAGCACGCCGGCGCTGGCGCTCAAGTCCCAGTACAAACTGTCCATGGTGGTCGGGCCCAACACCGCCTGGGGCATGGGCGCACAGCGCTTCGCCGATCTGGTCAAGGAGCGCACCGACGGCCGGATCAACATCAAGGTCTACTATTCCGGCGCTCTGTTCGCCGGCCACCAGACCAACGAGTTCACCCTGTTGCGACAGGGCGTGGCTGATTTCTCCCTGGCCTCGACGATCAACTGGTCGCCGCAGGTCAAAGAGCTGAACCTCTTTTCCCTGCCGTTCTTCTTTTCCCAGCCGGGCAGCCTGGACGCGGTCGTCCATGGCAAGACCGGCGAGCAGATCTTTGCCCGTCTGGAGCAACTGGGCGTCCAGCCGCTCGCGTGGGGCGAAAACGGCTATCGCCAGCTGACCAATAGCCAGCGCGCGATCGTCAAACCCGACGACCTGCACGATCTGAAGATCCGCGTGGTGGGCTCGAAGCTGTTCATCGACACCTTCCAGGCGTTGGGCGCCAATCCGACCGCCATGCCCTACTCCGAGGCGCTGACCGCGCTCCAGCAGGGCGTGGTCGACGGCCAGGAAAACCCGGTGGCGGGCGTGATCGTGCCCTACAAGCTCTGGCAGTACGGCCAGAACCAGCTGACCGTATGGAACTATGTGGTCGACCCGCTCATCTATGCGGTGAACGGCCGTGAATGGCGAGCCTTTCCCGACGATATCAAGCAGGCGATCCGCCGGTCCGCCGAGGATGCCGCGCAGTATCAGAAGGCGCTGGCCCGCGTGGGCCTGGACGACGGCGCCGCGCTCGCCTGGCTGAAAGAGCACGACGAGGTGCCGGACGTCACCGACCCATACGCAGTGCTCGAGGAAAACGGCGTCACCATCACTCGGCTGAGCGACGATCAGCTGGCCGCCTTCAAGGCCAAGGTGGCCCCCGTGGTCGACCAGTGGACAGACACCATCGGCGCCAAGCTGGTTGATACCGCGCGCACCGATCAGCAGCAGGCGCGCTAGCCGGTGTCGGATTCGTCTGCCGTGTCTTGTGGCCGCGTCGCGATCGCGACCGGCCACGGACTCTGGCGCGGACGAGATGAAACGCCGGCCGAAATAGCGAGCCGGCCGGCGTGATCGCAGCGCGCTGGGTCGATCGGCTCGAGGAGGGTCTGGCTGCCCTGGTGCTCGCCGCCATGGTCACGCTGGCGTTCGCCAACGTGCTGACGCGCTACCTGCTGCATTACCCACTGGCGGCTTCCCACGAGATCATCGTCAATGCCTTCGTATGGCTGACCCTCATCGGTATCGCCATCGGCCTGCGCGAGGGCGGCGAAGGCGCGCACATCCGCTTCGTTGCAGCCACGGAATTCCTGCCGGAGCCACTGCGCCGGGGCGCCGTCGTCTTCGGCTTCGTCGTCACAGCGGGGCTGTTCGCCGTGCTGGCCTGGCTGAGTTACTACCAGCTCGCCGACGATCTGCTGCTGGGCATGACCTCGCCGGCGCTCGGCTGGCCGAACTGGATGTATACCGGGCCGACGCCGGTGCTCTCGGCCTGGGTGGCCGTGCGCGCCCTGCTGGGCGCGGCCGCTGTCTGGCGCCGGGGCTGACGTTCAGGCCATGCCGCACTGGGCACTGATTGCGATCTTCGCACTGCTGCTGATCCTGCGCGTGCCGGTCGGCGTGGCGCTGGGTGCGGCCGCAGTGTTCGTGATCTGGCAGGCCGATCTGGGCGTGGGCATCGTGTCGTTCAATTTTCAGGCCGGCATCGCCAACTTTCCGCTGCTGGCGATACCGTTTTTCATCCTCGCCGGTGCGATCATGGACCGGGCTGGCATCGCCCAGCGCATCGTGGCTCTGGCCATGGCGATGTTCGGCCAGCGCGGCAGCAGTGCCGCGATCACCACGCTGGTCGTGGCGATGTTCTGGGGCGCGGTGTCCGGCTCCGGGCCGGCGACGGTGGCCGCTCTCGGCCCGATCCTGATCCCGATGATGACCCGCCAGGGCTACGGACGCCCGTTCGGCGGCGCACTGGTAGCGGCGGCCTCGGAAGTTTCGATCATCATTCCCCCGTCGATCGCGTTCATCATCTACGCCACCATCGTGTCCGGCTCGGTGGCCGAACAGTTCGTGGCCGGCATCATTCCCGGCATGCTCACCGGCCTGCTGCTGGGCGTGGCCGCGATCATCACGGTACGCATGCGAGGCTGGGGCCGGACTGACGCCAGCGACACGCCGCCGCGCGGTACCGCACGCGCCGTCCGCGATGCTTTCTGGGGGCTGATGACGCCTGTCATCATTCTGGGCGGTATCTACGGCGGGCTGTTCACGCCCACCGAAGCCGCCGCCGTGGGTGTGTTCTGGGCGCTGTTCGTGGGTGTATTCATCTATCGCAGCCTGGGTTGGCGCGATATCCATGCCACGCTCGTCAGCTCGGCGGTATCCAGCGGCGTTATTCTGCTGATCGTCGCCTGGGCAGGCCTGTTCGCCTGGGCCGCCGACACCGTCGGGTTGGTGGACACACTGAGCAATGCCCTGCTGTCGATCGCAGATAACGGCGCCTGGTTCTTGCTGCTGCTCAATCTGATGTGGCTGGTGCTGGGCATGCTCATGGATGCAATCAGCATCTATTACCTGACCCTGCCGGTGCTGATCCCGGTCATGCAGCAGCTCGGCTGGGATCCGGTCTGGTTCGGCGTGATGATGACGCTGAACCTGGCCATCGGCCAGATCACTCCGCCCGTGGCAGTGAACCTGTTCGTCAGCGCGCGCGTCAGCGGCGAGCCGATCGAACGAATCTGGGTGGCGATCGTGCCGTTCCTGCTCGCCTCGCTGGTCGCGCTGGCGCTGATCACCTGCCTGCCGTGGCTGAGCCAGATCCTGCCAGAACTGTTCTACCGCTAGCCCCGGCTCGGGCGCAATTCCGGCCGACGACTTTGCCGCAGCCTGCGAAAGCGCGCAGGCTAGCGTCCATTGCTCTGAAAAGCCGACGATAGATGCCCGATACATCCGCACTCGACACCGCCCTGCTGCAGCTGGGCCAGGCCCGCCAGACCGATCCGGCGATTCCTGCCCACGGGGTACTTGCCGCCGCTGCCACGGTACTGGCCGAACCCGGCGGCGCCCAGGTGCTCTACGAGCGCGTATCCAAGTTCGAGTCGGCGGGCGTGTTTTCGGGCACGGACTGGGCGCGGCCCTCGATCCTGCAGCCGGCGCTGGCCCGCCGCTCGCTGCGCGCCGGCGATGCCCATATCACCGTGATCGAATCGCTCAGCGAACTGCGTCTGCTGGCCGTAGCCGCCGGCGACTATGAACACCCGGGCATCAGCGCCGAACGAGCCGAGCATTTCATAAAACAGGTCATGGCACTGAACCTGGACCTGCTGTCCGGGCAGCTCACCGAATCCGATCGCGAACGCGAGCCCGAGCTCACGCGAGCCGTCCAGAACCTGTATGCCTTTCTGGTCGAGCGCATGGGCTACGAGAACATCCTCGACAGCCTCGTCGCCGAGGTGTGGCGGATTCTCGACCAGCGCCCTATCGACGTATCCAGCGCCCGAACCATGGTCGTACAGATCGCCCAGTGTCTCTACGGTCGTTCCCTGGAAACCGACAACCCGGACGCGGCGCGGCTGGTCGACTGCCTGTTTGCGCCCACCCCTGGCTGTCGCGAGGATCCGGGCATCGAGCTGTATGCCGAACGCCTGGCCGCCATGCAGCCGGGCGCGCTGTCCGACGAAGCCCACGGCTTCGCCCAGGCCATGCACGACAGCGGCCTGACATCGGTCTATCACGCGGTTTTCCTGCGCCATCTGCGCAGTCTTGGCGAAGAAGGCGACGAGCTGATTCCGATCGCGCTCGGACTGAGCACGACAGGCCGCGATGTACTGCTGTGCTACCAGGCGCTGGTGCATACGCTCATCGACGAAGCCGTGCATGTCGAAACCGCCGAGGCCATTTACGGGCTGGCACGACTGATCGAACGAGCGGTGCTTTATTCGGCGCCGGTCGCCGCCGGGCTGTGGCGACAGATTCAGCTGCCGCTGTCGGCCGAAACCGCCGACATGCTGACACAGGCCTTTGGACCCGCTCACAAACCGCGCGTGTATCTGCTGGCCGGCGTGCTCAAGCTGCTCGGCCAGCCGCTGGGCGTCGGTCAGGGCAACAATCCGACCTGCCAGTCGGTGATCGGGCTGTCGATGTGGGCCGATAACGACCCCGACTATCTGCTGCAGCTGATCGCCTGGGCCGCTCGTGACGACGAGATCCTCATCCGTTTCGAAGGCGAGACCGTCTCATCCAAGGGCCTGGACGCCGGTCTGGCCAAACAGCGGCCGCTCGATGTCGATGCCGTTTCGATGGTGCTGGTACCGCATCTCGACCGAATCTATATCGAGATGGGACGGCTCTGCGGAGCGCGCGACGACGACCTGCATCGCTGGATCAACCCGGCGTTCTACGGCTGGTGGGTCGGCCAGGGCTTTCGCACCGTCGCCCACCATGTCACCGGCAAGATCGAACACCACGACGACTTCATCCGTCAGTTCTATGCCAGTTACCACCCGTACTACAACGGCAATCTGCCGGTGATCCACCCGCAGCCGGCCGGCATCGCGGTCACCGACAGCGCAGCGCGTTATGTCGGCCGTCATGCCATCACTATCCTGCGCGTCGGGCTGGACCCGAACCACAAGATGCGCGTGTATTTCTACAACCCAAACAACGACAGCGGCCAGGACTGGGGCCAGAGCATCGTTACCGCGACCCGCGGCCACGGAGAAATCGCGGGCGAGGCCAGCCTGCCGTTCGCGCAGTTCGCCTCGCGGTTGTTCGTATTCCACGACGACCCTCTGGAAAAGGGCGACGCACAGGCCGTACCGGACGACGAGATCGAACAGGTCCTCGCGCTGGCAGGCGAAAGCTGGGGCCAGGCCTTCTGAATCACCGGCCGAATCCCGACTCGACCAACCGGCCATCCCCTGGGGCAACGCCTCGAACGCAGGTGCGACCACGACACCGAGCCGGGTCCAGCCTGTACGCTCATGCGCATCGCCTGGCCATTGCGAGCAGGCCGGCCCGCTGATTCCACACCACCCGGCACCGTGCCCCGCGGCGATCGCGCTCCGATAGCGCCCGGATCGCGTGGCGCGGCGCGCCTGGAACCGGCTGTACGCCACCGGCCGGGCTCGTACGAAACCCCGACAAGCCCTAGCATGGTCGCCCCTGTCTTCAATGCGCGAATGCCATGCTGCCCACGCTCACCGATATCGAAGCTCGGATTCTCGGCTGTCTCATGGAGAAATCGGTCACCACGCCGGATCAATACCCGCTGACGCTCAACGCGCTCACCAACGCGGCCAACCAGAAATCGGCACGCGATCCGGTCATGTCGCTCAAGCCGGCCGAAGTTCAGCGCGCCTGCCGCGCGCTCGGCCAGCGCAGTCTGCTGCATATCGAGGAGAACTTTCGTAACGGCACGGAAAAATACAAGCAGCGACTGTGCAACACCCAGTTCGCCGATCTGAAGCTCGACCGCGCCGAGTTCGCCGTGCTTACCCTGCTGCTGCTGCGCGGTGCGCAGACACCGGGTGAGCTGCGCGCCCGTAGCGGCCGCCTCCACGACTTTGCCGACAACGCCGCGGTCACCGCCGCCGTCGCGGAGCGGGTCGGCGAGGACGACAGCGCCTTGCTCGTCGAGCTGCCGCGTACGCCCGGCCGCAAGGAAGCAGAGCTGATGCATCAGCTCTGCGGGCCGGTGGACCGATCGGCGCATGCCGAAAAGGCAGCCGCCAATCGCAGCGGCTCCGCGGCAACCGCGCGGGTTGCCGAGCTCGAAGCACGGGTGCAAGCGTTGGAGGCCGAGAACGCGGCGTTGCGTCAGCGTCTGCGCGAGCCAAACTGATCCTCGGCTGCGGGCGCGGGCGAGGTGCCGTGGCGCGCTCGAGCATCGGTCGGCCGCTTGACGTCGCATGGAGATACGACGGCCTTGCGTTTACACACGCCAGTCGGTAAAGGAAAAACGACCCCGCCGCGTCAGCGAACGCTGGTGCACGCCGACGCCCAGCGGCCACCGGGCATGGCGCCGTCGAACATCGACGCGGGCGGATCGCGTTGCCACTGCTCGGACGGGCGGCGTACACCCTCCCCAGGCGCCGGCCCCCCGTCGCTACGGCCTCTCTGTGTCACAGCATTGACGGAATTCGGATATCGACAGAAAACGCCGTTCGCTCTTGCCAATGGCTCGCGCTGCGACAGTGCGTGCTCGCCAGGCCCCACTCCCACCGGGACTGAGCCAGCGGACTGATACAACTCGGCCGAACGACGACTCGCGCCGCGCGGCGAGGAGCCGTGTCTGCGCGCTGCGCGGCGACGGTCGTGCGCATATTTGGCTCGGCCGGGCACATCAGCGGGCGCATAGAACTTGATGTATAGGCCACATTCTGGCCTGGTGAACCTCAATGGTTCTTTCCGATGGACGACGCATGACCGCTGTTCGTGACGCTCTCAAGCTCGCCGTGGCCGGTGCCGCCGCTGCGGCCTGTATCTATTATCCGCAGCCGCTGGCCGCGCGTATCCAGTCGTCGTTCGATCTGTCGGCGCTGTGGGGCGCAATGCCCATGACCGCCGCGTTCATCGTGCTGACCTCGGGTCCGGTGCTGTTCGGGCGGTTCATCACCGTGGCCCGGGCCATGCGACTGGTGCTGGTCACCGAACTGGCGCTGGCAGCGCTGTTTGCCGCTCAGGCGCTGGTGAGTTCGGCGAACGCTTATTTCGTCATCCGCGGGTTGCAGGTACTGCTGCTGCCGCTGCTGATTCCGGCCGTGATCACCGGGTCGTCGAATATTCGCGGCTCGGACAATCGCGCGCGGGATCTGGCGTTCTATACGGCCGGCACGATCGTGGGCGGGGTCGGCGGCCGGCTGGTAGCGGTGGGCTCGATCGCCTTGTCGCACTGGCAGCTCGGCAGCCTGGCAATCACGGCCATGCTACTGTTCTCGGCGGCGCTGCTGCGTCATCCGCCGACGCTGGCCTCGGAACTCAAGATCACCGGTAACGGCATTCAGGGCACCACACCGGCACCCGTCGTCGCGCGCAAGAGCTGGCAAAGCGCGGTAAGCCTGTCCTATCTTGGCCTGGCGCTGTCGTTCGCCACGCTGACCGCAATCCTGACCTGTCTCCCGTTCGAGATCGGCTACGAACGCGGCGGCACGCTGATGCTGGCGATCGTTTACGGCGGCTATGCGGTGGGTATCGTCACGTCGCTGGGCGCGCCGCGTATCACCCGGGTCAGCCGCGGCCTGCCCAATGCCACGCTCGCGGCTTCGATCGTGTTCACGCTGGGCCTGCTCGGTGTGATTCTGGGCGCATTCGCCGCACTGGTCGTCGGCGTGGTGATGCTGTGCGGCAGCATGGTCTTTCTGCAAGCCACACAGATCGTGCTGCTCAACGACTACTTCGCCCGGTCCCAGTCCGGCACGGTCAACGCACTGTTCGTGGCGGCCGTGTTCGCAGGAGGCACGCTGGGCTCGAGCGCGATGGTGTGGTTGTACGAGCAGATCGGGTGGACGAGCGTACTGGGTGTATGTGTCGTTTTTGCGCTCGCGGCCGGCGTGTGTGTGTACGCTGCCGCTCGGGCCCAGGCGCTCGACGCACGACGGCTCGCGGCCACGACGCACACGACACGCTGACCGCTATCCGTTCGATTCGCGCGACGCCGGCGGTCCTATCGTGATCGGCGACTGCGCGGGGCGAGACGGATCAGGCTTCGTGGGCACGGCGGGCGTCGTACATGGCCTGCGCAGGGTCACCCGTCGCGGCGGCGGGCCTGCCGGGCAGCAGTCGGCGTCGCCGAAAGCCATACCTGTCGCGCCCGCACGTCGCGCGGCGGTGAGTTCTTTCCGCCGCTGAAGCCAACCGGGGCATTCTACGGATTGCTCCGCGGTTGGTCGCGGCCGGTAGGATGATGCGATACCGGCCGACCGGCCGTCCGCGCAACCCCTGCCGCAAGGAGCCCGATGCACAACGAGTCCGTGCACCTCAAGTTGCTGACGTTGATCGGCGTAATTCTGGCCATTGGCGCGATGCGGGTCGGTTACCCGGTGATCATGCCCGCGATCACGGCCCTGTTCATCATTGCCACGGCCTGGCCGGTAAAGAACTGGCTCGACGCGCGTATGCCCACCGTACTGAGCTATATCGGCACGGTCATCATGCTCATGGTGCTGTTTCTCGGCTTCTTTGCGCTGATGTACTACGCCGTGGCCCAGGTCGCGCAGCACTTCTACGATCATCAGGAGGAGTTTCGCGCGCTCTACAACCGGTATACCGGCTGGGCGGAAGCCAACGGATTACCGGTGTTCGGCAACAGCGGCGGGTTCGACCGCCTGACGGGTATCGCGCGATCGCTGCTCTCGGATGTTTACACGATTCTGAGCTATCTGGGCCTGATCGCGGTCATCGTCATCATGGGGCTGCCGGAAATCCCCGCCCTCGGTCGCAAATTCGCCCACGAGTTCGATCGGGACCAGAGCCGCGAGCTGTATGTCACCTCGCTGCGCATCGCGGCCAACTTCCGCAGCTATGTGATCATGACGGTGATCTCGAGCCTGATCACGGGCGTGGCATCGACGGCATGGGCGTTGGCCATCGGGCTCGATCTCGCGACGCTGTGGGGCGTGCTCAATTTCCTGCTCAACTTCATTCCGGTGGTCGGCAACATTGCCGGGATCGTTCCGCCGACGCTGTATGCGCTGATCCAGTACGACGGCTGGACGATGCCGGCAGTGGTATTCGCAGGATATGCGGTGCTCCAGATCGTGATCAGCAACTTCGTCTATCCCATGCTGCAATCGCGCGGTCTGTCGCTGCCACCGGTATCGATCATCCTGTCGCTGCTGTTCTGGAGCTGGCTATGGGGTTTTGCCGGCGCGCTGCTGGCCGTGCCGCTGACCGCAGCCTTCATCATCGGCGGTCGCCAGTTCAGCAGCACCCGACGGATCGCCTATCTGCTCACCCAGGACGATCACGATCAGCTCGAGTAACCGACCAGCCGCCGGCAACCGCTGGAGCACGGGCGTCGTATCCGGTTAATGTGAATCACGGCCCATCCTGGATAGACTTCATGCACCGCCACCTCCGGCTTGTCGTCTGGATGGCGTTGTTCGTGGGCAGCGCGGCCCAGGCACAGACGTTCGTATGGCGCATCCAGGGCCATTCGAACACAGTCTATCTGGCCGGCGCACTGCATCTGCTTCCCGAACGCGCCTATCCGCTGCCCACAGCCTACGAGCGTGCGTATGCCGACTCGGCCTTGCTGGTCGTGGAAGCCGACCAGGATGCGCTGCAAAGCGATCAGACACGGCGCGCGATGCTCGCCGCCGCCCGCTACGACGAGGGTGACCTGGCCGGTCATCTGGATGCCGACACGTATCGACGCACCGAAGCACTGCTGGAACGGCTCGGGCTGTCGAGCCAGCGTATGGCCGCAGCGCGACCCTGGTTCGTGTCCATGGCGATCGAGGCCAAGGCATTCGGCGACGCAGGCTTTCGAGGCGATCTCGGGCTGGACGGAAATTTCTATGCGCGCGCCCAGGCAGACGGCAAGACGATCCTGCCGCTGCAGCCGGTCGCCGCTCATCTGGCGGTGGTCACTGACATGCCCGAGGCGCTGTCGCGCGATCAGCTGTCGGCCACGCTCGACAACGCCGACGAACTGGCTGCTGCGCCTCAGGAACTCTACGACTTCTGGCACCACGGCGACGTAGCGGGCTTTACCGCATCAGTCACCGACCAGGCCGATGCCTATCCCGCCCTCTACGACCGGCTGATCTTCGATCGCACGCGGGCCTGGCTGACGCCGATCACGGCCGTGCTGCACAGTCCGGACAATGCCATGGTGCTGGTCGGCGCTGCGCATCTGGTCGGCCCGCACGGGCTGATCGCACTGTTACGCGAACGTGGCTACGACATCCGCCGTCTCGACTGACAGCCGTCGGCGCCGGGGCCTGGTGAAACCCGGACAATTCATATGTCCCTGCCGGTTGCGTTCATGAATCCGCTATCGGAGCGGCCGCGCCTCGCGTGTGACCTCGTCGCGTCGAAAACAGTGCTCGGCGTGATCGTTGACCATGCCGACCGCTTGCATCCAGGCATAGACGATCGTGGGGCCGACGTACTTGAAACCGCGCTGCTTGAGCGCTTTCGACAGCTCGGCCGACACCGGCGTGGCGGTCGGCACATGCACTCCGTCGCCGCATACCGGCTCGCCGCCGACGAACGACCACACGAACGGCGCGAACGCCTCACCGGACGACTCCATCGCCAGCCATGCCCGGGCGTTGCCGATCACCGCCTCGATCTTGGACCGCGAGCGCACGATCCGCGCGTCCGCGAGCAGCCGTTCGACGTCGCGCTCGTCGAAGCGAGCCACCACGTCGGGTTCGAAACCGGCGAACACCTCCCGGAACGCCGGGCGCTTGCGCAATATCGTCAGCCACGACAGACCGGCCTGAAACCCGTCGAGCATCAGCTTTTCCCACAACGCCCGACCGTCGTACTCGGGCACTCCCCACTCACCGTCGTGGTAGGCGCACAAAAGCGCGTTGTCGCCGGGCCAGGCGCAACGCAGCCGTCGGCCATGTGCTTCATGGGCATGCGCGTCGTTCATGTTTTGCATCCGTCGATCGAGCCACTAACATCGAGTGCCTATCCAGGCGCCGCAAGGCGACGCCGCTCCAGCGGAGTCTTTCATGAGCCAGCCGTTTGTTCCAGATCGCATGGCCGCGATGCAGCTTATCGGCCACGGGGGAATCGAACAGCTCGTCTACCGTGACGATGTCCCGGTGCCGCGTCCCGGTGCGGACCAGCTGCTGGTCCAGGTCACCGCCACAGCCAAGAACAACACCGATCGGAAAGCGCGCGAAGGACTCTACCCCACGCGCGACAAGGCCGACGTGACGTCGTTCGCGATCGGCGGCGAGACCACGCTCACCTTCCCGCGTATACAGGGGGCGGACATCGTCGGTCGTATCGTAGCGATCGGCGACGACGTGGACACCGCGCGTATCGGAGAACGCGGGCTGCTGGACTTCAATATCTATGCCGGCACACGACGCGATCTGAATCTCACGCCCGACTATTACGGCCACGGTGCCGACGGCGGCTTCGCCGAATATGTCGTGGTTCCGTGCGATCAGTTTCATGCGGTCGACAATCCCGACCTGGCCGATGCAGAACTCGCGGCAATGGGAATGTGCTCCTATCAAACCGCGTATCACATGATGACGGCGGCCGGAGTGAGCGCCGGCGAACGCGTTCTGGTGACCGGCGCCAGCGGCGGTGTAGGCACCGCGCTGATCCAGCTGTGTCGTATCGTCGGCGCGATCCCCTACGCCTTGAGCCGGCGCGACAAGACCGATGCATTGACCGCCCTCGGCGCCGAGGCGGTGTTCGATCGCACCGACATGAACGGCTTCACCGATCGGATACGCGCACTGACCGGCGGCCGGCCGATCGACGCCGTAATGGACCTGGTCGGCGGTGACATGACCCATCGCCTCATAGAGACCATGACCTTCGACATGCGCCAGCGCAGCACCTACCCGCGCCTGTCCATCGCCGGGGCCAGCGCGGCCAACGTCTCCGAGATCATGTGGACGGTGATCTATCTGTATCAGGTACAGATCTTCGGCGTGTCCCACGGCACCCGGGCCGAAGCCGAGCAGCTGGTCGAATGGATTCGTGCCGGCACGCTCAAGCCGGTGCTGCACGCCACCTTCCGGCTGTCCGAGCTGCACGAATGCGAGCGTTACTTCATGAACCGTGGCAGCGACTATCTCGGCAAGATCGTGGTCGTGCCCGACGCACAGTGGGCGCAGCACGGTGCGCCGTTTGCATGCGTGGCTCGCGCATGAGCCGTCAGCATGCGCTCACCCTCTTGGACACCCATGCGGGTGGCGATGTCAGCCGGATCGTCACCGGCGGCGTGGCGCCGCTGCCCGGTGCGACCGTGCGCGCACAGATGGAATACCTGCGCGACCACGCCGACGACCTGCGCCGGCTGCTGCTCGAAGAGCCCAACGGCATTCCCGAGATGTCGGTCGACCTGCTGGTACCGGCCACCGACCCGCGCGCGGCAGCCGGCTATATCATCATGGAGGTGATGGGCTATCCGATCTATTCGGGTTCGAATACGCTCTGCACCGCCACCGCGGTGCTCGAGACGGGTCTCGTGGAAAAACGCGAAGGCACGCAGCGCTTCATGCTCGAAGCACCCGCCGGGCTGGTGGAGATCACTGCCCAAGTGACTGACGGCGTGGTCGAGTCCGTCACCTGCGAAGGTCTGCCCAGTTATATCGATACCTACCGCGCCACCGTGCACGTGCCGATTCTGGGCGATGTCACCTACAGCGTGGCTTACAGCGGCGGCTTCTATGCGCTGGTCGACGCTGCCGAACTCGGCTTCGAGCTGGTGGCTGCCGAAGAACGACAGCTTGCCGAAACCGCGCATGCCATCGTCGAGGCGATTCGCTCGCGTATGCCCTTTCAACACTACAGCCTGGGCGATGTCGGTCCGCTGCCGTTTTTGCATTTCATGGGGCCCGTCGAGGAAGTCGAACCCGGCTTCTGCCGGTCGCGCTCGGCGACCTACGTGCACCCGGGCGTGATCTGTCGCAGCACTACCGGCACCGGCACCTCGGCGCGCCTGGCCCTGATGAACTATGAAAATCGCATCTCGCCCGGCGACCGTCTCGAAACGATCTCGCTCCGCAACACGCGTTTCATCGGCGAATTCACCAAATGCGAACGGATCGGTGCCCAGGTCGGCGGCGTGGACGTGGTCAAGAACACGATCACCGGCCGGGCCTTCGTGATCGCCCACGCCGAGATCGTGGCCAACAGCGACGATCCGATGGTGGCACATCTTCGTCTCGACGGGACCGTGAATCCGCGCTGATCGCCCACGGCACAGGGTGCGCGCCCACCCCGTCCGACCCCATAAAATGACTGGCGCTTGTTCCAAAGGAGGGACGATGGACTGGTCGTCGAAGCAGTATGTGAAGTTCGAAGCCGAGCGCAACCAGCCGATCCACGATCTGCTCGCCCGGCTGCCCGTCCACGGCGTCCACCGTATCGCCGATCTGGGCTGCGGTCCGGGCAATTCCACCCAGCTGCTGCGACAGCACTATCCCGAGGCGGAGATTATCGGTATCGATCGCTCCTCCGACATGCTCACCGCCGCCCGCGAACGCTTGCCCCGACTGACGTTCGATCAGATCGACATCGCCGACTGGCGGCCGACGCAACGCTTCGATCTGGTCTTTGCCAACGCCTCGCTCCACTGGCTGGGCGAGCATCACCGTTTGTTCAAACGGCTTTTGACCACGCTGGCGCCCGGCGGACGACTCGCGATCCAGATGCCCGACAACCTCGACGAACCCGCTCACGCGCTGATGCGTGAAGTGGCCGCCGAACCCCGGTGGGCGCCGCTGGAACTCACCACGAGCCCGCTGCGCGCGCCGCGCCATACGCCAAGCTGGTACGTCGCCCGGCTCAAGCCTCACGTAGCCAGCCTCGATGTATGGCGCACGACCTATCACCATCTGATCGCCGACGGCGTCGACGGCGTGGTCGAATGGTTCAAGGGCTCGGGGCTGAGGCCTTATCTGGCGCCGCTGGGCGCCGATGACCGGGACGCCTTCCTCGAAGCCTACCGGCGTCGACTCGCGGCGGCCTATCCGGTGCTTGACGACGGCACGCTCGTATTGCCTTTTCCCCGACTGTTCATGGTGCTGGGCGTCGAATAGGACGGTGGCCCGTCAGCCTGCCCCCTGCATATACCGGCGGCTGCCGCCCGGCAGGGCGAAGCCGCAACCTGACGAGAACCACAGGCCTTTGGCGTCGCGCAATCATACTTTTGACTTACGTGGATCAAGAGCGCAGGTTATCGCGCTTCGCGTCCTGCCGTACGGCGATCACCCATGGCCCAAATACGTAATCCGGTGCCCATCTTCCTGGCACTGGCCACCGGTGGTTTTGCCATCGGCACCACCGAATTCGCAACGATGAGCCTGCTGCCCAATATCATGCGCGGGCTGGCTATCGACGAGTCCACTGCCAGCCATCTGATCAGCGCTTATGCGCTGGGCGTAGTGGTAGGCGCTCCGCTGATTACGGTGATCGCCGCCCGTCTGCCGCGCAAGCCGCTGCTGATCGGCCTGATGATCACCTTCGCACTGGGCAACGGTCTGAGCGCGCTTGCACCCGACTATGGCTGGATGCTGCTGTTCAGGTTCCTGTCGGGCCTGCCGCACGGCGCCTATTTCGGCCTGGCATCGCTGGTCGCCGCCTCTGTCGTCGCGCCGCATCGACGCACCCAGGCGGTCGGCTACGTGATGCTCGGGCTGACCCTGGCGACCATCGTCGGCGTGCCGGCGGCCACCTGGCTGGGCGGGATCGTCGGCTGGCGCTGGGGCTACTGGGCGGTCACCGCGATCGCGCTGCTGGCCGCGGCGCTGGTGAGCGTCTATGCCCCGTTCGAGTCCGCAGCCAGCGGCGCGCACCCGAAACGCGAACTCGGCGCTCTGCTGCGGCCGAACGTATGGCTGACGCTGTCGATTGGCGCCATCGGTTTCGGCGGCATCTTTTCGGTCTACACCTATCTGACCACCACGCTGTCGCAGGTCACCGGACTAGCCGATGTCTGGATACCGTTGGTGGTCTCGGTGTTCGGCATCGGCATGACCGTGGGCAATATCGTGGTACCAAAGTTCGCCGACCGCGCGCAGATGCCCACGGCCGGGGCCACACTGGTCTGGTCGGCGATATCGCTGGCGGCATTCCCGCTCGCCGCACCGCACGTTTGGGCGATCACCCTGGACGTGTTCTGTATCGGCATGAGCGTGGCCATGGCGGCCATACTCCAGACCCGACTGATGGATGTGGCTGGCGACGCGCAGAACCTTGCAGCCGCGCTCAACCACGTGGCCTTCAACGCGGCCAACGCGCTCGGGCCACTGCTGGCCGGCAGCGTGCTGGCGATGGGCTACGGACTGGGCTCGACCGGGCTGGTCGGTGTAGGGCTGTCCTGTGCCGGCATGGTGATGTGGGCGATCACCTATGCCTACGACCGTCGCCTGGCAGGGCGCGAGACCGCACCGCACGCGTAATCCGGCCGGCGGACGACGCGCGGACGCCGCTCATCCGTGCGGGACACAACGCATGTAGTGGGCCGCGATCGCGCCCGGCGTGGTCAGCCAGATATCGTCCCGATGGGCTGCAATATGCGCAAGCGCACGGCGCAGCGCCCGCAGCCGGAACGGCTGACCCATGATGTAGGGATGCAGGGCGATGCCCATCACCAGCGACTGCTGGCACGACTGCTCATACATTTCATCGAACTGGTCGACGATACGCGCGCTGAACTCGCGATAGTCGATATGGTGCGCGACGATCGACGGAATATCGTTGATCTCCTGCGGATAGGGCACCGACAGAATCTGCCCGGGCGCACCGCGGGTCGCCATCCAGGTCGGCTGATCGTCATGCGCCCAATCAAGATGATAAGCAAAACCGGCTTCGGCCAGCAGATCCGGGGTGATGTGACTCTGGGCAATCCACGGCCCCAGCCAACCCGCCGGGCGCTCCCGGAAGGCTTCGCTTAATCGATCGCGTGATTCGGCGATCAAGGCCGCCTCATCGGCCTCGTCGAATTCGTTCTGCGACTCGCTGTTGGTCCGGCCATGGGCAATCAGCTCGCAGTCGAGCCGGTTTCGGTAGGCGTGAATCAGCTCGGGACAGTGATCGATCATGCCGGAATTGACGATCAGCCCCACGGGAAACTCGAGCGCCGCGAACAGGTCCAGCAGGCGCCAGGCGCCGACGCGGTTGCCGTAATCCCGCCATGCGTAGTTGAGCACGTCCGGTTCGCGTCGCCCGTCGGCCAGCGCGGCCCCGTAGCCCTTGCCGAAATGGAAGTGTTCGAAGTTCAGACCGATATAGACCGCCAACCGTTTGCCATCCGGCCAGTCGAAAGCCGGGCGATCATGGATGGCGCGATAGTCAAAGCGGCCGTGACCGGCCATTTCGATAGGCATATGCGGCGCGTGGGTCGATGAGCACAAGCGCGGATTGTAACCGGCCGGCTCGGCAGTAATCGCGCGTGCAGGACCGCCTGCGTCGGAATCGATCCGCACTGGCCGCCGCGGTCGCGGCGGCTTTCGACGACCTGCCCGGGATGCAGCCGAGCACATGGCACGTTAGGCTCGGACTGGGGGTAGTGGCATGTGGAATAACGATAAAAGCGGCGCCCACAGGGGCATCCGATACGCCTTCATCCTGGTCTGGCTGTGTCTGGTCGCGCAGGCCGCTGGTGCGGTCCAGCCGCCCGCCGTGACACTGGCCGAGGCCTACGCGCCGGGCGTCGATCTGGACGACTACTGGGTCAGCGAAAAATTTGACGGCGTACGCGGCTACTGGGACGGCGGGCGTCTGCTTACCCGCGGCGGCACGGTGATCGCCGTGCCCGCCTGGTTTACCGCCGGGTGGCCAGACACACCGCTCGACGGCGAACTCTGGACCGGGTACGGCGAATTCGCGCGCGTGTCGGGCATCGTGCGCTCGCAGGAGGCTGACGACACGGCCTGGCGCCAGGTGACCTATCGAGTCTTCGATCTACCGGCACACGCTGGCGACTTCGATCGACGTGTGCCGGCGATCGACGCCGCGGTCGCTTCGATCGATCAGCCCTGGGTACGTGCCATCGAGCAATTCCATGTCGCCGATACGCGGGCCCTCGAGGCCGCACTTCATCGCGTGCTGGAGCGCGGCGGCGAAGGGCTCATACTCCATCGCGGCACGGCCGACTACCGACCGGGACGCAGCGACGATCTGCTCAAGCTCAAGCCGTTCACGGACGCCGAAGCGCGCGTGATCGGCATCAACCCGGGCAACGGGCGGCTCGCCGGGCTGATGGGCTCGCTGGAGGTGCGTATGCCCGACGGGCGCGAATTCGCGATCGGCAGCGGCTTTACCGACGAACAACGCGCCGATCCGCCAGCGATCGGGTCGTGGATCACCTTCCGCTATAGCGGGTTCACCGTCACCGGCCTGCCCCGCTTCGCCCGCTTTCTGCGGCGCCGGCCCGGCGGGCCGCCGCCGGAGATCACGGCCGGGCATGCGCGCGGCTCGCGCTGAGAACAAGGCGCTATAGACAGGTCGTACCGTCTAGAGCTTTACGTCGAAACCCTCGAACTGCGGCGGGCCTAGATAGATCTCCTTGCGCGATCCGGCGTTTGCGTGGGCCTTGCGAAAGGCCTCGGAGCGCGTCCAGGCCTCGAACGCGTCGCGCGATTCCCAGAGCGAATGCGAGGCGAACAACGTATGCGCCTCGGTGGTTTCGCCCTGTAGCAGATTGAAGCGCTTGAACCCCGGCACCTCCTGGAGATGGGTATCCCGGCCACGCCAGATGTCGAGGAATTCCTCTTCGTGGCCCGGTTTGATCTTGAATCGGTTCATGGCGATGAACATTGCGGTCTCCAGTCTTGGGATCGACCGCCGAGTATACGGATACGCCGGGCGTATGGATGGCAGAAAGTTGTGTTGTGCAGCTAAACTGCCGCGCTTCGCTCGCCCGTGTCGTCCAGGAAGTCCCCGTGCTCGTCCGTATTCTCGAGATCACCCTGCCGGTGTTCGGCGTCATTGCCTTGGCCTATGTGTATGGCCGTGCGCGCCCGACCGATCTGCGCGATGCCAATCGCTTGAATATCGCGATTTTCACGCCGGCGCTCATCTTCCATGCGCTCACCGAGCGTTCGGGCGGCGGCGATGACTTCGTACTGGCGGCGCTCGGCGCGCTGGTGATCGTGCTCGGGTCCGGGTTGCTGGCCTGGGTCTGGGCTCGCGCAACCGGTCGCGATACGGCTGTCTATGTTGGCCCGGCCATGTTCAACAACTGCGGCAATCTCGGCCTGCCGCTCGGCGTACTGGCGTTCGGCGACGATGCGCTGCCTTTGGCGGTCGTGCTGCTGGTCACCGAGAACCTGGTGCAATTCACCGTCGGGCTGTGGCTGCTGGGTGATTCGATCCATATCAAGCGTCTGGCGACCAATCCGATGCTGGTCGCCACCGCCGCAGGCGTGGTGTGCATGATCATGGACTGGCATGCGCCGGCGATCATCGAGCCCGGCATCCGTATGCTCGGCGATGTATCGATCCCGCTGATGCTGGTGGCCCTGGGCGTACGCCTGGCCGACGGTGCGTCGGGTCAGTGGGCCGCGGGATTCTGGGGCGGTCTGGCCTGCCCGGCCACCGGTCTGGCAATCGCCATTCCCTGGGTATGGCTGACGCAGCCTCCGGCGCCGCTGGGCGCCCTGCTGATCGTCTTCGGCGCCTTGCCACCGGCTGTGCTCAACTACATGCTGGCCGAGCAGTTTGATATCGCACCACAGCGCGTGGCCGCTATTGTGGCGGTCGGCCATGTGATTGCGCTGGCCGTCATTCCGCTTACGTTGTACTTCGTGCTCTGATAACGGGCGCGCTATCCCCTCAAACCAGGAGTTGCCATGCCATTGGTCAATATCGCCATTCTCGAAGGCAAGGGCGCGGACTATGCCCGTGCCGTAGCCGACGGCGTCAACGAAGCCGCAATCTCGCAGCTCGATTTCCCGGCCGACGATCGCTATCAAGTGATCACCGAACATCCCGAACACGCCTTGCAGCTGCAAACACGCCGTGGCGACCGGGTGATGATGTCGCTGGTCATGCGTTCCGGTAAGAGTGACGCCCAGAAGAAGGCTTTCTACGCCCGTTGCACAGACAATCTCAAACGCGATCCGGGCATCGACCCGCACAACGTGATGATGACGATCGTCGAAAACGACGATATCGACTGGTCGTTCGCCGACGGCAAGGCGAGCTTCTTCGCAGACTGAGGGCCGCGAGTTCGCTGGCCGCTGATCGCCCGGTCGAACGGCGCGCGTCCAGTGTCGGCCTGACATTTTCACGCCGGTTCCGATCGCCGGGCTGACCGGCCGGGCCGTGCAATCGAATCATTCGGCGAAACGCGGCCACCCTTAATGAAAAGCCGGCGAACGACGTCGCCGGCTTTTCAAGGCACTGCGGTTTTCGCGCGTCAGGCTTTCTGTTCTGCCAGCGTCGGGTAGTCGGTATAACCGGTCTCGTCGCCGCCGTAGTAGGTGGACTCGTCCGGCTTGTTCAACTCCGCGTTCTGACGGAACCGCTCGACCAGATCCGGATTGGCGATATACGGCCGTCCGAAGGCGGCGCCGTCGCCGTAGCCGTTTTCGATCAGCGCTTCGGCCCGCTCGGCGGTGTAGTGACCACAGAAAATCAGTGCGCCATCGCAAAAGCGCTCGCGGATCGCATGCCGGAATTCGTCAGTGAGCTTGATATCGCCGCCGGCCCAGTCCGGTTCGTTGACGTGCAGATACGCCAGGCCGCGCTCGTTGAGCTGCTCTGCCATGTAGAACGCCATCGCCTTGGGTTCGTCGTCCGTCAGCCCGAAGATTTCGATGAACGGCGACAGACGGATGCCCACGCGATCGGCGCCCATGACTTCGCAGACGGCATCGACCACCTCGAGCGGCAGACGCGCGCGATTCTCGATCGAGCCACCGTAGGCGTCGGTGCGCGTGTTCGATCCGGTCGCCATGAACTGCTGTAGCAGATACGCGTTGGCCGCATGCACCTCGACCAGGTCGAAGCCGGCTCGCTTGGCCCGAATAGCTGCCTGACGATACTCGTCGACCACATCAGGAATCTCCTTTGTTTCCAGCGCACGCGGCGTGCTGGAATCCTGGAGCCCGTTGGAGCCGTCCTCGAACTCCACGAAGCTCTGGGCGCCCTCTCCACGGATCGCCGAGGGAGCGACCGGCTTGCGGCCGTCCGGATGAACCATTTCGTGACCGACACGTCCGACATGCCACAACTGCAGACACATGCGTCCGCCGGCATCGTGGACCGCGTCGACCACGCCCTTCCAGCCGGCTTCCTGTTCGTCGGTGAATATGCTCGGCGTGTAGACATATCCGCGCGCGCCTTCGGAGATGTTGGTGGCCTCGGAAATGATCAGACCGGCCCCGGCGCGCTGGGCATAATATGTCTGCTGCATGGGCCCGGGTACCTGATCGGGCGTGCGCGAGCGGGTCAGCGGCGCCATGATCACCCGGTTGGGCAGCTCGACTGCGCCGAAAGTCACCGGTGAGAGAAGTTTTTCGAAAGACATGAAAGATCCTTGTCGTTGCACGAGCAATACATCACAGGAGGTGGCGCTGACCGGATCCAAATCAAGTCGCCCATCGTCGGCACAATGAAAAAAGGCCCCGCCGCAATCCGACGAGGCCCGGTATGCCGGGCAGGCGATGACTCGCCCGCCGGATAGCCGAACGGCTACTTGACCGTCAGCGTGCCCTTCATGCCCGCGGCGAAATGGCCCGGGAAGGTGCAGATATAGGTGTACTCACCCGGCTCGGTCGGCGCCTTAAAGGTGACCGTGTCCGACTCGCCACCGCCGACGAGACCGGTATGGGCGATGATCTGATCGCTCATATCCGACGGAATGTAGTCGTTGGACTTGGCTTTGGCAGCCGCTTCGTCGATCTTCTGAGCATCCGCATCGGCCTTGAGCAGCACCCAGTTGTGGGCCATCGCTGCGGCCGGCAGCTTGCTGTTGTTGGTGAGTTTAATCGTGATCTCCTCACCCGGCTTGGCGCTGATCGCCTCTTCGCTGAACCGCAGGCTGTTCTTGCCTTCGATCTCGACGGTCTTGGCCTGAACCGCGAAGGCCGACGCCGACAGAACGGCAAACAGCATGAAAACCAAAGATTTTTTCAACATCAGGATCTCCTTCGATCGTTGTTCGTATGCATCATGCACCGATTGCCATGTCGTTGACAAACAGTGCGTTCGTACACGGCCCGGTTTGCACGGACCAGCATACGATATGCGGCAATTTGTCGCACCAGAACGCTAACCCGTACGGACTGAACCCAAACTGACGCCGAGCCGGTGCCGACGATCCGATCGCCCACGAACAGGCGCGTTCCGATGACGACGGCGCGCCAGGCGCAAATGTCAGAAGACGATGACCTGGCGAATGGCCTGACCGGCGGCCAGTCGTTCGAAGCCCAGATTGATCTCGTCCAGCGTCAGCCGGTGAGTCAGCAGTCTGTCGACCGGCAGGCGGCCCGCCTGATAGAGCGCGATGTACTCGGGTATATCCAGTTTGGGCACATGCCCGCCCAGATACGAGCCCATCAACGTGCGCTCCTGGGCGACCAGCTGCAGGGCGTTGAGCTGCATGCGCGCATCTGGATGCTGAAGGCCGGCAGTGACCGTTTTGCCGCCCTTGCCGGTCGCCGCGAAGGCGAACTCGAGCGCTGCCTGCACCCCGGCGAACTCGGCGGCGACGTCCACGCCACCGCCGCTGAGCTTCTGTACCTGCTCGAGCGCATCGTCGTCTCGGGTGTTGACCGTGGCGGTCGCCCCCATTTCCACCGCCTTGGCGAGTTTGTCGTCGTCGATGTCCGCGGCGATGACCTGCGACGCCCCGCCGGCGATGGCGCCGAGCACGGCGGCCAGACCCACGCCGCCCAGGCCGACCACCAGCACGGTCTGGCCGAGCTGCAGCTTCGCCGTATGGATCATCGCCCCCACGCCGGTGAGCACGGCACAGCCGAACACCGCGGCGATCTCGTAATCCAGGGCCGGGTCGATCTTGACCAGCGACTCCCGACGCACGACGGCATACTCGGCGAAACCGGATATGCCGAGATGATGATGCACGTCCTGGCCGTTCTCGCTGAGCCGACGCTCGCCCGACAGCAGCGTGCCTTCGTTGTTGGCCGCCGCACCCGGCGTGCACAGGGCCGCGCGTCCGTCGGCGCAGTACCGACAGTGACCGCAGCTGGGCACGAACGAGCACACCACATGATCGCCGACCGCGAAGTCCTCGACGCCCTCGCCGACTTCGATGACTTCGCCCGCGGCTTCGTGACCCAGCACCATGGGGGTCGGACGCGGCCGGTTCCCGTTGATGCTCGACAGGTCCGAATGGCATAGCCCCGCGGCATGGATCTTGAGCATCACCTCGCCCGCGCCCGGCGGATCCAGCTCGAAGGTTTCGATCGACAGCGGACGGGATTCATCGAAAGGACGCGACGAGGTCATCTCTCGCAGCACGGCGGCACGGGTCTGCATGGTTTCTCCTTGGCAATAGGTTCGACAACGACCGAGTCACGGCCAGACCGGCAATCTATCATCGTCGACGGCCGATCGGCAGGGTCCGGTCGAGCCAGCCCGCCCCTTGAGGCACAATGCGCGTTTGCCAGCACACGCTGTTCGCCGATGAAAGACTGTCAGGCCACTCATCCAATGGAGATCGCGGGGCTCGAGCGCAAGCTGCCGTTGTTCGAAGTCGCCCCGGGGGTACGCATCGCCGTGCTCAACGTGCTCGGCGATACCGAGCTGGTCGAAACCGCCGCGCGGGCGCTGGCCGCGAAGCTGAGCTCGCTGGACTATGCCGTGCTGGTCACGGCCGAGGCCAAATCCATACCCTTGGTTCATGCGCTGTCGGTGGCCACCGGCAAGCCTTATGTCGTCCTGCGCAAGAACTACAAACCCTATATGGGCGACGCGCTCTCGGCCGAGACGCTGTCGATCACCACCGGCACGCCGCAGACGCTGTATCTGGATGCCAAAGACCGCCACATCATGGACGGCGCGGCGATCGTGCTCGTCGACGACGTGATCAGCTCCGGCTCGACGCTGCAGGCCATGCGCGCGATCACCGACCGGGCCGGCGCGGTGGTGGCTGCCGAGGCAGCGATACTGACCGAGGGCGAGCGCGAAAACTGGCATGAGATCGTCTCGCTGGGCCATCTGCCGGTATTCGGCGTGGACCCATAGGCCAGTCACAACTCGACACCCCCACGCCCGTGGCCTGACCGGCCCCCGTGACGTTTCAACACCGGCCGCGCACCGCGGCGTCGCCGATTGCGGTACATGATGCCGCGCGTCGGCCGATCGAGCGAACCGCGCCTCGATCAGCCTCGGTACTTGATTCGACGCCCAGCGAAGGCCGTATCCGGCGCATCGGCGTTGCGAGCCATGCTGATCCGCTGATTGCGCCGTCCGATCAAGCGCCGCTGCCATCGCCGTTCGGCGGCGGCCGCGGTCTTGTCGTCTGCCAGCCAGGCGTCCTGGAGCAGGAATTTACCGGCGGCGACGGCATCGGGCGAATAGTGGCTCATCCGGCCAGCGATTTCGCGCGCGTGTGCCTGCGGGTCGTCGGCGAGATGGGTCACCAGGCCGAGCCGATGCGCTTCGCGGCCGTCGATCACCTCGGCGCTCATGACCAGCTGTTTGGCGATATCGATGGACACCAGTTCACGCAAAAGCACGGCACCGCCCATGTCCGGTATCAGCCCCCATTTGGCTTCCATGATCGACAGCCTCGCGTCAGGCGAGGCAATGCGCACGTCGGCTCCGAGGGCCAGTTGCATGCCGGCGCCAAAGCAGTTGCCATGAATCGCGGCTACCACCGGCGCGCCGATCTCGCGCCAGCTCAGGCTCCAGCGCTGAAAGCGGTTGGCATAGGGCCGCCATAGTTCGGCCACGGCCGGCGCCGCGGCCAGCGGCGAGTCGAACACGGACTTGAAATCCAGCCCGGCACAAAACGACGGCCCGGCGCCCTCGACGACCACGGCCCGCACTTGACGATCCCGCGACAGCGATCGCGCGGCGTCGTTAACCGCGTCCAGCATCGCGAGGTTCATGCCGTTGTGCTTTTCGGGACGGTTGAGGCGTACGGCGGCCAGCCCGTCGTCGCGGCTGACCTGAAGACAATCGGTATGGGACATGCGCGCTCTCGACTGGGAGAATCGTCGCTATCGTGCCGTTTTCGGTCGTCGGCGACTACCGGCATCACGGCATGCCACGCACAGGACTTGGCTTACTATCTACGATCGCAGGACGTCGACAGATCGCCGATGGATACCGACACCACACTCATTCTGTTCCGAAACCTGGGCGTCGCACTGGCGATCGGCCTTCTGGTAGGCCTGGAGCGCGGCTGGCAACAACGGCAGGCCGACAGCGGCCAGCGCGTGGCCGGGCTGCGCACTTTTGCGATCATCGGCGTGGCCGGCGGCGTCACCGGCCATCTGGCACTCACGCTCGGCGCGATTGTACTTGGCATGGGCTTGCTGGCCGTTGCGGCCATTCTCATCTCTGCGCACCTGGTGTCCTCCCGCGAACGCGGCGAATACGGAATCACCAGCGAGATGGCGGCGTTCACCACCTACGCGCTGGCAGCGATGGCCACGCTCGGCTCGCCCGCGCTGGCTGCCGCGGGCGCGGTCGTCACCGCCACCCTGCTCGGTCTCAAGCCCGAACTGCACCGCTGGATCGAGCGCCTCGATCGCGACGAGCTGATTGCCGCCCTCAAGCTGCTGATGATCTCGGTGCTGGTGTTGCCGCTGATGCCCGATCACGGCGTCGGCCCGTGGGACACGCTCAACCCCTATCGGCTATGGACCTTGGTCGTGCTGGTGGCAGCGATCTCGTTCGCCGGCCACTTCGCAGTGCGCCTGCTCGGCCACGCCCGTGGGATACTGACCACCGGGGTGTTCGGCGGCATGGCCTCTTCGACCGCCTTGACTCTCCATTTCGCCCGTCTGTCCAGACGCACCAGCGGCATGGATTCGCTGCTGGCCGTGGGGGTTGTGCTGGCCCAGGCGATGGGCATGCCGCGCATGCTCGCGGTGGCTTCGGTGGCCAGCCCTGCCCTGGCGCGTAGCGCGATGGCGCCGTTGCTTGTGATGATGACCGTCGGCCTGTTATCGGCGCTGCTGCTGCATCTGCGTCTCGACACCGCCCATCTGCGCGCCCCGCGGCGCATGGGCCCGCCCTTTCGACTCAAGGACACGCTGCGCTTTGCCGTGCTGCTGATCGTCATCACCGTGGCCAGTGCGGCCGCGCACCGCCTGGTCGGCGATGCCGGCGTGTTCGCTATCGCAGCGGTCGCAGCCATGGGCGACCTGACTGCCGTGACCCTGTCGGTAGCTCAGCTCAGCCATTCGGGTGTGCCGATCGATACCGCCGCTCGCGCGCTGGTCGTCGCCGCGATCAGCAGCGTGCTGTTCAAGAGCTTTCTGGCCTACACCCTCGGTGGGCGTCGACTCGGTTGGCTGGTGGCTGCCAGTGCCGCCGGTGTCGCGTCCGTCGGGGGCGGCATGCTCTGCCTGATGACTCGCTTGCCGAGCCTGCCCGGGATCTGATCTGCGTGACCGCAACACCGCGGCCGGGCGCCGCGCCCGCCGGGGTAGCGACACACGATGGCTAGCGGCGTGCCTGCATGACCCGGCCGGTCAGTTCGGCATACTGGCGAGGGGCGAGAACCTCGGACAGCGGCCGCCACAGGGTGCCGGCGGGTCGCCGGCCCAGCACTGCAGGATCGCCCAGTGACAGCCGCTGACCGGTCTGCTCACGAATGGCGCGCTCGATGTCCGGCGCGCTCATGTGCTTCGGATCCAGGCGAATGACCCGGGCGTCGTCCATGTCCAGGGTCGTATAGCCTGAGCCGCCCGGCAGATAGATCGCCCCGGTGGCGAAATCCACGGCGAAGGCGATCACGCCCGGCACGATGAAAAACAGCAGTCCGACCGCATCCAGTATCGCGATCGCTGGGTCGATCCGTCCTTCGATCTGGCCCTTGCGTTCCGGGTAGAGCACCACGCCACAGGCGGTAGTGCCGATCAGCGTGACGGTCATGGCCGTGACCATGCCGACGCGTCGGACCCTGTATGTTCGATCTGGCATCCCTTACCCCCTTGATATTCTGACAATATTTTCAGGCGCGAGCTCGGCCGCGCTCGGCACGGATTATAGCGGCCCGAACGCAGCCGGCCAGCGGCCGACCGGACGGGTTGACAACAAAGCGCCGGGCAGGCGACAAAAAAGGCCATAACAAAAAGAGTTGGGAGGCGCTCATGAAATGCGCGACCCACCGTTCGCCGTACCGGCCCGCCGGACGTTGCGAGCCTGGTTTCACCCTCATCGAGCTGATGATCGTGGTGGCGATCGTCGGTGTACTCGCCGCGCTGGCGATTCCGGCCTATCGTGCCTATGTCGCTCGAGCCAAGGTCAGCGAAGGCTTGATCCTCGCGCAGCCACTGCGCCGCGCCGTGATCGAATATGTCTCCCTGCACGGCGGGCTGCCAGCCGTGGAAAACAATACCTGGAACCTGGTGCTCGACGAACTGGGCGTGGATTACACCGGCGAGGCCGGTGCGGCCAGCGGCACCTATGTCAAACGCATCTGGTGGAACAACAACGCCGACCACCCGGGTATCCGCATCAAGTTCGACGGCGGCGTGCTCGACAATCGCCGCTTGTATCTTCAGGCCGATGTATCCGGCGCAACGATCCGCTGGCACTGCACGGCGCCCTCTGGCGATGGGGTACCCGAGGCCTATCTACCGCCGCGTTGTCGATAGTCGGGCAGGCCGGCTACTGGCCTTCCTTGAACCGGCGAAGCTGACGACGCTGCTTCTTGTCCGGCCGATGAGTCGAGTGCGGCATTGAAATACGCGCCGCACGCCTTTGCTCGGCCTGTTCGCCACGTCGTTTGACGCTGGCCGGGGTCTCGACATAGAGCGTCTGCGCCTGGGATGCGGGGCCGCGCTTGTCGGATACCGCCTGAATATCGATTTCGAAACGGTCCTCGCCCTTGGTGACGTTCAGCCGCTGGCCGGGGCGCACTGACGTACTAGGCTTGGCATTGTGACCATCGACTTCGATCTTGCCGCCCTTGACAGCCGTCGAGGCGAGGCTGCGTGTCTTGAAAAAACGCGCAGCCCACAACCATTTGTCGACGCGCACCGCGGCGGGCTCGAACGACGGGGCTGGCTTGCGGGTATCACGGCTCATACGCAAACTGTGACATCAAACCGGCCCGACGAAAACGTCTAGTGCTCGCAAGATTCCGACTGCTCTACAAATTGCGTATCGATGACGGCGAAGTCCGTGTAGTCACGGGCAACGCCCCGCCGCGCTTCATTGCCGCGGTACGAGATATCGTGTCACTGCACGCCATCGAGCAGGGCGAGATCGAATGCAAGGGCGCGGGCCGCCATGCCCGCCTGCGATTTGCCGCCGGTTTTCCCGAAACAGGCCGGCAGGCCATACGCAATGTCTGGCCGGCGCCGACCACCCCCGGGCCCGGGTCCGGCCGACGTGCCCGCGGCTGAAACACATCGTTCATTGACGTATCGTTGGCCACGCTCAACGCACCGGGAGACAGGCGATGATTACAGTTCACCATCTGGAGGACTCGCGCTCGCAGCGTGTGCTCTGGCTGCTCGAGGAGCTTGGGCTGGAGTACGAGATCCGGCACTACCGGCGTGATCCCAAGACCATGCTCGCACCGGATGCCCTGCGCCAGGTGCATCCGCTGGGCAAATCTCCCGTGATCACCGATGACCAGCGCACGGTCGCCGAAACCGGGCTGATCGTGGACTACATCGTCGAACGCCACGGCGGTGGTCGTCTGGCGCCCGAGCGCGGCAGCGACGAGCGACTCCAGTATGACTACTGGCTGCACTATGCCGAAGGATCCGCCATGCCGCCGTTGCTGCTGCATCTGGTCTTCGACACCGTCGAAAAGAAATCGCCTTTCCTGATCAAGCCGATCGCCAAGGCCATCTCGGCGAACGTCAAGAAGCAGTTCATAAGGCCGCAGCTCGATCTGCATCTCGACTTCATGGAGAACGAGCTGCGCCAGCACGAATGGTTTGTCGGCAACCAGTTCAGCGCAGCCGACATCATGATGAGCTTCCCCCTGGAGGCTGCAGCGAGCCGACGCGGGCTGGAGAGCCGCTGCCCCCGGATCAAGGCATTCCTGGAACGTATTCATCAACGGCCGGCTTACCAGCGCGCACTGGAAAAAGGCGGCCCGTATGCCTATGCCTGAAACGAAAAGAGCCCGCGATCGCGGGCTCTCCTGAGGGGTTTCGGCGCCTGCCGACCCGATCAATCGCCCCCCACCGTCGCCTCGTCGCGCAGGCTGTCGACGGTCTTGCTGCCGATTCCACTGACGCGGGTCAGTTCATCGAGTTTGGCGTAGTCACCGTTTTCCTGACGATCCTCGACGATCGCGCTGGCTTTAGCCGGTCCGATACCCGACAACTGGGCGAGCTGGTCGGCGTCGGCCGTATTGACGTTGACCGCCGCAAGGGCGGCAGTCGCAACGACGCTCAGCGCGACAAAGAGACCTAGTAGCAGCTTTTTCATAATCATTCTCTGCTTATTGTTGTACGAAACTGCACGCTACACACAGCGAAAATCGCGATGCAAACAGCGAACGAATGCATCGCCTGCCCACAATTTGCAAAACGAATAATTTCAATTATTTGCGCGAAACAGTCCGTACGGCGGAAGTTCGTTCCGCAAAATTGGCCGTATTATTCGCGCTTTCTGCGCCGACTGGTGACTAATTCTCTTTTAAGTCGCCGTCCCGGCCGCTGGCGGTCAGCGTCCGGCCTCGATATCGTACTTGTCCAGCCGATAACGCAGCGCGCCACGGCTCAGCCCGAGTCGTCGCGCAGTCTCGGACACATTGTCACCGGTAGCCGCCAGTGTTTGTCGGATCAATTCGCGTTCGCTGTCGGCCAGCGTCGTGACAGGGGCCGACTTCATGGACGCGGTGTCGACCGCCGGCAGCCTGCGATCACGTCGCTCGATACCCAGATGCGTGCTCTCGATCCGCGTATCGGCATGCACGAGCACCGCCCGTTCCAGTACATGCCGCAATTCCCGCACGTTGCCCGGCCAGTCGTGACGTCTGAGCGCTTGCTCGGCATCGGCGGTCAAGGTCGGGACAGCCCGGTCATAGCGGACAGCGATACTCGCCACGAAATGACGAGCGAGCGCGATCACGTCCTCGCCTCGCTCGCGCAGCGGCGGCACATGCAGGGTCAGAACATTCAACCGGTAATACAGATCCTGGCGAAAATCGCCGGCCGCCATCATCTCGGCCAGATCACGATGTGTCGCGGCGATGAACCACGCGTCGATGGGACGCTCGGTATCGCTACCGATTTCGCGCACGGTACGTGATTCCAGGGCGTTCAAAAGTTTGGCCTGCAGGGCAAGCGGCAACTCGCCGATTTCGTTGAGAAACGCCGAGCCCTGACCAGCGGCGGCCAGCAACCCGCGCCGGGCACGATGCGCGTTGGTGAACGCGCCTTTTTCGTGGCCGAACAGCTCGGCCTCGATCAGATCGCGGGGCAACGCGGCACAGTCGACCTGGACGAACTCGGCGGCCGCGCGCGGCGACTGCGCATGCAGATAGCGCGCGAGCAGGTCCTTGCCCGTTCCGGTCTCGCCTACGATGAGTACGTTGGGCGGTGCCTCCCCGGCGCCGAGCGCGGCGATGCGCTCGATCTGCCGCCGCAAGGCCACCATCTCGGGGCTTTCGCCGACGATCGTCGGCCCGACCGGCGACTCGGCGCCCGACGCCGCAGAGGATGAAACCGGGCTCTCAGGCTGCAGGGCATCGCTGGCGATACGCGACAGCGCGTCCAGATCGAGCGGCTTTTTGAGGAAATCCACCGCGCCGAGACGCATGGCCGCGATCGCGTCGTCGAGCTCGCCGAAGGCGGTCATCACGATCGCGGGCGCATCGACGATGTCGGCGCGCAGCCATTCCAGAAAGGCCAGCCCATCACCATCGGGCAGTCGCAGATCCAGCACGGCCAGATCCGGCCGGCGCCGACCCGCGGCCAGGCGCGCATTGGCGAGATTCTCGCAAACGGCTACCGTATAGCCATCGCGGCGCAGACGCCGGTCGATAGCCCGTGCGAGCGCTCGCTCATCCTCAAGCACCAGGATATGCGGCACGTCTTTCATGTCGTCTTCCATGCGGGCAGTCGTACACGCACACGCGTTCCACCCTCGCTCATCGATTCGAAGGCGAGCTCGCCGTCGTGGGCCTTGATGATCTTGAACGCGAAGGGAATGCCAAGTCCGGTGCCGCGGCGCTTGGTGCTGGCCATGGGCGCTTCGGCGTGCAGATCCACCGTCGTGGCCATGCCCGGCCCCTGATCTTCGATCAGCAACTGCACGCACTCGTCGACGACGTCGGTTTCCAGCCCGAGCACGGCGCCTTCGGGTGAAGCTTCGAGCGCATTGGCGATCAGCCCGTGCAATGCCTGTTCGAGCAGCGGCGCATCGACAGCGACCTGTGCATTCGACCGGGTGCGTCTGAGGCGTACCGCGTGTGCCGACACGCGAGCGCCGAGGGCGGCTACCGCGGCATCCACGATCGTGTCCAGGGCGTGCGGCTCACGGGTCAACTGCAGCGGGTGAAGATAGGCCAGCAGCGCGCCCAACCAGCGTTCGAGTCGATCGGCTGCATCGATGATGTCTTCACCGGTCTCCTCGATATCCTCGATGGTGGCGTGGCGATCGAGCATCTGTGCATTGGCGCGGATACCCGCCAGCGGATTGCGGATGTTGTGGGCGATCACCGGAACCAGTGCCCCGAGTGCGGCCTGGCGTTCGCGCTCGACCAGTGCCTGGCGGTTGTGCTCCAGTTCGGCGGCCATGGCGTTGATCGTGGTGGCGAGCTGGGCTACTTCATCCACACCACGTCGGGTCAGCCGGTAGGACAACTGGCCGCGGCCCAGTGCGGCGGTGTCGGCGACCAATTGCTCCAGGGGGCGCACGAACCCGCGCACGAAACGTCGGTTGAGCCAGATGGCCACCGCGACGCCGAGCGCCAGCGGCAACCAGGCCAGCCACGGCGCCAGCCGGTTCCATAACTGCATCCGCTGAGACAGCGCGTTACGCTGGGCGGCCACCTGGGCGGTAAGCTCGCTGTAGGCAGTCTCGAAATCGCCGGCCTGCCACGGACCCAGCGTTGTTTCGCGCGCATTCGGATCGGCAGGGTTGGTGACAACCCGGTTCATTGCAGCCAGCAGCAGCCCGTAGGCCGCCTCCATGCGTGCGATCGTGTCCCGTTCGGCCGCTGTATCGGCAAAATGGCGCATGCGATAGAAATGCTCGTCGATACGATACAGCCGTTGCCAGTAGTCGTCGCCTGGGCCCGCGCCCTTGGTTTCGTCCAGCGCCTTGATCTGGCGATACAGATCCCCCCGTACGGCCTGTGCCTCGATCAGCAGGCCATTGAGACGCAGCGAACTCTGATAGCCGGACTGCCAGAAGATCGACCACAACCCGCCCAGGCCAGCCGCGGCGGTCAGGATAAGCAGAAACGCCAGCTGGTAGCGCCGGATCAGGCTCTTGAGCGAATGCGTGCGGGAAAAAGGCATTCCCGGAGTCTAGGGCCTGTTGCGGTTTCACGCGATGGCGTTTGCACGCGGCGCGCCTCGAACAGTTCGAGGCGCCCCATTGGACGGCGAACGGCAGTATGAGATTGGCCAATAGTGGCCGAACTGGCTGGCCAATAAGCGCCACTAGCCGCCGATAACCCGCTCTCCGACCGCCAACCTGCCGAGAAGGCGCGCGAGTGATCGAATTATCAACGAGTTAACCGCATTCGCTGAACGGTCGGCGTCTGGCACGGTGCGTGCAACCTTTCACTAGCCCATTCAGAATATCAACCAAGGAGATAGGCTATGAAACAGTGGACCACCCCGAAGGCCCATGACCTGCGTCTGGGTTTCGAAATCACGATGTACGTCAACAACCGCTGATTATCGGTTGTGATGTCGGAGAAAGGGGCTACATGCCCCTTTCTTTTTCGCTCAGTCCGTCCAGCTGTCAGTAGCAATACCATGGATCTGCCCACGCGACACGATGGCGTTACCCCGGCCCGACCGCTCTGGTTGCTGGCCGAGCTGACCTACGCCTGTCCGTTGCAGTGTCCGTATTGCAGCAATCCCACCGAAATGGCCCGGATCGGTCGCGAGATCGGCACCGAAGACTGGAAGAAAGTTCTGCGCCAGGCCCGCGCGATGGGGGCGGCCCAGTTGGGCCTGTCCGGCGGTGAGCCGCTGGTCCGGCAGGACCTCGAAGAGATCGTGGCCGAAGGCCGGCGGCTGGGTTTCTACTCCAATCTGATCACTTCCGGCATCGGCATGGACGATGACCGGGTCGCCCGTCTGGCCGAGGCCGGGCTCGATCATATCCAGATCAGCTTCCAGGCCAGCAACGCCGAAATGAACAATTTCCTCGGCGGCACCGACAGCTTCGAGAAGAAGAAGGACATGGCCCGCTCGATCAAGCGCCACGGTTATCCGATGGTGCTCAACATCGTGCTGCACCGAAAGAACATCGACGATATCGAAGAGATCATCGCCATGGCCGAAGCGCTCGACGCCGACTATGTAGAACTGGCCAACACCCAGTACTACGGCTGGGCCTGGCACAACCGCGACGCGCTCATGCCCACCCGCGAACAGCTTGAACATGCCGAACGGGTCACCACCGAATACCGCGAGCGCGGCGGCGCGATGAAGCTGTATTTCGTGGTGCCGGACTACTACGAAGACCGGCCCAAGGCCTGCATGAGCGGCTGGGGCGATATCTTCCTCACCGTCGCCCCGGACGGCGTGGCCCTGCCCTGCCATGCCGCGCGCCAGCTACCCGGCCTGGAATTTCCGAACGTGGTCGATCACGACATCGAGTGGATCTGGGCCGAATCCCCCGCCTTCAATCATTTCCGCGGCTACGACTGGATGAAAGAACCCTGTCGCAGCTGCTCGGAAAAAACCAAGGACTACGGCGGCTGCCGCTGCCAGGCCTATATGCTCACCGGCGACATGTACGCCACCGATCCCGTGTGTGCGAAATCGCCCGAGCACCATCTTGTGACCGACGCCGTCGAGCGCGCGAACGCACAGCCTGTCGAAGCGCCCACCGCCCAGCCGATCGTGTTTCGCAATCCCAAGAATTCGAAGCGGCTGCACCGGCAAAACGGCCCGAATTAAGCGTTGCCAGCTACCAGGTAGCGTGAACGGCAGCGCCGATCCACAAACCCTGTCAGCTTTTATAAATTGCAGACTCAGTATTTGGCCAGGCGCTATGAGCGTCTTCTTTCAGTCAGATGGCGAGGGCCTTGATCGCGACACCGCCTCTTCCCGTAGCCAGGCGGCTAAACGACGCGCGGCTAACCCGGAGTCAGGTTTTTGCACCAAATGAAAGCTGCGGGTCGAACGCACGCGGTAAGCGCTCATGGTTGCCAAGCGCCCTTGATCGATTAGATCGGTCACCAGCGGGTCAAGACCGATTCCAATGCCCGCGCCGCTAGCCGTTAACTCGTACAGCAACAGGGGATCGACCGGGCGCCTCTGAATGACGTGCTGCTCAAGCTGATACGCAGCAAGCCACTCCCGCCAGAACTCCGGTCGATGGTCGGGATCAAGCAGCACATGATCCAAAACGTCCGAAGGCAGAGACGGCCCCGTAATCCGCGCCGGACTCCAAACGGGGGAAACATGAATGGGGAGGAGCGGCGGCTCGGGCATCGTATCGTGCCGGGCCAGGCGGATGGCTAAATCCAGGTCCTGATCATCCAGCCGCTCGAGCGACGTCGAAGCGATGACGTCCACTTCAATCTCGGGATGCATCGCTGAAAAGCGATGCAATCGGGGTAACAGCCAACGGTTCGCGAAGGCCGGAATCGTGGTCAGTCTGACGATGTGTCGGCGTTCTTTCGAAATGCCCGCATGCGCGACGTGCAATAGCTTAAGCGCAGGCACTATCTTGGCGTGGTAGGACTCGCCAGCGGGCGTGAGCACCAGCCCTCGGGGACGACGCTCGAACAGACTGATCCCCAAATCCGCTTCCAACCGAGCGATACGACGGCTCAGCGCCGGAACCGAGAGATGTAATTCCTGGCTGGCCGCCGCAAGACTGCCCAGACGCACGACGCTGATGAATGCATCAAGCGATTGAATTGGAGGGAGTCCGCGCACTTGCACAAAGTAAAAGGCGGTGTCGCTTTTAGCAATTGTGCCAACGCTGGAGGCTCGTAATCTGGAAAACCTCAACCAAATGCTGTGAGCAGCGAAGGATTACGAGCCATGTCGAAAGCCACACCCCCATCAACGCGCGACGAAGACCTCTCGACCTCGCCGGGCCCCAATCCCTATCCCGACGCTGGCTCGAATGACCGGCCACATCGCGGCGTGGCCGTAACCGGCGAGAACGGCGCGGATGGCCCGAAAGCGTTCTATATCCATATCGAGGCCAAACCGGGCAAAGAAGACGAGGTGCTTCTAATGCTGAAGGACATCTACGGTTGCGTGCTGGATGAACCCGGTACGGGCCCCTGGTACGGCGTGCGTTATTCGCCGACGACATTTGGCATCTTTGAAGCGTTTCCGAACATTACCGGACGCGACGCGCACGTGGCCGGCGGTGGCGGCGATATTTTTCGCGACAATGAACGGATGAACGAGATTCTTGCTTACCCTGCGCATGTTTATCGCGTGGATATCCTGTTCAGCAAAAGAGTCTTCGCATAGCGATAACAGACACACTCACGATGTGCGCCAACAGCCTTGTGCTGCGCAGGTCGGAAAGCCACGTTCAGCCAGCCGCCGTACGGACGTTTTCGCGACAGAACTCCACCACTGATCTTCGGGCGCTACGTCTGATCGAACACGATCCAGCCGTGCGATGCTGCCAGCTTCAGGAACGCGTGCACATCGGCCGTAACATCGGCCCCGTCGAATGCGGCCGACAGATCGTTGCAGATCGCCTGTACGGACCGCTGGCCATCGCAGCGCTGCAGGATTTCGGCCGCGCTGTCGTTGAGCGTGATCATGCCTTCCGGGTAGAGCAGGACGTGGCAGTCCTGGGCCGGTTCGAACTGCAGGCGGTGGCCACGGGTGATCTGTGGCACGGCGCTATCGGAAACGGGGGCACCGGCGCTCATGTCTGCGGCTCCGGGCAGCTGTGATACGGCGGCCGGTCTTCGACATAAGCCATCCACATGGCATCGAGCATGCTCCAGAGCACGTCGAGCTTGAACTGCAGAATCGATAGCGCGTATTCCTGCTCGGCGCGGGTGGTGAAATGGCCCAGCGTGACCCGCAGGCCGTGTTCGACATCGCGCCGTGCTTCCGACAGACGCTTGCGGAAGTAGCTCAGGCCGGAATCATCGATCCACGGGTAGTGATCGGGCCAGCCGGTCAGGCGTTGCTGATGGATTTCCGGCGCGAACAGTTCGGTGAGCGACGAGCAGGCGGCTTCCTGCCAGGACGCGCGCCGGGCGAAGTTTACATAGGCATCGACGGCGAAACGCACGCCCGGCAGCAGGTCAGTGAGGTTGGCGACGCGCGCGCGATCCAGGCCGGTGGCTTCGGCCAGCATCAGCCAGGCTTCGATGCCGCCGGTTTCGCCCGGCGCGCCGTCGTGGTCGATGATGCGCTGAACCCAGAGCTGGCGAGCGGCCGGGTCCGGGCAGTTGGCGAGCACGTTGGCATCCTTGATGGGAATACAGACCTGGTAGTAGTAGCGGTTGAGCACCCAGCCACGAATCTGATCCGGCGTGCAGCGACCTTCGTGCATCATCCGGTGGTAGGGATGATGGATGTGATAGCGCGCGCCCCTGGCCCGAAGGCGGGCTTCGAATTCGTCACGCGACCAGGGCTTTTGACCGTCGTTGGCAACGCTCATAGCTTTATTTCCATACCGTCATAGGCGACTTCCACCCCGGCGTTTTCGACCGTGGCACGCTCCGGCGAGTCCGGGTCGAGGATGGGATTGGTGTTGTTGATATGGATGAGCACCCGGCGCTTGTCGGGAAAGTTCGCCAGCCAGGCGAGCATGCCGTTTTCGCCGGACTGCGGCAGATGGCCCATCGCTGCCGCAGGTTTCACGCCCACGCCCTGGTCGATCATCTCGGTTTCGGTGAAGAAGGTGCCGTCCACGAGCAGGCAATCCGATTGCCTTGCGACGGCGGCGATGGTGTCGTCCGGCGCGCCGAGGCCGGGCGCATAGAACAGCGTGCCGCCGGTGGCGTCGTCGGTCACGACCAGGCCAATGTTGTCGCCGGGATGCGGGTCGCCCCGGTGCGGCGAATACGGCGGCGCGGCCGAGGACAGCTCGACCGCACGAAACGACAGCCCCGGTACGCCGTCGATTGCGAAATGATCGGCCGCGGTATCGATCTCGTGCCAGTCCACGCCACAGTAGTGTGAGAGCACGTTGAACAGCGGCAGACCGGTAGTGAGGTCTTCGTAGACGGGGCGCGTCGACCAGACGGGCAGCGTATCGCCCTCGCGCAGAATGATCAGCCCGGTGGCGTGATCGATCTGGCTGTCCATGAGCAGCACGGCGCCGATACCGGTACCGCGTGTTTCCGGCGCCGGGCGCAGCGCGGGGAAATCCAGAATCTGCTGCCGGACATCGGGCGACGCGTTGACCAGCAACCAGCGTTCGCCATCGGCGCTGACCGCGATCGACGACTGGGTACGGGCGCGAGCTCGGGTCGCGCCCTCGTGGAAAGCCCGGTTCAGGCCGACGTTGGTGTTCCATTGCGGAAAGCCGCCGCCCGCGGCCGATCCCAGAACCCTGATATACATTCCTGCCCCTGCTGACTGTCGTTCGAATCCTGGAACCTAGGCAGGAGTCGTGCCAGTCGTTCGACCGCTCACCTCACCGGCGGACCCGCTCCGCGGCCGATGAACTAGCGCTGGCGCGAAGGCGGGATGTCGTGTTTCTTCATCTTGCGGTAGAGCGTGTTCCGGCTCATGTCGAGCTGGGCCGCGGTATGGCTGATGTTCCAGCGGTTGTCGTCAAGCGCGGCCAGCAATGCCGCACGCTCGGCACATTCCAACGGCCCGGCCGCGGTCACTGCACCCCCGCCCTGGTAACCGGCTCTGGGCTCATGCCCTCCCACCGTCCGGGTGATTTCGGCAGGCAGATCCGCCAGGCCGATGGTCAGGTCGTCGCACAGCGCCAGCGCGGTCCGCATGACGTTGCGCATCTGCCGGATATTACCCGGCCACGGATAGCGCACCAGCGCCTCGAGCGCGTCCTCCTCGATCTTGACCGCCACATCGCCGTCGTGCTCGAGCGACACGACCGAACGCAGCAGCGATTGCCGGTCGCTGCGTTCACGCACCGCCGGCAGCGTCAAGGTAATACCATTGAGCCGGTAGTACAGATCCTCGCGAAAGCTGCCCGCCTCGACCCGCGCCATCAGATCCGCATGCGTCGCCGAAATGACGTTGAGATCCACCGCGATCGGCGTTTCGCTGCCCAGCGGAACGACTTCCCGTTCTTCGAGTACGCGCAGAAGACGGGTCTGCAATTCCACCGGCATGTCGCCGATCTCGTCGAGGAACAGCGTGCCGCCGGACGACTGCAGAATACGGCCGCGCATGCCGTCGCGGCGTGCGCCGGTAAACGCGCCCGATTTGTAGCCGAACAGCTCCGACTCGATCAACGACTCGGGGATAGCGGCACAGTTGACCGCCACGAACGGTGAGGCCGACCGTCGGCTGGCCGAATGAATGGCGCGCGCGAAGATCTCCTTGCCCGTGCCGGTTTCGCCCCGCAGCATGATCTGGACCTGACGATCGGCCACACGTCGCGCACAGCGCACGTTGTAGGCCATGGTCGGATCGCTGCCGGCCAGATCGGCGAACCCGCGTGCCTGATGGCGGCGGGCCGCGCTTACGCGCAGCGCCGAGTCGTCGCTGCGTGCGACTGTCACACGGCCCGGGCGGCCTGGCTCGGCCGGGCGTCGCACACTGGCGAAATAGCGTCGGCCACGCTGCTGTTCGTGCATCGGCCAGACCGTCTGCCCGCTGTCGCTGGCCCGATCGGCGAGGATGTCGGCATCGATATCGAACACTTCACCGATGTCGCGGCCGATCAGCGGCGTGCGTTCGTCAAAGCCCAGCTGACAGGCCGCCCCGTCATCGACCGCCAGGATCCGTCCGCCTTCATCGACCGCGATCATGCCGTCGTGGATCAGACTCACGAATTCCGGACGGCTATGGAAACGAAGGATGCGGTAGTTCGCGTTCGCGTTGAGAAACACGCATTTCTCGATCAGGCGCGCCGACATGTTCACCAGTGCCATGGTGTGTGTCTGGCCGGCGCGGTTGCCCTCGCACTGAACAGACGACGCATCCAGCACCGCCAGCAGATCTCCCTGTGGGTTGCGAATTGGCGAAGCCGAGCAGCTCAGTGCACTGTTTCTCGAAGCGAAATGGTCGCCGCAGTGCACGATGACCGGCCGATGCTCGAAGATACAGGTGCCGATCCCGTTGGTGCCCTGTCGGCCCTCGCTCCAATCGGCCCCGTCCCACAGCCCGGCCGCTCGGAAACTGCCACGCAGCGATTGTTCGACTCGATTGTAGAGAATTACGCCGTGGGCATCGGTCAGCAGGAGCGCATAGCCGGAACCGGCGATCTGTGCGGCCAGATTCTCCATTTCCGCACGGGCGATGCTCACGACCTCGCCCAGCTCGTCGCGATGCGCGCTGAGCGTGCTGGCAGACACCACGTCCAGCTCGATCTGAGCCGGATCCAGCCCATAATCGTGGATGCAGCGATCCCAGGAGCCTGCAATCAGATCGGCGGTATGGCTCCCCGCACGCACCGATCCCGCAGAGCGCTGCGGCGCAACTACCGTAGCCATGGTGTCTCCTCCTGATGCGGTGCGGTCGAGCCGCTCCGTCATTTTTTCTTTTTCTGGGCCGTCCCGCTTAAGAGGCGGGCATACGAACCTTTGGATTTTTGTAGCAGGTTTGCACACCGCGCACAACTGGTCCGGACAGGCGCCGACGCAGCGATGCAACACGGTTGCGCCAGTTCCGTGACAGTGACACTGTGATCCGGACGGATAACAACCAAAAAACACGGTAGAACGAGCGCCGTGGCGCGTGGCCTGATCCTTGCGTTGAGACACGACAGGCACCGCGCTCCAAGGGGTATGCGGTGGCTCGACAACGACGACAACACGACGAGCGTGAGCGCGTGCGTGTTTTGTTAAACGAATCGGAGGAGTCAACAACTCATGTGTGCAGTAGCCGCTTCTGAAGTCGCGCTGGAACCCAGCGTCAAGCAATTCATCGACACGCCGCGCAAGATGCTCATCGGCGGCCAGTGGGTCGCCGCCGAGTCGGGCGAAACGTTCGATGTCTACAATCCATCCAACGATCAGGTCGTCGCGCATGCCCAGTCGGCCGGCAAGGCCGACGTCGACAAGGCGGTGAAGGCCGCCCGCAAGGCATTCGACGACGGGCCCTGGACCCGCATGTCTCCCGCCGAGCGCCAGCAGATCGTCTGGAAGATCGGCGACCTGATCATGCATTATCAGGAAGAACTGGCGCAGCTCGAGTCGCTGGACAACGGCAAGCCGATCTCGATTGCACGTGCCGCCGATGTACCGCTGGCCGCCGAGATGTTTCGTTATATGGCGGGCTGGGCGACCAAGCTCAACGGCGAGTTGATCAGTCCGACCGTGCCGTACGCGCCCGGCGCCGAATGGCATGCCTATACCCGGCGCGAGCCGGTGGGCGTGTGTGGCCAGATCATCCCCTGGAATTTCCCGCTGCTGATGGCAGCCTGGAAGCTGGCACCGGCGCTGGCGACCGGTAACACCATCGTCATGAAACTGGCCGAAGAGACGCCGTTGTCAGGTCTCAAGTTGGCCGAGATCATGCAGGAGGCTGGCGTACCGGACGGTGTCGTCAACATCATCACCGGTTTCGGCGAAGAGGCCGGTGCCCCGCTTGCCGCACACCCGATGGTCGATAAGATCGCCTTCACCGGGTCCACCGAAGTCGGCCGTCTGATCGTCGACGCCGCCAAGGGCAACCTCAAGAAAGTGTCGCTGGAACTGGGCGGCAAGTCGCCGAACATCATCCTCGACGACGCCGACCTGGAAAAGGCGATTCCGGGGGCGGCCAACGCCATCTTCTTCAATCATGGCCAGTGCTGTGCCGCCGGTTCGCGGCTTTTCGTACACGACAAGATCTACGATGAGGTGGTCGAGGGTGTGTCCGAGTTCGCTCGCAACATCAAGCTGGGCCCGGGCCTGGATCCGGAAACCCAGATGGGGCCGCTGGTCTCGCGTACCCAGTTCGACCGCGTGACGGGGTATCTCGAATCCGGCAAGAGCCAGGGTGCCCGCGCAGCGGCGGGCGGCGAGAAGGGAGACGGCGACGGCTATTTCGTCAAGCCGACGGTGCTCGTTGACGTCAAGGACGACATGAAGGTCTATCAGGAAGAGATCTTCGGTCCGGTCGTCACCGCGACCCGGTTCTCGGACCTGGACGCCGAATTGATCAAGCGCGCCAACGATACGGTCTTCGGGCTGGCATCCGGCGTGTGGACGCAGGATATCGGTCGTGCTCACAAGCTGGCCAACAAGCTGCGCGCCGGCACGGTCTGGGTCAACTGCTACAACATCTTCGATGCGGCCCTGCCGTTCGGCGGATTCAAGCAGTCCGGCTGGGGTCGGGAAATGGGCGCACAGGTGCTCAACAACTACACCGAAACCAAGACCGTGACGGTATCGTTGTAGGCCAACGGCGCGGTCGATAGCGACCGTACCCGACACGAGCCGGCTGCCGTCATGCGGTAGCCGGCTCTTTTGGGTGGGCTGCCGGTCGGCACGCACGCCGGCTTTGGCATGCGCTATTGTCGTGGGTCACGATGATCGAAGCCGAGGCGTCCATAGCCAATCGTCACGGCATCCGACCGAGCCGATCCACCGCCGGCACCAGGAGGACTTCATGCAGACCACGCCCATCCGCGTGCTTCTGGTCGATGACCACGCCGTCGTACGGGCCGGCTATGGCCGGCTGCTCAAGCTCGCAGACGATATCCAGGTGGTCGGTGAAGCCGACAGCGGCGAACGCGCCTACGCGGCGTGCCGGGACCTGGATATCCACGTCATCGTGATGGACCTGTCGCTGCCGGGCATGAGCGGTATCGAGGCGACAAAGCGTATTCTCTCGCGCTACCCGGGCGTGCGTGTACTCGTGTTCTCCGTACACGAAGAACAGATATTCGTCCGCCGCGCGCTGACCGCGGGGGCGACCGGCTATATCAGCAAGCGTGCGGTGTCCGAGGTACTCGTGAACGCCGTGCGAGCGGTGGCCACCGGACAACGCTATATCGACGCCGAACTGGCCGACGAGGCCGGCCCCGACGCCGCCAATCCTCTGGCCTGCCTGTCGTCACGCGAATTCGAGATCTTCCGATTGCTGGCTTCCGGTGCGAGCGTGAATGCCATTGCCGAGGAGCTGTTTCTCAGCCCCAAGACGGTCGCGAATCACACGACCCGACTGCGGACCAAGCTGGGCGCGAGCGGCACAGCCGATCTGACCCGGCTGGCCATACGCACCGGCGTGGTCGCACTCTGACCAAAGCGGCCGGCTCGCATGGACAAGCGTCTGCGCCTTCGCCAGCGATTGATGATTTCGGTATCTCTGCTGGCCGCCGGTGTGCTTCTGGCAGCCGGCTGGATGATCGTGGCCAATGCGCATGAAGCCATCGCCGACGAAATGCATTCGAGTGTGACGCTGGCATCGGATATCGTCGAGGCCAGCCTGGCCGACGGCGAAGCCAGTCTGGTCGCCGCTCGACGCCTGGAACGGATCGGCCATCTTCGGCATCTGTGTCTGTCCTTGGTGTCGCCGGGCTCGTCGGCCCCGGCCTGCCCGTCCAAGCCCGCCCTGCGTGCGCCGGCCTGGTTCGCGGCCCTGACCCGTCCGGCGTCGCTGCCCGAGCGACGCATCGAGGTCGCGCACGATCTGCAGATCCGTATTCTGGCCGACCCCGACGACGAGATCGACGAAACATGGCACGACACCCGCGGCCTGCTCGCGCTGCTGCTGATCTTCTATCTTGCGATCGTGGCGATCGCCTATGTCCTGATGGGCCGCGCCATGGTCCCCGTACGCCGGATCGATGCCGCGCTCCAGCAGATCGAGCATGGCGACTACGAGACCCGGCTGCCGGCGTTCTCGCTCCCGGAGTTCGACGGCATCGCCCGCCAGTTCAATCACATGGCCGCAACGCTGGCCGATGCGCGCCGAGAAAACCATCGCCTGCGCGATCATTCGTTGCGTATCCAGGAAGACGAACGACGCAATCTCGCCCGTGAACTGCACGACGAGCTCGGCCAGAGTCTCACCGCCATACGCGCCGACGCCGCTGGCATTCTGGCACGCGGCGATCGCTTGCCCGCCGGTGTGGCCGAGTCGGCCGAGGCGATCGCCGAGGTGGCGGCACATATCTACGACCAGGCGCGGCAGATGATGCGCCGGCTGCGCCCGCCGGGGCTCGACGAACTCGGTCTGATGGCCGCGCTGGAGGATCATATCGCCCGCTGGCATCGAAGCCGGCCGGATATTCATATCGAGTTCGAATGCCAGGGCAACGACGACGATCTCGCCCCGACGGTGGCGATCCACGTCTTCCGGCTGATCCAGGAGGCGCTGACCAACGCCCTGCGCCATGCGCAGGCCCGGCAGATCACAGTACGCCTGCACACCGATGACGTGCGGGTCGAGGCTGAAATACGCGACGACGGACGCGGCTTCGATACGACGGCGCGTCACCGCGGCTTGGGACTGTCGGGCATGGCCGAGCGCATCGCGCTGATGAACGGGCGCTTCGAGCTGATCAGCCGACCCGGGCGCGGAACATGTGTATTGGCTCGTATCCCCCGGGACAACCGGCCGGCATAAAACGGGAATTTTTCCCATTGAATACCGCTGATCGAACGGCGGACACTCGATGACGATCGTGGCGAATACTAAATAAATAAGGGGGAGCGATGGATATCAAAGGGGGCCTGTGCCTTGTCACTGGCGTTGTGATCAGTACCGGGGCCTGGGCTCAGGATTCCGCGCTCGGCGGCATCGAAGTGATCGGCGCCACGCCGTTTTCCGGCAGCGACGTCGATGCCGATCGATACCCGGCCAACGTACAGAGCGCGAACGCGGACGATATCCGTCGATCCGAGACGCTCAACATCAACGAGTTCCTGCGTGACGAACTGGGCAGCGTGCATGTCAACGACGCTGTCAATAACCCGTTCCAGCCGGACCTGAACTATCGCGGCTATACCGCGTCGCCGTTGCTGGGTCTGCCCCAGGGCTTGTCCATCTACCAGGACGGAGTACGGATCAACGAACCGTTCGGCGATACCGTCAACTGGGATCTGATACCTCAGGTTGCCATCGATTCCATCGATCTGATTCCCGGTTCCAATCCGGTGTTCGGTCAGAACACGCTGGGCGGCGCGGTCTCGGTCAGGACCAAGACCGGCTTTACTTACCAGGGGCGCGAACTGGAGCTGTTCGGCGGCAGCTTCGGACGCTTCGGCGGTTATTTTCAGGCCGGTGGCAACGACGGCGAGACCGGCTGGTATTTCGCCGCCCAGGGCATGTCCGAAGACGGCTGGCGCGACTTCTCCGATTCGGACGTCACCCAGCTGTTCACGCAGTTTTCCACGCTCACCGAAAACGGCACGCTGGACTTCTCGATCACCGCGGCCGACAACACGCTGCGGGGCAACGGTGCGATCCCGCGCGAGCTGGCCGATGCCGAAGGTCGGGATTCGGTGTTCACCTACCCGGACGAGACCAAGCCGGACATGGTGATGTTCAACCTGCGGGGCACCGAGGACGTCACCGAGGATTTCACGCTTGCCTGGGGTGCCTACTACCGCCGTAACGAAATCAACACCTTCAATGGCGACGGATCGGAATTCGGTGCCTGTGAAGAGGCTGGTAACGCCGGGCTGCTGTGTGAGACCGAGGAAGGCGGCGGCGAAGAAGAAATCATCTTTGACGCCAACGGCAACGCGGTCGCGGTCGGGCCGAACGTGCTCGGCGGCACCCAGAACACCTCGCAGACCAAGGAGGATGGTTTCGGCCTGAACGTACAGGGGCGCCAGGACGGCGTTCTGGGCGGCGATCTCATCGTGGGCGCGAGTATCGACTACGGCAGCAGCCAGTTCTTTCAGCAGACCGAGCTGGCGCGTCTGACCGACGACCGCGGCACCGTAGGCAGCGGCATCATTTCCGGTGAATCGTTGACCGGCGTCAATGCCCGCAACAGTACGGCCAGCCTGTTCTTCCTCCAGCGCGTGCCGATCACCGACCGGCTGGAAGGCACTATCGCCGGCCGCTACAACCGTACCGCTATCTCCCTGCACGACACCAGCCCGGAGGTGAACTTCGAAGGCGGGGACGACGATGACGGGGCCGATCTGAGCCTCAGCGGCGATCACGAGTTCAAGCGCCTGAATCTGGCCGGCGGCCTGACCTACGAGATCAACGATCACCTGACTACGTTCGGCAGCATCTCGCAATCCTCACGTGCCCCCTCGCCGGTCGAGCTGACCTGTGCGAATCCGGATGCGCCCTGTCGCCTGCCCAACGGCTTCGTGGACGATCCGCCCCTGGATCAGGTCGTGACCACCACCTACGAGCTGGGTCTTCGCGGCGGGTCCGGCACGCTGCACTGGCGTGCCTCGGCGTTCCGCTCCGACAACCAGGACGATATCCTGTTCATTGCCGCCGAATCTCGCTTCGAGGGCTATTTCGACAACGTCGGCAAGACCCGTCGCCAGGGCATCGAGCTGGGCGTGGACTGGCAGTTTCTGGAACGCTTCCTGCTGTCGGCGAACTACACCTATCTCAACGCGGAATTCCGCGATCCGTTCGTGACCAACTCGCCGAACCATCCGCTGGCCGACGAGGACGCCGCCCCCGGCGACGACCCGACCCAGCAGGTCGAATCAGGTGATCGTATTCCGTTGATCCCGGAGCACCTGTTCAACGTGGGCGTCGACTGGCTGGCCACTGACAAGCTCAAGCTGGGCGTGCAGGTGGTCGGCAACGGCGATCAGATCTATCGAGGCGACGAGTCGAACACCGACAACGAAGACATCAGCGGCTACGCGATCGTCAACGCGAACGCCTCCTACGCCTGGACCGATCGCATTACGACCTTCGTGCGCGTCAACAACCTGCTGGACTCCGATTACGAGACGTTCGGCCTGTACGGCGAATCCGACGAGGTCCTCGAAGGCGATCGCTACGAGGACGCTAATCGTTTCATCGGGCCGGGCGCCCCGTTCGGTATCTGGGGCGGCGTTCGTATCGAGCTCTAGCGCGCAACCGTTTTCACGAGTCTCCTCCGCAGGCGGCCTTTCGATGGTTCGACTCTCCCTCTTGGAGTCATCGATGGAGTCGCCTGCTTCTTGTTCACACGCTCGAATCGCCACGCGGCCAGTCCTGGCCGAAGCGCGACGAGATACATAGGTTCTGCATAAAACCAAGGAGGCAACCCACACCATGATAAACGACCGATTGAGCCAACTGGCCGCTGTATCGAGTCTGGCCATGATGGCGATTACTGCACCGGCGATCGCTAAACAGAACGCGGACCTGGTGCCGCTCGAGCAGTGCATCGAATCCGCTCGTAGCGTGCGTCAGGGCGATATCGTGAAGGTTGAATTTTTGAGCGTGAGCCCGGCGGGCGCACCAACCTACGAGATCGAAATCCGCGATAACGATGACACCGAATGGGAGTTGATGTGCAACGCCCGCACCGGCGATATCTACGAGCTGGAAACCGAGGCCGACTCGCCCCAGGACGAGGCGTTTGCCCGGCAGGCTAAGATCACCGAAGCGCAGGCACGCCAGACAGTGATCGACCGTTTCGGTGGCGAGATCGTCGAAGTCGAATACGAAATCGAGTCCGACGGCTCGCCCACCTACGAGATCGACGTGGCCCAGGACGGCCAGGACAACGAGCTCAAGGTCGAGGTGGATGCCGTTACCGGCGACATCATCGAGTTGTCGGTCGAGACGTGGCAGATCGGGCACGAACCGTCTGAAGAAGTCGATGGCGGCGCCGCGGCGTCCGGCTCGCCGGACAGCGGAACCTGACCGACGGCCCGGACGAACAAACGCCCAGCCATGTTGCCAGCCCGTGCGCTAGCTCGCACGGGCTTTTCGTTGCGCCCGACGTGTACTTGCCGGCGGGGTCGGACAGATCAACACGGAAAGCGACCCGCACGTGCCCGCACAGCGGACGCACGGGCGTCCCGATTCAACCGCCCTGGCGCTTGCGCCGCACCAGACCCCGCTGCGGGTCGTAACCCCAGACCGCAATGGCAAAGAACACCACCAGCGAGCCGGAGACCACGGCCGCCGCGACCCAGTTGATCTGACCATAGAAGGCGAATCTCACCAGTTCCACCCCATGGGTGAATGGATTGATCCTGGAGAGCTGGTAGATGACCTGAGCCCCGGACTCCTTGAGCTTCCACAGCGGGTAGAGCGCCGGAGAGAGAAAGAACATCGGAAAGATCACGAAATTCATGGTGCCGGCGAAATTCTCGAGCTGCTTGATATAGACCGACAGCAACAATCCGAGTGCGCCCAGCATCAGCCCGGTCAGCATCAAGGCCGGCAGAACGGTCAACAGACCGGGCCACCACGGCAGATCGACGCCGAACAACGCACAAACGATCAGGAACGCATAGGCCTGCAACACCGACAGGAACGTACCGGCGGCCAGCTTGCAAGCCAGCAGCACCGAACGCGGCAGCGGTGCGGTCAGCAGCAGCCGCATCAGACCCATTTCGCGATCGTAGACCATGGCCAGCGACGATTGCATGCCGTTGAATAGAAGCACCATGCCCAGCAGCCCCGGCACGACGTAGACCTGGTATTCGATATAGCTGTCGTAGGGCGGTAGCACCGAGATACCGAAAACGTTCTTGAAGCCGGCGGCAAAGATCAACAGCCACAGGCTCGGACGAACCACGGCCGATGCCAGTCGGCCCCGCTGATGCAGGAACTTCACCGTCTCGCGCGAGGAGACCGCCAGCAGTGCTTGACCGATATGACTAGCGCGTGCCATGACAGCGCTCCTTGCTCATGAGTCGTGCCCGAAAGCCGCACGGCAAGCGCTCTCGCGCGCATCCATGCCCAGGGTGTTCAGGTAGTTCTTCGGGTCGAGAAAACCCTCCAGTGGCGCAACCGCCACCACCCAGTTGCCCGTGGACAGCAGCATCGGCTGGCCGAGCTGGCCGTTGAAATCGCGAAAGGCCATGCGAAAGCCCTTGAAGCCGTCGAGATCGATCTGATCGCTGAGAATGTATCGCCGCAGCGCGGCGTAATCGGTCGAGCCGGTACGCTGCACGCCGGCGACGATCGCCTTGACCGCCGCCCAGGCCGCCCAGTCGTAGCCGGTCATCGGCCGGTCGGCCTTGCGCTCGAGGCGGTTGTTGAGCTGGCGGGCACCGTGCTTGTTCCACGACCAGTGCCAGGCTTCGGCGACCAGTCCGGCAGCGCCGACGACCGGGCGAGGATGCTGGACTGCGAAATTGGCCGAGCGCGAGAACTCGCCCTGCGTGTCGGCGATATAGACCACGTCGTAATCCACACCCGAAGTGATCAACTTCGGATTGTTCTGTTCGCGTTCGCGCGGGTTGTTACCCAGAATGAAGTCGCGCGTGGCCACGATATCGAGCCCGAAGCGCTTGGCCGAGCGGGCAAACGAACGTGCGACCACCGCGTCGGCCGGTTCGGGGCCGCGCAGCACCAGCACGCGGCTCCACTGCCGCGAGACCAGATACTGGGCCAGCGCATCGTTACGCATGGCATCGCTGGGAATGGTGTGCAGCAGATCGGCCCGGCAATGCGCGCCTCGCAGGCGGTCGTCGCTGGCGGCGACGTTGAAAAACGTCAGATCCTGATCGTCGAACTCGTCGGCGATTCGCGCGACCGTTCCGGCCGGCAGGTCGAGCAACACGAAATGCGTGCCCTGGGTCTGCATCCGCTTGATTGCGGCGATCGCGGCGCTGGTGTTGGCCACCAGCTGATCGTCCAGCGAGAATTTCACCCCCGCGGCGATGCCGGGGAACTTCGACTCGTCGAGCGCGACCTCGGCGCCGGCCAATGGGCGCCCCCAGGGCTCGCCCTGGAAGCGCTGGTCGGTCCGTGCCTCCGAATAGCGCGGATCATCGTCCCAACCGATATAGCCGAACGCAAAAGGTCTGGGCCCGGCCGACTCCGGCGTCGCCTGGGCAGCCGCCGAGGGCGCAGCCGACCCGGCCTCGGGCAAACTGTCCTGCGCATGGACCGGGAGCGTCGCCATGCCCGCTATCAACAACCACCAGACCGGCCGACACAGGCGCGCGACGAGGTCGTTGCGTGCGCGCCGGCCGCTCATGAGCCGCCAGCCTCGGTGTCCACGACCACACTATGCGGGCGCCGGCCGGCCGGAATCGAGCGCAGCTGTTTCTTGTCCGCGATATCGACGATCGACAGATCATCGGACAAGCCGTTGGTCACGTACAGCTGCTTGCCATCGTTGGATTGCGCCACGCCCCACGCGCGCGCACCGACCAGGACATAGTCTTCGACCTCGTGGCTTGCGGTGTCGACGAACGCGACATGGTTGGCCCGGCCGAGCGTCACAAACGCCTGCTTGCCATCCTTGGACAGCGCGATGCCTACGGGTGTGACGTCCTCGGCGCGGAAACCCTTTGGCTCGAACTTGATCGTGTCGACAACCTTATTGGTATCGGTGTCGATGATGCTCACCGAGCCCGACAGCTCGTTGGTCACCCACAGATGCTTGCCGTCCTCGGTCAGAGCAAAACGGCGCGGCCGGTTGCCGACCACGATGTTGGCCACGATCTCGTGGGAGGCCAGATCGACCCGATGGACCATGTTGGCCACTTCCGAGGTGACATAGGCGGTCTTGCCATCCGGGGTCGCGAGCACGCCCTCCGGCTCCTGACCGACATCGATACGCGCGATCACCTTTTTCGAGCCCAGATCGTAGATGGTGAACTGGGCGTCGTCCTCGTTGGAGATATACAGACGCTCGCCCGAGGCACCGATGGCGAAGATCTCCGGGTCATCGATATCGGGTATGCGGCCGGTGACCTTCATCTGCGCAACGTCGATGATGTCGATGGCATCGCCGTCGCCGGCCGCGACATAGAGTTTCGTATGATCGGGCGAAAACGCCAGCCAGCGCGGCCTTTCCTCGGTCTTGATCCGGCCGACCGGCTCCATGGTCTTGCCGTCGAACACGGTCACGATATCGTCGTCCTCGCTGGAGACGAACACATGGCCCGTGCCGGCCGCCCAAAGGGCCGGACTGGTCAAAAGCCCGGCGGCCACCGCCAGGCCGGGCAGCAATGTACGGACTCGCATCAGACGGTCTCCTCTTTTTTTCGTGGTGCTTCGCCGGTCAGAGCCAGAAAGGCCTCGCCCAGCGATGTCGTATCGGTCTGTTCGCATAGCGCGCGCGGCGTATCCACCGCGATGCGCCGGCCCTTGTGAAGCACGATCACCCGGTGGGCGCGTTCGGCTTCATCGACCAGATGGGTCGCCCAGAGCACGCCCATGCCGCGTTCGCGACACAGTTGGTGAACATAATCCAGCAGCAGTTCGCGCGAGCCCGGATCGAGCCCTACCGTGGGCTCATCCATGAGCAGCAGCGACGGCTCGTGCAGCAGCGCCCGCGCAAGCTCGATCTTGCGCCGGTTGCCGCCGGACAGCGCACGCGCCGGATCCCGTGCCCGCTCGGCCTGACCGATACGCGCAAGCTCATCGTCGATACGCGTACGCGCGCTTCGGCCCATGCCGTGCAGTCGAGCATGAAAACGCAGGTTGGCGATGACCGAAAGGTCCAGGTCGAGCGTGGGCTGTTGGAAGACCACGCCCAGCTTGGCCAGGGCTGCGCGGGCATCGCGGCGCATGTCGTGGCCAGCCACCTCGATTTCGCCGGTATCGGGCACGAACAACCCGGTCAGCAGCTGAAACAGAGTGCTCTTGCCGGCGCCGTTGGGGCCCAGCAGTGCCACGAACTCGCCCCTGGGCACGGTCAACGACAGCTCGTCCAGTGCCTTCAGGCTGCCATAGGATTTGCTGACCCGGTCGACCGACAGCGCCACCGCCGGGGATTGCGCGTCGCTCATCGGTTGTCCTCGTTATAATCGCAGGCCGCCTCGTCGGGCCTGTCCTGAAGTATGCCTGACAGCAGGTCGGGATAACGTCCCAAAAGCGCCTGCTGGGCCTGTGCAACCTCGGCGCTTTCGAGGTTGCGATTGCGCGGTATGTCGACCCGATAGTCGAGCATGACACGCGCCGGCGTGTCGCCCATGAACAGAATGCGATCGGCCAGCGCCAGCGCTTCGCGCAAATCATGGGTGACGAACAGCACCAGCGGCCGGTGGCGCTCGCACAGTCCCAGCAGCGATTGGCGAAGGCGGTTGCCGGTGGGCATGTCCAGGGATACGAACGGCTCGTCCATGAGCAGCAGACGCGGTTCGACCGTGAACGCACGAGCCAGCGCAACCCGTCGCTGCATGCCCCCGGACAGATGATTCGGCCAGACGTCCAGCGCCTGGCCGAGACCCACTTCTTCGAGCAGTTCCACAGCTCGGGAGATAAAGCCCGGTTCGCCGGCACGGCGGCCGGACTCCACCAACCGGACATTGTCCAGCGCGCTGAGCCAGGGCATGAGCCTGGGCTCTTGAAACATCATGCCCAGCCGCGCCGGCGAACGACCCGGCGTGGACAGCGGCTCGCCGTTCCAGGTGATCTCGCCGTCGTAGTCGTCGTCCAGGCCGGCGACCAGGCTCAGCAACGTGCTCTTGCCGGCGCCCGATGGCCCCACCACGGCCACGAACTCGCCGGCCGCGGCCTGAAAATCGACCGGCCCGATCACCGGCGTCCGGCCGAAACGCTTCTCCCGGATGACGATATGCAACCCGTCGGTGACAGGCGACACGCCGTTAGGTGATTCAACGCTCATGATCGCCACCGCGTGAGTCGTTCTTCCAGCGGCCGCATCAGCAGCGCTTCGATGAGCAGCACGACCCCGGCAAAGGCCAGCGTGTAGGCCAGAATGCTGGTGATATCGAAGAATTGATAGAACAGATGCAGCTGGAAACCGACCCCATTGCTGCGCCCGAGCAGTTCTACCACGAGCACGATCTTCCAGATCAGCGATAGGCCGCTGCGCGCGGCCGCCATCAGATACGGATACAGCTGGGGCAGAAACACCCGCCGCAGCGTCACCCTCCGCGGCACGCGATAGGCCTGGGCCACCGCCAGCAGTTTCGGATCGACCGCGCGGGCGCCTTCGCGCACCATGACTACAACCACCGGAATCTTGTTGATTGCGACCGCGACCACCGCCGCCACATCGTTCAGACCGAACCACAGATAACAGAGGATGATCGTCACCAGCGCGGGAATGTTCAGACCGAGCACCAGCGCGCCGTCGAACATCAGATCGAGCTGACGATAGCGCCCCATGACCACGCCGATCGCCGTACCGATGGCCATGGCCAGCACGAAGGCGACGGCCACGCGGGCCAGCGTGATCGACAGATGATAGGGCAGATCCCCGGAAAGGGTGTGTGATACCAGACTCAACAGCACTGCCCACGGCGTCGGGAGCACATCGCTGGCGGCGATCCATGCCACGATCTGCCAGAGCACGACCAGCCCGACCAGGGAGCCGGCTCTTACCAGCCAGCGACGATTCATGGCAGGCGAAAGCCATCCCAGAACACATCCGGCGACAGCGAGTCAGCCTGACCGGTGACCTCGCGTCCACTCTGCTGAGCGAGGATATCGAACAGCTGACCGGCGGCCGCTATCTCGGCGGCGCCGTAATGATGCAGCACACCCGCCCGGTAGCCGTCGCGAATGGCGGCGAACACCGCATCACTTTCCGGCTTGATCTTGTCGCGCAACGGCGCCCAGGCCTCGTCCGAATCGACCAGCACCTGTTTGGCTTCCATGCTGGCCGCGAAAAATCCCTGCAGCGCGTCGCGATGGTCGGCTGCCCAGGATTCGGAAAACACCCAGCCCAGCAGTGGCGGCACCGTGTCCACCCCAAGCCCGGCGAGCATCTGCTTGACGGTGAGCAGCGGCTTCATACCGAGCGCGGACAGCCGCGCGTTGTAATGCCAGAAATTGATGGCGGCCGGCAGCTCGCCGTCGAGCAGCAGACGGTTGATCATCGGCGGCGCGGCATACGTCGGCTCGACGGCTTCGGCCAGATCCTCGTTCGCAGTCTTGCGCGCGTACGCCTGGAGCAGCAGCCAGGTCTTGTCGACCGGGCCGCCGGCCACGCCCAGCTTGCGACCGTTCAGATCGGCGAGCGTCTGCACGCCCGAGCCCGGATTGACCATCACCGCGCCCACTGCAAGCGAATACGGCACGAACTGATAATCGCGATTCTGGGTTCGCTGGTGGGCCACCCACAGCCAGTCCGAGACGATCAGATCGACCCGGTCACCCTGCAGTGCCACGGCCAGCGCGTTCTCGGAGGCCAGCGGCACGATTTCCAGCTCGATGCCGTGCTTGGCAGCCAGCTGACGGCGCTGGATGACGTCCATTTCCCAGTTGACCGTGCCGTATTCGAGCACGCCCACCCGCAGCCGCGTGCCGGACGTTTCGTCGTCGCCCGAACACGCACTCAGCAGCAGCACACAGGCCAGCGCCAGCGCATACAGCAGCCGGATACCGGATCGGCTCGGTCGGGTCATGCTCTCTCCTGCCCGGAACGCGCTTGTCGCGGCGAACGTCCAGGTCGCGTCGGGCCGGCGATCCAGCGCGCGGCCATTTGTAATTATCCTGCGCGGTGACTCGGCGCACACGGGATGATCTCCCGAACGGGCCAGTCCATTGTCTCGGACACCGCGCAAGTGAATAAATTGCACGCCAATCGTGGTCTTGCGCAAGTCCGGCGGATCGCGGACATGCCCTGTCGCACCCTCGCTGCATTGCAGCACCCGGCAACTGCGCCGCAGGCGCGCTGTGCCGGGGTTGAACCGACGCTTGCCGCGCGCCGGTAGCCGGGGTAGCTTGACGGATGATGAACCGTTGCCTACTACAGTTTGTTGCACTAGGAATTGCGGCGACCCCGTGGGCGGCAATGAGCGCGGACGCGCCGATCGCCCAGACCGCCGCGGCCTGTACAGCCTGTCACGGAACCGACGGCCGCAGCACAGGCGCCATCCCCTCGCTGGCGGGCATGGATACCCACGTGTTCATCCAGCGCATGCAGGCATTCAAGCAAGGCCGGGGCACGATCATGAATCGTATCGCCCCCGGCTACGACGATGCCCGTACGGCCGCTCTGGCCGCCTATTTCGCGCAGCAGACAGGCCGCGAGACAAGCCATGACGAAGCCCGTGATACGCCGGGTCGATGAACGTCGACGCGCGCTGCTGCGTGGCCTGACCGGCGCTACGGCGCTGGCCGCGACCGGCGTGGCACCGATCGTACGGAGTGCACCGCGGCCGCAGGTCGTCATCGCCGGCGGCGGTTTCGCCGGGGCCAGCTGCGCGCTGGCATTGCGACGTTTGGCGCCCTCGATCGACATCACGCTCATCGATCGCCAGCAGCGTTTTGTCACCGGGCCGTTCTGCAACACCGTGGTGTGCGGCCTCAACCCGGTCGAGCGCATCACCCAGACCCACGCCGCGCTGACGGCGGCCGGCGTACAAGTCGTGCATGCCGAGATCGACGGCGTGGATACGACACGGCGGGAAGCTCGCCTGGCCGACGGTCGGCGTATCGGCGGCGACCGGCTGGTGATCGCGCCGGGGATCGGCTTCGACTGGCAGGTGATCGAGGGCTATGGCCCCGAGGCGGTCGACCGTGTACCACATGCCTGGCCCGGCGGCGCATACCAGATCGGTCTGCTGCACGATCAGCTGCGCCGCATGCCGGACGACGGCCAGGTGGTCATCACCGTGCCCGACAATCCGTATCGCTGTCCGCCGGGGCCCTACGAGCGAGCCAGCCTGATCGCCTGGTTTGCCTCCCGGCACAAGCCGAACGCACGCGTCCTGCTGCTCGATGCAAAGGATCATTTCTCCAAGGAGCCGCTGTTCCGGATCGGCTGGGATGCGCGCTATCCGGACCGCGTCGAATGGCGCGGCCGACGCGACGGCGCCCGTGTCGTGGCCGTGGACGTCGACGCACGCCGGGTGACGACCGCCGGCGGAGACGAAGTGGCCGCCGACGTACTCAATATCATTCCGCCGCAGCGCGCCGGCCGATTGGCCGCCGATGCCGGACTGACCGATACAGCCGGCTGGGTGCCGGTAGCGGCACACGACTTTTCGGTGCCCGGCCACGACGGAATTCATGTGATCGGCGACGCGACCCATGCCGAACCCATGCCCAAGTCCGCCTATGCGGCAAACATGCAGGCCAAGATCTGTGCGTTCGCACTGGCGGCCGAACTGGCCGGCGAGACGCCCGCCGATACACAGATGATCAACGCCTGCTACAGCCTGGTCGCGCCCGACTACGGCATCAGCGTGACCGAGGTCTATGCCTTGAACGGCGATAGCATCGCAGCGATCCAGCAGGCCGGGGGCATTTCGGCTCTGGCGGCCGATGCCGCAACCCGGCAGGCCGAATCCGAATACGCGCGGTCCTGGTATCAGAACATGGTGCACGACAGCTTCGGCTGAACACGCGGACGCTCGGTGGCGGATCCGACTGCCGCCGGGCACGTAAGACAACAACAGCGAACCGGCCCGCCCAGAAGGCCGGCGCGATACACGAACAGGTACGCCGGCGACGGCCTACCGGAGGAGCAAGTCATGGCGGTCTCGCTGACCCGCTTCAAGGCGCGTGCGCCGGGCACGGCGTCCTATCATGTATTCCAGCAGTGGCTGATTATCACCGGCGTGCTGTTGTTCGGGCTATGGGTTGCCCAGCAGTACCATGTGGTCAGCGCACTGATCGCCGGTGACAGTACGCGCGTGAGCCTGCTGATCGCGCTCATTTTCGTGGTCACCTGGGCCTACTGCGGCATACGCAGCGCCTGGTTGTCACGCGAGGCCGCGCGGTTCGATGCGATCGTCATCGCCACTCGAGGCGGCGATAGCCTGCGCCTGGACGGCGACGACCGTGTGCGAATCGGCGATCATGCACAGCCCGACAGCGCGGCCGGGGCCTATCTCGCGTCGCTGCTGCACGTACATGCCCATCGCGGCGGCGAACCGCCGGATACGCTGGTCGACGTGCTCGGCGAGCGCCTAGCCGGCAGTCATGAAATGGGCTGGTTCATCTGTGGCCTGTTGATCAAGCTCGGTCTTCTGGGCACGGTGATCGGCTTCATCGTGATGCTCGCCACCGTCGACAGTACGCAGTCTTTCGACGTGGCCGCCATCCAGCAGCTGCTGGTCGGCATGAGCCAGGGCATGCGTGTTGCGCTCTACACCACCCTTGTCGGTCTGGCCACGAGCATGGTGTTGAGCCTGCACTATCTGCTGCTCGACCGGGCTGCCGACCGGCTGCAGACACGCATCGTGATCTTCGCCCAGCAACACCCGTTCGGCACGCGCGGCCACTGACCGGCCATGGCTTTTCGCCGCACGCGCCGCCACAGCGACACGGATCCGTTCACGGATCTGCTGTTCAACGCCCTGCTCGGCTTCACGTTCATGTTTCTGATCGCGGTGTTCTTTCTCAACCCGCCGACCAAGCAGGGCGATATTCCGGCCAAGGCCGAATATATCGTCACCGCCACCTGGGAGCCCGGTCGGCCGGACGATATCGATCTGTGGGTGAAAGGTCCGAGCGGCGACAAGGTCTGGTACCTGCATCCGGAAGCCGGCCTGATGAACCTCGATCGCGACGATCGCGGCCTGATCAACGACGAGATGATCGTCGATGGAAACCGCATTACCAACGAGCTGAACCAGGAGGTGGTGACCGTACGCGGCCGCGCGCCGGGCGAATACATCGTCAACCTGCAGTACTACGCCTCCGAGACCGGACAGCCGGTGGAGGTCGATGTCGCGGTCACCCGAGTCAACCCGCGACTGGAAGTCGTCTACAAGGGCACGACCACGCTCGACTATCCCAATCAGGAAAAGACCGCGGTGCGATTCACCGTCAACGGCGATGGCTCGGTCTCCAACGTGAACACACTTCAGACGTCCATCGTCGAATGACGATCGCAATGCCACCGAGACAACAATGAACGAGGATCGGCAATGAATCAGACCCTGTGGCTGCTGGGCGGCGCCTATGTCGCACTCGGCGTGCTCGTGCTCGCGCTCAATATCCGCAGCGGTTGGCCGCTGTGGATCCGCCTGGCGTGTATCGTGCTGGTCAGCGCGCTGTATTTCGTCACCTGGCAGTCTCTGCAGGATCTGCGCGGCTGGCCAACCCGCGGCGCCCTGCCGCCGCATTTTCTGCTCAACGCCTCCTCCGTGCTCGAGCCCGACGAGAATCTGGGGCGGCCCGGCCAGATCTATCTGTGGGTGACGCCCATCGTCGACGACGAGCCCCTGGGTATTCCGCGGGCCTTTGCGCTGCCCTACAACCGCGATCTGCATACCCGGGTCGAGCGCGCCCGGGACGCGATGCGCAACGGCCAGCTGCAGATGGGCGATGTCACCTCCACCGACGGCACGCTGCGCACGAGCAATCCGTCGGCGTTCGCGCCCGACCATCAGCAGATCAACCTGCACGACGTGCCCGAACCCAGCCTTCCGGAGAAATGAGCATGACCGGCCTACGCACTCTGGCACTGGCAGTGACGGCGGCGGCCGGGTTGACGGCCTGCGGCGCCGATGTGGACCCCAAAGCACTTTACCCGCTCGCGCCCGGCCTGGAATGGACCTACCGCGTGGAACTCAAGCCCATGGGCGAGCCCATGCAGACCAGCACCCGGGTGATGAGCAATGTCAGCGTCGGCGACTTCGCCGGCGAACCGGACATCGTCATTCGTCGCAACGACAGCGGCGAACGGTTCTATGTCACCCGCCGCGACGATGGCTATTATCGGGTCGCGCGGAAATCGGTGACCACGCACTACCCCATCATGGACCAGCCGCCGGTCAAGATCCTCGCCCTGCCCGCCGTGGGCGGCGCCACCTGGACCGAACCCGCGCATACCTTCATGCTTGGCCGGGCTCGCACGTTCATCACGGAGCATGCGCCCGGCAACACGATCACCCTGGATTATCGGGTGGACGCCACCGACGTCGACGTCGATGTGCCGGCCGGGCATTTCACCGGCTGTATCGCCGTGGTCGGCCAGACGTCGTTCCATCTTGGCGCGGGCGTAGGGTTTCTGCCTTCGGACGTGCCCATCGTCCAGCGCGAATGGTACTGCCCGGGCACCGGTCTCGTACGGCTCGAGCGCGACGAAAAAGTTACCAACTCGGCTCGGGTCATCACCGGTGGTCATCTGAGCATGAAACTACTGCACGGGCCGAGGTGATGGCGCGTGGGCCCGGCCATGCGGCCGTCCCACCGCAGCACAACCGGCTCCGCACCCGAGCGCTGGGTCGCCGACGCGATTTGAAACCGCCGCCTGCGGGGCCGGTGGCGTGATGCTGATTCAGCTACCGGCCGCGGCGCCGCCCTCGGCACGCGGCGCCGACAGCGACCGTTGCTCGATCGCTGGATAGAGATGCGATACCGAGCGCTGGTATTCACTGGGCTCGACCGCCAGTCGGGCCCATCGCGGCGGCAGCCGATCGTATAGCACTTCGGCCTCGCTACGGCCGACCGCGGCAGCGGCTTCGAAATGCGAAACCAGCCAATTCAGGTAGGCCGCGGTCTGCAACAGCGGCGCGCCATCTTCGGTGACCGGCCCATGGCCGGGCACGAGATACCTGAAGTCGAGCTGCTCGGCCGCAGCCAAGCTCTGCTCCCAGCGTGCGATATCGGCATTCGGCGTCGTCGCGGCGCGCTGGTAGAAGGCGATATCGCCCGCGAACAACACGCCGGTCGTGCGATCCAGGACCATCAGATCCGCACCGGTATGGCCACGCATGCCGATCAACGACAATCGATGCCGGCCGAACACCACCGTATCGCCATCGGCCACGACCTGATCCGGCGCGCGCGCGGTCGTGCCCCGCATCGCCGGCCCGACGAGGTTGTACAGATTACTGGCCAGATCCGGGCCGATACGCTTGATCTGATCGATGGTGCCGGCCAGCGTGGCGATCGGCACGTCCTCGAAGGCGTTGTTGCCGAGAAAGTGATCCGGATGCGCGTGGGTGATATAGACCTGTGCGATCGGCCGATCGGTAACTCTGGCGATCGCAGCGCGCATCGCCCGGCCGTAGAGGCGCGACGGCCCGGTATCGATGACAATCACACCCGCATCGGTGACGATGAAGCCCGTATTGGCGATTGCGCCGTGATTGTCGAAGCTGAAATTCTCCTGCGCACCGTAGAACACGTAGGTGTCCGCGGCGATCTGCTGCGGGTGCAGATCGTAGTAGTCGGCGGCGAATGCGGCGGCGCTATGGCACAAGACCATGCCCAGTCCGACCAGGACACGCCATCGCAGACGTTTCGCGAGCGCGATCATGAGGACGGTTCGGCCACGCGGGCCTGGAAGCGGTTGCCGTTGTTGTCACGGCCGACGAGCGTGACCGGCCCCGCGGCGTCCAGATCGAGCGTGAACACCGGGTTTTCGGATACCGGCTCGTAGGGCTTGAGCCGAGCCAGGGGCTGACCGTCCGCACCCAGGAGTTCGATCTGCGAAATGAAGAATTCCGGGATACCTGCGGCCAGACCGGTATCCATCGGGTGAACGATCCGGAACTTCAGCCGCCGGCTACCGTCACGGACCGGCCACAGGCGAGCAGTGGTCTCGCCCAGCCGTGTTTCCCAGATCGGATTGGCACTGGCCACACTGGGTGCGGTACAGCCCCCGCCCTGGGCATCGATCCAGACACCACCGACATGCCAGATACCATCGCGGGTACGCATGGCCGCACGGATCGGGGTGGCCTGCTGGATCTTGAACGAAAACCCGATCGACGGATCCGCCTGGAGCGGATAGTAGTCCAGGACGCGGGTAATCGGACTCATGTCGGCAAAAACCAGCACGTGTTCGACCCCCTCGAGACCCGGCGCGCTGATCTGGACCGGCGTATGCAGCGAGTCCTCGGCATAGGCCGGTGCCGCGACGCGCACGCGCTCGTCGAACACCACGGGCTGGTCCTTGAAGAACTTGCGGGCCATATAGACCCATTGCGACGAATCCAGCGGATCGGCAGGCACATCGGCGGCGACCGCGATCGTCGGCGCACACAGCGTCAGCACGATCCAGATGACGAAAGCCCGCTTCATGGCAACTCCTTCGGTAGCGGCGCGATCCGAAGCCTCGGGTACGGCGTGTCCGAAGCCGCGATATCGATCAGATCCACTGGCTTGAGCGGTCGGTCGTTCCCGGCCGGCGGTCGTGAGGCAAGAATATTCATGTCAGCCGCCATCGCCTGACCTACGATGGTATCGCCCTCCCACGACAGACGGTAGTAGCGGCCATTCCAGAAGTCCACGCCGTACTCGCCCGCCTGTTTGACTAGAAACAGCAGGTCGTAGCTCAGGTCGGCGAGGTCATCCGCGGACACCCGATGCCCCTTGGCATACGGATACGGCAGGTGGCATTGCAGTCTGGGCGCCGCGTTCAAGCACTCGAACGGCCGCATGGATAGAAAATGCGGCGTGAACGGAGCACTGCGATAGATCAGTCGATACGCGCCGCTATCTTCCAGACGCAGGTCGGCCACGGCCACTTCAGGGCCCTGGGCCGGTATCAACGAGACCACCAGGGAACGAGCCGCCAGGGCCGGTATGGCCAGTGCGGCCAGCAGTGCCCCCAGGGCAATCGTCCACCCATACCGAGACACGACCGGCTACGCGCCCGTGGTGGCCGACGACTCGGCGGTCGGCGCGCGATAGGGCACGCCATATTGCTTGAAGATCGCCTCGATCTTGCCCTGGTCGCGCAGTGTCTGCATGGCCTGGCGGATCGCCCCCGCCAGCTCCGGATTGCCGGCCTTGATCGCCACGCCCACATCCCAGCTGGTCTGGTACATGCCCGACAGCGGCGTGGTGCGGATCTTGACGCGTTGTTCATCGAGCATCCGTGCCGCGCCGGAGAGCTCACCCACCGGCGCCATCACTGCGGCGACCTCGCCACTGTTGAGCGCCCGCATGGCATCGGGCACGGAGTCGAAATGCTCCACATCGTCACGCAGCCGGCCCTGATAGGCCGAGGTCAGAAAATAGTCGCCGAGCGAGTCCAGCTGTACGCCGACCTTCTTGCCGGCCAATGCCAGCGGACTGTCGACGTCTTCGCCCAGGCGCTCTGCGTCGTAGGCAAAGCCCATGGTCTCGTCGTAGTACGGCGCCAGAAAGGTCGCCTGATCGTTGTCGGCCTGGAACGCCGGGGCCATGCCGACATGCAGCATGGCATCGGCGGTTCCGCCGCCGAGATAATGGCCTTTCCACACCTGGTTACGGATATCGTCGCCCATGGTCTCGTCGGGAGTGAAGGCACGGACGTTGAGCTTGACGCCGAGCTGCTCGGCCAGCGCCTGACCGATATCGACATCGATGCCCGTGAAAGCACCGCTGTCCGGCTGGTATGACCATGGAGGGAAGGCTCGGTACACCGCGATCTCGATCGAGCCGTTGCGCTGGATCGCCTGAAGACGATCGGGCATGTCGTCGCCGGAGCGGGCCACGCGCACCGAACGCGCTGTGGCGGACGCCGTGGACGGACCGGCCTCGGAGGCCTTTGCGCTGTGATCGTCGGGCGCCTGGTCAGCAGACGAATCGTCGCCGTGCTTGTCGTCCCACTGCTTGTAGAGCGCGTCGAGATCCTTGTCCTTGTACTCGTAATGGCGCTGGTCGATATACGAACGGATGGCCCACATTGTCTTCTGGTCGAGGACACCCTCGAACGCAGGCATATAGGTCATGCCGTTGCGCTGCACGCCGTTGCGGATATGTCCCAGAAAGTACTCATCGTATTCGGGTCCGAGTTCGCGCAGATCCGGGGCGATCCCGCCCGAGATCATGTCGATACCGTGACAGCGGGCGCAATTGCCATCGTAGGCGGCTTTGCCGATCTCCATGGCTTTCTTGGAACCGCGGTACGGGTTGCTGTCCAGCCACTGTCCGTCGGGGATGTCCGGCAGCGCGCTGTGATCGACGTCGCCTTCCCCACCCCCGTGCTGAGCCAGCGCCGGCCCGGACAGCCAGAACAGACCGGCCACCATTGCCACGGCGGCGGCATTCAGAAACTGGGTCATGTCACTCCTCCTGTTCGTCCCGCTCGCGCGGGCTGCATGTCCGTTACGAGCCCGACGCGTTGGCCTGCTCGTACAGATCGTCGAGATTCTTGTCGTTGTATTCGTAGTAGCGCTTATCGATATACGAACGGATGGCCCACATCGCCTCCTGGCTGAGCACCCCCTCGAACCTGGGCATGTAGGTCATGCCATTGCGTTGCACGCCGTTGCGCACATGCTCGATGAAGTATTCGTCGTACTCGGGACCGAGCTCGCGCAGGTCCGGCGCGATGCCACCGGAGATGGCTTCCAGGCCGTGACAGCGGGCACAGTTTTCGTTGAAGGCCGAGGCACCGATCTCGATCGCATGCCGGTCGCCGCGATAGGGGTTGACGGTCAGCCATTGGCCCTCGGGGATCGGCTTGAGGCCATCGGTGGCCACCGGCTGCGGCGTGACGTTGCCGTGCGCGAAGACAAGGCCGGATCCGGCCAGGCTCAGCACACCGAACAATACGCGGGCAGATGCCCGAACATTATGGGTTGTATTCATTCACGGGCTTCGGTTGGTGTCAGTGAAAGCGGGCCGACCCGATGGCCGGCCCGCGTGGGTGCCGTCGAGCGGCCGTTACTTGCTCGCCAGGCCTTCCGGAATCCGGAAAACCCAGACGCTGCCGCCCTGGTTGAGCAGCTTGACGCGCTTGGCGACTTCACCGCCCCACAAAGGCACCGCACCCCCCCAACCGGAGGTCACGGCGACATACTGCACGCCGTCCTGCTCCCAGGTGATCGGCTGGCCGACCACGCCGGAGCCGGTCTGGAACTTCCACAGCTCTTCGCCGGTGTTGGCATCCAGCGCCTTCAGATAACCCTCGGGCGTACCGTAGAACACGAGGTTGCCGGCGGTGGTCATCGTGCCACTCCACAGCGGCGCGTTGTTCTTGGCTTCCCACTTGATCTTGCCGGTCATCGGGTCCATTGCACGGACCGCGCCGATATAGTCCTCGTAGAGCGGCTGAATATTGAAACCCGCTCCCAGATAGGCGGCACCGGCCTTGTAGGTAATGGGTTCGTTCCAGATATCCATGCCCCATTCGTTGGTCGGGATATAGAACAGCCCGGTGCCGGGGTTGTAGGACATCGGCATCCAGTTCTTGGCCCCCAGGAACGACGGCGCGACGAACACGGATTCGCCCTTCTTGCCCTCTGATTTCGACGGATCGCCCGGGCGGTTGCCCGTTTCGACCGGCCGGCCGGTCTTCAGGTCGATCTTGTCGGCCCAGTTGACCTTGCTGACGAACTTCTCGGCGCTCTTGAGTTTGCCGTTGGTTCGATCGAGCACGTAGAAGAAGCCGTTGCGGTCGGCCGAGGCACAGAATTTCTTGCCCTCGGCGTCGAACGGCACGCACATGTTGGTACCGTCATAGTCCCAGGCATCATGCGGTGTTTTCTGATAGTGCCAGGCGATCTTGCCGGTATCGGGATGGATCGCGACGATCGACGACGAGAACAGGTTGTCGCCTGGACGCATGTGCGCGTTCCAGGGCGACGGGTTGCCCGCGCCGATATAGATCAGGTTCGTCTCCGGATCGTAGGTGCCGCCAAGCCAGGTCGCCGCGCCGCCGTGCTTGTACATGTCGCCAGGCCAACTGGCGTTGCGGGTGCCGCTGATGCCGTTCTCGGTCTTCTTGCCGTCTTTCCAGAGATAGCCCATGTTGCCTTCGACGGTGGGACGACTCCAGACCATCTTGCCGGTCTTGGCGTCACGCGCCTCGACACGCCCCATCACGCCGAACTCGCCACCGGAGACGCCGGTGACCACCATGTCGTCGACGATCAACGGCGCCGCCGTATAGGAGTACCCGTCCTTGTAATCGGCGATCTCTTCGCTCCAGACAACGTCGCCGGTTTCCTGATCGAGCGCGACCAGTTTGGCGTCGAGCGTGCCGAATATGAACAGGTTGTCGTACAGCGCGCCGCCGCGGTTGACCACGTCACAGCACGGCATGATGCCCTCGGGCAGTCGCTGCTCGTACTGCCAGATTTCCTCGCCGGTCTTGACGTCGATCGCCCAGGCCCGCGAATACGAGCCGGTCACGAACATCTTGCCGTCATAGACCAACGGCTGGCTTTCCTGACCGCGTTGCTTCTCGCCGCCGAACGAGAACGACCAGGCCGGATACAGATTCTTGACGTTGTCGGTATTGAGTTGCTTGAGCGGCGAAAACCGCTGCATCTGTGTGCCCATGCCGACGGTGAGCACGTTGTCGGTGGATTGCTGGTCCGAGTTGATCTGGTCCCAGCTCACGCCGGCGGCCGATGCCGTGCCGGCTCCGGCCAGAGCAAGCACGCCGAGCCCCAACAGACCCCGACGCCATCCGCGTACGGAATTGGTCTTCATTGTCTCCTCCTGATTCTTGAAAGGCCTTCGCCCCCAGCCTCTTCTGTGGGCTGAGAGCACCATCGCAAGATCGATGCCAGCGATTGAAGGGCCGATCACGGCGCATTGCGCTCCGATCAGGAAAAGGTCAAGCCCTTGATATTATTATTGTTCATAGAAGCGGAAGCATATTCCGCATCGTCGCGCGGCCCGCGAAACGAACTTCCGCGTTTCGCGGGCCGGGGCAGGACGGGAAAATGTCCCAGTCGCAGGACACATTGTCCCAAACGCTTCATTGAATGGTCATGGCAACTGTTCGAGAAGTGCATCCTTCTTGCTTTGATAGTCCTCGGCGCTGATCAGATTCTTGTCCCGCAGGCGCTTGAGCTGCGTCAGACGCTCCTCGATCCGGCTCCAATCGTCACCGCCGGCCGCCGACGACGATGTCCCCAATCGCGGCGGCGGAGTGACAGCCGGCGGTGCCGCGGCGGGGCGGCTCGGCCCATCGGCCGCGGGGCTCGGGCTTGCGCTTGCGCCGGACACCGCGCCCTGGGGCTCGGCCGGCGGAGGCACAGCACGTCGGCTCGAAGCGGCCGGTCCGTACTGCAGCGGTTGTGCCGCGCCGCTGGAACTGGACTCGATCGCGGTTGGCGCCGCGGCCGCGGCCGCTTCGATAGCGGCTGGCGTGGCCGGCAGCTCGATCCAGTCCGCACGATCACCATGCCGATGCCAGCTGGCGGAGGCCACCAGTCGGCTGGTATCGACTCCGTCGGTTCCCAGCCGACTGCCGTTCTTCAACGGCGAAATATTCAGATCGCGAAATTCGCTGAACTCGGCGTCGAACTCTCCGAAGATCAGGTTGAGCGTTTCATCCCGATAGAAGGCCCGCCCCGATGTGACTTTTCGCGACGCAGTGAACACCGATCCGCCGGAACGCCGAAACACCGCGAAAGCCACATCCTGCCGGGACCCGGCCCGCACGAAACCCTTCGACATGTCGGAAGCCAGCTGCGCCAATCGCGACGGTGAGGCCAGCGTGACCTCGTTGCCCTGCTCGTCGACCACGCGCAGGGACTTCAGCAGGGCTTCAAGCTGGGCGGGCTGGAACGCTGCTGGATGCTCGTTCGGCGCTGCGGCCGTATCGATCTGTGGTACGAGCTGCACGCTCATCTCCGACGTGCGCGCGATATTCACATAGGCCGGCGGGTCGCCGGCACCGCCGGGCGCGTGCCCCATCGCGCTGCAACCTGTCAAAAGCCCTGCGATGGTCAACCCCAACAGCACGTTCTTATTTTTCATGGCTCCTCCTCATTGAGCACCCGAATCTTCCAGCGTAATCAATGTCTAGCGTATGCCGGCCGATCACTTACCGCTAGCACTCGGCAAAAAAAAACCGGACAGCGATGCTGTCCGGCCGTCGCAGGGGATAGTGCGACTAGAAGGTGAAGAACGCGCCGACGTTCACGTTGTCGGAATCGATATTGTTGTTGGCATGGTCCTCGGAGATCGCATGCGAGTACTCGGTGGTCAGCGTGAGGTTGGGCGTCAGGCTGTAGTAATAGCCGGCCGTGACCTTGCGATTGACCTTGAACAGGCAGTTGCCGCCGGTCACGCAGACCGGATCGCCATTGTCGGCTACCGCGTTCGGGTAGAAGTCCTGATCGAAACCGGTGTCGTCCAGACGCGATTCACCGTAGTTCACGCCGAACTTGTTCTTGCCGGCCGTATAGGTCACCTGTGCCAGTCCACCGTAGGAGTCGCGCGAGTTGCCGGCCCCATCGAAACTGTCGAACAGATAGGCCACCGAACCGATGCCTTTGGTGTAATAGCCCGACAGCAGGATATCGATCGCCCCGAAGCTCTGCTTCCAGTTCAGGTCCGCGCCATACACGCGGTTCTTGTCGGTGCTGCCGTCACGGGTATCGGTGATCCCGTCGACTTCCAGCGTCACGCCGTTGAGTGACACGAAGCCGCCGTCCCAAGCATACTTGAACTGGGTCTGGAAACCGGGTGCGGTCTCGCCGATGCCGATCGTGCTGCCGGCGGTCAGCGAATCGATCGTCTGGATGATACCGATCGTCCAGGTAAAGCCGTCCATGTCCGGCGTCGTGTAGTTGATCTGGCTGAGCGTGTCGGTATAGATATAGCCAAAGCCGATCGAGCCCAGCGTCGTGTTGCCCGGCGAGGCCACCGCCACCGAGCTCACGCCCACGGCTGGGATGGTCATGTCGTTGATGATCGCGTCGAAGCCGAACAGGCCGAAATCGCGACCGGCCTTGACGGTACCGAACTCGGCGTTGCCGAATTTGAGGAAGACCTGGCGGATGTCGAGACCGGTGGTCCCCAGGCCCACGTTATTGCCCGGACCGACGTTCGGCGACAGGTTGTCGTTGGTGACGATGCCGGGATACAGACCGAAGGTGCCTGAGATATCCCAGCCGTTCTGCTGGGTCGCGGCGGTGAAGACCAGCTGGCCGGGCAGCAGGCCGGTGCGAATGCCGGAAATATCGTTCTCGCCGACGGGGCCCGCCACGTTACAGGCACCGACCACATTACCGGCGACCGTGCCGCCGAAGTTGGTGGGCGTCGACTGGTTGTCGCAGGCGGTATAGACATAGTTGGCGTTGATCTCGCCGGTCGCCGTGAACGTCCAGTCGCCGGCCTGGATATCAATGGCCTGCGCCGCCGGTACCGTGCCCAGCAGCGCCAGCGAACCCACCGCCGAAAGCGCTAGTTTCCTCACACGCATGTTGATCTCCCCTTGCTCGTAATCGTTATTTTTCGGCGTCCGACCGTGGCGTCGAGCCCGGACTTCTGTTGACTGGCTCTAAGGCCATTGCAAGCGGTGGTCGCCGCATCTGCCCAGCGCGTCCCTACGCGCGGGTTACATCAATCACAGCAAAGCGTATGCCAACCGCTCGCACTGTCGATGCACCGGGCGATTTCCGGGAAAAACAGACGAATCAAGCGCCTGAGCGTTTCCGATCGGGTTCACAAATGTCCCGGATCGAGCGACATGTCGTCCCGTTTCTGACACATTGCGCAGGTGCAGCAAAGGCGGGCCGTCGTGTGGCCGGCTAGGGCCGCAGCCGTGCCAGACGACGGTCGGCCGGCGGATGGGTGGCATACATCAGCGCATAGCCCCGGGCCATGGTGGGTGCGCCCAGATTGTTCGCGAACAGGCGTTCCAGCGCACTGAGCAGCGCCCCGCGACCGGCGTGGTGCGCGGCAAAGGCGTCTGCTTCGTACTCGTACCGCCTGCGCAGGGCGGCGAACCACGGTGACAAAGGCCAGGCCAGCGCCGGCAACAGCAGATAGGCGCCGGCGGCCGCAAAGGCCGGCTCCGTGCTTGCCAGGAACGACGGCGCCAGCGTGCCGAACACAAACCAGCCCAGCCACAGCAGGACGGCCTGGAGCCCGTAATAGCGGCGTAAATGGCCACACTGGAAATGGCCGAGCTCGTGGGCCATGACGGCCTCCAGCTCGGCCGGGTCGAGTTGCGCAACCAGAGTATCCGACAGCACCACCCGCTTGCGTCGGCCCCAGCCTGTGAACTGGGCATTGGCCAGACGCGATCGGCGAGAGGTATCCATGACCAGGACGCTGTCGAGCTCGGCGCCGCAGCGATGCATCAGCGCGGCCAGGCGGCTGCGCAGGTCGCCGGCCGGTAATTCGGTGAATCGATGAAACCACGGTTCGATGACCTGCGGACGCAGCCAGAGCAGCACGCCCGCCCCGACCACAACACACAATCCGCTTGCCGGCCATTGCCATGCACTGCCGAGCGTGTAGAACGGCCAGAGCACGAACACGGCCCCGGCAAACGCCGTGAACGTCTGTGTCAGCCACTGCCGCGCGGCGTCGCCGATCACCGTGGCGGCGGTTGTGGTCGACACCCCGGCGGCCCGCTCGACCCAGTACCAGCGCGCCCACGGCAGCACCCGTTGCAACGCCTGATCGGCCATCGCAAAAACCACCGCGAACGCGACACCCGACAGATAGCCGCCCGTGGCGACCAGGCCATGGAGGACGACGAGCCAGCCCGTACCCAGCCACAGCCCGATTCGCGCCAGCCGTTCGGCGAATACGAGCCCCTGGAACACCGCGCGCCGCTGGCCATAGCGACAGGCACGCCCGGCGAATTGACCAGAGCGCTGCAAGCGATTCAGATGCCGCCATTGGGCGGCGCAGACCACCGCCTGTATGACCAGCCCAGTGACCAGCCACGCCGTGAGCCCTGTGGTGCTCAAGGTGAGAGGCTCGCCCATGATCGGCTCCGAGAAGAAATCGGCACGACCGGCCGGCTACGGAACGTGAGTCTCGCGTCGATCGCGACCGGCAAAGTGAAATAATATAACATTATTTGCGTTTGACCTCGGCCCGCAGCGGAGTAATGTTGTGAACAGACCGGGCACACGCTCGGATTGCACGTAATAAAGTAACATTTATCAGCGCACAAGCGAGGAGTTCTCATGAGTACAACGATACATCCCTCTGTCGATAACGGCATGACGCCGGCCGCCGATGGTTTTTCCGGCGGCACCCTGCGCTGCAAGTGCAGCAGCAACCCGGTGGAGGTCAGCGTATCGTCCCAGTGCGCCCACAACCATGTCTGCGGCTGTACCAAGTGCTGGAAGCCTGACGGCGCCCAGTTTGCCCAGATTGCGGTGGTACCGAAAGACAGCGTCAAGGTCACCGCTAACGAGGAAAAACTCAAGGTGGTGGATTCGTCGGCCGCGATCCAGCGCCATGCCTGCAGCGAATGCGGCACGCACATGTACGGCCGTATCGAAAACTCGGATCATCCGTTCTACGGGCTGGATTTCGTCCATACCGAGCTGTCGAGCGAGGACGGCTGGGAGCCGCCGCAGTTCGCCGCATTCGTGTCGTCGATCATCGAGGCCGGGGCCGACCCGGACAAGATGGGCGAGGTGCGCCGCCACCTGCACGATATCGGCCTCGAGCCGTATGACTGTCTGTCGCCCACGCTCATGGACGTGATCGCCACGCATACCGCCAAGCAGAAAGGCGTGCTCTGATACGCTGATTAATCGGCGGCGGCGCCGATTCGGACAAAGCCCCGTTGATCGTCCGATCAGCGGGGCTTTTTCATGTCGCCTGGATGGTGCGCTAGCCGGAGGCCGCGCCGCCCGGACCGCGCAATATTGAAGCATCGAACCCGGGCGGGAGATCGATGCCGATCGAGAGCATCGCCGAAGCCAGGGTCTTGCCGTAGTTGTCCAGGCGCAGGCTCCGTGATACGCCGCCGCCCTGGGCGCCCTCGCACACGAAGTTCAGCACCGACAGGCCCGGCACCTCGTATCGGCGTATCTCGCCTTCGACCACGCCCGCGAAATGGGCGCCGACCCGCTCGACGGTGAGTTGCTCTGCCAGCAGGGCATAGCTCGCCCGATGGTAGGCGATCACCGCGATATTGGAGGTATCGCCCTTGTCGCCGGAACGGGTGTGAGCAAGTTCTCGTACCGTCACGTTGTGACTATCCGGGTGATTCATGATCCGGCCTCGATGAACTGTACCTGCGGGCTGACCTGGTCACGGTCGATGAGCGTCGACCAGATGCCGATGACTTCGCGCACGCGCTCGGCGAACGGCACGCGCTTGCCGGTCGAGCCGATACCCGACACGGCCATGCCGTCGACCTCCCGACCAATCTTGAGCGCTTCGGCACGTGTCCGACAGCGCGCGGCCACGCGGACCGCAACTTCGTAGGGTGGCGTGGCCGGGACCGGACTCATCGGGCCATGGACCGCGTTGACGCCGATGAAGTCGAACCGCAGGTCGCTGGCCTGCAGTCCCACGATACGAAACCGTTCCCGCAGAATGCGCTCGGCCAGATATGCCTTGTCCAGCGCTCCCGGCCCGGCATAGACGAACAGGTCCTCGCCAATGAAGCCCTCCTGGGCCCCGATCGAGACCTTGAGCGTATCGGTTCGCGGGGTGCCCGTGATACCGGTCACACGCACACGATTGAGCCCCATCGGCTCGATACGGGCTCCGGTGAAATCGACCACTACGTCCGGCGTGATATACCGCGCCGGATCGTGGACTTCGTAGAACATCTGTTCGAGCACGGTATGACGATCGATCACGCCGCCCGTGTCGGGCAGCTTGCCGAACACCACCGCACCGTCGGCTTCAACTTCTGCGATGGGAAAACCCAGATTCCACGGTTCAGGGACGTCTTTGTAGCCGGGGTCGACGAAATAGCCGCCGGTCAGTTGCGCGCCGCATTCCATCAGGTGGCCGATTCCGGCGCCTGCGCCCAACCGGTCCCAGTCGTCGGCGCGCCAGCCGAACTCGTGCATCATCGGCGCCAGGAACAACGCTGGGTCAGCCACGCGACCGGTGACCACGATATCGGCTCCGTCGGCCAGCGCCTGTACGATCCCGGCCGCCCCCAGATAGGCCTCGGCGCTCACGATCTCGCCCTCGATGCTGTCGAATTCGCGCCCGGTCTCCATGATCGGTCCGGCCAGCTCGGCGATCCGATCGCTGACGATCGATCCCGTGACTGCGGCGACTTTCCAGTGGTGAGCCCCCAGCCGGTCCAGGTGTGCGCGTATCGCCCGGGCCGCGCCCACCGGATTGACCCAGCCCTGATTGGACACGATCCGGGTGCCGCGCCGAATGCAGTGCGGCAGCACCGCGGCCATGCGATCGTCCAGATAGGTGTCGAAACCGCCGAAATCGGGGTCACGGCGCTTGCGCACCTGTGCCGTGGACACCGTGGCCTCGGCCATGGTCTCGAAACACAGATAATCCAGATCGCCTTTCTCGGCGAGCTCGACGGCCGGCGAGATGCGATCGCCCCACCAGCCGGACCCGGTCCCTATCTTGAGCATATCGTTCCTGGTTAAGTGTTCGCCCGACTGCGCTAGCTCATCAAGTTGGGGATGAACAGCGAGATCGACGGGAAGGTGAACAGAAGGATCATGACGACCGCCTCGGCGCACAAGAACCACAGCGTGCCGCGTACCACGCGGTCGAACGGCACGGCGTCGCCGACCGCGGCGGATGTGACGAACAGGTTCAGTCCGATGGGCGGTGTCAGCAGACCGATCTCGATGAACTTGACCACGATGACCCCGAACCAGATCTCGTCGACACCCAGACTGTGCATGACCGGTGCGAGGATCGGCAGCGTCACCAGCATCAGGCCGATGGGGTCGAGGAACATGCCCAACACCAGATAGAACGCCGAGGTGAGCACGAAGAACACCACCATGTTCACCGAGTACGCGTCCACGAGCATGCCGATCTGCATCGGAATCTGGCTGAGCGTTAGAAAGCGCGAGAACAACACCGCACCGATGGCGATCAGGAAGATCGCCGCAGTCGTGCGTACGGTCTCGACTACCGACACGCGCAGCATCGACCACGAAAACGACCGATCCAGGATCGAGGCGAGCACCGCCACGCAGGCACCGAACGCGCCCGCCTCCGTCGCGGTGATAGTGCCCGAATACAATCCGCCGACCACGCCGGCCACGATCAACGGCAACGGCCAGGCGCGCAGCAGCAGCCGCCACTTTTCGCGTCGAGAGAAGGTCTCTTGGCTGCGCGGCGCCAGCGCCGGGTTGAGCTTGACTCGAATCATGATCAAGCCGGTATAGGCGACCAGCGTCAGTAGGCCGGGGAGCAGTCCGGCCAGCAGCAGCCGGCTGACCGAGGCTTCCATGAACACCGCGTAGAGGATGAACGGGATCGACGGCGGAATGAGCGCGCCCAGTGTTCCCGACGCGGCCACCACGCCGGTGGCCAGCCCCTTGTCGTAACCGGCACGCAGCATCTCGGGCACCGCCAGACGCGACATGGCCCCGGCCATGGCCACACTCGAGCCGGAGGCTGCGGCAAAGCCGGCACTGGCCAGATTGGTCGCGATCGCAAGTCCGCCGGGCAAAAACGACAGCCAGGCCCGGGCGGCCCGGAACAGATGCGCGGTCAGCCCCGAATGAAAGGCGATCGCCCCCATGAGAATGAACATCGGGATCGCCGTCAGCGACCAGTGCGCCACGAAGTCGAAGGTCGCGGCACCGAGCGACGACAGCGTTGCGGTCAGCCCACGCAGAAAATAGATGCCCACCGCCGCACTGGATCCCAGTGCCACGCCGATCGGCACCCGAATGGCAATCAGGAACAATAGCAGCCCGATACAGGCCAGCCCGATCGTGACCGGACTCATCGCAAGGCCTCGTCGTCGTCGATTACCAGGCCCTCGTCGGTCTCGCGGGTCGGCCGACCCGTGAGCATCCGGGCCAGGCGCCACATCACCACCAGGGCGGCCAGAGAAAGCCCCGCCACGGCCAGCCATCGGCTGGGCCAGACGGTCAGATGGGCAAAGATGGCGTCCACCTCTTCACGCTGCTGGGTCTTCTGCAAGGCCGTGCGCCAGAGACCCCAGGCAAAGAACACGAAAAACGCCAGCATGACCAGTTCGGCCAGCCGGTCGGTGACCTGCTGGATACGAGCCGGAAACAGGTTCGCGATCACATCGACACGAATATGCGCGTTCTGCCAGGCAGCCACGAAGATGCCCAGGAACACGGCCGCGACCATGTAGAAATAGCTCACGATCTCCATGGTGCCGCTGGCCGGCGCCCGGAAGCCGACGCGCAGCACGACGGCGATGGTCACGTGCAGCATCATCGCCACCACGGCCAGACTCGCGATCAACCCGGCCAGCCGCGACAAGCCCTCGAGAACACGCTTCATGCCGCGGCCTGATCGTCGATGACGAGCACGACCTTGCCGACCGCGCGGCGTTCGACGATATGATCGATCGCGCTCACGACATCTTCGAGCGGACTGCGATGACCGATACTCGGATGCAACCGACCCTCGGCGGCCGCCGTGAGCAGCAAGGCCATGCTCTGCTTGAGCCGGGGCGCGAACTCGACGCTGCGATCCCGTACACCCCAGCCGAAATACTCGCTGAAATTGAGCCCGAGCAGACTGATGTTCTTGACCAGCAGGATATTGGCCGGAACCTGCGGAATCGTACCGCCGGCAAAGCCGGCTACCACGACCCGACCTTCGACCGCGGTTGCCCGGATCGACTCGTTGAGCACGTCGCCACCGACCGGGTCGAACACCACGTCGGCGCCTGCGCCGCCGGTCAGCTCCTTGACGGGATCGCGAAAGCCCGTCGTGGCATAGTTGATCGCATGATCGGCGCCGGCCACGAGGGCCGCATCGCACTTGGCATCGGTACTGGCGGTAGCGATGACCCGGGCGCCGGTCATACGCCCGATCTGTACCGCGGCCATGCCGAGCGCCCCGGCCGCTCCGTGTACGAGCAGTGTTTCGTCGGCGACGAGCCCGGCGCGGGTGATCAGCCCGGCGTGCGCGGTGCCGAAAGATAAGGGCACGTTGACCGCCAGATCGAGTGCCAGATCGTCGGGCACCCGATAGATCGTCGGCGTATCGGCCACCACATAATCGGCATAGGCTCCTTCACGCACGATCGCCACCACTCGATCGCCCACGGCAAACTCGTCGACGCCCTCGCCTGTCGCGGCCACCACCCCGGAGACTTCGCTGCCGGGAATGAACGGCGGCGTGGACTTGCGCTGGTAGCTGCCCGCGACCACCAACGTGATCGCGAAAGACACACTGGCATAGGCACAGCGGATCAGGACCTGGCCAGGCCCGGCCACGGGGCGCTCACGCTCGGCGACCACCAGGTCGCGATAGCTGCCCAACTGGTTGCAGACCACCGCGCGCATCAGTTTGTCTGCTCTTGGGCGGCATGCAGACACACGCCGCTGTCGATCAGCGAACCGATCTCCTCGGGCGTATAACCGGCCTCGACCAGCACCTGACGGGTATGGCCGCCAATGGGCGGATCCGGCCGCTGATCGGCCGGCGACAACCCGGCACATGGCAAACCCGCCAGAGGCAGCGGACCCAGCCCGGGGGTATCGATCTCGGTGAACAGTCCCATGTGCTGCACCTGCGGGTCGCCGGCGAGGTCGGCATAGTCGTTGACCGGCCCGCACAGCACGCCGGCCGCGTTGAGCCGCTCGATCCACTCCTCGCGGTCACGCGTGGCAAAGATGGCTGCCAGCTCGGCGTTGAGCTCGTCGTTATGAGCAATGCGGCCGGCGTTGTCGGCGTAGCGCGCATCGTGCGCCCACTGCGACCGATCCAGTGCGTCGGCAAGCGCGAGGAACATGCCGTCACGCAGACAGGCCACAGCCATCATCCCATTGCGGGTCGGATAGAAGCCCGAGGGCGAGGTCACCGGCGTACCGGCCCGTCCGTCACGCATCTGGCTTTGCAACGACGCAGTCATCTGGAAAGCGGCCGCCGCTTGCAGCAGCGAGATCTGCAGATGCCGCCCCTGACCATGCACGCGCTGGTCGAACAGGGCGGCCGACAAGGCGTAGCCGGCGTACAGGCCGGTCACCATATCCACGGCGAGCATTCCCACGCGGCGGGGCGTGCCCGTGGTATCGCGATTCATCGACGCCATGCCCGAAAACGCCTGAATGATGGTATCGGTGCCCGGCCGGGCCACATACGGTCCATCCTGACCAAAACCGGAGATCGAAGCGAGCACGATGCCGGGCCGCGCGGCCTCCAGCGAAGCGTAGTCCAGACCGAGCTTGGTCATGACACCCGGGCGAAAGCTCTCGACCACGACATCCGCCTCCGCCGCCAGGCGCCGCAGCACCGCCTTGCCGGCCGGCTGGCGTGCGTCCACGCAAATCGCGCGTTTGCCCCAGTTCGCCGGCAGGCCCATGGTGCTGTGGCCCTCGCGCACCTCGCCCATCAGCCGTGCCCAGTCTCCTTCGGGCGGCTCGACCTTGACTACGTCCGCGCCCATGGCGGCCAGCATCCCGGCCGCATAAGGGCCGGCCAGACCTTGAGCCAGATCCAGCACCCTGACCCCACGGTAGGGTTGCAGCGTCTCATTACTCATACGTCACCCAGACCTATCCGAGAGGCCCGGCCAGCCCGGCCGGGCCAGACTACGTCACTTGCCGGCGTCGGCGAGCAGGTTCGTCTTGAGCAACTCGTAGTATTGCTGTTCGCTCAGATTCTTGCCCTCGATACGGGCACGCCACTTGTCCATGTTGTCGAGAAACGCCTGTACGATCGCCTCGGGGTTCTTGACGCCGCGCGAGCTGGCCGTCGCAGCTGCCTGCTTGATCTGCGATTGCATGAACTCGTCGCGCTGCTTGACCAGTTCGGGCGAGGCGTCGACGAAATTCACGCCGTCCTTGAGTGCGGTTTCACGGGCCTCTTTCTCTTCGGCCGTGTACGAGTAAACCGTCGATGCCAGCGCCTCGAGGGCCGCGTCCTGCATGATGTGCTGGGTCTGGGCGTCCAGGCCCTGCCAGACCTCTTCGGAGATATTGAACAGCGACCCGCCCTGGAAACCACCCATTGGCAGCGTACCGACGCTGTGTGCCACTTCACCCAGCGACAGCGACTTCAACCAGGCCACGGCGCCGATTACGCAGTCCACCTGGCCGCGTTCCATGGCTTCGTAAGACTCGTTGTTGGGAATGTTGACCGGCACACCGCCGATCTCGCTGACCCAGCGACCGACTTCCGCACCCGGGGCGCGCATGCGCAGCCCCTTGGGATCGAAGCCGTTTTTCATCGGCGCCTTGCACATCGCCTGATACGGCGGCGTGGAATAAGTCGCCAGGAAATGGACATTGTATTTCTTGTACTCGTCCAGGCACTGCGGACAGTCGTTGAGAATCGTGTCGGTGACCGCGGCCGCCGTGATCGCATTGTCGTCGTTGAAGAACGACAGATCGGAAAGCACCGTATTCACCGGCAACGAGGTCGGAAAATACACCGATACGATGAACCCGGCATCGATAAGCTGGTCGTTGATGGCCGACAGCATGGTCTTGGCCGAAGCGGCCGCTTCCGAGGGATAGAACGCAAAAGTCACTTCATCGTCGGTCTTGTCCTGAACGATGTCGATGAACTTCTGGATACCATCTTCACTGGTCGGATGGGTCGGCGGCAGATAGGAGGCATAGGTAAGCTGGCGGGCCTGTGCGCCGGCACTCAATACCAGCCCGGCACCCACCAGCGCCGTCGCCAATCCACGCCAGGGTGCGTTCGAACCTTTGAATCCGACCATGAGATCTCCTCCTCGTTGTGATCATGCGATCGACTCGAATCGACGACCGCGCTTATGGTTCGGATGTAAGCACGCAGCACTGATCCAGTCAACGGTATCCCGTATACAAATAGATGTATAATGCCGCATAGCGGTATGTTGTTCCGCAAATACAAGAGGCTGCGTCATCCACGGCGCTGCGCTCAACCGACATCCGCGGTCGGTCGTCCGAATACGGCGCCCGGCCCGCGCCATTCGGCGGGCCGGTCTCGTTCATCGGCCGGTGCGCCCGTCTTGCACGATTCAGTTGTTCATTCGAGCGTTTACCGGGCTAGCGCCGAGCGTATCGACCAGCTCGCCTGCGGATCGGCGGTTTGGCCACCGGCTCCTCGATTGGGTAAAAGCGCCGCAGTGGCTACGAAATTCGCGTCTTGAGCCTCATTATTCACCGATGCGCGGAACGACGCCGCTCACCCCGCGCTGCGATACACACTTGCCGGAACGGCGTTCGTCGCGGCCGCACAGCTCGCATGGCTACGCCGTACACCCACGGAATTGAACGATACGGCAGGTCACGAACCCACCGCGTACGACCTCTGCTAGACTCCTGGCCTTGTTTTACCCGGCGTTTGCGCCCGGACTGGCCCAATTCATGATGTACGAAACCGACAACCTCCGTATCACCGGCACCCAGAAGATGGTCTCTTCGCAGGATCTGCGCGAGGAGTTCCCCGTGACCGAGACCGCGTCGGAGACCGTGCACGATGCTCGCGAGGCGATCCAGGACGTCCTGCATGGTCGGGACGATCGCCTGCTCGTGGTGGTTGGGCCCTGCTCGATCCACGATATCGATGCCGCGCTCGAATATGCCGCCAAGCTCAAGGCGGCACGCGATCGCTTCGGCGACGATCTGCTGATCGTCATGCGCGTGTACTTCGAAAAGCCGCGCACCACCGTCGGCTGGAAAGGGCTGATCAACGACCCCGATCTGGATGACTCCTTCAAGATCAACAAGGGTATTCGTCAGGCGCGCGAGCTTCTCTGGCGGCTGGCCGAGGACGGCATTCCAGCCGGCGTGGAGTTCCTTGATCTGACCACACCGCAATATCTGGCGGACCTCGTCTCCTGGGGCGCGATCGGCGCACGCACGACCGAATCCCAGGGCCATCGCGAGCTCGCCTCGGGGCTGTCGTGCCCCGTCGGCTTCAAGAACGGCACCGGCGGTTCGATCAAGATCGCGGTGGATGCGGTCGGCGCCGCGCATCATCCGCATCACTTCCTGTCGCTGACCAAGCCCGGCGAGTGGGCGATCTTCGCCACCGAGGGCAACCGAGATACGCATATCATCCTGCGCGGCGGCTCCAACGGACCGAACTACGACGCAGATTCGGTAGCCGCAGCCGTCGCTCTGCTCGAGCAGGCACAGCTGCCCGGCCGCCTGATGATCGACTTCTCGCATGCCAACAGCCGAAAGCAGCACAAGAAGCAGCTGGAAGTCGGCGACGACGTAGGCGGGCAGCTGGCCGCCGGCAGCCGCGCGATCTTCGGTGTGATGATCGAGTCGCACCTGAACGAGGGTAATCAGAAGCTGGTGCCGGGCGTGAAACCCGAATACGGGGTGTCCATCACCGATGCCTGTCTGCACTGGGCCGATACCGAGAAACTGCTGGCCCAGCTCGCCCGATCGGTGGCCGAGCGACGCGACCTGCGCAACGCCGACAACGGCGACTGAGCACACGCCGACCAACGAGTCAGCACGCACGAAAAAGCCGCCCTTCAAGGCGGCTTTTTCGTATCGGCGGCCGGCTCGGGCCTACCAGTAAGGCCCAGGCAACAGGGCGGCCAGCACCCGTCCAGGGATATTGGGTTTTTCGTCGGCTTCGCGTAGACCCTTGCGCCCGCGCGCGGCCTTCGACGACGGGAACATGTGAAACGCCTTGTGCAGCACGAAGTCGTTGACCTTGGGCCACAACGCATAGCTGATCTGTGCGGTGGTGCCCAGCGGCGAAGCGATGCGCTTGGGTTTTTCCAGGATGGCGGCCACGATCATGTCGCCGGCCTGCTCCGGCGTCAGCGTGGGCACGTAATCGTAGATCTTAGTGGGCGCGATCATCGGCGTGCGCACCAGCGGCATGTAGATGGTGGTGAGATTGATATTGCGCGAGGCCACCTCGGGCGACAGACAGCGCGAAAACGCGTCCAGCGCCGATTTCGAAGCTACATAGGCCGAAAACCGCGGAACATTGGTCAGACAACCGATGCTAGAGATGTTGATGATATGGCCGGCTCGCCGCTTGGCCATCGAGGGCAGCAGGTTGAATATCATGCGAATGGCGCCGAAATAGTTCAGCTGCATCGTGCGCTCGTAGTCGTGGAACCGGTTGAGCGACTCGAATACCGAGCGACGTATCGAATGGCCGGCGTTGTTGATCAATACATCGACATGATGATGATCGACGAGAATCTGGCGCGTGCACTCGTCAATGGCCTCGATCTTGTTCAGGTCACATGGATAGGCAAACGCCTCGCCGCCCATCTTCTGGATGATGTGACGGGTCTCCTCCAGCTTTTCGGGCGTGCGCGCGACCATGCATACCTTGGCACCTGCCCGTGCCAGTTTCTTGGCCGCCATGAAGCCGATGCCGCTGGAAGCGCCGGTGATGACCACGACCTTGCCGTTCATGCGGCGCAGCAGTGCTTCGGGCACGTGCACGTCGCAATCCATGTGCATTTCCCAGAATCGCCAGAGCGTCTCGGCGTAGTCGGCCAGGGGCGGACAGTGAATGCCGCTACCCTTGAGCGCGGCCCGCGTGTTGACGTCGTCGAACACCGCGCGATTGTTCACGTACCCCAGAATCGACAGCGGCACGCCCAGCGTCTTCGACAGGCGCTTCTCCATCCACTCGGCCAACGGCAGCGACGACGCCAGCCGCTTGAGCTGATGCTCGATCGAGGCAGGCCATTCATGGGTCGGCAGATTGCGCACGATATCCGGACCGTGCGCCGCGCGCAGGAATATACGCAGCATGCGCCCGGCGCTCGGCGGCTCGTGTTGAATCAGGAAGAACGCCTTGCCGTCCAGATTCTTCTTGTGCGCGATATGGACCATGGCATCGACGACGTAGTCCACCGGCGCGACCGGCATCTGGCCGCCCTCGATACCAACCAGCGGCAGCCATTTCGGAATGTTGTCGCGAATCCGCTTGATCGGCTTGAAGAAATAATAGGGCCCGTCGACCTTGTCCATCTCGCCGGTTTCGGAGTGACCGACGACCATCCCCGGCCGGTAAACCCGCCACGGCACCTTGCAATGTTCGCGCACGATGCCTTCGGACTGGAACTTGGTGCGGTAATAGGGGTGGCGCACCGTCTGGCCTTCATCGAACATCTGGTCGGTGAACACGCCCTGGTAGTCCGCCCCGGCGATCGCCACCGACGAGACATGGTGGAAACAGGGTTTGGTAGCGGCCTCGTTGGCCAGCGCCCCGGCCAGGGCGACGATGTTCGCCGTGCCTTCGTTGTTGACCCGGTTGGCCTGGGCATCCGACATGCTCATGTCGTACACCGCGGCCAGATGAAACACGTGATCGATGCGCCCGGTCAGATGCGTCAGCGCTTCCGAGTCGATGACGCCACGGCGGGTAATGTCACCCCAGACCGGTACCAGCTGGGTATCGGTGGCGCCCAGCCGTTCGCGCAGACCCGCAAAACGATCTGCGCTGGCGCGACGCATCAGTACGTAGACCGTCGCCCCGCGCCGCTCCAGCAGTTTCTCGATAAGAAAACGTCCGATGAACCCGGTCGCGCCGGTCACAAGGTAATTCATTGATCGTCCTGTCCCTGTTGATAGATCGCCCTCGCCCGCCGCGCTATGCTGCACGCTGGTCGCACACCTCACGGTAAACCGAGCATGGGGCGCCACGCCACTGCCGGTTACACGCCTTTGGCGACCAGCATGACCGATTCCGCCCAGCACAACGAGACTGTTCATGAGCGATACCATTTTCTCGAAAATCATCGACCGCGAAATCGATGCCGATATCGTGCACGAGGACGAACACTGCCTGGCCTTTCGTGACGTCAATCCGCAGGCGCCGATGCATATACTGGTGATCCCGAAAAAGCCTATCGAGATGCTCGCTCGCGCCGAGGCCGACGATCAGGCGTTGCTGGGTCATCTAATGCTCACCGCACGCCAGATCGCTGCCGATCAGGGGTATGGCGAGGCTTTTCGTCTGGTCATGAACAACGGTGCAGCCGTGGGCCAGAGCGTGTTTCATCTGCATCTTCATGTGCTCGGCGGGCGCGAATTCTCCTGGCCGCCGGGCTAGTACGGCCCTGACCGTCCGCGCCCTGCCCGCCGCGGGCAGAGTCGACGCACCGGTTGGCTGAATCTTCCGCCGGTGCCGGGGAACCACGGCTGCGGATAGTACCAATCGCCGGCGTCGCGACACGGCGAACCGGATGAGGTACTTGTACGGGCCAGCCCTCGTCCCCATTGACCGGCAGATAACGGCTTTGTCGAGACTGTGCCCGCGCGCTATGATGCCCGGCTCGATTCGGCAGCCGGCCGACTTGTTTTGACCCGGATGGCATCCAGATGAGCAGCGTTGCAAAAACCCAGAGCGAGCGCGCGAGCGCGGCCGACAACGGTCGGGGTCAGTTGACCAGCGACCAGATCGAAGACGTACAGGGTCGTACCGACCCGCGCGAACTGGCCATCAACAAGGTCGGCATCTGCGATATCCGTCATCCGGTCTCGATCGCGCAGCGGGTCGGCGGTCATCAGAGCACCGTCGCCACGTTCGGGATGTTCGTGAACCTCCCCCACCATTTCAAGGGCACTCACATGTCCCGGTTCGTGCAGATCCTCAACGCGCACGAACATCAGATCACCGTCGAATCGTTCAAGGCCATGCTCGGCGAGATGACCGAGCGCCTGGAAGCCGACAACGGCCATATCGAGATGGCCTTTCCCTACTTCGTCGACAAGTACGCCCCGGTCACGCGCGAAAAGGGTGTGATGGATTACAACGTGCGTTTCATCGGCGACCAGCGCGGTTCGCGGACGGATCTGTATGTCGAGGTCAAGGTACCGGTCACCACGCTGTGCCCCTGCTCCAAGGACATCTCCGACTACGGCGCCCATAACCAGCGCTCGTTGATCACCATCCGCGTACGCGCCGATTCATTCTTCTGGCTGGAAGAACTGGTCGATATCGCCGAGTCGGAAGGCTCCTGTGAACTGTACGGCATCCTCAAGCGGGTGGACGAAAAGGCCGTGACCGAGCGCGCCTACGAAAATCCGAAATTCGTCGAGGACGTGGTGCGCGATATCGCCAAGCGCCTCAACGACGACGATCGCTTCCGCTACTACGTGGTGGAGTCGGAGAATTTCGAGTCGATTCATAACCACTCCGCCTACGCGATGATCGAATACGACAAGGACGCACCGACCGGCTGATCCGCTGCTCTGATTCAGAATCGGCCCGATTCAGCGAGCGCATCCCGCGGCCCCGTCAGCAATCCCCGCGCACATCGCTGAACATCACCACGCTGCGTCAATCCGACGCTGCTGGCTGTCCGATATCAGCACGCCGATCCTACGCGTAACGCACGGCCGGTATCGCGCGATAAGCGCGCCGTCACTCGCCCGCCCGGCAACACTGCCGCCGCGCCGTGGCACTGGTAAACTGGATTGTGGGACCGGGCCTGGTCATCGCCAGACCCGTGATTTGATCGGCCCCGCTGGCTCCCCCAGAGGCATGCACGCTGGGCCGAATGCGCGAGACGTCTGGAGACTTGATTGAAAAAGCTTGAATTTTCGAAATTCGGCCGTCCGAAGGACGCGCTGAGCCTGGTCGATGGCCCCAGCCGGGGTCCCGAGGCGGGCGAAGTACGCCTGCGGGTCGAGGCCGCGCCGATCAACCCGGCCGACCTGTTGCTGATCAGCGGTGAATACGGATATCGGCCCGAACTGCCGGCCACACCGGGGCTCGAGGGTGTAGGCCGCGTGGTCGAGAAAGGCGAGGCCGTGTCGCACCTGAAGCTCGACGATGTGGTGCTGTTGCCGCTCGGCCACGGCAGCTGGGCACAGGAAGTCACGGTGGACGCGACCGGGCTGTTCGCACTGCCCGACGACGTCGACCCGCTACAGCTGGCAATGCTGGCCGTGAATCCACTGACTGCTTCGGCGCTGCTCAGCGACATCACCAAGCTGGCCGCCGATGACTGGGTGTTGCTCAATGCCGCCAACTCCGCGGTCGGCCAGTACGTGCTCGAGATCGCCAGCCGACGGAATCTGCGCACGGTGGCCATCGTACGGCGTGGCGGCGGGTTGATCATGCGCCTGAAGGAACGCGGGGCGACCGAAGTCATCGTGGATCGGGGCCAGAATCTCGCCGCCGACATCCTCGCCGTAACCGGTGGGCTGAGCACGCCGCTGGCGCTGGACGCCGTCGGTGGACCAGCGACCGCGGCACTGGCCGGCGCACTCTCCGACGGCGGGCAGCTCGTCAACTACGGTGCCATGGCCGGCGCGCCCTGTGACGTACCGGCCCAGGACCTCGTGTTTCGGGGAATCGACGTACGCGGTTTCTGGCTGACCCGCTGGATAGCACAGGTCGGGCCCGAGCGCGTCCGCCAGCGCATCGAAGAGCTCGCCGACATGTTGCGGGAAGGCCGTCTGCGCGCCGATGTCTACGGCACCTACGATCTGTCGCACTACAAGGCGGCTTTCAAGGCGCTTCAGGACAGCGCACGGACCGGCAAGATCCTGTTCACCCCCGGCATCGCCGAACACTGACCGCAGCGGCCGGCCACGGCGCCTTGAGCAGGACATGAAAAAGCCCGGCCACCTCGCGGTGACCGGGCTTTTTGTGTCAACGATGACGACTCTTACGAGGCGCTGTCGCTGCTGCTGTCGTTGCTGGTCGGAGCCGGTGCGGAGGCCTGCGAAGCACTCGTCTTGGTCGAGGCCTTGCGCTTGCGCGGGGCCGACTTCGTCGCCGGGCTAGCCTTCTTGGCCGTGGTCGACGACTTGGTCGTGCTCGATGCCTTGGCCGTACCGGCTGTGCTCGAGCGCTTGCGCGTCGACGCGGTCTTGCGCTTGGCCGTCGTTGTGCTCGTACCCGCGCTTGCACGCTTGGCGGTGCCGTTCGATCCACCGGAGGCGCGTTTGGCGGCAGTCGACCGAGCGCTGGTCGATACGGACTTGCTCTTGCCCTTGGTCGTGCGCGTCGTTGACGCCGGGGTGCTCCCGAGCTTGCCGAGCACGCTCTTGTAGCCGCTGCTCACGACATCCGTCAGCTCGTTGCCGGTACGAACCAGCAGATCGATCGTATCCTTATAGGCCGACACGATCTGGTCGCGCCCATTGGGCACGTAGGCCTGGGGGCTGCGAGCGACTTTGCGAACGCCGTCGGCTCGCGCCTTGTCGAAGCTTGCACGAGCGGCGGCAAACACGTTCTTGGCGGCGCCGATCTCGGTGTTGGCCAGGGTCTGGCCGTTCTTGGTGACCACGCCGACCGCCTTACGCTGCGCATCGACATACGCCTTGAAGGCGTCCTGGTAATTGCGACCGGCGGTTTCGACACGGCTGCGAACGTCGGCAACGATGTTCTGAATATTCATGCTCGAAAGCCCTCCTGAAAAAATAATTATTGCTTTGCTGCGCTGCAGCAATGACGCAATTCTATGGACAGCCGACGGGCGTTGTCAAATATTTTTGCAAGTGTCAAGACTATTGCAACCGAGCACCCCAACTGGATATATTTACAGCATGGAGCCTCTCAGCGATAAGCAGCGGCGTGTGTTCGATTTCATACGCCAAACCATTGCCGAACGGCAGACGCCGCCCACGCGAGCTGAAATCGCACAGGCCCTCGGGTTTGCCTCGGCCAATGCGGCACAGGCCCATCTGCGCACGCTCGCGAGAAAAGGGGCCATCGAGCTCAGCCCCAACCGCAGCCGCAGCATTCGGCTGATCGAGGACGATACATCTGCCAGCGCGGCGCCCTTGTCGCTGGCTGTCGTCGGCCGGGTGGCCGCCGGTGAGCCGATTCTGGCGGTCGAACACGTCGAGCGTCATTGCCAGATCGATGCCGGTCTGTTTTTGCAGGCACCGGATTACCTGTTGAGAGTCACCGGCGACAGCATGATCGATGCAGGTATACTCGACGGCGACCTGCTCGGCGTCCGCCGCGCTAGCGATGTACGCGATGGCGACATCGCCGTGTTTCGATGGGACGACGAGGTCACGGTCAAACGCCTGTCGCGCCAGGGGCATATCGCCCGCCTGGTCGCCGCCAACCCGCAGTACACGGATATCGTGGTGGATACGCGCCGCGAGACATTGGTGCTCGAAGGCTTGGCCGTCGGCGTGATCCGAAGCCTCTAGCGCGACAATGTCCACGGCCGGCATCTGGTGCGCGCCGAGTCGTGCCCGTGCCCGCCAGCCGATGCTGCCCGCGTGCCGACACACGCTGCCGGCATGCCTGCTGGCCCGGGTAGTCCCGGCGCGCGTTGCGCCATGTGCGCGCCTTGGCGGACGCCGGTCAAACCTGTCCACCGTCGATCGGCCTGCGCAGGCGCTCGGCCGACGGCGGCCCGGTCGGACAACGGACCGTCCGCGTGATTCCGGTCAGCCGCCCTGTCGGGCCGCCTGACTGTCCGGCCCTGGCACGATGATCGCCTCAATACGGCGATTGGCACGCCGGCCGTCGGCCGTGTTGTTGGCGGCTACCGGGCGGGTATCACCGAAACCCCGGGCGCCGATACGCCGAGCTTCCACGCCGTCGTTGACCAGCGTCTGGGCAACGGCACGCGCCCGCGCGGCTGACAGCGCGAGGTTGAATGCACGCACCTGCTGCTCGCGGGTAGGCGCCTGCTCCTCCAGTCCGGGATTGGCCTGGACGAAACGTTCAAGCGAGGCGTCTGACGGGCCCATGTTGTCGGTATGCCCGAATACGGCGACGCCGTAGTCGGGATTGTTTTTCATCAAGGCCGCCAGACGCTGGACCACGGCCTGTGACGGACCGGTCAAGCGGGCGGTTCCGGTCTGGAATTCGATATCACCCAGCCGATCGGGCACGACACGCTGGCCGATGAGGTTGTCCGCGCCGGCGGCGCCGCGCGCGATGCCCGAGCCACCACGAACCGGCGCCGTACGCGCCTGCTGCTGCTCGATCTGCTCGTTGAGCGCGAGCAACTCCTTGAGCTTGATTTCGCGCACCGCGGTATAGCGCGCGATCTCGGCCAGGCGCTGTGCCCGATGGGCGTCGTCGGCGACGGCGGCGAGCTTGTCCGCGGGACGACGCTTGGCCTCGGCCAGCGGCTGCCAACCAGCCTCGGCGCTGGCCAGTGCCTGTTCGGCGTCGGCTAGCGACTGCGCGTCAAAGGATTCGACCTGCGGCTGGCTGCGGGCCTGCTCGACCGCCTCACGCGCATCGACCAACGGCTCGAAGCTGGCGCCATCGGGGCGCCGTTTGATCTGGCTCGCCCAGGCGGCATCCTGCCCACTGACGCCGACCAGGGCCGGGCTCGGCGGGACCGGATCGGCCTGGAAGATCGAACAGCCCGTCACCAGCGGCAACAGTCCGAGGCTCAATACGATCACACGCTTCACGGCGAAACTCCCATGGCACCGGCGGAGCCGCCGGCATGACTCGCAGGCGCACTGCCACCGCCGCTACGCAGCTCGTCGAGCTTGGTCTCGACCGCCTTGGCCTGGGTTTCGACCAAGGCCGAACGCGCATCGAGTTCGGCGGCGTCGACCAGCTGATCGACACGGCCGCTTTCCTCATCGGTCAGCGGGCGGCGTGCCAGTGCGGCGGTATAGAGGATGTCGCGCGCAGTGGCGATACGCCGGCGGGCGGCGTCCACGGCACGCGGAGCGAAGGTGTCGGCCTGGGCGGCACGGGCCTTGGCCAGGGCCTGTTCGGCCGGCTGCAGCACGCTTTCGTCCGGCGCGCTCGGCGCGCCCGTGGGCGCACTGGCACAGCCTGCGAGCACGACGATCGCCAGGGCGAGACCGGCGAGGCACATGTATGACAACGCGCGTACCGACCCGCGGCAATGGCAATTATGGCGACTGGCCGACATTCGGCATCTCCGTTTCGATGATCGACGAACCGGCCGCGGAGACCGCAGCCGCCCGAGCCAAGACGGCGCGGACCGCCGGATTCTAACAGTGCCGCGGCATCACGCTGAAAACCCGGCTTGACCGGCCAGCGCCCGCGCGTGATCCAATGCACTCGCACGCCCGACGTCCACCCACACGCCGGCATGGCGCTGGCCGGTGGCGCGACCGGCCGAGATCGCGCGACGCATGACCGACACCAGGGCGAAACGCGCGCTCTCTTCACCCTTAAAGAGGCTGGGCCTGTAGACGCCGATACCGCCATAGGTCAGGCACGGCGGCCCCAGCGTCAGCACTCCCCCATCACGCCCGCCGGCCAGCGCGAAATCGCCCGCCGGGTGATGCGGCGGGTTGACGACCAGCACGGTGTGCATGTCGATGTCCGGTGCGAGGACCGGCAACCCGGCATAGTCGAAATCGCTATAGACATCCGCACTGATCAGCACGAACGGGGCGTCGCCCAACAGGGCCAGCGCGCGCCGCACGCCGCCGCCGGTATCCAGTTCTCCCGGCGTTTCGTAGCTGTAGCGGATCGACAGCCCCCAGTCGGCCCCGTCGCCGAGCGCGTCGACGATCCGATCGGCCAGCCAGGCGACATTGATCACCACCTCGGCGAAGCCGGCACGCGCCAGCGCGCGCAGATGGTGGCCGATCAAGGGCACGCCGCCGACGTCGATCAACGGCTTGGGGGTGATATCGGTGAGCGGGCGCAGGCGCTCGCCGCGGCCGGCCGCCAGGATCATCGCCTTCATGCCGGCTGCCTTGCCAGCAGCGGGCCCAGTGGCGCGAGCGCGTCGAAACGGGCCACGGCCGGCTCAAGATAACGAACAAAACGCGGTGTGTCGGCCAGATACCGCGGCTTGCCATCGCGATAGGCGATACGCGCAAAAATACCGAGCACCTTCAGGTGCCGCTGGGCGCTCATGAGCGTCAGATCGGTGACGAATTGCGCATGATCCTGGCCCACCGGTATCCCGCGCTGCCGCGCGGCGTCCCAGTAGTGGCGCACCCAGCCGTCGATCCGATCGGCCGGCCAGCTGATGAACGCATCGCGGAACAGGCTGGCGATATCGTAGGTCACCGGGCCGTAGCGCGCGTCCTGGAAGTCGAGTACACCCGGCAGGGGGTCGCTGATCATCAGATTGCGCGGCATGAAGTCACGATGCACGAATACGCGCGGCTGGGCACAGACGTTGTCGAGGATGAACTCGAACGCGGTCTGGATATCGGCCCGTTCGCCAGCGGTCGGCGCATGATCGAGGTGATACGGCAGATACCAATCGGTGAACAACGCCAGCTCGGCGGCGAGCGTGGCTCGATCGTAGTCGGGCAGCATCGACGCTCGGCTGGCGGCCTGCCAGTCGAGCAGCGCGCCCACCGCCGCGCCGAACAGGGCATCGGCGTTGTCGTCGTCGAGCACATCCAGATAGGTGCGCGTGCCCAGGTCGGTCAGCAGCAGAAAGCCCTGCGACGTCTCGTGGGCCAGCACCCGCGGCACGTTCAGACCGGCCTTGGCCATCAACCCGGCAATGGCCACGAACGCGGCGTTGTTCTCACGCTCGGGCGGCGCGTCCATGGCGATCCAGGAGACGGGCTGGCCGTCGCGCTGCGCGCTGGCACGGAAATATCGACGGAAGGACGCATCGGCCGAGGCCACCGTCCAATCGAGCCGCTCGCCCAATTGCGTCTCCACCCAGCCTTGGAGCGCGGTCCGACGGGGATCGCTGTCGCCGCTCAAGACAGCAGGCCCGGCAGTCCACCCGCACCTGTGTCCGACGCTTCGCGCATTGCGGGGGGGCGCGTGCGTGCGCATAATCGGAGCCGACAGGGGGTTCGCTTGCGAACACAATCGCTTATTGCGGCGCCGCGATGGTTCGATCGTGTCATGCGTCGTCGCGCCAACCGGTCCAGTATTCCGCCGTGATTCGTATCCTGATTGATCATTCCGGTCGTCTCGGTGGCCGTGGGTGCCGCCCGAACCCGGTCGGCCGGCGAATTATCTTCGGAGCATCGCTGGTGCTGACCGGCGTGCTGGTGGCAGAGCCTAGCATTGCAGCGGAAATGGGGTGCCCCGTGGTGCCGCCGCCGATGGCCCTGCCCGAGGCCGGCGCGGAGTCGACGCTGGTCGCCGACCAGGCCAGCCTCCAGAACGAGGTCGCCGAAGCGACCGGCAACGTTCGTCTGGAACGCGATGGCCAGGCGCTTGAGGCCCCGTTCGTTCGTTACGATCGCAATACCGGGCGTGCCCAGGCTCGCGATGGGTTGCGCTACTACCGGCCCGGTATCTATCTGACCGCCGACAACGGCGATGTCCAGATCGACGACGAGACCGGCGAGTTCAACGCCGCGACCTATTCGATCACCAGTAACGGCGGGAGAGGCAAGGCCGGCACCGTGACCGCCCTGGGCGGCGGCAACTACGAGCTGACCGATGCCGACTACACGACCTGTGCCGGCGAAACCAAAGCCTGGCTGCTGTCGGCCGACCGGATCGAACTCGATCGCGAGAAAGGCCGCGGTGAAGCGTTCAACTCCGTCATGCGCTTTTACGGCGTGCCGGTGTTCTATTCCCCGTATCTGAATTTCCCGATCGACGACAAGCGCCATACCGGCGTGCTGCCGCCGACCATCGGCTCGACCAGCGATTCCGGCTTTCAGCTGGCTGTGCCCTATTACATCAACATCGCGCCCAACTACGACGCGACCATCGTGCCGCGCATTCTCGCCGATCGCGGTCTGCAGCTCGGCGGTCAGTTCCGCTACCTGTACAGACACCACGCCGGCGAGTTCGACGGCGAATACCTGCCTAGCGACAACGAATACGGCAGTGACCGCAGCCTGTTCCACTACGAACATATCGGCCGGTTCAATCCGTATGTCGGCATTCAGGCCAACTATACGAAGGTCAGCGACGACCAGTACTTCGACGATCTGAGCTCGGATCTGTCGCGCACCTCCAGCTCGCAGCTCGAGCGGGCAGTGCGTCTGACCATGGCTGACACCGGCGTGCGTTTCACCCTGCTGGCCCAGGACTTCCAGACGCTCGAGAACACCAAGGACGACAACGACGACTTCGATCGCGCCTTCGACAACGATCCCTACCGGCGGCTGCCGCAGGCACGGCTGGAACTGCTCTCGCCGTCATCGCCCTTCCGGGCGGGTCTGAACGCGGAATTTTCCAACTTCAAGCGCGATGACGACATCGACGCCTACCGTATCGATGCACAGCCGCGTCTGCTGTGGGGCATCGATCGCGGCGGCTGGTATGCCGACAGCGAGGCCAATTACCGCATCACTCAGTACCGTTTGCGCGGGTTCGACGACTCCACCCGTATCGACGCCGCGGACTACAACGACGACGTGCTCTACCGAGACATCCCTCAGTTCAGGGCGGAGACCGGCCTACGGTTTGCACGGGCATTCAGCGACGGCTGGATCCAGACCCTGGAACCGCGTCTGCAGTATCTGTATACCGGCTATGAAAACCAGGACGACATCCCCGTTTTCGATTCCGGCGTCGCCGATCTGCACTACGACCGCTTGTTTGCCGACAATCGCTTTGTCGGCGACGACCGTATCGGGGATGCCAATCAGCTCACGATCGGACTCACCTCCAGAATCATCTCGCCCGACGACGGGCGCACCGTGGCCAAGTTCGACCTGGGCCGCGTGACCGGTTTTCGCGATCTGCGCGTAAACGTGCCCAATTCGGGCGAGATCGGCTACGGCGAACGCGGCTCCGACTACGTGGCGGGCGTCGAACTGCGCCCGACTCGGCATATCCGTACCCAGACGACTATCCAGTACGATCCGGACGACAGCCGGGTCAATCGTGCAATCGCCGCGGCCAGCTACACCACCGACACCGGCTATCAGCTCGACCTGGCGTATCGTCGCTATCGCGACTTCCGCCCGCTGCGCCGCGCCGACCGCACCGACAACGAGATCGACATCATCCCCGGCCAGTACGAAAGCCTGGAGCAGACGGCGGTAGGCGTGCGCGCGCCGGTGACTGGCAACCTCGATGTACTCGGGCGCTGGAACTATTCGCTCGAACGCAGTCAAAACGTCGAGACGCTGGCCGGATTGGAGTATCGCCCGTCGTGCTGCTGGGCCGGCCGCGTGGCCTGGCGCCGCTATGTCGGCAACGACGATGGCTCGTTCGATAACGCCATCATGTTCCAGTTCGTGCTCAACGGCCTGGGCGAGTTCGGCGACACCGTGCGCTCGTTCGTCGATAACGACGTCTACGACGCAAACGACAACAGTCGTCGCTCCGACAGCTCGTTTGATACCATCCGGTTCCCATGACACACACTATCCTTCGCCGACTCGCCCTGACTGCGCTGCCCCTGACACTGGCCGCCGCCCCGGCGTTTGCCCAGGGCTCGCTGAGCGATTTCTCCCTGCTGTCGTCGCCCGGGCAGTCCGCGCCTGCGGCGCCGCAGGGCCCGCAGACGATCGACCGCATCGTGGCCGTGGTCGGCGACGACGTCGTACTCGAAAGCGAACTCGACTCGGCGGTGGCCCAGGTTCGTGCACGCTCCGGTGGACGTGCCGACCAGTTGCCGCCGAACGTATTGCGCTCTCAGATCCTAGATCAGCTGATCATGACCAAGCTCCAGGTCGCGCGCGCCAAGGAACAGAACATCCAGGTCAGCGACCAGGAGATCGACCAGGGCATCGCCCGCATTGCCCAGCAGAACAACATGAGCATGGCCCAGTTCAATCAGGCCGTGGCCGCCGATCCGTCCATGACGGTGCCGCAGCTGCGTGAGCAGGTCCAGCAGGAGCTCATGGTTTCGAAGCTGCGCCGCCAGGAAGTCATGTCGAAGGTGGTGGTTACCGATGACGATGTCGATCGGTATCTGGAGAACCAGTCGCTGCGCGGTGACGGTCAGTCCCCGCTGGACAGCGGCCAGCGCGTGATGGTCGACGAGATCAAGGCCCGGCATATTCTGCTCAAGCCCAACGAAATCCGCGACGATCAGCGCACCCGCGAACTGGCACGCCAGATCAAGGAGCGCCTGGCCGCAGGCGACGATTTCGCGGCCTTGGCACGTGAATACTCCGACGACAATGCGACCGCCAACCAGGGGGGCGAACTCGGCTGGGTGCAGCCGGCGCGGCTGGACCCGAACAGCCGGCGTCAGCTTGCCTCGCTGAACAACGGCCAAGTCAGCCAGATCTTCCAGACCCAGGAAGGCTATGAGCTGATCAAGGTCGAGGATCGACGCCAGCGCGACCAGACCCGCGAAGCCATGCGCAATCAGGCGCGCATGGCGCTCGGCGAGCAGAAGTCCGGCGAAGAAGGCGAGCTGTGGCTACGCAAGCTACGCGATGAAGCCTATGTCGATATCCGCATGCCCAACTATCAGCCGACGACCGGCGGCTGATACGCCCTCACCTACGCCCACGGTCGGCGCCATCTCGATACACCAGGGCGCCGAGCGGTTCCGCGACCACGCCTTGGCCCCGCTAGCGAGCTGTTCGTGACTGCAACACCGCGCATCGTATTAACGCCCGGCGAACCGGCCGGCATCGGCCCTGATCTGGCGGTGCGTGTCGCTCAGCAGGCGCATGCCTGCGAACTGATTGCTATCGCCGACCCATCTGTTCTGAGCGCGCGAGCGCAACAGCTCGGTCTGCCCCTAACGATCTCTGCACCCGACTACAATGCCCCCGCTCATGCCCACCGTCCGGGCCATCTGATCGTCGAGCCCATCGACTGCGCGGTCGAGTCCGTGCCCGGACAGCTGGACCGGCGCAACGCGGCGTATGTACTGGCCACGCTCGACCGGGCCGTCGAGCGCTGTCTGGCCCGGGACTGCGAGGCGCTTGTCACCGGCCCGGTCCACAAGGCAGTCATCAACGATGCCGGTATCGTGTTTTCCGGCCATACGGGGTATCTGGCCGAGCGCTGTGGCCGGGATGGGCCCGTAATGATGCTGGCCACCGACGACGGCAGTCTGCGCGTCGCGTTGGTCACGGTGCATATCCCGCTATCCGCCGTCCCGGCTGCGATCACCCGTGACTCGCTCACCCATACCGCGCGTGTCACGGTCGAGTCGCTGCGTACACGCTTCGGTATCCCGGCGCCGCGAGTATTGGTCGCCGGGCTCAATCCGCATGCCGGTGAAGACGGATATCTCGGCCGCGAGGAAATCGACACCATCCGGCCGGCACTGGATGCCCTGCGCGCGGAAGGCCTCGATCTGGTGGGCCCACTACCCGCGGATACGCTGTTCACGGCGCATCGGCTCGCCGATGCCGACGCGGTGATCGCCCTCTATCACGACCAGGGGCTGCCGGTGATCAAGCACCTGGGCTTTGGCCGCACGGTCAATATCACGTTGGGACTGCCGATCGTAAGAACCTCGGTCGACCACGGCACAGCCCTCGAACTGGCAGGTACGCCGGCGGTCGATACCGGCAGCCTGCAGGCCGCGATCGCGACCGCACTGCATATGAGCCGAGCCGTCGCTCATGGCGCGTAAGCGCTTCGGCCAGCATTTCCTGCACGACCCGGGCGTCATCGCCCGGATCGTATCCACGCTCGCGCCGGCACACGACGATCGGCTGGTCGAGATCGGCCCCGGACAGGGCGCGCTTACAACGCCCTTGCTCGAACGCGTGAAACAGCTCAGCGTCATCGAAATCGATCGCGATCTGGTGGCCGAGCTCAACCGGCGCGCAGAGACGCAACCAGGCTTGGAAGTGATCGAGGGTGATGCGCTGCGCCTGGACTATGCCGAACTAGCCCGCGCGCGCGGCGGCCCGCTGCGACTGGTCGGCAACCTGCCCTACAACATTTCCTCGCCATTGCTGTTCGCCCTGCTCGGTTATTCGCAGACCATCACCGACATGCATTTCATGTTGCAGAAAGAGGTGGTGGATCGAATGACTGCCCCACCCGGCGGTCGCGACTATGGTCGCTTGAGCGTGGGCATCGCGGCACGCGCTCGGGCCGAGCATCTGTTCGATGTTGGCCCGGGCGCCTTTTCTCCGCCACCGAAAGTGATGTCGGCCGTGGTACGACTCACGCCTCGCCCGCCAGCGTTTGCGATTGACGATATCGACCTGTTCGATCGCATGGTGACCGCGGCGTTCAGCCAGCGCCGCAAGACCTTGCGCAACGCACTACGCGCCTATCTGAGCGCCGACGAGATCGTCGCCTGCGATATCGAACCGACGCTCAGGCCGGAGCGTCTGGCCGCATCCGATTTCGCCCGATTGAGCAATGCGGCCATCGCTCGCACCGAGCGCTGAATCGGCGCACGGGCCGTCGGTCAAAAAGCCGCCACCGGATGTCGTGCCAGCAATCGTGCGAACGACCGGGGCGATCTGACCTCGCTGTCGCGCTCGCTGAACCACAGCACTCGCGCGTGGCCTAGCATCTCGGTATAGCGCTCCGGATCGTCGACCGGCCCGAACAGTACCGACGCCTCGATCGTATCGAAGAAGCGGCACCAGTCCGTATCGTCGTCGTTGACGCGTTCGGGGCTCAGCGACAGCAGATCGCATGCATGCGGCAAGGCCATTCGGTCCCGTTCGCGCAACGGCAAGGAACGTCGCAGAGGCAGCGCGGCACGCGTCGCCGATGCAGTGTCCTCCAGCGCGAGCACGAGGTCGTCCGGATCGCGATCAGTGCGTCTGAGCGCATCTCGCCAGACCGCCTCGGCATCAGCGAACCCGAGCATGGCACTGGGGATCGGCAGCACGATCGGCACGGTGGGCAGTTCCAATGTTCGCCAATTGCCGTGCAGCATCGACAAGCGTCTGGCGATCCATTGGGTAAATGCACGCAACGCGCCTTCCCGCTCGGCCAGACGGGTCAGGGTGGCCGGATCAACCAGTTCCGCGTCGCCGGCGCGCCAGGCCATCGCCGCGCGTGCGCCAGCGAGCTCGCGATCGGCCCCGGCCCCCCGCCAGATCGGAAAGAAACGCAGATCGAGCGTGCTGTCGCCCAGCGTCGGGCGTGCATCCAGCTGCGGGGCCTCGAAGACCGGCGACGAGGCGGCCCGGGGACCCGCTACGTTTGAGGGTGCGGCGGGCACGGCATCTTGCACTGGCACGGCTGCCTGGGCAGGCCCAGTGCGGGACGGCGACGGCACCGGCGGCGGCGGCGCGGGCGCTGTCGCACCGACCGCCCTACCGGCGGTGTAGGCGTCGGCCGGCGCCGGCTCCGTTACCGGATGCCGTTCGGGCGCAGACGGCGACGCGGCGCCGTAACCGCTCGTCGGCGCGATCGGTTCGAATTCGGCCTCGTTACGACGTCGACGAGGCGACAAGCGCGACATCCCGCCCGACAGTTTCCTGGAAGACCGAGTGGGCCGGCCGTGCGGCGACGCAGCGGTTACCGCGGGTGAGGCTGTCGGGCTCGTGAGTCTCAATGCCGCGCCCAGAAGGCCGATTGCGCCCGCCAGCAACGCCGTGGCCCAGATGAACAGTGGGAAACCGGCCCGGTAGAAAACGCCGGTCCACGGCACGCCGAAGTGGACCACGCCGACTCGCTCGCCGTCACGCATCACCGCTCGGTTGGCTTCAGCCGAGCCGAGCCTGTACAGCCACCCGCGCCAGGCTTGACCGCTGCCCACCGGCACCCAGCTCAGCCCGGTCTCGCCAAGGCGGCCACGCGAAACCAAGGTGATATTGGCGGCGTTGCGAACGGTAACAAACGAAAGATTGAGCGCCGGATCGTCGACCAGCATCTGCACCCTGCGTACGAGGCTGTTGGGGATCCGGTCCTGCTGAATCAGAGGAGCGGTGGCCTGGGCAATTCCCTGTTCGGCGACATACAGCTTGGCCGTACGCGCTTCGACCAGCGCCGTACTCGCCTGAGCGCCCGCCCAGAGGATCAAACCCAGACACACCGCGCCCAGCAGCACGGCGAGCAGGCGAGCGATAGAAAGAGACCGGGTCACGGACATGCCGAGAGTGCCGGGTGCCGCACGGACCGAATCCGGCTAACCGCTGCCGTCTGCAGAAAACGAAGCGTCGCGATCGAACTGTTCAGGTATTGGGTAGGTGAAACTTTCCAGGTAACGCTCATAGGTGCGATCGGCGACATCCTTGAGCATCGGCCGCACCGGAGCGGACTGCTGTCCACTGCGCTGCATCTCCAATGCGCTGTGTACCGTGGGCCCGACGTCAGTGACGTCCGCGGCCAGCGCCGGCGCACAGGCCACTGCGCCGGCTATCGCGATCATACGGCCAAGCCAATGAATTTTCATGTAACCCCCTCGTCGCGCCGACCCAACCGCGGGCCGGTCATGTCTCAACCGCCTCCGCCGCCGACGCCCGCCGCCGAAGGCGAGGTCTGCCGCACGGGCGGCGCCGGCGCGCCAGTCCCGATCGCGCCGGGGGTATCACTCGGCCGAGGCTTGCCCGCAGGCGTGATCGCCGCGGACGGTGTCAACTGGCCCGCTTCCGTGCGCAGTTGCGCCATCGTGGCGTCCGACACGCCGCTGGCTGCAGCGATTCGGGCGGCCCGTGTATTTCGCCCTTCGCTCAACAATAACAGAATGTAATTGTTACGGTTTAATTCGTTGTCCTGGTCCAGCTGATAGGCAGTGGTCAGTTCTATGCGCGCCTGGCCCATGCGGCCTTCGCGCAGCAGGGCATAGCCGAGATCGTTTCGCATCTGGGCATTGGTCGGTGCCGCATCGACCGCACGCTGCAGATACCGTGTACCTCGGGCGATGTCGTCATTCGCGTAGATCAGACCCAGGCCGTGATTGGCCTGTGCGTCGTAGTCAGTGTCCAGCAACTTCTTGTACAGCGCCTCGGCCGATTCACGCTCTCCCATCTTGCGCAGGATGTCGGCACGCAGCAGCCTCAGCTCATCGTCGACGCCGAACTCCTGCTCGCGTGCCTGCAGGTGTGCGAGTGCGGCATACAGTCGATCCTGCGAAATCAGCTGTCGTATCAGATCGGTATACAGCTTGGCGTTTTCGTCGGCCCCGCGTGCCTGCGCCAGCGGGGTGCCGGCCACACGAGGCGAGGCACTGCGATCGCTGGCACAGCCGGCCAGCACCAGCACGACCAGGCATAGACAGAATGCGGCGAGACGATGTTCGGTCACAGGCATCTAGAGATTTCCGAGCGTCGCCACAATCGACATGAAGGCCGGTCCGGCGATGAAGATCAGCAGCGGCGGAAAGAAACAGGTCACGAGTACGACCGTCATCTTGCCCGACATGACGTTGACCTGCTCACGCAGTGCCATCGACCGCTTTGCCTGCAGCACGTCCAACGCCTCGAGCAGCGGTTCGCGGATCTCGCCGCCGTAGCGCTCGACTTGGCGCAGGATGCCGAGCACCGTGTCCAGTTCGTCGATCGCCAGCAGCTTGCCCGTTTCCATGAGCAAAAGGTCCGCGTCGGCCCCGGCTTCGATCTGGCGCAGGAGCGGGGCCAGCTCGTCCACGAGCGCGGGCATGGTGGGCGCGCCGTCGCGCACCAGGCTCGACAACGCCTGGCGCAGGTTCAGTCCGGCCTCGAACAGCAGCACCAGCAGGTTGATGAACAGCGGCACCTCGGCGCGGATGCGTTCACGTCGCCGAGCCGCCTTGGCACGCAGATACCAGCGGGGTGCGAGCAACGCCAGAATGATGAGCACCATGAGGCCGAGCAGCGAGCGCGCCGAACCGGCGAGCAATCCGAGGCCACCGAACACCAGCAAGGCCACCAGAGCGACGAGAGTGGGCAGGAGGAACTGTCCGGCGTAGAACAACCGTCTTGCGTGGACGTCCCGCCAGCCGGCCTGCGCCAGCAGTCGACGGGTCTCGTCCGGCTTTTTCAGCAGTCGGTCGATCCGCTGGCCGCTCTCGGCCATGCCCTCCATCCACAGCTGACGATTGTCGCGCACGCGGCCTTCGTGACGCAGGCGCTCGCCCTGGTAGCGACGGCGCAGACGCGCATTCTGGGCGCCGGTCAGGATCGCCAGGAACAGCATGCCGACCGCCAGCACGCCGCTGGCCACCGCTATCGCCACGACGAGCGCAGCGAGGTTCATGTTTCAGGCTCCTGCAGGCGGGCCATCATACGCCAGATGATCGCCAGCCCGAGCGCTTCCAGCCCCAGTGCCAGCACCACGGCCAGGCGCCCACCCGAGCTCTGCAGCATGGCCGCATAGTAGGCCGGATTCTGCAGATAGAAGAACAGACTGATCGCGATCGGTATGGCGGCGACCACATAGGCTGAAAACCGGGTCTCGCCGGTCAGCGCCTTGAGCTCGCGTGCAGCAGCCTCCTGCTGACGTATCGTTTCGATGAGGCTGGCTATCACGCGACGCATGGACCCGCCGTAGCGTCGATTCACCCGTGCACTCATCGCCAGTATATGCAGCGCGCGCAGATCGTGCATTGCGGCGGCTTCGGCCAGCGTGTCCTCGATACTCGCGCCCAGCCGAACCTGGCGCGACACGCTCAGAAACACGCTGCGGATCGGCTCCGCACTCTCCATGGCCGCGCTATGTATCCCCTCCTCCAGCGTGTTGCCCGCGGTCAACGCCCGCACTAGATAGCCAAGAAAGTTGGGCAGCTGGGTGTTGATACGGCGCCGACGCGTACGCCGGCGCCGGGCGATCGAGAACCAGCCCAGCATAATGCCGATACCGACCAGCCCAAGCCCAATCAGGCCGAACACCACGATAAGCAGTAACGCCAGCGCCCCGGCAACGAGAATCACCATCGCGATACGCTGGCTGTCGACCTCCATGCCGGCCGCCCAGCAGTGTCGCGCGATCAGGCGTATCAGCGGGTTGCGCAGCCGCGTCGGGTCGCCGCGACCGACGGCCTCGCCCGGCGCGTCGGCCGTTGTGGGATCGGTATCGCCGAGACGCCGGGCCAAGCGTTCGCGTTCCGAAACGCGTCCGGACTCGGCATAGATCCAGAGCGCCACGGCGAGTATCGCGAGCGCCAGCGCGCCGTAGACCCAGGCGGTCATGTGGCAGCCCCGACCATCGTGTGCCGGTCCTGCTCCGCATCGAACACGAACACCGGCTCGAGCGACAACGACGCCTGCTCGACGTCACCGATCCGCTGCACCGACATCACTCGGCGCTGCCCCGAAGCCAGCCGTGCGACATGTATGACCACGTCGATCGCCGAGGCGACCTGATGCAGGAAACTGCGCTCATCGCCGGCAAAGCCCGCAAACCCGGCAAGCAGTTGCAGTCGGTGCACCGCATCACGCGGGCTGTTGGCATGCAGCGTGGTCATCGACCCGTCATGCCCGGTATTCATGGCCTGGAGCATGTCCAGCACTTCGTCACCGCGCACTTCACCCACGATGATTCGGTCCGGACGCATGCGCAGCGCGTTGCGTACCAGATCGCGCGCCGATACGGCGCGTTCGCCTTCGAGGTTGGGCGGGCGCGTCTCCAGGCGTACGACATGGCCGTGATGGAGCCGTAGCTCGGCGGCGTCTTCGATGGTCAGGATGCGCTCACCGGGGGCGATCCACTGGCTGATCATGTTCAAGAACGTGGTCTTGCCCGAACCGGTCCCGCCGACGACGATGATGTTGTCGCGCGCGGCCACCCGGGCACGCAGAAAATCCAGCACCGGTTGCGATACCGCCCCACTGGCGACCAGTTCGTCTTCGGTCAGCGCCTGCTTGCGGAAACGTCGAATCGAAAGACACGGCCCGTCGAGGGCCAGCGGCGGGATAATGGCATTGACACGGCTGCCGTCGGGCAGACGGGCATCGACCATCGGCGTGGATTCGTCCAGGCGCCGGCCCAGGGGCGCGAGAATGCGCTGGGCGACGCGCAGGATATGCGTATCGCTGGAAAAACGAACCGCTTCACTGACCAGCTTGCCGTTGCGCTCGGTATAGACGCTGCGGGGGCCATTGACCACGATATCGTCCACATCGTCCTGTTCGATCAGCTGCTGCAGTGGTCCGAACCCGACCAGTTCGTCGAGCGTGTCGTCGGCCAGCAGATGGGTTTCGGCCTGGTTGATCGGCACCCGGTTTTCGTTCACATACGCCCGCACCTGGCCACGAATGAATTCGGCCGCCTTGGCATCCGACCACTGGCTGATCTGGATGCCCCGATCCTCCAGCAGGCGGATCAGATGCAGATGCAGCTGGCTCTTGAGCTGCTGGTAGCGATCGGTGAGCCGGAAGTTGGTATCGGTCATGAGCGCCCTCGCCGCTCAACCCCGACATGAGCCGCCGTCAAGACGAGGGCAGCGGTGTATGCCACAGGTTTCATCCGCGTCGGCGCCGGCCGAACAGCCCGCCCAGCGAAAAACCGTGGCCGCTACGCGGCGGCGCCAGCCCGACCAGCGCTGCGGTCAGCGCCTGTACGCCGCGGGAGAACGCATCGTTCGGGGCGGATTCGAACATGGACTCACCGCTGTTCATCGCCTTGAGCCGCTGGGTGGTGCGACCCGCCAGAGTGGCCGCCAGAGGCAGACCGAGCAGCTCGGCCAGCTGCTCGGGTGCCATGCCGATGTCCGAGCGATAGTTGTTGATCACCAGCTGCAGGTGATCGAGTACATCCGACTCGGCGTGCAGCTGGGCAAGCAGCGCCTTGCTCTGCCGGCTGGCCAGTACCGACTGATCGGACAACAGCAGCGCATGATCGGCGCGTCCGATCACCGTGGCCAGGGGTGCCACGCCCAGCCCGCGATCGGCATCGACCACGACATAGTCGAAGAGCCCACGCAGCACTTCGAGCAGTCGGTCCAGTTCGCCCAGCCCTTCGGCCAGCTGGTGGTCGGCCAGCGCCTCCGGCAGCCCGAGCAGATAGACGCCGTTGTCGAGCTTCTGAAACGCGCTCTCGATAAGTGTCTCGTCGCAACGTTCCACGTCGCCCAGAATATCGATGGCCGTATAATTCTGACCGCCGTCGAACAGGATCGCGGCATTGCCCCCCGGCCGGCTCAGATCGAGCAGCAGCACCCGCTGCCCCGGCTTTCGCTCGGCCTGCAGGACGAAGGCGATGTGCCCGGCGACAAATGCCAGCTGGGCAGCGTTGGCGGCGCTGACCACGGATACGACCCGCCCATGACCACGGACCGGCTCGGCCGGTATCGCCGTCTGCCGGCTGCGTGCCAGCACCCGCTCGATCAGATCAGCGACACGGTCGTCATCACGCCCGACGACCAGAAAATCCTCGGCGCCGGCGCGCATGGCCGACAGCACTGCGTCGCTACTGTCATGGCCACTGACGACCACAACGGGCAGGCGCGGATACGCGGAAACCAGCGCCTCGACGAGCGCGATATGTTCAGCCCGATCCGCGAGATCGAGCTCGACGAACACCAGCGAGACATCGGGCGTGGCCTGCACTTCGGCCACCACCGCGTCTGGCTGGCGCGCATCGGCCGGCAGAACAATCAGCGCATCGTCAAGGCAGGCTCGCAGCCACGCCTGGCTGTGGGCCGTGCCGGCGAACATCAGTGCCTGGGTGGTCACAGCCGGCACTCTCAGCGCGAGAAGCCGGTCTGGCCGGCAGGCGGTTCGAATTCACCCGTTTCCTTGAAGAACAGCTCGGCGCTGCCCGGGTCATAGCGATCGTATTCCTCCCCGGGCATGGGCACGCGCGTACCGCGCGCCAGCGGGGACACCAGATGCGGCGTGACTACCATGATCAGCTCGCGGTTCTGACGGTTGTAGCGGGTGTTGCGGAAAAAGGCGCCGATGAACGGCAGATCGCCGAGCCACGGCACCTTGTCCACGTTGGCGGCGAGGTTCTGGTCGACCAGACCGCTCAGAATGAAGCTTTCGCCGTCGCCCAGCTCCACGGTGGTATCGGTACGACGCACCCGGATGCCGGGCACCGTGATGCCTTGCAGCGTCACACCGGAGTCGAAGTCCAGTTCGGAGACTTCCGGGGCGACCTTCAGCACAATCCGGTCCTGCTCGAGCACCGTCGGGGTCAGCGACAACCGGATGCCGAATTCCTTGAACTCGATCGTCACCGCGTTGTTGCCGACGCCCGAACCGCCGCCCTGCGTGACCGGAATCGGGAATTCGCCGCCGGCCAGAAACGACGCCGTCTGGCCACTCATCGCCACGAGCGACGGCTCGGCCAGCGTACGCATCAGCCCGCGCCGCTCAAGGATGCTCAAAAGGCCCGCAGCGTCCTTGTTGCTATCGGTGAACACGAGATTGAACGCATCGCCGATCGGCTGAAAGCCGGTACTGGAGAGCAGGTTCAGGTCGTTGCCGATTCCGCCGATCCCCGCCGAGGCGCCGGGCGGCGATACCCCTACCGCCGATTCGCCGGCTGCGTTGCTGATGAAGTTGAACCCGATCTGGCGAAGCGCACTGCGGCTGACTTCGGCGATCCGGATATCGGTCTGCACCTGGGTGCGCAGATGACTGCGCTTGTCGGCGCGCAATACGTCGGGCAGATCATCCGCACCGACGACGATGGGAATGCGCGTGGGCCGTGTCTCCCCGCGTGTCCACAGGATCAGGCTGGTATCGCCGCGCTTGATGCCGGTCAGCATGACCTCGCGCGTGTCGATCACATTGACGTTGGCTTTCTCCGGGTCGCCGATGGCCACCCGCTCGATCACGCCGGGCGAACGCACCAGCTTCTGCTGGCCTTCGCCCACACGCACCGACTCTGCGCTGGTCACCGTGCCGCGCGTTGATTGCGCAAAGCCGCTACCGGCCCAGGCCAGCATCAGCCAGGCGGCCATGACCGCCACGTATCGTTTACCCCTCATGCCATTTCCCTTGCCGGCTGCAGCGCCCCGCCACGCCTGCCATCAAATCAATAAGGTCGACTGATCCGGCTCGACTTCGCCCCCTCGAACAACTCGATCGTCGCCGTTCGCGGTTGCACCGAACGGCGCCTGGGCGCCGGCGCCCGGGCCGGCGTCTTCTGTTGGTTCTCGATACGGGCCAACTCGGAGAGCGTGACGACCTGCGGCTCGAGCTGGTCGTCACCGTTACCACCGTCGCCCGAGCTTTCATTGTCGACCGGCACCCGAACGCTGGCAGGCGCGATCGCTTCCGGCATCGCAGGCCGTTCACCACGTGCGACCAAGCTGTCCATATCATCGCCCTCATTTACGTGCCGCTCGGTTCCTCGCAGCGCCAGACGCAGCTCGCCGAGGCTCGCGCCGAGCATCACCCGCGTGGTTTCGGCCTGCGGCACGGCCAGTACGGCGGTGCGTTCGCGACGGCCGCGTTCCCCGCCCTGGTCGTTCGATGCATCCTCGGTGATGAGCTGTTCCTGATAGGCCAGTACACGCGCCTTTCTGAGCAGAATTCGCGCTTGGCTGTCGGCGACCTGTTCGCCCGAGGAGCGCAGGTACACCAGCACATCGACGAAGTCACCGGGCTGTACGAAGCCACCCACGGCAATGACGTCGGAAATCGACAGCGACATGGCCTGGGTTCCCGGCGGAATCGCCCCGGCCAGCGTGCTGCCACCGCCGAACGCCGTCTCGGTCACCGGGGCGCCCGTGGCCACGCCGCGTATCGGGGTACGTCCGATCACAGCCGCCGGATCGGTGAAGAATTGCGGCGGCTCGACCGAAATCGGCACCAGCGCCACGTCCTCGGCAGTCACCTTGCGATAGGCCGACAATGGCCGGATCGCCACCACGGCCAGCGTCTGCTCCGCCGCAGGCATCGGCTCGTTGGCCGAGGTATCGGGCGAATCCGCCAGACGCCCATTCATGTAATAGGCCAGCACGCCGAACACCGCAGCCACGACAAGCAGCAGTAATGCGAACGTGCGCAGTGCCGAGGAACTCATGAGGCGGCCATGTCTTGTGCTGCCGTCACCAGCAGAACAGGTTGACCTTCGATGGGTCGGTTGATCATCGTCAAATCACTGCACAGGCGACCGCACGGATCGTGGTCGGCAACGGTGGAATACGAAAGCTGCCCAGGTCGAGCTGAGGCAACACCTGATTGTCTGTATCGGCCGCGGGGAGCGTTACCTCAACCCCGAACTCGTTTGAATTCGCGCAGTTGGCGGACTCCGTAACGGTGATCGCGGTGCGGACCGACGCCGGCAGCCAATCGACCGACGCACGCGCGACGTCCTGTGCCCGTTTCAACAGCAACGACCGGCTGTAGTTGGCCCGCAGCGGATCGACCGCGACCGCCTCCTGAACAGCGTTCCGCGCAGCCTCCTCCAACGCAGATCGGAGCACGAACGCATAGCCGTAGTAGACGATTCCGACCGCGATCGCCAGTAACAGCGGCAGGACGAGCGCGAATTCGATCAGCGCCGCGCCACGCTGGCGACCGTTGCGATCAACTTCCCGGCGCATCGCCCGCCGGCCCGCTTACGAATGCTTGGCCACTCGCCCGAACGAACTCCGGCATGCCCACCCGACCGAGATTCGGGAAACCCGGCCACAAGGATTGAAATCGCGGAGCCAGGGCAATTCCTACGATGCGACGCCCGGAATCCGCCGGATCGCCAGCCACGCAGAACGCCGACTCTGCACGCGTCGCATCGGGCAACCCGCTTTCGTCGCAATCAACCACCTCGAGCGCGAACCTGTCGGCGCTAACCCCCGGAAAATAACGAAGCGCCAAGGCAACGCGCCGTTCCGCCAGACCCTGGGCCGTCGATGCAAAGTCCGATGCCTCCGGATCCACGACAACGGCCACGTCCGCTCCGCGCTGGGCCGCGAAGTTCACCGCTTGTTGGGTTGCAAAGGCGATGCCGTAGCCGAGCGTAGCCAGAACAAGTAGCAACAACAGCGGCAGAACCAACGCGAACTCAATTAAAGTCGCGCCAGCCTCGCGCGATGAAAGCTTACGAGCAGGTGCCACCGATACAGTCTTGCGCATCGGTGAAAACGCCTTGGATGGCGCTTACTAAACCCGCTTGGCTAGCGGCGAAGACTGCGACTGCTATCACGGCGACGATCAACACATATTCGATTAACGTGGCGCCTCGCTCTTTGGAACCGAACTGGCTGAAATTGATCCAGTACAGCAAAAATTCGCAAATTCTCATCACTCCGCTCCCTAGTTAGTTCGCTCAGAGATATCGTCAGTATGCTGTTATCACGGACGTGCTCTGTTCATGTTGCGTTATCGGCCCGATCCCCGACGGGTTAAGGGCTTTCGGCAACAAGATCTTTAGTTATGGGTCCACGCAACTCCACCAACTTGAGGACGTGCAGAGCCTCCCGTCAGTGCCGTGTCAGGCTCACCGACAAAGCCCTAATGAGTGCGACGCTGACTTGATTGGCGCGATGGCAAAACTTAGGCCCAAAGGGGTCATCAGATTCGATACCGTTGTTCTCACGAAAGAGATTCTTGAGCCGCTGACATCTGCAGCAAGCTCTCGGCGGTTACAATAGCCTGATGCGTACTTATGCTATCGGCGATATTCACGGCGCCGAGAAACCGCTCGTCCGATTGCTGAAACGCCTGGAAGCGAACACGTCCGACGTACGGTTCTGGTTCGTGGGGGACCTCGTCAACAGAGGACCCGCGTCTGCCGACGTTCTACGCCGTGTGCGGAGCCTGGGAAACCAGGCGACCGTAGTGCTGGGCAACCATGATCTCAGCCTGCTGGCCTTGGCCCAGCGGCCGGACGCGTTGGACAAGGCGAACGGTTCGCTCAAAGCCCTCCTGTGCGCCCCGGATCGCGACGAACTATTGGACTGGCTTCGTCACCGGCCCCTGATACATCGCGACGAATCATTGGGATGGACAATGGTTCATGCCGGCATCCCAGCCGAGTGGGATATGCAGGACGCCGTCCGACACGCCCATGAGCTCGAGGCTGCCTTGCGGGGGTCGGAACATCGCGAGTTCCTGGCCCAGTTGTTTGGAAACACCCCGGAACGCTGGCACCCTTCACTCTCGGGTATCGAGCGCTTGCGCTACATCGCCAATGCCCTGACTCGACAACGGTTCGTTCAGCCGGACGGCGGGCTCGACATGGCCTATAAGAAAACGCTCGCCGCAGCGCCGGCTCAATTGACGCCCTGGTTCGCAGCCCGCCCGCGGGCAACCGCCGGCGAGCGTATCGTATTCGGACACTGGTCTGCGCTGGAACACGTGGCCTGGCCCGAGCATCATGTCTGGGGCATCGATACCGGCGCGGCCTGGGGCGGCACGTTAACGGCCCTCCGACTCGATGGCGCGAACCCCGAGCTTGTTCAGGTCGACGCCTGAGCCGAGCAACCGCCCTTGCGCAGAACACCTGCCATGCGGGCCGCGCTCCCGGCACCGGTGGCGGCCCGCGAACTAGGCCATACGGAGGCCGGGCAAAAAAAAGCCGGCGCTAGGCCGGCTTTTCTCGACAAACTATCCGGACGATCCATTACGCGTCCTGAGTCGCCGCCTCGTCTTCGTCGGCATCGTCGACCATCGGCCGATCGACCAGCTCGACATACGCCATGGGCGCGTTGTCGCCCGGCCGGTAGCCGCACTTGAGAATCCGCAGATAACCGCCCGGACGCTGCGCATACCGCTGGCCCAGCTCGCCGAACAGCTTGCCCACGGCCTGCTTGTCGCGCAGCCGTGCGAACGCCAGGCGACGGTTGGCCACGCTGTCGGTCTTGGCCAGCGTGATCAACGGCTCGGCGACACGGCGCAATTCCTTGGCCTTGGGCAGGGTCGTGCGAATAAGCTCGTGCTTGAACAGCGACGAGGACATGTTCTTCATCATGGCGGCGCGGTGCGACGACTCACGCCCCAGATTGGTACCGCTCTTGCGATGACGCATTGCTTACTTCCTTGATCTAGTGCTGCGAGACAGGCTAGGCCTTCTCGAGTTCGGCCGGCGGCCAGTTCTCGACTGCCATACCCAGTTTGAGGCCGTGCTCGGCGAGCACTTCGCTGATCTCGGTCAACGATTTCTTGCCGAGGTTGGGCGTACGCATCAGCTCGGTCTCCGTGCGCTGGACCAGATCCCCGACGTAGTGAATATCCTCGGCCTTGAGACAATTGGTCGAACGAACCGTCAGTTCGAGGTCTTCGATCGGCTTGAGCAGCGCCGGGTTGACCTTGCCGGTCTCGCCCTTGCGGCTGGATTCCTCCTGAGCCTCGAGGTCCACAAAGACCGACAGCTGATCGTACAACGTCGCTGCGGCCGTACGGACGGCGTCCTCGGGCTCGACGCTACCGTTGGTCTCGATATCCAGCACCAGCTTATCGAGGTCGGTGCGCTGCTCGACACGTGCGCGCTCAACCGCATAGCTCACCCGACGAATCGGGCTGAACGACGCGTCCAGACGAAGCGCACCGATCTCGCTGGCACCAGTATCTTCTTCGCCGGGCTCAGACTTGCTCTGAGCCGGCTCGTAGCCACGTCCGCGGCGGACCTTCATGCTCATCCGCAGCTCGCCGCTGGTCAGATGCGCGATCACCAGATCAGGGTTCACGATCTCGACGTCGTGCTCGGTCGTGATATCGGCGGCGGTGACCGGACCTTCACCCTTCTTGTGAAGATGCAATTCGGCCTCGTCGCGAGCGTGCATCCGCACCGCGACGTTCTTCAGGTTCAGCAGCACGTCGATGACGTCTTCCTGCATACCTTCGACCGTGGTGTACTCATGAAGCACACCGTCGATCTTTACTTCCGTGATGGCTGCGCCGGGAATCGACGACAGCAGAATACGCCGGATCGCGTTGCCGAGCGTATGGCCGTATCCGCGCTCGAGCGGCTCGAGCGCGATCTTGGCGCGGCGATCGCTCGCGCGCTCCACCTCGACCAGGCGCGGTTTCAGCAATTCACTGGACTGCATAATGCAAATACCTCTTGCTGTCTAGGACAGCGCCAATTACTTCGAGTAAAGCTCGACGACCAGGTTCTCGTTGATATCAGGCAGCACCTGATCGCGATCGGGCACGGATTTGAACGTACCCTTGAGGCCTTTTTCGTCCACCTCGACCCAATCGCTCAGACCGAGCTGCGAGGCGACCTGCAAGGACTCGAGTATCCGCGGCTGGTGCTTGGCCTTGTTGCGGATGGCGACCACGTCGCCCGCCTTGACCTGATAGGACGGAATGTTCACCGGATACTCGTTGACCGCAACCGCTTTGTGGTTGACCAGCTGACGCGCTTCGGCGCGCGTCGAGGCGAAGCCCATGCGGTAAACGACGTTGTCGAGCCGGGATTCCAGCTGCTGCAGCAGCAGCACGCCGGTTGCGCCTTTCTGCGAGGCGGCCTTCTTGTAGTAGTTCCGGAACTGCCGTTCCAGCACGCCGTACATGTGCCGCAGCTTCTGCTTCTCGCGGAGCTGGAGTGCGTAGTCCGACAGTCGCTGCCGACGCTGCGTACCTTGCGCACCCGGCGGCGTATCAATCTTGCACTTGCCTTCCAGCGAGCGGCCGCGGCCCTTGAGCAGCAGGTCAGTCCCCGCGCGGCGCGACAGCTTGCATTTCGGTCCCGTATATTTCGCCATGTTCTTTACCTGTTCGCTTGGCTACGCCGTGTCGACTAGACGCGGCGCTTCTTGGGCGGCCGGCAGCCGTTGTGCGGAATCGGCGTCACGTCGATGATGCTCGTGACCTTGAAGCCCGAACCATTGAGCGAGCGCACGGCTGCCTCACGACCGGGGCCGGGCCCCTTGACCCGCACTTCCAGGTTCTTCACACCCCACTGAGCGGCGCCTTCACCGGCGCGCTCTGCGGCGACCTGGGCAGCAAACGGCGTGCTCTTCCGCGAGCCCTTGAAACCGCAGCTACCGGACGTGCACCACGCCAACACGTTGCCTTGACGATCGGATATGGTGATGATCGTGTTGTTGAACGTCGCATACACGAAGGCGATGCCGTCCGTGACGTTACGACGCGCGCGCGCCTTGCGCGTGCGGGTGGAGGAAGAGGTCCCTGTCGCCATAAAGCGTTACCTATTGACTCTCGATCGAGAAGAAGACTAGCGGCGAATGGGCCGACGCGGGCCCTTGCGCGTGCGCGAATTGGTCTTGGTGCGCTGCCCGCGGACAGGCAACCCACGACGATGACGCAGACCGCGGTAGCAACCGAGATCCATCAGGCGCTTGATGTTCATCGACACCTCACGCCGCAAATCGCCTTCGATCGTGTACTGCTGCACGGCGGAGCGCAGCGCCTCGACTTCACCTTCGGTGAGATCCTTGATCTTGGTGTCGGTCGCAACATCGGCGGCGCTGCAGATTTCACGCGCCCGCGTGAACCCGACGCCGTAGAGCGACGTCAACGCCACGACCGCATGCTTGTTGATCGGGAGGTTGACTCCAGCGATTCGTGCCATTCGTTTGTTCTCCCAGCTATCGGGCGGGCGCAGGGCTCAGGCTAGCTCGCCGAGTTCGCCCTACGCCGGAAAAGCCGCCCAATATAGCCTTTCTGTTCAGTGTTTACAACAGTTGCTGTCTGAAACCCAGATCAACCCTGGCGCTGCTTGTGCCGCGGGTCGGTCGCGCAGATGACCATCACCGCACCATTGCGCCGGATCACCTTGCAGTTGCGGCAGATTTTCTTAACCGAAGCTCTAACTTTCATGTCCTACCTCTGACATCCACTTGGCTGCCCGCGGCAACCAGTTTGGCTATGTATCTGTTTGAAACCGCGTCGTTCCGAGTGTTAGCGGAGCATGCCGGCGCGGCCCTGCGATTTCAGATTGTTCTTCTTCATCAGGCCTTCGTACTGATGCGACATCAGGTGTGCCTGCAACTGAGCCATGAAATCCATCACGACCACCACGATGATCAGCAGTGACGTGCCACCGAAATAGAAGGGGACGTTGTATTGCAGGATCAGAAGCTCAGGCAACAGGCAGACCGCGGTGACATACACCGCGCCTGCCACGGTCAATCGTGTCAGCACCGTGTCGATATAGTTCGCGGTCTGAATCCCGGGGCGAACACCCGGAATGAAGGCGCCGGACTTCTTGAGGTTGTCGGCGGTCTCTCGTGAATCGAACACCAAAGCGGTATAGAAGAAGCAGAAGAACACGATCATGACCGAATAGAACAGCACGTAAAGCGGCTGCCCTGGGGCGATCGCGTTCGAGACCCAGTTCGCCACAGTGCCGCCCTCGCCCAGGAAACGGACGATGGTTGCCGGGAACAGGATGATGCTCGACGCGAAGATCGGCGGAATCACGCCCGCCATGTTCAACTTCAGCGGCAAATGCTGAGTCTGCGCGGCATACATCCGTCGCCCACGCTGACGTTGGGCATGATGGACCGGAATCCGTCGCTGCCCGCGTTCGACGAACACGACAAAGGCCAGCACCGCCATTGCCCCTACGAACAGGGCGATGACGAAGAACACGCTCAACTCGCCGGTCCGTACAAGATCCAGTGTGCCGCCGATTGCTGACGGAAGACCAGCAACGATAGCCGCGAAGATGATCATCGAGATGCCGTTGCCGACGCCGCGCTCGGTGATCTGCTCGCCCAGCCACATGAGAAACATCGCACCTGTGGTCAGGCAGACCGCGGTGGTGAAAATGAAACTCAGTTCACTGGTACCCGATTGCGCAATCCCTTGATTCCACAGCGCCACACCGGTGCCGATCGACTGGAAGCCGGCCAGCAGTACCGTGCCATAGCGCGTGTACTGGGTAATCTTGCGCCGGCCAGCCTCACCTTCCTTCTTGAGATCCTTGAGCGACGGAATCGTCGCCGTCATCAACTGCATGATGATCGACGCCGAAATGTACGGCATCACGCCGAGCGCGAAGATCGACAGACGCTTGAGCGCCCCGCCTGTGAACATTACGCCGACATCGAGAATGGTCCCGGACTGCTGCTCGAACAGCCGTGCCAGCTGTGCGGGATCGATCCCCGGCACCGGAATGAAGGTGCCGATACGAAACACGATCAAGGCGCCCACCAGGAACAGCAGGCGCTGACGGATTTCCGTAAGGCTCCCGGCGTTGGGCATGTTGCCCGCGCCGGCCGCTGCGTTGTTGGGCCGCTTTGCCATGTTATTCGGAAACGCTGCCGCCGGCGCCTTCGATCGCCTTAACTGCGCCGGCGCTGGCCGCCACGCCCTTGAGCGTTACCGCAGAAGAAATCTCGCCCGAGGCGATGACCTTCGCACGGCGCGCATCACGCGGCACCAGGCCTGCTTTTTTCAGCGCAGCCAGATCGACTTCGCCCTCGAGTTTGCTCAGGCTGTCCAGCCGCACTTCGGCGGTGGCATCCACGGGGCTGCGAAAGCCGCGCTTGGGCACACGCCGCTGGAGGGGCATCTGGCCGCCTTCGAAGCCCATTTTCGTGTAACCGCCCGAACGCGATTTCTGGCCCTTGTGGCCACGCCCGGCAGTCTTGCCGAGGCCGGAGCCGGGGCCGCGACCCACGCGCTTGCCGACCGGGCGGGAGCCCTCGGCAGGATGAAGATCGTTGAGTTTCATTTCACGACTCCTCGATCGCGAGCATGTCAACGACCTTGTTGATCATGCCGCGGTTTTCCGGCGTATCCATCACACTGACCGTATGATGCATCCGACGCAGACCCAGGCCGCGAATACAGGCGCGGTGACGCGCCACACGGCCGGTGGGACTTTTGATGAGAGTAACCTTGATCTGCTTGCTGGCCATCACACGCCCCTGTTAAGCGGTAATTTCTTCGACGGACTTGCCGCGCTTGGCCGCGATGAACTCCGGATCGTGCATGTTGCGCAGACCGTTGATGGTCGCACGCACGATATTGATCGGATTCCGCGAGCCATAGCTCTTGGCGAGCACGTTGCCCACCCCGGCCACTTCGAACACGGCGCGCATGCCGCCACCGGCGATCACACCCGTACCCTCGGAGGCCGGGCGGATGATGACCTTGGTCGCGCCGTGCCAACCGACGATCGCATGCTGGACAGTCGATCCGTCCTTGAGCTGCACGCGGATCATGCTCTTGCGCGCGGCTTCCATAGCCTTGGAAATAGCCAGTGGCACTTCGCGGGCCTTGCCATAGCCAAAGCCGACGCGCCCTTCGCCGTCGCCCACCACGGTCAGCGCGGTGAAACCGAACTGTCGGCCGCCCTTGACCACCTTGGCCACGCGATTGACGGTGATCAGTTTCTCGAGCAGATCGCCTTCGGTGCGTTGTTCGTTACGTGTTGCCATTTCAATAATCCCGTTAGAACTGCAGGCCGCTTTCGCGGGCTGCGTCGGCCAGCGCCTTCACGCGACCGTGATAGGCGAACCCGGCACGATCAAAGGCCACCTTCTCCACGCCGGCCGCCTTGGCTCGCTCGGCGATCGCGCGACCGACAGCCCGTGCCGCATCGCAATTGCCGGTCTGCCCCAGGTCCTCGCGCAGCGACTTCTCGACCGTCGACGCACACACGAGCGTGCGTGATCCATCCGGCGCCGAAATCTGGGCATAAATATGCTGCGGCGTGCGGTGTACCGACAGGCGGTGTGCGCCCAGGGTCCGCATGTGCATGCGCGCCCGGCGGGCACGGCGCAGTCGCGAAATCGTCTTCTTGTGCATGGCGTATTAATTCAATCCGTTATGGCTGTTGCCGGCCGTTGATGACCCGACGCGCTTATTTCTTCTTCGCGTCCTTGCGGACAACGCGCTCGTCCGAATACCGAATGCCTTTGCCCTTGTAGGGTTCCGGCGGGCGGTAGTTGCGGATCTCCGCGGCCGCCTGGCCGACGACCTGCTTGTCAGCGCCGGTCAGCACGATCTCGGTGTTGCTCGGCGTAGCAACGCTCACACCCGCTGGCATCTTGTAAGCCACCGGGTGCGACAGGCCCAGCGAGAGGTTGAGCGTATCGCCCGAGGCCTGCGCGCGATAACCGACGCCCACAAGCTCGAGTTTGCGCTCGAACCCTTCGTTGACGCCCTTGACCATGTTCGCGACGACCGCTCGCACGGTGCCGGCCATGGCCATATTCAGTTTACGACCGGTCGGCTTGGCGCGTGCTTCACCGTCGGCCACTTCGAGGTCCACGCCATCAGGCAGCCGGAACGACAACTCGCCGTTCTTGCCTTTGACGCGGACATCGCGTGCCGAGACATTGCACTCCACACCGCTGGGCAGCGCCACTGGGGCTTTCGCTACTCTGGACATATTCGAATTCCTGTGCGTTGCTCAGCGCGTCTACGACACGAAGCAGAGAACTTCACCGCCATGGCCGGCTTCACGCGCGGCCCGGTCGGTCATCACACCCTGCGATGTCGACACGATCGAGATACCCAGTCCGCCAACGACGTCGGGGATCTCGCCCTTGCTGCGATAGACGCGCAGCCCCGGCTTGGACACACGCTCGATGTGCTCGATCACGCCGTGGCCCTGAAAATACTTCAGACGGACGCGCAACTGCGCCTTGCCGTCTTCTTCGACACGTTCGAAGCCGGAAATATAGCCTTCATCCTCAAGCACCTTGGCAATCGCCATCTTGAGCTTGGAGGCCGGCATTTCGACGCTTTCCTTATCTGCCGACTGCCCGTTACGAATACGGGTCAACATGTCGGCAATTGGGTCAGTCATACTCATGCGTACCGATACCTTTGCTGTGGCTTACCAGGAGGACATGACGAGGCCGGGCACTTCGCCGCGCATCGCTGCTTCACGCAGCTTGTTGCGCGACAACCCGAACTTGCGATACACGCCACGCGGCCGACCAGTGGCCAGGCAGCGACGCGTCACACGCGTAGGGCTTGCGTCCCGCGGCAACGCCTGAAGCTCCTGCGAAGCGGCGAACCGCTCTTCCGGCGTAGCTTCCGGGTCGTTGATACGAGCCTTGATCGCTTCGCGCTTGGCAGCGTACTTCGCCACCGTCTTCATGCGCTTGCGATCGCGGGCGATCATGCTTTTCTTTGCCATAGTTGTCTCCGGGCCGGTGCTATTTGCGAAACGGGAAGTTGAACCCGTCCAGCAGCGCCCGTCCCTCTTCGTCGTTACGTGCGCTCGTCGAGATGACGATATCCATGCCGCGCAGCGTATCCACGCGGTCGTAGTCGATTTCCGGGAACACGATCTGCTCGCGCACCCCGAGGCTGTAATTGCCGCGACCATCAAACGCCCGCGGATTCAGCCCGCGGAAATCGCGGATACGCGGGAGCGACACGTTGACCAGCCGATCGAGAAATTCGTACATCTGCGTCCGACGCAGCGTTACCTTGCAGCCGATCGGCCAGCCTTCGCGGATCTTGAAGCCAGCGATCGACTTGCGCGCCCGCGTCATCACCGGCTTCTGACCGGCGATCTTGGCCATGTCGCCCATCGCGGATTCGATGACCTTGCGATCCGAGACCGCTTCGCCCACGCCCATGTTGAGCGTGATCTTGACGATGCGCGGGGCCGCCATCGGGCTGCTGTAGCCGAACTTCTCGACCAGCTGCGGCACGATCTGTTCGGCATACACCGCTTTCAGACGGGGCGCAGGAATCTGTTCTGCATTGTCCATGACTGTCTGCCTACGCGTCGACGACTTCGCCGGACGATTTGAAGATGCGCACCTTGCGGCGCTCGGCACCCTCGCCCAGGAATTTGAAACCGACCCGCTCACCCTTCTTGGTGTCGGGGTTGTAAAGCATCACGTTCGACACGTGCAACGGCATCTCTTTTTCTTCGATGCCGCCCTGGATCCCGGCGTTCGGGTCGGGTTTGACGTGCTTCTTCGCGAGATTGATGCCTTCGACGATGATCTTGTCGCCCAGAATACGGGTGACGGTACCGCGGCGACCGCGATCCTTGCCCGACGTCACGACGACTTCGTCACCGGTGCGAATACGTTTGGAGCTCATAGCACCTCCGGCGCAAGCGAGATGATCCGCATGAATTTCTCGCGCAGCTCACGAGTGACCGGCCCGAAGATACGGGTGCCGACCGGCTCGTTGTTCTGGTTCAGCAACACGGCGGCGTTCGTGTCGAAACGGATCAGGGACCCGTCCGCACGGCGCACGCCATGGCGCGTACGAACGACAACAGCGTTCATGACGTCGCCCTTCTTGACGCGACCCCGCGGTATGGCGTCCTTGACGCTGACCTTGATGATGTCGCCGACACGCGCGTAACGGCGATGCGACCCGCCCAGTACCTTGATGCACTGGACACGGCGGGCACCGCTGTTATCGGCTGCGTTGAGTACCGATTCTGTCTGGATCATGGCTAGTGTTTATCCTGCGGTGTCGAATTCGCCGGCCTTTTCGACCACGCGATGCAACGACCAGGCCTTGCTGCGCGACACCGGACGACCTTCGGCGATTTCGACGAAATCCCCGACCTGACACGTGTTGTCCGGATCGTGCGCCTTCAGCTTGGTGCTGCGACGAATGTACTTGCCGTACAGCGGATGCTGCGTACGACGCTCGATCAGCACGACGATGGTCTTATCCATCGCATTGCTGACCACCTTGCCGGCCAGCAGACGCTGGTTGCGCTCGGTCGCCGTGTTATTGATTTCGCTGGTTTCGCTCATGGCTCAACTGTTCCTATTTGGCCGCATCGCGGAGTACGGTCTTGATCCGCGCGATATCGCGACGGATCGCCCCGAACTGGTGCGTCTGCGTCAGCTGACCGGTGGCCTGCTGCATGCGCAGGTTGAACTGCTCACGACGCAGCGCCAGCAGCTCCTTGTTCAATTCTTCCGGCGATTTCTCGCGCAATTCCTTCGCTTTCATGGCCGCCTCTACAGAATCTTGCGTTCGACAAAGGCCGTCTTCACCGGCAGCTTCGAAGCCGCCAGGCGAAATGCCTCCTGTGCGATCTCGCGGCTCACGCCTTCCATCTCGTACAGCATGGAACCCGGCTGAACCTTGGCCACCCAGTATTCGACGTTGCCCTTGCCCTTACCCATACGAACCTCGATAGGCTTCTTGGTAACCGGCTTGTCGGGAAACACGCGGATCCAGGTTTTCCCGCCACGCTTGATATGGCGTGTCATGGCCCGACGAGCCGCCTCGATCTGACGCGCGGTCAGGCGTCCGCGTTCAACGGCCTTCAGGCCGTACTCGCCGAAGCTGACTTCATTGCCGCGCTGGGCCAGACCGCGGTTGCGGCCTTTCTGGACCTTGCGGAATTTCGTACGTTTGGGTTGCAACATCTCAGCTTACCCCGCAGCCGCGCCGGACTCGGCCGGCTTTTCGTCAATCTTGGGCTCGGTGTCGAACACTTCGCCTTTGAAGATCCAGACCTTGACGCCGATGATCCCGTAGGTCGTCTTCGCCTCGGCCAGACCGTAGTCGATATCGGCACGCAGCGTATGCAGCGGCACGCGTCCGTCGCGGTACCACTCCGAGCGAGCGATTTCCGCGCCGTTGAGACGTCCCGCGACGTTGACACGGATACCGCCTGCGCCCAGGCGCATGGCGTTCCCCACCGCGCGCTTCATCGCGCGCCGGAACATGATGCGGCGCTCGAGCTGCTGCGCAATGTTCTGGGCCACGAGCAGCGCGTCCAGCTCAGGCCGACGAATCTCTTCGACCGACAGATGAACGGGCACACCCATGCGGGCCGAGACTTCGGCGCGCAGCTTGTCGATGTCCTCGCCCTTCTTGCCGATCACGATGCCCGGACGCGCCGTATGAATCGTGATACGAGCCGAGCGCGCGGGGCGGTCGATCTGAATACGGCTGACCGATGCGTGCGACAACTTCTCGCGAATGAAATCGCGGATCTCGAGATCCGTGTTCAACGCGTCGCGATAGCCGGCGCTCTCGGCGTACCAGCGCGAGCTCCACTCTGTGGTGATGCCCAGCCGGAACCCGATCGGATGTACTTTGTGACCCATATCTTATGTCCGATTACTTGTCCGCGACACGAATCGTCAGATGACTCGTACGCTTGAAAATCCGGTCCGCGCGGCCACGAGCACGCGGCTTCATCCGCTTCATCGTCGGCCCTTCATCGATCATGATGACCGACACCTTGAGCTCGTCGATGTCCGCGCCTTCGTTGTGCTCGGCGTTGGCAACCGCAGACTCCAGAAGCTTGCGCACGATATGCGCCGCCTTCTTGGTCGAGAACTGCAGCGTCTCAAGTGCGCGCTCAACCGGCATGCCGCGAACTTCGTCAGCGACGAGCCGCGCCTTCTGAGGCGAAATGCGCGCGAAACGCAGTTTGGCGAAAGATTCCATAATTCGTGTCCTCGCCTTATCCCTTGCGGTCGCCCAGATGACCTTTGAAGGTCCGCGTCGGCGAGAACTCGCCGAGCTTGTGGCCAACCATGTTTTCCGACACGAACACCGGCACATGCTGACGTCCGTTGTGCACGGAGATCGTCAAGCCGATCATGTCGGGCGTGACCATGGACCGACGCGACCAGGTCTTGATCGGCCGCTTGGTGCTGCTGCCCGAGGCCTGCTCAACCTTCTTGGCAAGATGCAGGTCCACAAACGGGCCTTTTTTAATAGAACGTGGCATAGCTATTCCTGTGCCTGTTGTGAACTCGGCTTACCGCTTCTTACGCTTGCTGCTGCGACGAACGATCATGCCGTCGGTACGCTTGTTCGATCGCGTCTTGAAGCCCTTGGTCTTCCAACCCCACGGGCTCGTCGGATGGCGGCCACCGCTGGTACGACCCTCACCACCACCGTGCGGATGATCGACCGGGTTCATGGCCACACCACGCACCGTCGGACGACGACCGCGCCAGCGTTTCGCACCAGCCTTGCCGAGTTGACGAAGACTGTGCTCGTAGTTGCCGACTTCGCCGACCGTTGCGCGACAGTTGACGTGCACACGGCGGGTTTCGCCCGACTTCAAGCGAATCACGGCGTACTCACCGGTACGGGCGGCCAGCTGAACCGCCGCCCCGGCGCTGCGCGCCATCTGCGCACCCTTGCCGGGGCGCATTTCGACGCAATGGACGGTCGTCCCGACCGGAATGCTGGCCAGCGGCAGCGCATTTCCCGGGCGGATCGGCGACTGCGGGCCGGACATGATCGCGGCACCCTCGTCAACGCCGCGCGGCGCAATGATGTAGCGGCGCTCGCCATCGGCGTACAGCAGCAAGGCGATGTTCGCACTACGATTGGGATCGTATTCCAGCCGCTCGACCTTGGCCGGCACCCCATCCTTGTCGCGCTTGAAGTCGACCAGGCGGTAATGTTGACGATGGCCACCGCCGCGATGACGCACGGTGATGCGACCGTTGTTGTTGCGACCACCCTGTTTGCTCTTCTTCACTACCAGCGAAGATTCGGGCTTGCCGTTATGCAGCGCACTGTTCTTCACGCTGACAACGAACCGGCGTCCCGCGGATGTCGGCTTGGCTTTCTTGAGGGCCATAATGCTTACCTGTCCTTAGCGCTTATTGCGTGGCGCCGTCGAGGAAATCGATTTCCTCGCCGTCGGCCAACGTCACATAAGCCTTCTTCCAGCCGGCGCGAACACCGGGGCGACCGCGAAACCGCTTTTGCTTGGGCTTCACATTGCTTGTCGTCACACCCTCGACCTTGACGTCGAACAGCGCAGCGACTGCCGCGGCAATCTCCGGCTTGCTCGCGCTGCGAGCCACCTCGAAGACCACCTGGTTATTCGCATCTCCGACCACACTCGCCTTCTCGGAGATGTGCGGAGCACGAAGAATCTGAAAGATACGTTCCTGATTCATGCCAGACGCTCCTCGATCGTGCGCAGGGCTTCCTCGGTAATGATGACCTTGTCCGCGCCGACCAGAACCACCGGGTCCAGTCCACTGACGGTCACAACATCCAGCCCCACCACATTGTTGGCGGAATAGCCGATCTTGTCGTCGACCTCATTGACCACCAGCAGCCCTCGCGGCTCGATATCCTGATCCGCCAGCACCTTGAGCAGACCCTTCGTGCTGCGCGCTTCCAGCGCAAGCGACTCGATGACGCTCAGCCGCTCCTGACGCACCAGCTCCGACAGAATCGAGCGCATGCCGGCGCGATACATCTTGCGATTGACCTTCTGGGAATGATCCCGCGGTACCGCCGCGAAGGTCACGCCACCGCCAGCCCAGATCGGGCTGCGAATCGTACCGGCGCGAGCACGACCGGTACCCTTCTGCCGCCACGGCTTCTTGCCGCCGCCCCGAACCGCGGCGCGGTTCTTCTGGCCCTTGGTGCCTGCACGACCACCGGCCAGATAGGCCGTGACGATCTGATGCACCAGCGTTTCGTTGAACGGGCGTGCAAAGATCTCGTCCGAGACGGAGACCGACTTGCCACCTGTTGCTAGATTGAGTTCCATGACTTATGCCTGTCTGACTGCCGCGCTAGCCGGCTTTCTTGACCGCGGGCGCGATGATTACGTCGCCACCCTTGGCACCCGGAATACCACCCTGAATCAGGATGAGGTTCCGCTCGGCGTCGACACGAACGACGCGCAGGTTTTGCACGGTCGTGCGCACGTTACCCAGCTGGCCCGACATCTTCTTGCCCTTGAACACATGGCCCGGCGATTGGTTCTGACCAATCGAGCCCGGCGCACGGTGCGCCTTCGAGTTGCCGTGCGTCATGCGCTGCGAGCGAAAGTTGTGACGCTTGATCACGCCGCCGTAGCCCTTGCCGATCGAACGGCCAACCACGTCGACGATCTGCCCTTCCGAGAACAGGCTGACGGTCAGCTCGCCACCAACCTCGATCTCGACCTGCTCGGCCTCGGCGGGCTGCTCGTCGTCACCGGTCGGCTGCGGAGCGGCGCCGGGAATGGTCGGCCATTCCCCGTCGACCCGGAACTCCCACAGCCCGCGACCGGCTTCTACGCCCGCCTTCTTGAAATGGCCGGCACGCGCCTGTGTGACACGGCTCGCGCGACGCTCACCCGTGGTGACCTGAACGGCACGATAGCCGTCTGTATCCACGTCTTTCTTCTGTACAACGCGATTCGGCTCGACTTCGACGACCGTAACGGGCACGGATACGCCATTTTCGTCGAACACGCGAGACATGCCGCGCTTGCGACCCACCAATCCAATAGCCATGTTTGAAATACCTTCTCGCTTATCGCCACTCGCTAGAGGGGGCGACAGTTCAAGTTTGGTTATATCCAGTGAACGAAGCCCGCGTGGCAGCGGGCTTCGTTCTCCAGGGGCGCGGACTATAACAGACCGAGCCCGCTTTGTCTCGTCTTACTGCAATTTAATTTGGACGTCCACGCCCGCAGCCAGATCGAGCTTCATGAGCGCGTCGACGGTCTTCTCCGTCGGCTCCACGATATCCATCATCCGCTTGTGCGTACGGATCTCGTACTGATCCCGTGCGTCCTTATTGACGTGCGGTGAAATCAGGATCGTGTACCGCTCCTTGCGCGTCGGCAGGGGAATCGGCCCGTGAACCTGGGCCCCCGTGCGCTTGGCGGTCTCGACGATCTCGCGGGCGGACTTGTCGATCAAACGGTGATCGAACGCCTTGAGTCGGATACGAATATTCTGACTAGCTGCCATGATGATCTAACTGCCTCAGGCGGTGATCTTGGTAACGACGCCGGCACCGACGGTGCGGCCGCCTTCA